>NZ_RYFV01000003.1 GCF_004104015.1 Actinomyces oricola | reverse complement strand
GGGGGGCGCCCCCCCCCCCCGGGGGCCCCCCGCCACTGCTATCCCTGCTCCCGCAGGGTCGACGTGGTACCCACCCGATACATCGGGTCATCCCCGCTCGCGCGGGAATGATCCGTCGGCCAAGCCGTGCTGACGGCTCTGGGTGGTCTTACCCGAGCCGGGTGCTCCGCGCAGAACGCACATGGTGCGCATGCGCGCACCTCCCCTCAAACAAGAAAGCCCCGCAGCACTCGCTGCGGGGCTGAATCGGGTGCCCTCACACCGGCGAGGCCCAGCAGGCGCTGAGCCAACACCGGCCGGATGAGTGATGAGGGCATCAGGATGGGTCAAGTCTTTTGGTGTGGTGTTTTTTGTGTTAGGTGGTGATGGTCATCAGGGGGTGGTTGTCGGGGGTGGTGTGGGTCAGGGTGTGGGTCAGTCGCTGGAGTGAGGTCTGGGAGAGGTAGCGGCGCTCGCCGTACTGCCATTCCTCGTGCTGCTCCTGGAGGACGGAGCCGATCAGGCGGGTGACGCTGTCGCGGTTGGGGAAGATCTGGACGACGTCGGCGCGGCGCTTGATCTCTCGGCCCAGGCGCTCGATCGGGTTGTTGGACCAGATCTTGGGCCAGTGCTCGCGGGGCATGGCGGCGAAGGCGGTCAGGTCTGGCTGGGCGTCTTAAAGCATCTGGGCGATGGCTGGCAGCGAGGGCTGCAGGGAGTCGATGACCTGCTTGTACTGGGCGGTGACGGCTTCGTGGCTGGTCTGGGCGAAGATGGTAGAGATCAGCGCATTGACGGGCTTGGAGTGAGCCGAGCCCAGGTGCTGAGTGACGTTGCGGGCGAAGTGGACCCGGCAGCGCTGCCAGGCCGCCCCGGGCCCGATAGCCTTGATCGCGGCCTTGAGGCCCGCGTGGGCATCGCTGGTCACCAGTGCCACGCCCAGGGGATCGGTGGTGCTGGCGACCCTCAGACCCCGCTGGCGCAAAGACCGCAGGAACTCGGTCCAAAAGTCGGTGGTCTCGGCGTCCCCGATGGCCATGCCCAGGATCTCGCGCCGGCCCAGGGCTGACACGCCGGTGGCCACTACCAGGGCCTGGCAGACCACCCGGTGGCCCATGCGCACATCGAGGTAGGTGGCGTCCACGAACAGGTAGGGGAACCAGGAGTGGTCCAGGGGCCGGGACAGGAATTGGCCCACACCCTGGTCGATGTCCTGGCAGATGCGCGACACGCTCGAGCGCGAGATCCCCGACTCGCACCCCAGGGCCCGCACCAGCTCATCGACCTTGCGGGTGGAGACTCCCTCAATCCACGCCGAGCAGATCACGGCGTACAGGACCGACCCTCCTGCGCGGGTTGAGCAGGCTGGGGAAAAACGACCCCTGGCGGAGCTTGGGGATGGCCAGCTCGACCTCGCCGGCAGTGGCGGCCACCGTCTTGGCGCGCTTGCCGTTGCGCCTGGTGATACGCCCGCTAGTGCGCTCGTAGCGCTCAGCGCCGATGACCGCGGCCGCCTCGGCATCGATCAGGTCCTGCAGCCCGGCCTGCAGCATGCGCCTAAAGACGTCATCGTGGACCAGATCAGGATCGGCGAGGACTTCCCCGATCAGAGCTGACACGGCAGACTGGTTCCTGGGCATCGTGGGAACACTCCTTGTGAATCTTGGTCGAAGAACTCGGATCCCCACAATGCCCACCCAGCACTCCCCACCGACCAAGACCCCACAGAAATTACCACCACACTAAGAGACGCACCCTCAGGACGTGCGAGGCCCGACTCCATATCGCCCTCCTGGCCCGGCGCCAACCTGCCATGAGAAGGGGTGAGGCTCTGCGACTCCGACTCTCAGCGGGGCTCAGGCCCGCAGGCCCAAGCCGCGCATACGGGAAACCGCCCCCTGAGAGAGGACCGCGTGCAGCTGCTCTACCTCGGTTCCGCCGTCGTGCAGCTCGGGGAAGCGGGCCATCATTCGTTGCAGGGTGCCAATTTCCTCACCGGTAACACGCCGGGCCCACAGCCCTAGGCGACCGGCCAGTTGGGAGTCGCTGTCAATACCAGCCATGATCTCGTCCGCTGCAAAGGACCCGTAGCGGTCGGCGCCCAGGATGTCCAGCAACTGGGTGCCGAGTTGACGGGGTAGCCCGTGGGTCAGGGCCATTGAGAAGTCCACGAGCATTCCAAAGGCCAGATAGGTCTTGACCAGGCGCTCGGGCCAGTCCCTGGGGCGCAGACGCGCGTCGAAGTCGCCCAAGGCCCCCACGAAGCCCTCGGATGCCTCATAGAGGTCCACGCCATGCGCCCCCGCCAACTCGTGGACGCGCTCGAAGGAGGTGACCTGCTCTGCGCTCATGCGCAGCAATTCCACCCGGGGAATCATGGCGGGCGCCTTGTCGGCGTCCTTGGCGTAGCGGGTGCAGGCCACGGTGCAGGTGTAGCCGACCAGGCCCAGCACGGCCTGGAGGTGTCGGGCGGGAGGCCCACCGTCGGGGACCAGGGCGGGAGGAGGGGGCGACACAGTCATGGCACCAGCCTAGGCCGCACCCGCGGCGGGCATGGAACCACGCCTCTCTGGTTTTTGGGCACTACCGCCTCCCGGCTTCAACCTTGAGGCGCACCCTAAACCCCTCACCATGGCGGCGCCGGCGCAGCACACCGCAGCCGAAACTGCCGCATCTGCTGCGCTCCAGGCCCTCCCGGACCCGGCCACACACTGTTCGTACGCGTGAGTTCCCCCACGGGATTGCCGAATATTCCGCCCCAAACCAGACGTGGGAACAACCTAGCCGCTACCCTGTGGAAGTCCATGGTTGACCGGTCGTCCAGCAGCCTGGCCCCGCCTGCCATCTCGGCCTGGAGCGGAGCACGAATCACGATCGGCTGCCTCCCGTGACTGCACCGCACCGCGCCGCCGATTGCAGCGCCTGGGATGCCGCGGCGCCATAGCGCCACCGCCCTGCGGCGCGCACGGTCAGATCGACTGAAGGAAGCTCGTGATCGACGAGAACGAAAGCGCCCCAGCGCAGGACTCCACACGCGACCAAACCACCTCCTCCGGCATTATGGAAACGGCCGGCGCTCACGCCCCGATCCTGGACGAGGCCACCCCGGACATCACCGACGAGGGCGCTGTCGCCGACCTGGCCCAGAAGACCTTCGCGGACTTCGACGTGGAGGAGGAGATCTGCGCGGCCCTGGCCGCCAAAGGCATTACTCACCCCTTCCCCATCCAGGCCCTGACCCTGCCAGTGGCCCTCAAAGGCCAGGACATTATTGGCCAGGCCAAGACGGGCACTGGCAAGACCCTGGGATTCGGCATCCCTTTGCTCATGGACACCCTCGGCCCCGGGGAAGAGGGATGGGACGAGGACCCGGCCGCCGGCAGCCCGCAAGGCCTGGTGGTCCTACCTACCCGCGAACTGGCCAAACAGGTCGCCGAGGAGTTGTCCACCGCAGCGGCTAACCGGACCGTGCGTATTGTGCAGGTCTACGGCGGGCGCGCCTACGAGCCGCAAATCGAAGCCCTGGAGAAAGGCGCCGAAGTCGTGGTGGGCACGCCCGGGCGCCTGATCGACCTCATGGACCGCCGCGTCCTGGATCTGACCCATGTGACCACAGTGGTCCTTGACGAAGCCGACGAAATGCTCGACCTGGGGTTCCTGCCCGACGTGGAGAAGATTCTGGCCCGCACCCGCACTGACCGTCAAACCATGCTCTTCAGCGCCACCATGCCCGGGGCCGTTGTCTCCTTGGCGCGCCGCTACATGACCCAGCCCACTCATATTCGCGCCCAAGACCCGGGTGATGAGGGCATGACCGTCAAAACCGTTCAACAAGTCGTCTACCGCACGCATGCACTGAACAAGGTTGAGGTCCTCTCGCGCATTCTGCAAGCCCGCGGCCGCGGTCGCACCATTATTTTCGCCCGCACCAAGCGCACCGCTGCCCGCGTGGCCGAGGACCTCGGTGCGCGTGGTTTCGCCACCGGCGCCCTCCATGGCGACCTGGGGCAAGGAGCCAGGGAGCAGGCCCTGCGGGCCTTCCGCAACGGCAAGGTGGACGTGTTGGTGGCCACCGATGTAGCCGCGCGAGGCATTGACGTCGACGATGTCACCCATGTCATCAACTACCAGTGCCCCGAGGACGAGAAGATCTACGTCCACCGCATTGGGCGCACAGGGCGCGCCGGGAACTCCGGGACGGCCGTGACCTTCGTGGACTGGGACGACCTACCGCGCTGGCGGCTCATCGCCCGGGCCCTGGGCCTTTCTATCGAGGAGCCGGTGGAGACCTACCACACCAGCGAGCACCTTTTCACGGACCTGTCGATCCCTGAAGGGGTCACCGGCCGGCTCCCCAAGGACAAGCAGACGCTGGCGGGCCTGGACGCCGAGGAGATTGAGGATTTGGGCGAGACGGGACGCCGTGAGCGCGGCCGCGAGGATCGGGCGGGTCGTAGACGCAGCGGTTCAAGGCGAGCGGGCTCTGGCCGTGGACGGGGCCGGTCTAGCTCAACTTCGAGCGAAAGCAACCCAGTCACCAAGACCCAGCGCGGCGAGCGGCGCAAGCGCAAGCGCAAACGCACACGGGGCGGCAAGGAGGTGCCGCGCCGGGACCGTCAAGACTGAGCGCCGCCCGCCGACCGGGGCAACACCCCCATCTCTCCCTTTCGCCCCCTCTGGCCGGTCTGGCGCGGTCTTGGTCTTTTGCTTCGAAGGGGAAGCCGGCGCCCGGCCTCACAGCTCTTGAGCAATGAAGGCGAAGACGGCGTCGGCCACCATCTGCACGGCAATCGCCGCCAGCAGCAGACCGGCGATCCGGGTCAGCAGCGTAATACCGGAGTCGCGCAGGAGCCGGTTGAGGACCATGGAGAAGCGCAGCGTCAGCCAAATCACCAGATGCGCCACAAGCACAGCCGCCCCCACGGCAATCCACCCGGAGAAGGCCCCACCAGAGGACTCCACGGCCACCATGGCGGCCACGATCGCGCCGGGGCCGGCCAGCAGGGGCGTCCCCAACGGCACCAGGGCCACATTGACGCGCACGGCGTCGGGGTCGGGACTCTCGTCAGTCTTACCGGTCAACAACTCAATGGCCACCATGAGGAGCAGCAACCCGCCGGAGAGTTGGAGTGCGGGCACCGAGATCCCCAGGAACTGCAGGATGTAGCGCCCGAAGACCGCGAAGACGGTGATGACGCCGAAGGACACGGCTGTGGCCTGGCGCGCGGAGGCGCGACGCTCCTGGGGCGTCTGCCGGCTGGTAAGTGACAGGAAGATGGGGATGGCGCCGGCCGGATCCTGGATGACCAGGAGCGTAGCCAACGTGGTGGCGAAAAGGACGGGGTCCAAGACGTTATCCATCGTCGTAGCCTCCTTTACGCCTCATGCCTCGATCAGGGGCAGGGCGCCCTCGTCAACAATCCGCTCCAGCAGGGCCCGGTTCATGAGGTTCTCCCCCAGACGGTTGGGCTTGCCGGTGCCGTGGTAGTCCGATGCCCCTGACTGTCCCAGCCCCAGGCGGAGGGCAAGTTCCCGGGCCGCAGCGCGGTCAGCCTCGGTGTGGTCGCGATGATCGACCTCGAGTGCGGCGAGCCCGGCCTCGGCCATAGCGGCGAAGACCTCGTCGGGCACCAGCCGGCGCTGCCGGCGGCTGGCGCGCGGATGCGCAGCCACGGGCACGCCGCCGGCAGCGCGCACAAGCTCGCAGGCGCGCACCGGGTCCAGGGACCAGTGGCGCACGTAGTAGGGGCTGTCGGTGGCCAGGGGCCCGGCGAAGGCGGCTGTGCGGTCGGCGAAGGCCCCCGCCGCGACAAGGGCGTCGGCAATGTGGGGGCGTCCAATGGTGACGGCCCCGGCCGCCTGTTCACACACGTCCTGCCAGGTAATGGGGTAGTCCTGGCTCAGGAGCTCGACCATGCGCTGGGCGCGGGTGCCGCGCGAGTCACGGGCCCTGGCGAAGGCCTCCTGGAGTGCAATGTCATCGGGTCGGAAGAGGTAGCCCAGCAGGTGGAGGGTGACGCCGTCGGCGGAGCAGGAGATCTCGGTGCCGCGCAGAAGGGTCACACCCGTGGCGGGCACGGCCGCCTCGGCCTGCTCCCACCCGATGACGGTGTCGTGGTCGGTCAGGCCCAGGACGTCCAGGTGCGCCGCGGCGGCTGCGGCCATGAGCTCGGCGGGGGTGTCGGTGCCGTCAGAGCAGGTGGAGTGGGTGTGGGGGTCAATGCGCACGGCTGACAGTGTAGGGACTGGGGGCACTGGCGGCGCAGCATGACGCCCTACGGCTGACTTTGCCGCCCCGGCTGGTTCGCCGGTTCGTGAGGGCTGCACCCGGGGCCGTCGCCTCGGAGGTGGGCACGCCACCTGGCGAGGCGGCACGCCGCAGAGCAGCGACCGGTAACCTCGACCCATGAGCACCTCCGGGACCACAACGCCGTCGCCCGACCCCCGCCCCGTCCGCTTCGGCGTCATTGGCGCCGGGTTCATTGCCAACTGGTTCGCCCAGGCCGTGGATGCCGTTCCCGACGCTCGCATTGTGGGGGTCACCTCGGCCCGCCCGGAACGTGCCGCCGCCTTCGCCGCCGAGCACAAGGTCTCCGCCAGTTGGGCGAGTCTGGAGGAGATGCTCGCCGCCCAGGGCGAAAACGCGGTCGACGCCGTCTATGTCGGCTCCCCCAACCACCTGCACGCTGAGCACACCATTGCCGCCCTGCGTGCGGGGCGGCATGTTCTGGTGGAGAAACCCTTCGCCGTCACTCCGGCTCAGGCCCGCGACATGGCGGCCGAGGCCCTCCGCGCCGACCGGCTCCTCGTGGAGGGCTGGCTACCTGCGTTCGAGCCGGGGACAGCGGTGATCCGTGAGAACCTGGCTCGCCTGGGTGAGGTTAGGCGGGCCGTCTTCGTCAAGGAGCAGTACTCCTCGCGCATGGACGCCTACAAGGCGGGGTCTCTGCCCGGCGCCTTCGACCCGGCCATGGCCGGCGGCTCCCTTATGGATCTGGGCATCTACCCGGTGAGCATGGCGATCCACCTTTTCGGTACACCGGACCGGGTCACCGCCACGGGCGTTCTCCTGGACTCGGGGGTCGACGCCATGGGGACTATTGTCCTGGGCTATGACGACGGGCCGGAGGTGGTCTGCATGCACTCCAAGGCCTCCTCCACGGGCCTGGACTGCCAGGTAGCCGGCGAGCACCACGTGCTGGTCATGGACGACTGCCAGTGGCCACGGCGCATCACCTTGCACGGGCCTCGTCAGCGCACCGGTGGCGCCGACCCGCAGGCCCCCGAGGATCTTTCAGTGGAGCGCACCGGCCCCGCCCAGGTCTATGAGCTGGCCGCCTTCTGCGAGCTCGTGCGCTCCGGCGCCCGCGAGTGCGGGCTGCACCCCGTGGAGAGTTCGGTGACGGCCATTGAGGTGCTTTCCCAGGCTCGCCGCCAGGTAGGTGTGCGCTTCCCCGCCGACGACGACGCCCCTCAGCCCTGAGCACCCAGTTGGCGGCCCTCACTGGGCCCTGGGGCAGGAGTCTTCTCCGCCCAGTCGCATTGTCGGCCCCGGCCTGATCCTGGGAGCCGTCACCGGTGTCTTCTCCTCCCCCGGTTGCGTTGTCGGCCCACGCAGGTGCCACCATGGGGCCATGATGACCGAGACCAACTCCCCCAGCGGCTCCGACGCCGCAACCCGCACTTCCATCGACCAGGTCAGCGCCGACCAGGCCGACCAGTCCCTGGCCGAACGCGGCTCCAACCGCTCTCGGCAGCCCTCGAACCAGGCCTTCCGCGATTTCATGGGCGCAGGCTGGGGGCCGCGCCCAGCCGAGCCGCCTGCGCTGCTGGAGTCGGCTCCCTGGGCCGCCAAGCGCCGCGAAGCACTGGGGGCCCTTTTCCCCGGTGAACGCCTGGTGGTGCCGGCCGGCCCGTTGCGCGTGCGCAACAACGACTGCGACTATCGCTTCCGCCCGCACTCGGCTTTCGCACACCTGGCCGGCACCGGCACTGACTTCGAGCCCGACGCCGTGCTCGTCCTGGAGCCCTTAACCGCACCCGGGCAGGAGGTGGCTGAAGGGGTCGCCACCCATGAGGCGGTCATATACTTCCGCCCCCGCGCCTCGCGCTCAAGCAGAGAGTTCTACGCCGATACTCGCTATGGCGAGCTGTGGGTTGGGGTCCGCCCCTCCATTGAGGAGGTCGAGGCCCTCACCGGGATTCGCTGCGCGCACATCGACTCCTTCGGGGACGCCCTGGCCAAGGACGCTGGGGTTGACGGCGTGCAGCTGCGCGTCATCGCCGAGGCCGATCAGGCCGTTACCGCTCAGGTTGACCAGGTCCGTCAGGCGGCGGGTTTGGCGGCCGGGCAGGAGGCCAGGCGGGTCGACGATCGTCTGGCCGAGGCGGCCAGCGAGTTGCGCCTGCGCAAGGACCCCTACGAGGTCGAGCAGATGCAGGCGGCGGTGGACGCCACCAAGGCCGGTTTCGAAGAGCTTATCCGTTCCATTCCGCGGGCCACCGGCCATTGGCGCGGTGAGCGGGTGCTGGAGGGGGCCTTCGGGGCGCACGCCCGCGAGGAGGGCAACGGCCTGGGCTATGACACCATTGCCGCCGCTGGTAACCACGCCAACACCCTGCACTGGATTAATAACGACGGCGCTGTGCGCCCTGGCGACCTTGTGCTGGTGGACGCCGGCGTGGAGGTCGACTCTCTCTACACCGCGGACGTGACCCGTACGATCCCGGTGGATGGGCGCTTCAGCCCCCCGCAGCGCCGGGTCTACGAAGCTGTCCTGGCGGCTGCGGATGCCGCCTTCGCCAGGGCCAATGAGCCGGGTTGCTGTTTCAAGGACGTGCACACTGCTGCGATGGAGGTCATTGCCGCCCGCCTGGAAGAGTGGGGGCTGCTGCCCGAGGGCGTCACCGCTGCGGACTCGCTGGCGCCCACCGGCCAATACCACCGCCGTTGGATGGTGCATGGAACCAGCCACCACCTGGGTCTGGATGTGCATGACTGCGCTCAGGCGCGCCGTGAAATGGCCATGGACGCCCTGCTGGAGCCTGGCATGGTCTTCACCATCGAACCCGGCCTGTACTTCCGCGCCGACGACCTCAAGGCTCCTGAGGAGCTGCGCGGCATTGGCGTGCGCATTGAGGACGACGTGGTGGTGCGCGAGGACGGCCGGGTGGAGTACTTGACTGCCGCCTTCCCCCGCACCGCCGATGAGGTGGAGGCGTGGGTGAGCGGACTTATCGCCCACGACTAAGTCTTGGCAGCGCGGCGCCCCTGGCATCAGAGCCCTCTTCAGAGCCCTCTGATGCCAGGGGCGCTGCGCATTCAGGGGCGCCGCGCATTGGAGTGCCAGGTGCCGCATGCCGGCCGCATCGGCCCGCCTGGCACTGGCTGTTGCCCACACCATTGACAGCACATCCCCTACCAACGCTATTATCGTTTCATGACGATGATTCATGGCCTCCTTCCTGAAGACCGCCCTGATGACCATGACGCCTTAGCCAACGCCTCCACACTAGCCGCCCTCATGGACGTCCTGGGCGACCCAACCCGACTGGCGATCCTGCGTCACCTCCACGGTGGCGAGCACCGGGTTGTCGAGCTCACCGAGCACCTGGGTCTGGCGCAGTCCACCGTCTCCCAGCACCTGGCGATTCTGCGCAGCGCCGGTCTGGTATCCACCCACTCCCACGGGCGCGCCAGCGTCAACCGCCTGGAGCACGCCGCGGCCCTGGACCACCTTCTGGAGGCGGCCAGCGCCCTGGTGAACGCCGCCGCCGAAGCCGGGGACGCTCAGGTACCCGGGCAGCGGGAGTCACAGGAGTCACTGTGAGCACCGAACCGTCCCCCCATGGACCGCAGAAGCATCACGGGTCGCACGAGCACAGCCACAGTCACGGTCGGGGCGCCTCAACCACCCGTTTGGCCGCCGCCCTCACCCTGACGGCCGGCGTCTTCATCGCCGAGGTCGTCACCGCCCTGTTGACGGGGTCGCTGGCCCTCCTGGCGGACGCGGGCCACATGATCACTGATGTCGCCGGCCTCATTATGGCGCTCGCCGCCGCTCAGCTCAGCCAGCGCCCGGCGACACCTCAGCGCACCTGGGGGCTGCGCCGCGCCGAGGTCATTGGCGCCGCACTCCAGGCGGGAACACTGGGCGTCGTGGGCGTGGTGGTGGCGGCGCGCGCCGTGCACAACCTCATTGTCCCCACTCCCGTCGAGGCCGAGGGAATGCTCGTCATGGGCGTCATCGGTCTACTCGCCAATGCTGCTGCGCTGCTGATCCTCGCTGGCGGGCGAAGCGAAAGCCTCAATATGCGCGCCGCCTTCTTGGAGGTCCTCAACGACGCCCTGGGCAGTGTCGGCGTGCTCGTCGCCGCCGGGGTCGTCGCCACCACCGGCTGGATGCAGGCCGACGCCGTCGTCTCACTGCTCATTGCCGCGCTGATTGTGCCACGCGCCGTCGCACTGCTGCGGGCCGCGGGCCGGGTGCTCATGGATTTCACCCCTGAGGACCTGGATCTTCAGCAAGTGCGCGCCCACATCCTGGACCTGGACCACGTCGAAGAGGTTCACGATCTGCACGCCTGGACGGTGGCCTCGGGGCTACCGGTGCTCACGGCACATGTGACAGTGCGCGACGAATGCCTGCGCGACGGCCACACCGAGCAGATCCTCGACCGCCTGCACAAGTGCGTGGCCGAGCACTTCCCGGTCCGTATTGAGCACGCCACCTTCCAGCTCGAACCGGCCTCTCACCGCGAGCACGAGACCGTCTGCACCTGAACGGAGCGCTGCTCCAGCAGCCACCACCGGCCCGATCGATCACACCCCAGCCCCCCTGAGGGGTGGCCGTGGGTGAGATCGCTCAGATGCCCTTGCGGTAGCGCTTGCGGGTGGGCTCGGGGACGTAGACCTGCCCGCCCGCGCCCTCCAGGTGCTCGCGGGCGAAGGCCAGGGCGCTGGCCAGGCCCTCACGCCGCTCAGCGTCACTCATGGTGCGCGTATTGACCTCGACCACGACCTGACCGCCACGAGCCTCGAACCCCGTGGCGGCCAAGTAGGAGAGCACCCCGGCGCAGTCCTGGTCGCCCTGGCCGGGCAGAAGGTGGTCGTCCAGGGGGCCCACAACACCGTCGGTCAGGTGCAGATGCCGCAGCGTCGGCCCCAGGGAGCGGGCCATGGCCAGGGCGTCGGACCCGGAGGTCGCCGCGTGGGAAATGTCGAGGGTCACCGAGCGGTAGCCCTGGCCCACCGGGTCCCACGTGGGCGAGTAGGCCTGGAAGTCGCGCGTGGAGTAGGCGGTGCGCGGGCGCCAGGTGAACATGTTCTCCACCGCCAGGTGCACGCCGGTCGTGGCCTCGCGGCGGGCAACGCCGGCCACGAAGGTGCGGGCGTAGCGCTTCTGCCAGAAGAAGGGCGGGTGGAGCACCACGGTGGGCGCCCCCAGAGCCTGGGCCATCTCTATGGAACGGTCGACCTTGTCCCAGGGCTCGGTGCCGAAGACGCCGCGGGTCAGCAGCAGAGTGGGTGCGTGGATGGACAGCACGGGCTGACCCAGGTCGGAGGACAGTGCGCCCAGAACGCGCACGTCCTGAGTGATTTTCTCGCTCCACACCATGACCTCAACGCCGTCGTAACCCAGTGCCGCCGACATCTCAAAAGCGTCGACGGCGCTGCCCGGGTAGGCCGAGGAAGTCGCCAAGCCAACGGGGATGCTCATCTCGGTTCCTCGTCCTCGTCCCGGCGTCTGCGGGCGGGGTGCGGGTAAGGGTCGTCGTCCTGCCCGACGGCACCATGTCCCTGCGCAGGGGACGACGGCGCTGGCTGCGGGAGCGCACCCTCCCCCGTCTCGTCCTGGGGCGGGGTGGGAGCGGCCGCACCGCCTGCGGTTGGCTCCTCGGGGCGCCTCGGTGGGGATGCGGCGGGCCCCGGCACCCCCGTGGTGGACTCGGGCGCCTCAGGGGCAGTCGTGGGCCCGGTGGCTCCGGGGGTGGCCGGCTGAGGAGATGCGGTGGGGCCAGGGGTGTGCTGACCGACGTACTGGGCGGGGTCAACCCCTTCGGGCAGACGCACCCCGAAGCGGGGTTGCTCATCGGGGCGCGAGCCGAAGGCCGTGGGCCCCTCCTGGGAGCGCTCCCGGCGCCGCTCCCGGGCGCGCACCGCCGCCTGGCCCCCGCGCGTGAGATTGCCGGGAAAGCGGGCCAATGCCTGGGCGGCCGAGGAGGCGTGGGCCTGGGCGATGATCGAGTAGCGGGCGGCAACCACCTGACTGACGGAAGTGAAGTCTCTCCTGCCCCGGGACAAGGCGTAGCCGGTCGCCTGGAAGAAGGTTCCCCACAGCACCCCCATGAGCACCGCCATGACCAATGCCCCCTTACCGGCCCCTGCGCCCACCAGAGCCATCATGGCGGCGAAGAACAGGCCGATCCACAGCCCGGAGGCGGCCCCGGACAGCAGCACCCGCCCCCAGGTCTTGCGGCCCGTAATGCGTTCGACCTGACGCAGGTCGGTGCCGATGATGGCCAGGTGCTGCACGGGGAAACCGTCATCGGATAGGGAATCCACGGCTCTTTGCGCCTCGGGGTAGGTGGCGAATGAGGCAACCTCCTCCCCAACCGGCATAAGGCCCTCACGCCCCATGCCCGTGGGCCGAGATCGCGCGGGATACGGGCTCAACGGGTCACTCATGCCCTCATGGTCCCACGCTCGGGTGGCGCTGGTGGCGCCCCACGGACGATCACGCCCAGGGCGCATAGTCTGGGGACGTGGAGAACACCAGGACGCGCACTACCAGCCGGGTCTTCGTTGCCCGCCTCGTCGGCACCACCGTTTTCGACCCGCTGGGGGACCCGGTCGGCAAGGTGCATGACGTCATTGTTCTGCTCCAAATGCGTGGCGCCCCCCGCGCGGTGGGGCTGGTCATTGAAGTGCCCGGGCGCCGTCGGGTGTTCCTGCCCCTGTCGCGAGTCACAGCCATTGAGCCCGGCGCGGTCATCACCACCGGCCTGGTCAACATACGCCGCTTTGAGCAGCGTCACGTCGAGACCCTTGTCATTGGCGAGCTCTTGGACCGCGTGGTCACCCTTAAGGACGGCTCGGGCAATGTCACCGTGCGCGACGTGGCCATTGAGCGCGACCGGGGCATGGACTGGAAAGTCACCCGCCTATACGTCCAGCGCTCCTCCTCGGGGCCGCTGGGGCTGCGCCGTGGCGACACCCTGACCGTCGCCCCCGACGAGGTCACCGGCCTGGCCGGCAGCGCGGATCAGCAGGGGGCGACGGCATTGCTGGCGACCTTGGAGAACCTCAAGCCCGCAGACCTCGCCGACGTCCTGCGGGACCTGCCGCAGGCGCGCCGCCTGGAGGTGGCCGGCGAGCTCTCCGATGAGCGCCTGGCTGACGCCCTGGAAGAGCTCGGCGATGAAGACGCCGTCGCCATGCTCTCCGCCCTGGAGTCCGCCCGCGCCGCCGACGTCCTGGACGCCATGCAACCCGACGACGCTGCGGACCTCGTCTCCGAACTCCCCAAACCCAAGGCCACCGAGCTCCTGGCCCTCATGGAGCCCGAAGAGGCTGAGGACGTGCGTCGCCTCATGGCCTACGACGACTACACGGCCGGTGGCCTCATGACTACCGAGCCCATCATTTTGCCCCCGGAGTCCACCGTGGCCACCTTCCTGGCCCAGGCCCGCAAGGCCGAGATCACCCCGGCGCTGGCCGCAGTGGCCTTCGTGGTGCGTCCTCCACTGGAGACCCCCACCGGCAAGTACCTGGGCGTGGTGCACCTGCAGCGCGCCCTGCGAGAACGCCCCCAACGCATGCTCGGCTCCGTTCTGGACCGGGACGTGGAGACCGTCCACGCCGAGGACTCCATTGGCACGGTCACCCGCCTCCTGGCCACCTATAACCTCACCGCACTGGCGGTCCTGGATGACGCCGGGCGACTGCTGGGGGCGGTGAGCGTCGACGACGTCCTGGATCACCTCATGCCCGACGACTGGCGGGAGGCCGACGAGGCCGTCACGGACGAGATGATTGAGAGGAACGCCAATGGCTGACTCGCTGGACACCCCTCTGGAGAGGGCCAACCGCCCACGCTGGCCCTGGCAGCGTTCCTCTGGGCGCTCCGATGCCGCCGGCCGGGCCTCCGAGGCAATCGCCCGTTTCTCGGGTACCCCGACCTTCCTCATCTGGCTAACGGTTTTCGTGGCCCTGTGGATGGTGTGGAACTCCTGGGGTCCTGAGTCACTGCGCTTCGACAAGGCCGAGCTGGGTTTTACCGCCCTGACCCTCATGCTCTCACTCCAGGCCTCCTACTCCGCGCCCTTGATCCTGCTGGCGCAGAACCGTCAGGACGACCGCGACCGGGTCACCGCCGAGCAGGATCGGCAGCGCGCCGAGCGCAACCTGGAGGACACCGAATTCCTCACCCGGGAGATCGCCTCCCTGCGCCTGGCCATGAACGACGTCGCCACCCGTGACTTCGTGCGCGGCGAACTGCGGGACATGCTCAGTGAAATCCTGGCCGAGGAGCGGTTGACTCGTGAGGAGATCTCCGAACTGGGCGAGGACGACGCCTCCGACCAAGAGGAACCGGCCGGCCACGGCGGTCAACACGGCTGACGGCCCTCGTTCTCAGGACTGAGCACTCAAGCCCGCCAGCACCAGACCCTGGCGCGGCGCGAGCCCTCGCCCGGGGTCGGCGGCGGAAACCCATCTGGTGTCTGTTCAGCGCACCAGGCTCTGGAGGGCCTGGTAGACAATGTCGGCGTAAACCGCCCCGCCCTCACCAGAGGGGTGGATTAAGTCCTCGGCCAGCATCTCCGGGTGCCCCCCGATCGCCTCGTCCCATCCGGCCACCGCAACCCTGTCCGGGTTGGCGGCCGCGAAGTCCCGCACCGTCTGGTTGGCTGGAGGGATCCAGGTGGCGCGCTCTGGACCGAAGCCGGTGACGAGCACCAGGCGCCGGTCGGGGCCGAGGTAATCCAGGATCTCCTGAAGCTGTGCCGTGTCCACGGTCCCGTTGGTGGCCATAGCCACGACCACGTAGGGGCGGGCACCCACCTGGGCGTCAAGAGCCTGGACGGTGGCCAAGCCCGCATACATTGAGCGGGACACCTCGGCGTCAATCACCGCGCCCGGCAATATCTCGCCCAAGGGCGCCGCGGAGGCCAAGGACACCGAGTCCCCGGCGATCGCCACCTGATCCCCGGTCACGGGCTCCGGCGCCGGAGGGGCCTCCTGGGCGGACCCGGGCTCTGGCGCCGCCGGGGCGTCGCCGGGCGTTGGCGACGGCGCGGACGATTGGACCGCCGCAGCGCTCAACGCCTGCTGCCCAGCCTCAATGGCCGCCTGCGCACTGGAAACCGTGGGTTGCACACTCAAAGCGAAGGCCATTAGCAAGAGGGCGGAGGTGACGCCGCAGGCGGCAGTGGCGCGCGCACGCAGGCCCACGCCCACCACCGAGCGGAGCCACGCCAGCATGCCCTGACGGCGGATGGGGGTCTCAAGGAACCTGTATGAGGCCTCAGCCGCCGCCACCGTGATCACCATGACCCCGGCGGCCACCGGACGCCCGCCCACAGTGGGAGGCAGGCCGTAGAAGGCCAGCACCCACAGCGGCCAGTGCCACAGGTACAGTCCGTAGGAGCGCAGCCCCAACCATCTCATTGGCGGCAGGTCGAGCAGCGCCACCAGCCAGTGCCCCCGGCGCGCCCCCCGGGTCATCTCGGGGGTGAGGCCCTGAAGCACGAGGGCGGTCGCCACTGAGCCCAGGGCCAACAGCGTCGTTGTGGCCCGGGCCGGATCTACCCGGGTGAGGCCCTCAGCCCCCACACGGGCGCAGACTAAAAGCCCGCCCAGACCGACCCAGGCCGCAATGGTGCGCGCCAGCCACTGGATTGTCCCCACCCCGGGAACCTTGGCGCCATCAGCAGCCCGGCCGTGCCACAGCGCCAGCGCGGCACCGAGCATGAGCCCGAAGGCGTGCGTGTCAGTGCCCATGTAGAGCCGCGACGGGGAGGCTCCGTAGTCGCCCAGCCACAAGGTCCATCCCAGGGAGCCGACCGCCAGAGCCAGGGCGAGCAGGCCGGCCAAACGGGTGCGCCGGCGCCTGAGCGCACCCGTCAGCACAGTGATAATGACCAGTGGCCACACAATGTAGAACTGCTCCTCCACCGCCAGGGACCACACATTGGTCAGCAGCAGCGGCTGAGTCTGGTCGAAATAGGACGATCCGGCAGCGATTTCCACCCAGTTGTAGACCAGGGTCGCAGCGCTGAGCACCTGGCGGCGCACGCCCAGCAGGACATCGCCCCCCAGCAGGCCGGCGATCGAAACCGTGGTGACCATGGCGACTAGGAGGGCGGGGACGATGCGTCGCAGACGCCGATACCAGAAACGACGCAGAGCGATCCGGCCGGTGCGGCGCAATTCGGCGACGAGGAGTGTGGTGATGAGAAAGCCCGAGATGACGAAGAAGGCATCCACTCCAACATTCCCGCCGGGCAGGGCTCCCGGCAGGAGGTGGTAGACGAGGACCAGGACGACGGCAATGGCCCTTAGGCCATCGATCCCGGCAATGCGATTGTGGGCAGAGCGTGCGTCTGGTGACATATAAGAGAACTCAATCCACGCATAGCTACTTGAGACTCGACCTAACGCGTCCAGCCTAGGCTGGACGCGCAATATGAAACCGGTACTCAAGCCGAATCACAGAGAGGCACTGCTCACGATGCGCTGAGCGCGTCACCTTCTAGGATGGGCTCATGGCCAACCCCACACGCGATGCTGTCCTACAGGCCCTGACCCGGGTCATCGACCCCGAACTCCGCCGCCCCATCACCGACCTGGGGATGGTCGACTCTATTGAGATCTCCGACGACGGCGTGGCGCGTATAGGAATTCTGCTCACTGTGCCGGGATGCCCTATGAAGGACACGATCTCCAGCGATGTTCACAAGGAAGTGGGCGCCGTCGAGGGGGTCACCGGTATCGAGGTGCGCATGGGCGCCATGAACGACGAGCAGCGCGCCGAGCTGCGCTCGCGCCTGCGCGGGGGCGCAGCCGAGCCGACGATCCCCTTCGCCCAGCCCGGCAGCCTCACCCGCGTTTACGCGGTGACCTCGGGTAAGGGAGGGGTCGGCAAGTCCTCGGTGACGGCCAACTTGGCGGCCGCATTGGCCGCTCGGGGCCTGAGCGTGGGTGTGGTCGACGCCGACATCTACGGATTTTCCATTCCACGGATGATGGGCGTCCATGGCACCCCCACGCAGCTTGATGGCATGATCATCCCGCCGGTGGCCCACGGAGTGAAGGTCATCTCCATTGGCATGTTCGTCGAGGACAAGCAGCCGGTGGTGTGGCGCGGCCCCATGTTGCATCGGGCTGTCCAGCAGTTCCTTTCCGACGTTTTCTGGGGGGACCTCGACGTTCTTCTCCTCGACCTGCCCCCGGGAACGGGCGATGTCACCATCTCGGTGGCCCAGCTCCTGCCCGGCGCCGAGATCCTGGTGGTGACCACCCCGCAGACCGCGGCGGCGGAGGTCGCCGAACGCACCGGCCTCATCGCCGTCCAGACCCACCAGAGGGTGGTCGGCGTCATTGAAAACATGTCCTACATGCCGCAGCCCGATGGTTCCCGTATTGAGATCTTCGGCTCCGGCGGCGGGAGGGAGGTTAGCGACTCCCTGTCCCGCAGGCTCGGCTACGAGGTGCCCCTGCTGGCCCAGCTTCCCTTGGACATTAAGCTGCGCCAGGGATCGGATGCGGGCGTTCCAGCCACGGTTGCCGCCCAGGGCAAGCCGGAGGCCGACGCCCCGGCGGCCCTGGAGCTGAGTACCGTGGCAGGCCGGCTGGCGCACCGCGCACGGGGCCTGGCGGGGCGCAAGCTGGGCGTGTCCCCGGTGTCCTGAAGGACGGTCGGGCCGGGATTCCAACCGGCACGGTGGACGGTGGGGTGAGGCGGACCGCAGTGCTGCCCCTAGCCCTCAGTTGCCCCCTAGTTGTTGTCCTGTCTCCGTCTTGAGATCTCAGGCGTCGACCGTGACAGTTGCGGCCTCAGCGCGAGTGCGGGCCGCGGCGTTGGCCGCCCGCACGATCTCGCGCGGTGACACCGGCCGCGTCAAAGCGGCGTCAGAAGCCGCAGGCGCCTTGGTCAGGCTTGACGGCACTGCCGCCGCGGCAGCACTCGATGCCGCTGCCACCGCAGCAGCATCAGCTGGCTCACCATCAGCGGACTTACCGCCAGCGGCCGGCTCGTCTGGCGCATTGGCGGCCTTGGCCGAGTCAAGGTCACCATCCCCAGCGGATGCCTCCACCGACTCACTACTGCGCCCCGCGGAGTCGCCCTCCGCACCGGCGGGCCCGTCCTTGAGCCGCCCGCCCTCAGCGGCGGCCCCCTCCTGGGGGCCCTGGGGGCTCCCGGCCGCGGCCCCCTCCTGGGGGATCTCAGCCGCGGCCCCCTCCTGGGGACCTTGCACGTGGTCGGGCGCCGAGGACTCATTGGGGCCGGTCTGACTCTCAGACTCCGGGGTTTTGGCATCCGGGTCGGGCTCGTTGTTCGCCGGGAGGGTGCTCTGCCTGCCCTGCACCGCCTTGTCCTCAACCTTGTCCTCAATGCCCTCAATGCGCTTGGACAGGGTGTCCGTTCGCTCCTTCCGCACCACGTCGGTCACAGAGCGCACCGCCTCCTGCGAGGACTCCTTAGCGGCGTCAGTCACGGCTTTAATGGGGGTGGTCAGGTCTCTGCGAATGGCGTCAAGATCCTCGCCCAGGGCGTCGCGCACGATCTTGCGCGGGTCGTAGTTGCGCGGGTCGAGGTCGGCGAGGTTGAGGTCGCCCAGTTCGGGGCCGACCTCCTCCGCGATCTGCGTCTTGGCATTGTCAAGAAAGACGCGCAGTTGACGGATGAGTTGGGTGAGCTTGCGCGTGTACTCGGGCAGGCGCTGCGGACCGACGACGATCACCGCCACAAGGATGAGGACTATGAACTCATTGCCAGAGATACCTGCCACGGGGCACAGTATAGGGACCACGCCAGGCTCTCTCGTACTGCGCCCTTTGGTCCAGCAAGCTCGGATCGCTACTGACGGTGCTCCCGGCTGCACGGGCGACCTGGAACAATGGGGGCCGGCACGGCACCCGGGCGGGCGCAGGCGACGTGGAAAGGTCACATGGTGAGTGCGGACAAGACCCTGAGCTGGTCCTACACGGAGGAGTTCCTCACGGAGGACGAGCCCACGGCACAGGCGCGGATGCGCGGGATGGAGCTGGGCATTTCACCGGTCTCACCGGGCACCGGCGCCGCGCTGCGGGTGCTGGCCGCCTCGGTGGGGGCGAAGTCCGTCGCCGAGATCGGCACGGGCACAGGGGTCTCCGGGCTGTGGCTACTCGGGGGCATGGGCGGTGACGGCGTACTCACCACCATTGACATTGAGCCCGAACTCCAGTTGGAGGCTCGCCGCGCCTTCGACGCCGCCGGCTACGCCTCCTCGCGGATCCGCGTCATTCGGGGGCGGGCCTCGGATGTCATGCCGCGCATGGCCTCGCGCTCCTACGACATGGTGGTCCTCGACGTGCCCCCGGAGGAGGCGGCGGGCCTGATCGGCGGAGCTGTACGAATGCTGCGGGTCGGTGGAGTACTGGCGGTGACACGCGCCCTGTGGAACGACCATGTTGCCGACCCCGCCCGCCGCGACCCGGTGACGGTGACAGCCCGCGAGCTGGGGAAGTTCCTGCGCGACGCCGAGGGACTGCTCACAGCCCTGCTGCCGGTGGGTGACGGCCTCCTGGTGACCGTGCGCCAGTCCTGAGACGCCCGCGGCCAATCCAAGCCCAGCGTCCAATGCCGCACTCACCGCACTGCGCTGCCCGCGCACCGGCACCGGGCGCGCCGGCCCCACAGGTCACTGACCTGTGGGAATCACTACTGCCCGCGCGCCAGGACCGGGCATTCGCGCCGGGACCGGGCATTGAGGGGGCGAACGCCGCCGGAGCCGTTCTACCGCCAATGCGCGCAAGGACCAGGCACCCCCACCTTCGGGGAACCTGGTCCTCGTACCCGCTGTACTCGCGCGCGCTCCGGCCTCACCGCCAGGAGGCGTGGCGTCTTAGATCTTCACGGTGGCTAGGGCGTCACCAAGCGCCTTGACCTCGTCCGGGGTGATCTCGACGACCAGGCGACCGCCACCCTCAAGAGGCACTCGCATAATGATGGAGCGGCCTTCCTTGACGACCTCGAGCGGCCCGTCACCGGTCCTGGGCTTCATGGCAGCCATGTGCTCCCCTTTCGTTGAATTCGCGCGGGTCTTCACCGCCCTGCCACCCGCATTCTACGGCATGGGCGCGAACTGTACGACAGGAGAGTGGCGCAGTCCACGCACACGCCGGAACCTGTCGCAAGCCAGCACGAGAGCGCGCCGCGGACCGGGTCTGAGCTGAATGATCCGCCGTGCGCCCAAGAACCCCGAACGGGTTGGTCGGGCTCTTCAGCGGTTGACGGCCCTGGCGGCCAGGGCGGCCTCGTCCGCACGCATCTTCTTGGCGCCCGAGACGACGTAGTCCAGAGCCTCCTGAACAGTGTCGGTGACGTAGAAGAGGCCGGCATCCTCGGGTGAGATGGTTCCGGTCTCGATCATGGTTGCACGGATCCAGCCGGCCAGGCCGCCCCAGAAGTCCTGCCCGACGAGCACCACTGGGAAGCTGGACACCTTGTGGGTCTGGACCAAGGTGAGCGCTTCAAAGAGCTCGTCAAGGGTGCCGAAGCCTCCCGGCATAACCACGAAGCCGTCGGAGTACTTCAAAAACATGGTCTTGCGGGCGAAGAAGTAACGGAAATGCACTCCCAGGTCGACGAACTCGTTCATGCCCTGCTCGTGCGGCAACTCAATGCCCAGGCCTACCGACACGCCCCCGGCCTGGTGAGCCCCCTTATTGGCGGCCTCCATCATTCCGGGCCCGCCACCGGTAATGACGGCGTAGCCCGAGCGCGCCAGTCCGGCACCGACCTGCTCGGCCAGGGCGTAGGCGGGGTCCTCACGCCGGGTGCGGGCCGAGCCGAAGACGCTAATGGCGGGGCCGAGTTCGGCCAGGGCGCCGAAGCCCTCGACGAACTCGGCCTGGATGCGCAGTACCCGCCAGGGGTCGGCGTGGAGCCATTCGGCGCCGTCATGGGTCAGGAGCCGGGCGTCCGTGGTCTGCTCGGGGATCTGGGTGCCGCGCAGCAGCACCGGCCCCCTGCGGTAGGACTCACGTGGATTCATGGGCACATCATGCGGGTTCGGCAGCACTCGCGCGCCAGAACAAACAGCCATGGCGCCTGAGTGCGGTGAGAGTCACGCCGAGGCGGCGGTCGCTCCAGGCCGGGCAAAGACCGTGCCTCCCCCGCCCGCGCGGGGTCGACCCGTAGGTGACCCGGGCGTCCGGGTAGCGGGCGGTGCCTACCCCGCCCGCGCGGGGTCGACGCCATTGGTGCGCCGTCTCACGTCAACCATTCGCGCAGAATCTCGGTGACGGCCTGGATCTGGGCCACTGGGCAGTGCTCGTCATCGGTGTGGCAGAGCATGGGGTCGCCAGGGCCCAGGTTGACCGCGGGGATGCCCACGGCAGAGAAACGGGCGACATCGGTCCAGCCGTATTTCGGACCCACTCCTCCCCCACGGGTGCGCACCGCCGCAAGGAGTTCAACGGCCAGAGGCGAGTCCAGGCCGGGGCGGGCCGCCTCGCACAGGTCGTCGATATGGACGTCGACCGTGCCGGCACCGGCCGCGATCACGGGCGGAGCCTCCCCAACCGCCGCGGTGGCCCCGACCCTGGCCCCCTGCCCGGCCAGGATCCGCAGAGCGCGATCCAGGGCCTGCTCGGCACTCAGGTCCGGGGCGAAGCGGTAGTTAACGGTTAGCTTGCAGCGGTCGGGCACAGTGTTGGTGGCGATGCCCGCCTCGATGGCGACCACGGAGAAGCTCTCGCGGAACACGAGGCCCTCGACCTCCACGTCACGCATCGGGGCAGTGTCGACGCGCTCAATGAGGGGCGCAGCGGCGTGGACGGCGTTGACGCCCCGCCAGGCGCGGGCCGAATGGGTGGCGGTGCCGTGGACGGTGAGGATCAGGCGCAAGGTGCCGTTGCAGCCGCCCTCAATGGCTCCGCCGGTGGGCTCACCGAGGATGGCGGCGTCGGCCGCTAGCCACTGGGGGTGGGATTTAAGCGTTCGGCCCAGCCCGTTGAGGTCGCTGGTGACCTCTTCGTTGTCGTAGAACACCCAGGTGACGTCGCGCCGTGGAGCGCTCAGGGTGGCGGCCAGGTGGAGGCCGACGGCGACCCCGCTTTTCATGTCGACGCTGCCGCGCCCCCACAGAACCCGTTCGCCGTTGCGCTCCTGGATGCGGCCGGGAAGGTTATTGGTGCGCGGAGACACTGGAACGGTGTCAAGGTGCCCGGCCACGACAACCCGTTCAGGGCGGTTCAGATTGGTGCGGGCGACCACCGTGTTGCCGTGGCGCAGAACCTCCAGGTGGGGGTGGGCGGCGAGTGCCTTCTGGACGGCGTCGGCCAGGGGGGCCTCGGCGCCGGAGACCGAGGGGATGGAGACCAGGGCCAGGGCCAGGTCGACGACGTCGCCGCTGAGGTCGGGCAAAACCGGCGTGGTGGGCTCGCTCATGGGCCCAGGGTAGGCGGCGCCTGGCCGAGACCGGCGGCCTCGCTGGCGGGACCGCGAACCAGGGGCGCCTCGATGGGCTTTCCAGCCATGCTCACCGCAACACACCTGTGTCGAGTGCCACCCATGAGTGTCATCACTCTTCAGGTCACCATAGGCGTTCGGAAGGTACCGTCACGGCCATGACCCCCACCTCCTCCGATCTCGACATTGCTGCCGTGACTGCCTGGATCGCCGAGGATCCGGACCCCGCAACGCGTACTGAGCTCAGTGGGCTCATGGCCCGCCACGACAAGGGCGACGCCTCTGCTACAGCGGCCCTGACCGACGCCTTTAATGGCACCCTCACCTTCGGCACCGCGGGGCTGCGTGGGCGCCTGGGGGGCGGTCCCAACCGCATGAACCGCGCCGTCGTCATCCGTGCAGCCGCCGGGTTGTCCTCCTACCTGCGCCAGACCCTGGGCAGAGGATTCACCGTCGTCATCGGCTACGACGCCCGCCACAACTCCGAGCAGTTCGCCCGCGACACCGCCGCCGTTGTCACCGGGGCCGGCGGGCAGGCTCTCCTTTTTGAGAAGCACTGCCCCACCCCGGTGCTCGCCTTCGCCCTGCGCCGGCTGGACGCCGACGCCGGCGTCATGGTGACCGCCTCCCACAACCCTCCGCAGGACAACGGTTACAAGGTGTACCTCGGCGGGCGGGCCGTGACCGACTCGGGTCAGGGCGCCCAGATCGTGCCCCCCTTCGACGCCGCCATTGCCCACGCCATTGCCGCTGTCGGCCCTCTGGCGAGCGTACCCATGGCCGACTCGGGATGGCAGATCCTGGGCAACGCGATCCGTGAGGAGTATTTGGAGAGGGCTGCACTGTCCGCGCGCATGGGTGCTGCCGCCCCGCTGCGAATCGTGCTGACCGCCATGCACGGTGTGGGTGGGCCCATGTGCCGCGAAGCACTGACGCGTGCCGGTTTCGAGGACATTGTGGTGGTCCCCGAGCAGTTCGAGCCTGACCCGGACTTTCCCACGGTGGCCTTCCCCAACCCTGAGGAGCCCGGCGCGCTGGACCTGTCCTTCGCCCTGGCCCGTCAGGTCGACGCCGATCTAGTTATTGCCAACGACCCTGACGCCGATCGCTGCGCGGTAGCCATTCCCGACCCGCACGCGGTCGGCGGTTGGCTTCAGCTCACCGGCGACCAGGTAGGGGCCCTGCTGGGCGAGCAGGCTGCCGAGCTGGCCGCCTTCACTGGCACCGGCGTCCTGGCGAACTCGATTGTCTCCTCCCGCCTGCTGCGCCGTATCGCCCAGTCCCACGGCCTGGAGTACCGGCGCACCTTGACTGGTTTTAAGTGGATCTCGCGAGTACCGGACCTGGTCTTCGGCTATGAGGAAGCCCTGGGCTACTGCGTGGACCCGGCCATGGTGCGCGACAAGGACGGAATCTCGGCGGCTGTGCGCATGGCGGTGCTGGCCAGCGTGCTCAAGCAGCAGGGTCGTAGCGTCTTGGAGCTCATGGACCGCCTGGCCCGCACACACGGCCTGCACGCCACCAGCCCCGTAAGCATGCGCGTGGACGACCTGTCCCTCATTACCAAGACCATGGAGCGCCTGCGCTCCGGCAGCGCTCCGACCCACCTGGCCGGATCCCCGGTGGTCAAGACCCTTGACCTGCTCGACGGCGCCTCGGACGGCAATGGCGGTACGCTTCCGGCCACCGATGGCCTGGTGTGGACAACAGCGGCTAATGACCGGGTGGTGGTGCGCCCCTCGGGCACCGAGCCCAAGCTCAAATGCTATTGCGAAGTCATTGTCCCGGTGGGGGCCGATCCGGTGGAGCTGGCCCGCCGTACGGCCGCCGACCGGCTCGAGGCCATCAAGACCGATTTGCGTACGATTCTCAGCCTGCCCGCCGCCCGGTCCTCATCAATGTGAAGCGGAATGCGGGAGGGGGTTGACCGTAGCCGGCCCCCTCCCCTCCCGCACCCCGCTGTCAGTCTCAGTCAGTCTTCAGCCTTGCTTCAGGCTTGGCGGGCGGGACAGGCGACCAGCCTCATGCGGAGCGACGGCGCCGGCGCCGCCAGGCGCGCGGCACCACGCCGTGGCGCGGAGAGCCCAGGTAGGCGGCGGCGAAGACCAGCGCTTGACACACCACGATCCAGCCCGCCGCCGAGGCATTGGTCCAGTAAGCGATGTAAAGGCCGGTAACAGTTGAGACCGTGGCCAGCACCGGCGCAATGAGCAGCATCCGCCCCATGCGCTCGGTGAGCAGGTAGGCGGTGGTGCCGGGGATGACGAGCATCGCCACCACCAGGATGACACCGACCACTTGCAGCGCCACAATCGTGGTCAGTGCCAGCGCCAAGAGCAGCAGAGCGCTAATCCGCCCGGGCCGCAGCCCAATGGCGTGGGCGTGGGTGCGGTCGAAGGCCAGCAGGGTGAGATCCTTGCGGCGCGCCAGGAGCACGCCGGCCACCACCACGGCCAAGCACAGGACCATGAGACGATCCGTGGGCGAGATGCCCAGGACATTGCCGAAAATAATGGAGTTCAGGTCCGTGTTCGAGGGGTAGCGGGACTTCAGAATGAGGCCGACGGCGAAGAATGCGGTAAAGACCACGCCAATGGCGGCGTCGCCTTTGACCCGGCTGGTGTCGCGCACTGTGCCGATGAGGGCGACGGCAATCAGGCCGAAGGCCAGCGCCCCCAGGGTGAAAGGCAAGCCGAACATGTAGGCCAGGACCACTCCGGGCAAGACGGCGTGAGAGATTGCGTCACCCAGGAGGGACCAGCCGATGAGCACAATCCAACATGACAGCAGCGCACAGACGATGGCCGCCGCCGTGGCCACAAGGAAGGCGTTGACCATAAAGGTGTAGGCGAAGGGCTCGGTCAGAAGCTCGATAATGCCGTTCACCGTAGGGCCGCCTCTCCGCCGGCTCGGTCAACACCGAAGGCGCTGGCAATGGTCTCAGGGGTCAGGACCTGCGCACTCGGTCCGCTCGCCACCACCGAGCAGCGCAGGAGGACCACGTCGTCGGCCAACTCGCGCAAGGAGGCCAAGTCGTGGGTGGACAGCAGAATGGCACAGCCCTCCGCGGCCAGCTCACGGAGCAGAACGGTAATGGCGGCCTCGCTGGTGCGGTCCACGCCCGCGAAGGGCTCGTCGAGGAGCAGCAATCGGGCGCCCTGCGCAATGCCGCGGGCGAGGAAGGCGCGTTTGCGCTGCCCGCCGGACAGGGCCCCGATCTGCCGGTCAGCCAGCTCCACTAAGCCGGTGCGCTCCAGGGAGGCGGCAACGGCGTCCCGATCCGCAGGGGACGGGCGCCGTAGGACGCCCATGCGGCCGTAGCGGCCAGTCATGACCACCTCGCGCACGGTAATGGGGAAGTCTCGGTCAATGGCGTCGTCCTGGGGGACATAGCCGACCAGGCCGCGGCGCCTGGCCGCCTCCGACGAGCCGCCGTCAATGGTGACACTGCCCTCATCCAGGGGCAGCAGCCCCATAACGGCCTTGAAGAGGGTGGACTTGCCTGAGCCATTGGTGCCGGCCAGGGCGCATACGCGCCCGGCGGGGAGGGTCAGGCTCACGGCGTCAAGGGCCAGGAGGGTGCCGTATCGGACTGAAACGCCGTCGACTAACAGCATGGGCGCAGGCCGGGTGGGGGTCATCACTGAGTCTCGCCAGTTAGTGCCGCAGCGATGGTGGTGGTGTCGTAGCGGATGAGCTCAAGGTAGGTGGGAGCCTCGCCGTCAGCAGCGGTCAAGGAGTCGACGTAGAGGGTCCCACCGTAGACCGCCCCCGTCTCGGCGGCGACCTGCTGCATGGCCTTGTTGTTGACCGTGGACTCGCAGAAGACGGCGGGGACATTGTTGGAGCGAACCAGGTCCACCGTGTTGGCGACCTGTTGCGGGGTGCCCTCGTTCTCGGCGTTGACGGGCCACAGGTAGCCCTCAGTGAGCCCGGCGTCCTGGGCAAGGTAGGAGAAGGCCCCCTCGCAGGTGACGAGGACGCGCTGGCTCTCGGGCAGCGCGGACAGGGAGGTGGTCAGCTCAGTCTTGACGGTCTCGAGTTCGGCCTTGTAGGCGGTGGCGTTGGCCTCGAAGTCGGCGGCATGGTCGGGGTCGAGGTCGCTGAAGGCGGTGACCAGGACATCGACGTAGGACTGGACGTTGGTGGGGCTCATCCAGGCGTGCGGGTTGGGCTGACCGGCGTAGGCGTCTGAGGCGATGAGGATGGGGGTCACCCCCTCACTGAGGGTGACCGTGGGAGCGTCAGAATGCGCGGTGAACTGTTCGAACCAGCGCTCCAGCCCCAATCCGTTGGCAACGATGAGGTCGGCGTCAGCAGCGGCCTTAATGTCGTCGGGAGTCGGCTCATAGTCGTGGATCTCGGCGCCGGGCTTAGTGATTGAGCGGACATCGAGGTGATCGCCGGCAACGACTCGAGCGATGTCGGCGATCACGGTGAAGGTAGTCAGCACCACCGGCCGTCCATCAGCGGAGGTGGGACGGCCCGCCGCGCAGGCCGACATGAGCGGCAGTGCGAGGAGCAGGGCCGACAGCACGGCGATGGGACGCCGGAGGAAGGCAGGAACAGTTCTCATGAGCCCATCATAGTTTCGGGCATCCGAAACTATGCAAGTCGAATGGGCCCGCGATGCGCTCAGGCGCCCAGGCCCTCCAGCACCGCAGCGGAGGCGGACAGCCCCAGGCGGTTGGCGCCGGCCTCCACCATGGCCAGGGCGTCAGCGGCGGTCCGAATGCCCCCGGAGGCCTTGACTCCCAGGCGGTCCCCCACAGTGGCGCGCATGAGGGCGACAGCATGGGTGGAGGCCCCGCCGGCGGGGTGGAAACCGGTGGAGGTCTTAACGAAGTCCCCGCCAGCGGCCTCAACGGCGTGGCAGCAGGCGACAATCTCCTTGTCGCTCAGGGCGGCGGACTCAATAATGACCTTGAGCGCGGCTCTGCCACAGGCCTCTTTGACGGCGCGGATATCAGCCTCGACCTTCTCAAAGCGCCCTTCTTTGACCAGGCCGAGGTCGACGACCATGTCGACCTCATCGGCGCCCTTGGCGACGGCGTCGGCGGCCTCAGCAGCTTTAACGGCGGTGGCGTGGGCTCCGGAGGGGAAGCCGCAGACGGTGGCCACCGCCAGGCCCGCGGGCACCTCTATCGGCAGCCGACTGGGTGAGACGCACACGGAGAAGGTGCCCAGGGCGACCGCCTCAGAGATGAGAGCGGCGACCTGTTCACCAGTGGCCTCCGGCTTGAGCAGGGTGTGGTCAATAAGACGGGCAATGTCAGCACGGGCAGCCATAATGCTCCTTTCGGGCGACCACAGGCCGGGCCGCCGCATTGGCGAACGGGTACGGGCAGCCTACGCCGGCCCGGTCAGGATCGCCCGGTGGGGGCGATCAGGGCCAGGACGCGCGGCCAGTAGCCCAACTCACGGGGGCCGGCGCCGTGGTTACCGCGGACGGCGAGCAGGTCCAGGGGGCGGACGCCGCCGCTGCTCGGCTCGTAAATGTAGACGCGCCCCGCCCCCGGATCGGTACGCCCCAGGAGCGTCCAGGGCACGGCCAAGACGTAGTGACGGGGCACGGCGGGAGCTCGTGCCGCCACGTCGCGCAGGCGCCGGCCGAACGCGCCGCGCGCCCCTACGGGCGGGATCAGGGGCCCTCCGGTGAGCAGGAGAACCGGGTGCCCCCGGGCCAGATGGGCTCGGCACTCCTCAACGGCGCTCCCCCAGGGCGCCCCCTGGTCGCGCACCATTGCGACACCATACCGACCGATCCAGCCCATGGCCCGCGCCACGGACCAGGGCGTTGACCCCAGCGCCCGGGGCCAGGGCAGGGGCCCCAGGCCCCGACGGTTCATGGCGGTCTGGAGGCTGCGCTGTAGAGCCGCCACGCGGTCGGCCAGGGCCCTGCCTGTCCGCCCGGGCGCGGCCGAGGCCGCAGCGGCGCGCAGGAGGCGGCCGGGCGCGGCCTCCTGCAGGAGGAGGCGCGCGGCCAGCACGCAGGTGGCCCCACAGGTGGTGGCGTCGCACTGGGTGATGGTCAGCCCGCCCAGGCGCAGTCGCGAATTGGCCACCGTCAGGGGGTGCGATGGGGTCATGGACCGAGCCTAATGGGACCCTCACCCGGGTGGACCCCGACCTCGATACTCGGCCCGGGCCGCCCGGCCGGCCCGGGGCTCAGGGCACCGAAGTACTCCGCTTCCAGGCGGCCCCGGTAGCCCGACGACCGGCACTTGGCGCGCCCGGACAGCCCGTCCGCCCCCAATGCGCCTGACCGGCCTCGGGGAGTGTGGTGTCAGTCCAGGCGCTCCAAGATGACCCCGGCCCGGCGCCTGGCGCGCGCCTCCTCCGCCTCCTCGGTCGTCTCATGGTCAATCTCTATGGCTCCGACCAGGGCCTCCAGGGCCCGGTCGAAACGCTCGGGGGTGGCGGTGTGGAGTGTGAGCAGCGGCTGCCCGGAGCGCACGGTCTCCCCCGGCTTGGCGTGCAGCTCGACACCCGCCACGGCCTGCACCGGGTCCTCCTTGCGGGCCCGGCCCGCCCCGAGCCGCCAGGTGGCCACCCCCACGGCCAGGGCGTCCAGGCGCGTGAGTACGCCGTCGTCCGGCGCGGTGACGACCTCGGTGTGTTGGGCCACCGGCAGGGGCGAGTCAAGGTCCCCGTCCTGGCGGCGGATCATGGCGCGCCACACGTCCATGGCGCGCCCATCGGCCAGGGCCGCCCTCAACTCCTCGGGGCCAACGGGCCGCCCGACGGCGGCGAGCATCTCGGCGGCCAGGGCTACGGTGAGCTCAACGACATCCTCGGGCCCTCCGCCGGACAGCACCTCCAGGGCCTCGCGCACCTCCAGGGCGTTGCCCGCGGTGAGCCCCAGGGGGGTGGACATGTCGGTGAGGAATGCCCGGGTGACCATTCCGGCGTCGGTGCCCAAGTCCACCATGGTGGTGGCGAGCTCGCGAGCCTGGTCGAGGTCCTTCATAAAGGCCCCTGAACCGACCTTGACATCCAGGACCAGGGCGCTGGCGCCCTCAGCAATCTTCTTGCTCATAATGGAAGAGGCGATGAGCGGCACGCAGCTGACAGTGGCGGTGGTGTCACGCAGGGCGTAAAGCTTGCGGTCGGCCGGGGCCAGCCCGGCCCCAGCGGCGCAGATGACGGCACCGGGGCCCTGGGGCCCGAGAATAGTCATGATCTCGTCGTTGCTCAGTTCGGCCCGCCAGCTGGGAATGGCCTCGAGCTTGTCCAGGGTGCCGCCGGTGTGGCCCAGGCCCCGCCCCGAGAGCTGGGGGACGGCAACGCCGAAGGCGGCCACCAGTGGGGCCAGTGCCAGCGTGACCTTGTCCCCCACGCCGCCGGTGGAATGCTTGTCCACCGTGGGACACCCCAGGGAGGAGAAGTCCATGCGCTCCCCGGAGCGGATCATGGCATCCGTCCAGCGGGCAGTCTCGGCGCGGTCCATGCCATTGAGGTAGATGGCCATGGCCAGGGCGCTCATCTGCTCCTCGGCGACCACTCCGCGCGTATAGGCGTCAATGACCCAGTCGATCTGGTCATCGGTAAGACGTTCACGGTCGCGTTTGGCAGCGATAACGTCGACGGCGTCGAAGGGCTCGGGCTGAATCATGACGTTCTCCAGGTGTTCTGGTCGATACGGTAATGGGCCTGCTGGGCGCACGTGGCCGGTGCGGGCCTGCGGCCGGGGGCACGCCAGTGGCTCCTCAGGGTCGGGCGGTGGGCAGTGGACGGGCGGAGGCCATCATCTCAGGTGGCGAGGTCGGCCGGCCCGAAACGTCCGGGCAGGACCTCGTCAATGGTCTGAATGCCCTCAGGCATGGCCAGCAGCATGCCGGGGGCAGCGTGCTCGGAGATGACTTGGCGGCAGCGCCCGCAGGGCGAGCAGGCCCGCCCGCTGCCGTCGACGCAGGCGAAGGCGACTAAGCGCCCCCCACCGGTGCGGATGAGCTCACTGATCATGCCGCACTCGGCGCACAGGGTGGCCCCGTAGGCGGCGTTCTCCACATTGCAGCCTGAGACCAGGCGCCCGTCCTCATTCAGACCCGCGGCTCCCACCTTGAAGTGGGAGTAAGGGGCGTAGGCCCGGTCCATGGCCTCAATGGCCAGACGGCGCAGCGCCTGCCAGTGGGCGGGACCCACATTGGCGGGGTCCAGGGGCGCAAAGGCCGTTCCCGCCGCTGTTGGCCCGCACACCGAATTGGCGGGCTCTTCTGGTGCCTTGCTCACGGGTAGGGCACTCCCTCCGCTGCGGGTGCGCGGACCCTGCCCACAAAGCCGGCGATTGCCAGAATGGTGACCACGTAGGGGATCATAAGAACGATCTGGCTGGGCATGGGCGAGCCAATGATGGACAGGGTGTAACCCAGATTCATGGCGAAGCCGAAGAGCAGGGCCGCGGCCACCCCGCCAATGGGGCTCCAGCCGCCCAGGATCATGGCGGCCAGGGCGATGTAGCCGTTGCCCGAGGCCATGTCCTTGGTAAAGGCCAGGCCGTGGCCAATGGTGAAGAAGGCCCCGCCCAGGCCCGCTAGCGCCCCACCGAGGATGGCGTTGTTAACGCGGGTGCGGAAGACGTTGATCCCCACGGTGTCGGCGGCCTTGGGGTGCTCGCCGCAGGCCCGCATGCGCAAGCCCCAGCGAGAATGGAACATCATGTACTGCAGCACAATGACGACGACATACATAATGTAGACCAAGATCGTTTGACGGAAGAGCACCGGTCCGATCAGGGGAATCCGGGAAAGGATCGGGATGTCAATGGCCGGCAAGGAGACGCCGGAATTCAGGGCGGCCCGGGACTCCTTGCTGGCGTTCAGGACCGTACTGTAGAAGAAGTTGGTCAAACCCAGGACCAGAACGTTAAGAACGACGCCCACAATGATCTGGTCGACCCGGTACTTCAGTCCGAAGAGGACCAGCCCCAGGGAGACCAGGACTCCCGCCAGAGGCGCGGCCACGAGCCCTACCCAGGCCGAGCCCGCCAGCGAGGCGACGACGGCGCCCAGGAAGGCGCCCAGAAGGAGCTGGCCCTCAATGGCGATATTGATGGTTCCCGAGTGCTCGCCAACACTCCCGGCCAAGGACCCGAAGATGAGGGGGACCGACAGGGACAGGGCGCCGGCCAGTAGGGTGACCAGGGGGATAACGGTGGAGCCGCGCCCGGCCCCGGCCCAGGTGAGGAAGGCCAGGACAAAACCCACCCCGACCAGGGCGTGGAGCCACGTGCCCGGCAGGCGGCGGGTCCAGCTGAGCCGGCCGGCCCACACGGTTGCGGCCAATAGCAGCACGGTGAGCAGACCGGTCAGGCCCGCGGCGGGCACTGTCACGGCGGGGATAATGATGAAATCCTTGGAGGTGGACAGGGAGAAGGTGGTTGTTCCCGAACAGGTCATGGTCAGCACGGCGGCCAGGAGAGCCGCCGCGCCATAGGAGACGACCGCCTTGAGGGGTGCAGGGGCTTTGACCCCCACGACGGATGCGTCAGATACGTCGGTGGTCGTTGCGGCGCTCATGCCTGTGCCTCCTTGACAGCCGTAGCGGTGGCCCGACGACGGCGCGGGGCTCCGGGCTCGGGCAGGTGGAACATTGCGCGCACCAACGGGGGCGCAGCAATGAACAGGACAATGGTGGACTGGAGGACCAGAACAATGTCGATGGGAGTCGAGGTGGCGGTCTGCATGAGGGTTCCCCCGGCCTTGAGCGCCCCGAAGAGGATGCCGGCGGCGACCACACCACCGGGGCGCGACTTGCCCAGCAGGGCCACGGTAATCGCGTCGAAACCGTAGGAGCCGGCAATACCACTGGTCAGGAAGCGCTCGGTGCCCAGGGTCGGGGCGCTTCCGGCCAGGCCGCACAGGGCACCGGAGACGATCATGGCCAGGACCGTCACTTTGGCCACCGAAATGCCGGCGGTGCGGGCCGCTGCCGGGTTGAGGCCCACGGCCCGGAATTCGAAGCCGATGGAGGAGCGCTCCAGCAGCCACCATACGGCGGCGGCGGCGGCCAGGGCGACGAGGAAGCCCGCGTGGAGGCGGAATCCCGAGCCCAGGAGCAGGGGGTAGGCGGCGGTGTCGGCGACATGCTGGGACTTGGGGTTGGTGTTGCCTTGACCAATGACAACAGGGAGGGTCAAAACGTAGGCAATGAGTAGGGCGGCGATGGAGTTGAGCATAATGGTCACAATCACCTCGTTGGCCCCGGCCTTGGCCTTGAGGACGCCGGCAATGGCCGCCCAGGCGGCCCCGCCCACGGCGGCGCCCAGGACCGCCAGGACCATGTGGATGCCCGGCAGGTTGAAGGCGAACCCGACGGTGGCCCCGCCCACGAAGGCGCCCAGGAGCATCAGGACCAGGTAGGTGCCCGTCAACAGGTTGAAAGCGAACCCGATGAAGGAGGAGACGATGGCGCCAAGCACTACCTGGCCCTGGCCTCCGATATTGAAGAGGCCGGCGCGGAAGGCTACGGCCATGCCCAGGCCCGCCAAGATGAGCGGCACGGAATTAGTGAGGGTCTCGGTGAGGGGCCGCCACATGCGGGCGGCCGAGGCCGCCTGCCAGTCGACGATTGAGCCGCGGATCATGGCCACGTAGGGATCGAAGAGTACGTGGAGAAGGTCGGCGGGGCGGGCGAAGAAGTAGGAGGAGGTGGCGGCGACCTCGTCACTCTTGGCAATGGCGATGAGGATGACGCCAACCAGGAGGGCGACCAGGACGGCCAGTACCGACACCAGCCAGGAGCCGGAGATGAGCCTGTGGGTCAGTGAGCGCTGGGGCTCCTTGGGCGGGGCCGGGTCGGTGGGGGGCGCGGCAGGTTCCTGAGCCGTGCCGGTGCTGTTTGTACTCACTGCTCCTCCTTGGCCTGCTCGTCGGCCTCGCCGAGGAGCGTGGTGTGCTCGGTCGCCTGGGCGCGCGCCTCAGACAAGGGGACGCCCGCCATCATGAGGCCCAGGACGTCGCGGGGGGTTCCGGCGGGGACAATGCCGACAATGCGGCCCCGGTACATGACGGCAATGCGGTCCGCCAGGGCGATAACCTCATCGAGTTCGCTGGAGATGATGAGGACGGCGGTCCCGGCGTCGCGTTCGGCGACGATTCGCTTGTGGACGAATTCAATAGAGCCCACGTCCAGCCCGCGGGTGGGCTGGGAGGCCACGAGCAGGTCGAGGTCGCGGGAGATTTCGCGGGCCAGGACCACCTTCTGCTGGTTCCCCCCTGAGAGGGTGGAAATGGGGTCGGAGACGTCGGTGACGCGAATGTCGTACTCGGCAACCTTGTCCAGGGCGTTGGCGCGCACCTTCCTGGGGTCCAGGCTGGGGCCGCGCCCGAAACGAGGGTCATCGTTAATGTCGAGAATGAGGTTCTCAGCAATGGAGAACCCGGCGATCATGCCATCGGTGGAGCGGTCCTCGGGGACGAAGCCGAGCCCTGAGTGCAGGCGCTGGCGCACGCTCATGGAAGCCAGGTTCCGACCGGACAGGATCATGGTGCCGGTGGTGGGGGCCTCAATACCGAGAAGGCACTCGGCGAGCTCGGTCTGGCCGTTGCCCTGGACCCCGGCAACGGCCAGAACCTCACCGGAGTGGACGGTTAGGTTGATGCGGTCTAGGGCCAGGGCCCCACCGGGGGCGACCAGGGAGAGGTCGTGAACGCTGAGGACCGGGTGCGCGGCCTTGGCGGGGTCCTTGTCGACAGTAAGGTTGACGGCGCGCCCCACCATGAGGGAGGCCAGCTCGGTCTCGGTGGAGCTCGGTGAGGCCTCGCCCACGACGCGCCCGCGCCGGATGACGGTGATCTTGTCGGCGATGGCGCGCACCTCGCGGAGCTTGTGGGTGATAAAGACAATGGAGGTCCCTGAGGCCTTCAGGCCGCGCATGATCTCAATGAGTTCGTCGGTCTCCTGGGGGGTGAGCACGGCGGTGGGCTCGTCAAGGATGAGAACCTTGGCGTCCCGGGAGAGGGCCTTAATGATCTCCACGCGCTGCTGAACGCCCACGGGCAGGTCCTCAATACGGGCCTCAGGGTCGACGTCGAAACCGAAGCGCGCCGAGATTTCGGTGACCTTGGCGGCCGCGGCCTTGGCGTCAATGACCCCCAGGGCGCCTGTGGGCTCATATCCCAGGGCAACAGACTCGGCGACAGTGAAGACCGGCACGAGCATGAAGTGTTGGTGGACCATCCCAATTCCCCGGGCGACGGCGTCGCCGGGCCCGGAGAAATGGACGGGCTCGTCATCGAGAAGAATCTCACCCTCATCGGGCCGGTAGAGCCCGTAAAGCACGTTCATGAGGGTGGACTTGCCGGCGCCGTTCTCGCCCAGGAGGGCGTGGATCTGGCCCGGCTCGACCGTGAGGTCGATGTGGTCGTTGGCCATGAGCGGTCCGAAAACCTTCGTGATCCCGCGTAATTGGAGTCTCACAGTCCTTGGTCTCTCTATCGCGTTCTGGGTTGCGCCTGTGCCGCCCGGGGCATCGTAGGCCGGAATGACAGCGCCGCCGCCCCGGGGCGGGGGACGACGGCGCTGCGATAGCGGGGTGGGGCTTGCGAGGCGGCGTTGTGGGCCGCCTCGGGCGCCCGACCCGGGTGTCACACGCCGTGGTGGATGACTCGCGGGGGGCCATCCACCACGCTGTCAGTTAGTTGGTGGGGTCGTAGGGCGTGGTGACGGTCAGGGTGCCGTTGGCGATCTGCGTCTGGAGCTCGACGACCTTGTCCTTGAGGTCCTGAGGCACGGAGGCGTCCAGGTCGTGGTAGGGGGCCAGGCCCACGCCCTCATTGGCCAGGGTGCCAATGTAGGAGTCAGAGGTGAAGTTGCCCTCGGAGGCGGCCTTGACAGTGTCGTAGACCGCGACGTCGATCTCCTTCATGACCGAGGTCAGAATGTGGGAGTCGCCGGTGGTCAGGAAACCGTCGGAGTCGACCCAGATGACTTTAATGTCCGCCCCATTGGAGGCGGCGGCGACGGCCGAGAGGGTGCCGGAGCCGACCGGTCCGGCCACCGGCATAATGACGTCGGCGCCTTGGGCGATAAAGCCCTCGGTGAGAGTCTGGCCCTTGTCAGTGGAAGAGAAGTCGCCCACGAAGGAGCCGGTCTTGGTTTCGGAGTTCCACCCCAGGACCTCGACGCTGGTGCCATTGTCCTCGTTGTACTTGGCCACGCCCTGGGCGAATCCCTCCATAAAGATCTGAACAGTGGGAATCTCCATGCCGCCGTAGGTGGCGACCTTACCGGAGGCGGACGTGCCCGCGGCCACATAGCCGGCAAGATAGGCGGCTTCAGCGGTGTTGAAGATCAGCGGGCGGCCGTTGTCGATCTCGACAACGGCGCCGGAGTTGTCGGTGAAGGCGGAGTCCACCAGGGCGAACTGGATGTCGGGGTGGGCCTTGGCCGAGTCGGTCAGGACGGTGGCGAGCTTGAAACCGACGCCAATAATGAGGTTGCAGCCGTCTTGGACCATGGCGTCAACGTTGGTTTGGTAGTCGGAGTCGGACTTGGACTCGGCCTTATTGATCTGGACGCCCAGCTCGGTCTTGGCGCGCTCCAGGCCCTCCATACCGGACTGGTTGAAGGACTGGTCGTCGAAGCCGCCCTCGTCAGAGACCATGCAGGCCTTGAAATCGGCGGTACCACCAGTGTCGGTGGGGGCGGAGCCGCAAGCGGCCAGGCCCAGGGCGGCAGCCAAACTCAGGGCTATTGCGGGGAGGAACTTCTTCACGGTGTGACTCCAGTTGTCAGCGGTGCGTGGGGCGGACCGGCGTTGGTCGTGCACATCAAGGGTAGCGGCATAGGCGCCCAACGTCATCAGACATCACGCGCGGAACACGCCGTGTCATCTGGACCACTTCGCACGGCTTGAGGCATCCGCTGGCGTTGTGAGGCTCCCACTGGTGCGCACCAGCGGCGCTCCACCGGGTGCGCCCCGGGCCCCTGCTAGAGCAGAGCGTCGCGGCCCTGGGCCGTGAGGCGGTCAACGACGCCCTTGACCTCCTGGGCGTGCCGGGGGGTGGTCACCAAGAGGGCGTCCGGAGTGTCGACAACCACGACCCCCGGCACCCCCAGGAGTGTCACCCTCCGGCCCGTGGTCGAGGCCACCAGGGCGCCGCGGCTGGCGACTGCCTCGACATCGGCGGCCACTCCGCCCCGAGCTGCGTCGTCGAGCACGGACACGCCCGCGGCCGTCCCGGTGTGTCGGGGTGCGACCAGTTCCGCCAGGGCGTCGAAGCCGCCGACGTCGTCCCACCCCATGGAGGCCGGAACCACGGCCACTCCCCCAGCGGCGGCGACCGGCTCCGCAATGGCGTGGTCAATGGCGATCTTCTCCAGGGAGGGCCACGTGGCAGTCAGGACCTCCTCGCGCGCGGAGGTGTCCCAAGCGCTCGCAATGCGTTGCAGGCCGGCGGCCAGGGCGGGCCTTTGGGCGGCGAGGTGCTCCAGGAGAACGCCTGCGCGCGCCACAAACATGCCGGCGTTCCAGCGGTAATCGCCAGTGGCCAGGTAGGCGGCGGCAGTGGCGGCGTCGGGCTTCTCCGTAAAATCCAGAACACGCCTCCCCTGCGGTGCGCCCTGGACGCCCAGGAGCTCACCGGTGTGGATGTAGCCGAAGGCGGTGGAGGGCCCGGTGGCCTCAATACCAATGGTCGCCACCCAGCCTTTCTGCGCCAAGGCGGCGGCCTGGCGGACGGCGGCGATGAAGGCGGACTCGTCGCTAATGGTGTGGTCGGCGGCGAAGGAGCCCACAATGGCATCATGCCCGTGGCGGGCGGCAATAATCGCCGCCGCCAGCCCAATGGCGGCCATGGAGTCGCGCGGGGCCGGCTCAGCTAGAAGATTCTCCCTGGGCACGCCGGGGAGCTGGTCGGCCACGGCGGCGAGGTGGGCGGTCCCCGTGACAATGGTTGTCGTGGCGGCCACCGGTGCCAGACGCTCAACGGTGCCTTGGATGAGGGTGCGTCCGGCCCCGGTGAGGTCCAAGAGGAACTTGGGATGGTCGCGCCGACTCAGCGGCCACAGGCGGGTGCCCGCTCCGCCTGCGGGGATAATGGCATGGACCAGTTGTGGGGAGGCGCTGTTAATCATCGCCCCAGGTTAATGTCTTCGCTCGTGAGCCCGTCTCGACCCGCGTCCTGCGTACTGACGCTGAGGCCGGGAGCGAGCAGGCGAGCATCCATGGGGCTGTTCGGGTTGGGGGCTGTTCGGGTTGTTATGGTGCGCCTGTCGCGACGCGCTTCTTCGGGGTGTCCAGGCCTGCGAGTTCGGGGGCCTCCAGGAGCATCCAGGCGCCGTCCTCAGCCAGAAGGTGAAGATGGACATTCTGGGCGATGAAGACCGCATCAATGGCCGAGCCCTCCTGGGCGGCGGCATCCAGGGCATCGTCACTAACCCCCTGGGCGAGGGTGACGTGAGGATGGAAGGGGAAGCGCGGTGGGCGATGCAGAGGACCCTCCTGGCTGCGCACGCGCCGGTGGAGCTCGTCGCACTGCTCAGCCCCGGAGGCGACGACCAGGTAGGTCACCGGGCTGACGGGGCGGAAGCTCTCGGTGCCGGCCATGTGCAGGCGGATGGGGGCGGTGCGGGCGGCGACCCGTCTGAGGTGGGTGCGCAAGTCTTCCAGGCAGTCGCGTTCAATGAGGGTCGGGGGCACGATCGTCACGTGCGGGGCGATGTGGTCTGCGAAGGGGTCTCCAGCGCGGCTGCGCACGCGCGTGACCTGGGCGGCCCAGGGCTCGGGCAGGGGGATGGTAATCCCAATGACGCACTCCGAGGACCTGGCCACGGGAACGTCCATCTGTGCTCCTCAGGGATGCGGGAAGGGATCCGCGAGCGCGGTGCGCGGGCTCGGCGGTGGCGCGCCTCCGCGTGCGCGCGGGGCAACGATACCGTGCCGCCTGCTCAGACCCGGTCACGGCCGGCATTGGATAGCACACAGAGGAATTGTTCGACTCTGAGCGACCCTGTTCGAAGGTGAGAATTTCTGGCAGAATAAGTGCATGTCCTCCACCGCGCCGCCCCGTCTGGCCCGTCAGCGTCAGGAGTTCATTCTGGCGCGTATCGCCGCCACTGGCGGGGTGCGCGTGGCCGAGGTCGTCGACGCCCTGGGCATCTCCGAGATGACGGTGCGCCGGGACATTACCGAGCTCGTCGCCCAGGGACTGGTCGAGCGCGTTCATGGGGGCGCCGTCGCCGCTGGACCAGCCGCCCTGGAGCCCCGTTTCACGACGAAGTCCACCCAGCACCAGGACGCCAAGCGCCGCATTGGCGCCACCGCTGCCGGCCTGGTGCGCCCCGGGGACGCCCTGGCACTCTCCGCGGGCACCACCACCTTGGAGGTAGCGCGGGCGGTGGCCGCACTACCGCACCTGGGCACCCTGACCATTATCACCAACTCCCTGCCCGCCGCCGAGCTCCTGTTCGAGGCCGCAGACGCCATCCGTTCCGATGGCCGCCCCGCCCCCTCGGTGATCCTCACCGGGGGCGAACTCACCATCTCACGGGCGCTGGTGGGACTAGTGGCCATTGACACCCTCAAGACGATGCGCGTGGAGTGGGTGTTCGTTGGCGCCCATGGCTTCACCCCCGAGGCGGGGCTCATGACCCCTAACCTCCTGGAAGCGGCCACCAACCAGGCGCTGGTGGCCAGCGGACGCACAGTTGTTGCCGTCCTGGACTCCTCGAAGTGGGAGATACTGGGCCTGCGCTCCTTCTGCCCCACTGACTCCCTGGGGATCCTGGTCACCGACCTCCAACCTGACGAGTCCACCACGGCCGCCCTGGACGAGGCCGGCGCCACCCTCCTCCTGGCACGCTAAGAGCATCCACCGCCTGCCGCAGTCAACCGTTCACCGAAACCCGCATCCAGCCGCAACCAACATCCACATCCGACCAGGCCTCTGCGACACACCGCCCTCACCTTAGGAGCCACCATGACCCCCGTCCGCCCCGTCTTCACCCCCCACCTGCCCCCTGCCGAGGCCATGGCCGCGTCCACCGGACTCTTCCGCACCGCCTTCGGCGCCGAGCCCGCCGGCGTGTGGTACGCCCCCGGGCGCGTCAACGTCATTGGCGAGCACACCGACTACAACGGGGGCCTGGCTCTGCCCATTGCCCTGCCCCATCGCGCCCACGTGGCGCTGGCCCCCCGAGCAGACCGGACCATCCGGCTCGTCTCCTCCCAGGATCCCACCCGGATCGAGACCCTCGACTTGGACCAGATCGGCCCCAGGGGCTCCGCCGGCGAAGTCACCCACTGGGGCGCTTACATCGCCGGAGTGGCCTGGGCGCTGGAGCGCGACGGGCTGGGACCGCTGCCCGGATTCGACGCCGCCCTGGTTTCCTGCGTGCCACTGGGCGGGGGCCTGTCCTCCTCGGCAGCACTGGAATGCGCTACGGCGGTGGCCCTGGACGAAGTGGCATCCCTGGGCCTGGCCGGCACTGTCGCCCAGCCCAACGACGCCGGACGCGCCCGCCTGGTGGCCTGCTGCGTGAGTGCGGAGAACGAGATCGCAGGCGCTCCGACCGGAGGCATGGACCAGTCCGCTTCCCTGCGCTGCCGCGCCGGGCACGCCCTGGAGCTGAACTGCCGCGATGGCTCTGTGAGGCACGTCCCCTTTGACCTGGCGGGCCAGGGCCTGGCACTGCTGGTCATTGACACCAAGGCCCCGCATTCCCTGGTTGACGGCCAGTACGGCGCGCGCCGCGCCGCCTGCGAGACCTCGGCCCGGATTCTGGGCGTCGAGCTCCTGGCCGACATTGACGCCGATGACCTCCCCGCCCGCCTGAAGGAACTGGAGGCCAGTGGCCAGGGCGACGCCCAGGTCCTGGTGCGCCGTACTCGCCATGTCGTCACCGAGATCGCCCGCACCATTGAGCTGGTCGCCCTGCTCCAGGACGGGCGACCGCTGGCCGGGGACAAGCTTGCCCGCGCTGGGGCCCTCATGGACGCCTCCCACGAATCCTTGCGAGTGGACTACGAGGTCACCTGTCCCGAACTGGACCTGGCGGTAGAGACGGCACGTGCCGCGGGAGCGCACGGGGCCCGTATGACGGGTGGGGGCTTCGGCGGCAGCGCCATCGCCCTGGTAGACGCCCAGGACATTGAGAAGGTGGCCCATGCCGTCGCCACCGCCTACGAGCACGAGGGCTTCGGCGCCCCCGCGTTCCTGGACGCCGCCCCCAGCGCACCGGCGGGCCGCCTGGCCTGAGGCACAGGCTCACCGGGCGGTCCCGCCCCACCCCCACCAGGCTCGGCCAGGCTCCACCAGCCCGCACGAACGCCCGACCCGAAGGGCCGACGGCCGCGCCGCCAGGACCGCGCAGTCCGGGGCGGGGGGGCGGCTGTAACGCGAAAAAACCTTTTGAAGGCCATGGGG
>NZ_RYFV01000002.1 GCF_004104015.1 Actinomyces oricola | reverse complement strand
CGCCCAGCGCCCCCTCCCCACACCCCCCCCCCCCCCCCCCCCCCCCCCAGCCCCCCCCCCCCCCCCCCCCCCCCCCCCCCGCCCGGCCCCCGCGGCCGTCTATACCTCGAAAAACCTTTGAGAAGGCCATGGGAACACACTGTGAGAATCCTTGAGGCTCATCCCTTCTGAGGACTTAAGAACTCATCCCCCAGGAGGAGCCGAGCGCCGCATCCCGCCCCATACCCTGCCCATGTTCCCGTTGGGCTCGAACGGCTGGCCCCCGTACGTGCCCACACATCCCGGCCTACCGCGGAGGCTCCCGTGAAGCGCTATGCCCTGCCGACCATCAAGGTGCTCATCGCACTCGTCGTCGCTGTGACCCTGACGAAGATCGCCTTCTTCCCCTCGCAGGACCGAGCCGCAAGCGCCGACATCACCCCCGGCTACAAAGTGGCCACCCAAACCACAACAGTGAGTGTTGGGGACATCTCGAACACCATCGACATTAAGGGCCAGGTGGTGGAGGACGCAGTGGTGGAGATTCCCGCGGACCTGGCCGGCGTCGTTGACTCCTTCGCGGTTGACAAGGACACCTGGGTGGAGGCGGGCAGCGAGCTGCTTTACCTCAAGCACTCCGAGCCCCAGGAGCCAATCACCTCCACCGACGCCGAGGGCAACACCACCAGCACCAAGGTCCCGGACAAGGTCACCTGGTCCACCATCTACGCGCCAGTGTCCGGAACTGTGACCTTCAAGGTCATTCGCGCCCAGGACACGAGCGTGGGCATGACGGTGGCCACGATCGCGCCGGGCACCTACTCCGCCACCGGTACCATTACCGCCTCCCAGCAGTACCGTCTCACTGACGCGCCCAGTTCTGCTCTGGTCACGGTCGAGGGCGGCCCCTCACCCTTTGAGTGCACGAACCTGAAGATCGGTACAAAGGCGAACACTTCGACCACGACCTCCAACGACGGCACCACAACCACCACCACGGGGGATGGCACCAGCGTCCAGGTGCGCTGCTCGATCCCCTCCGACCAGCAGGTCTTCGCCGGACTGCCCGCGACCATTGGCATTGACGCCGGCAGCGCCACCGGCGTCCCGCTAGTACCAATCACCGCCGTCGAGGGGACTGTGGGCACGGGCAGCGTCTGGGTTGTCACCGATCCCGCTAAGCCGGAGGCCGCCGAAAAGCGGACAGTCACCCTGGGTCTGACCGATGGCACGAACGTCCAGATCACTGAGGGCCTGAGCGAGGGGGAGGAAATCCTCCTGTTCGTCCCCGGTAAGGACACCCTGCGCACCGGTGAGCCCAACACCTGCGAACCCGACGGCTCGGCGTGCTACGACGAGAATGGTCAGGAGATCTTGTGACCTCGCTGCTGGAGCTCCGGGAGATCACTCGCACCTTCACAATGCCCGACGCCCCTGCCCTGAGAATCCTTACCGGCGTCGATCTCAATGTTGAGCCAGGTGAACATGTGGCGATCGTTGGCCGCTCGGGCACCGGCAAGTCGACATTGCTTAATATCCTGGGTCTCATTGATCTTCCCACTTCAGGGATGTATCGGCTCGATGACGTGGAGGCCGCCTCTTTAGGGGAAAGGCGTCGCGCCCACCTGCGGGGGAGAACCTTCGGTTTTGTCTTCCAGTCCTTCAACCTCATCTCGGGATTGTCCACCACCGAGAATGTCGCTGCACCCCTGCTCTACGACCATGGGACGGCCTTTTGGCGGCGCACTAAGCACGCCAACGAGTTGCTCGACGCCGTCGGCCTGGGGGATAAGACCGACTCCTCCATTGAGAAGCTCTCTGGCGGCGAGCAGCAGCGGGTGGCGATCGCCCGCGCCCTGGCCCGCCAGCCCCGGGTGATTCTCGCCGACGAGCCGACCGGCGCACTGGACGTGGACACGGGCACCGTGGTCATGGAGCTCCTGGAGCGCCAGTGCCACGAAACCGGCGCCGCCTTAATCATTATCACCCACGACCTGGCGGTGGCCGCCAGGGCCCACACCCAGTACCGCCTTGACCACGGCGTCCTGACCCGTATTCGCGTCACACATGACCGGGTCGGCAGCCTTGACGAGTTCGGGGAGACGGTGTTGCCCGACGACAGCGCGCGGGCTCACACCGACCCGGGTGGACAGCTACTGAGCCGAGGAGGAGCAGCATGACCGGTATCCTGACCGGATTCGTCGGAGCGGTCACGGAGGCCTGGGCTCAGTTGCGCATTGGTCGCCTGCGGGTCCTGCTCTCGCTGGTGGGCGTAGCCGCCGCAGTGGCCGCCATGACCTTCGTTATCGCCCTGGGGCAGGTCACCGAAGCTGCCGTGCAGGCTGAAATGGAGGTGTACTCGGGGCGGCCGGGCACGGTCACGGTCACCATCTCCCCCACCGGGCGGGGTTTGAGTGCCGAGCAGGCTGCCAGCTCTGGGCTGTCCCCCTCCGGCGCTGCCAGCGACGCGGAAACCCCCGGTGCTGCTGCGGCGGCGCCGGGCTCAACCTCCTCCTCGGCGTCATCGGTGACAACGGCGACAAAAGTCGCCGCCGCCCAAACTGACTTCGTGGACCGCTACCAGGTGAGCTCCTGGGCAACCTCCTACACCAGTCAGGTCCGCTTCGCCTTCCCTGACGGCGGGCGGAATGTGGCGACCACGGTGACGACCTTGAAGTACGGAATGCTCCATCGCACGAGGGTGGCGCAGGGCCGGTGGTTTACGGCCGACGACGCCGATGACATGTCTCCCAGCCTCATTGTCTCTCAGGGTTTCCTGGATCAGATGGGCGTGAGCACGCTGACCGAGCCACTAACCATTACGGCCTATTCCCCCACGCCCGCGACCTACACGATTGTCGGCGTCCTTGAGCCTGAGGACCTGTCCTGGTGCCAGAACGCGACCGCGGAGCAGCTCGGCGATCAGAGCTGCACGCAGCCGGTGACCGCTATGGTCCTGAGCGAGTCTTATGAGAGGTGGCTTCCCGCTCAGGCCGACCGCCCCATCCCCACCCTGGAGATCTGGGCCGGCGACCAGGGGTCGGCTCAGGAGATGATCCAGTTGGCCCGCACTGACTTCGATGCGGCTTTTGGCGCGGGATCGACGCAGACGACTTCGAATTCGGGCGCCAACCAGCAGATCCTGTCGTCCAGCTTCGTGTCGGTGGTCACGGCCGCAGGCGTGTTCGTCATGATCCTGGGCGCCCTGAGCCTGGTGAATATCTCCTTGGTCACGGTACGCCAACGCATCCATGAGATCGGGGTGCGCCGATCCTTCGGGGCGACGAGCAGGAGGATCTTCTTCTCCATTATGTTGGAGTCCGTGGTGGCCACCGTGGTGGCCGGAGTAGTGGGTATCGGTATTGCGATCGTGGGAATGCGGATCATGCCTTTGGAGGCCTTCCTCGGCTTCCGAGTGCTGACTCGCCCGCCCTTCCCCATGACGGCCGCCATTATTGGTCTGGTGGCGGCGGCCGGAGTGGGAGCGCTGGCCGGGATTGTTCCGGCCCTGGTGGCGGTGCGCATCCGCCCCATTGACGCCATCCGCTACTGAGCCGCCCGCCACCCCTCGTCTCTACACGCTTTTGTGGTGTTGACCCGCCCGAAACGGTGGGTCAACACCACAAAGGCGTCGGAGAGGGCCGGGGTCAGGCGGAGTAGACCTGGGTACCGGCCCTGCCGGCGACGAGCTCAGCGGCCTGGCCCAGGGTGCCAATGACGGCGCGAGCCCCGGTTCGCTCCACGAAACTGGCACAGGCCTCAGCCTTGGGGCCCATAGAGCCTTCGGGCAGGCCCAGGGCCCGCAGTTCGGCCGGGGTGGCCGCATCTAGCAGCCGCGCCTCAGGAGTGCCGTATCCGGCGACAACCCCGGCCACGTCAGTGAGGATGACCAGAAGATCGGCCCTAATCTGCTCGGCCAGAACCGCGGAGGCCAGGTCCTTGTCCACCACCGCCTCAACTCCCTCGTGGGTGCCGTCGTCCCAGGTGCGCACGGCCACGCCTCCGCCTCCGGTGCACACGACCACAGCGCCCTGTTCCAGGAGTAGGTCGACGACGTCGGCCTCCAGGACCCTCACTGGGCGGGGCGAGGGTACGACCCTGCGCCAGTGCTCACCATCGCGCGCCATGGTCCAGGCGCGCTCAGAGGACAAGGCCCGGGCCTCCTCCTGTCCTAAAACGGCGCCGACGAACTTGGTGGGCCGGGACATGGCCGGGTCGGCGGGGTCGACTAGGGTGCGTGTCAGCAGTCCGGCGACTCTTCTGCCGGGCAGGGCGTCGGTAAGCGCCTGGGTGATCCAGAAGCCGATCATTCCCTGAGTTTGGGCAACCAGGGTGTCCAGAGGGTAGACGTTGGCGGGTGCCGCCGAGCTGGCGGTGGCGGCTGCCAGAAGTCCGACCTGGGGGCCATTGCCGTGGGTAATGACCAGCTCGTGGTCGGCGGCCAGGGCCTGTAGCGAGGCGACGGCCAGACGCACTTTGGCGACTTGAATCGCGGTGTCGGGGGTGGCGCCGCGTGGTAGGAGGGCATTGCCTCCCAGGGCAAGGACGATGCGCACGGGTGTGAATCGCTCTCTGTGGTAAATGAGGTGACAATGTAACAAATAAGTAACAAATAAAGGAGTGCGGGCCGTCGCTTTCGTGCGGTCAAGCGCCGCGGCCCTCGTTTCGGCCGGGTTGCGCCGGATCGCCGGCCCGCGGGGTATCGCCGACCTGCGCGGGACGGCCGTGCCGGGTCTTAGTCGTCGTAGTCGACGACCAGGGGGGCGTGGTCGGAGAAGCGGGTCTCGCGGCTGGCGGCACGGTCTACTTTGAAGGAGATGGCGCGGGCGGCGAGTTCAGGGGTGGTCATCTGGTAGTCGATGCGCCAGCCGGTGTTGTTCTCAAAAGCCCGCCCGCGCTGTGACCACCAGGTGTAGGGCCCCTGCTCCTGAGGGGCTAGATGGCGGACGATATCGGTCCAGCCGGCGGTGAACCAGCTCTCCAGGTGGGCGATCTCCTCATCCAGGACGCCGGCGTGCTTATTGTGGTTGGGTTTCCAGTTGGTAATGTCCTGGGGGCTGCGCACAATGTTGAAGTCGCCGGCCATGAGAACCTGGGGGCCGCCTTGTGCGGCGGAATCAAGGAGCTCTGTTAGACGGTTCCCGACCAGGGCCAGGTGAGCGTACTTCTGGTCCATCTTTTCGGTGCCTACCTGCCCGGAGTGCAGGTAGGCGGAGACAACCGTGATCATCTGCCCTGAGGGCAACTCGAGGTCGGCCTCCAGCCAGCGCCCGGAGTCGACGTCGGGCTCCGTGGCGCCCGCCGGAGAGACGCCGCGACGGAGCTCACCCATGCCCACCGCACTGTTCTCGTGCACGGCGACGCTCACGCCCGCCCGGCCCTTGACACGGCAAGGCCAGGTGACGGCGGTGTATCCGGGCAGGAGGGAGGCGGCTGTGACCTCATCGGCGCGAACCTCCTGAAGGAGGAGGACGTCCGGGGCGCAGGCGGTAAGCCAGTGGCCCATGCCCTTGCGCGCAGCGGCACGGATGCCGTTGACGTTAATGGTGGCGATACGCATAGGGGACAGCGTACGTGGTGGCGACCAACCTGCCACCATGGGTGTATGAGCTCTCACAAGGACGTCCGGGCCCCCCGCATCCGCACTATCCACGCAGTCGTCTCCGGCATGGTGCAGGGCGTGGGCTTCCGCTACCACTGCACCACCCAGGCGCAGACCCTGGGGTTGATCGGTGAGGTGCGCAACCTCTACAACGGGGATGTGGAGGTGATGGCACAGGGCCGGGCTGATGCTGTCGCCCAGTTCATTGCGTGGCTCTACCGTGGCCCGCGGTGGGCGCAGGTGGACACCGTGCGGGTCACCGAGATGCGCTCGGGCAGCCTTAAAGGACGCTCCTTCACTATTACCGGCTAAACGATATGACCCTGGGGTGACCGCGCCCGAGTCGAGCCGTGCTCTGACCGGCCGAAGCCGGGTTCTGATTGGCCATTGGCCCGGACCCCAGTTGGCTGGAGATCGGTCAGGGCCGGTTGTAGACGAGGCACCGGGCCCGATGGCCCTCAACAGGTGAAGCTGCTCGTACTGAACTTATAAGCCTCAAAGGTGCCGTCCTCGTGGGGGCGCAAGAGGATCCACGTCTGGTATCTGTCTGATCTGGGAGTGTCGTAGAGGCTGCCGGTGGTGGCGCAAATGACATCACCGCCCCGCGTCTCGGAGGGAGGGGTGAACTCGATTTTCTTTCCCGAGGGGAAGTAGACCGTACCTGAATCTGACCAGATGGGCGGCACGAACACGCATTCCTCAACAGTCACGCCCGGGGCGAACACGAACTCGCGCACCGTCTCCGGAGTAGCCGCCGCTGTACGCATCCTATCGGACAGTGAGGCCATGGCCTCCGGTGTGGCGCTCTGTGAGGCAGTCGCGTCATCCCCAATACTGATCGCCGTGGCGAAGTCCTGCACGGCGGAGACCTCCGGCATGCGCACATCCCCCTGAGGGGTGTGGAACAAGATATCAGTGACCACGAAGTCCTGGCCATCCCAGACGAAATCCCCATCCGCACTACCGGACTTGTAACCGGCATGGGTGGTCGCATCCCCGTACAGGCCAATAGTATCCCAGGTCAGGTGGAAGGACTCCCCGAAAGCAGTCAAAGAAGTGATATTAAAATCATCGATCCGCCCGCCAAGCGAATCCTTGCGCCAGCCCGGGTCGAGAACGGCGACAAGCTCCAGATCAGGATTATAAACCATCACCACATCGTCGCCGTAAGCGCCTCCGTAGTCGCAAAGAGCAGTAACCACGGCCGCGGGTCGGCCGTTAAAGACCGTGGAGCTGACGTCCTCAATGCGCGTCGTCGCATTGGATTGGAGGCCGCCGGAGGCCGTCCCGTCTACAAAGGTGATTGTCGCCCGCCCCTGCTCGGAGAACTCGCTGGGCGGTACTGCCAGGCCGCAGCGCTCGGGGACCTCCAAAGTGGCGTTCATGAGCTCGTCCTCGCCCGGGGCCACCTCCTGATGCTGAGCAACAGCAGTGACCTCAGTAACCGAATCATCCACCGGTTGAGCAAGATCAGCCACACTCAACGAATCATTCGACCACAAATAAAGATACTGATCATCAGAGGTCCACGAATTCAAAGGAACATCAATCCGCCACGACTCCCGGCCATCACCAAGATCCCAGGCCACCACACCAGAAGGAGTCCCCATGACCAGGGCATCACCCACCAGCCAACGCGGACTGCCCCCATCAACAAACCCATTAATCTCCGCACTGCCCTCAGCCAAATCAACCGACCACAGGACCCCGGTACCCTCAACGGCAGCCACCACAGCCCCATCGCACAGGACCCAAATGTCGCGCTTCCCAGGCACCTCAATCCCCGCCACGCTCCGCGAGACCTGAGCCGGAACGCCCCACACCGAAGACCCCAGCGTCAGGCCCGCCACCGCATTACCGGCCGCATCCACCACCGAACCACTGCCGCTAAGAGCATAAGGAACCTGCGCGCTAGCAGTTTCCGTCAACAGCGCACTCGTAAAACCCGGCTCGGGAGCGGCGCCCGCCCCCGCCGAAGCCGCATCCCCTCGCGGATGACCACTACCGGCATCAACAGCAACACCGTCACCGCAGTGCACAATGTCACTATCCACCCAGCAAGGATCAGTGCCCGACGGCAAAGGAATCGTCCATAAAGGATAACTACTCGAACCCGCTACATCAACCGCGCTGAGCAACTCCTGGTCGCCGGCGCGCATACGCATAATCGAGGTATCACCCGAACGCAGCACCGGAGCACTAGTAGCCTGAACCTGCTCAACGCCCGCCACCATGGAAAAGTCGACAATAGAAACCACGGTCGGCGGCCGCCGGAAATCATGCAGACCACCACGATCGGCCACCAACCAACCAACACCCATACCAACAGCAGCAACAAGCACAAAAGTCATCACAACAGCCAGCACCCTGGGGCGCCGACGACGCGGCACACCCCCAGAAGCCGCACCAGCGGACGGCGACGACGCCGGAGACACGGGCACGAACCCAGAAGAAGCAGACACCGCGACATAGGGAGAACCGGTCACCGAGCCGGCCGGCACAGCACCCGACCCGGGAGACACCGGCACCTGATCAGCCGCCAGCACCGAACCAGGAGGAGCCGGCGCCACTACCCCGTCAGCAGGAACCTGCGCCGCCTCATCAGCAACACTGCCGCTCGCCGTGGCGCGCAGAGGATCAACCACAGTGGCATCTTCAATGTCGCCCCCATCTTCATCGCCACTGGCCGCAGCCGGCTCGGGGCCATCACCTGGACTGCCAGCAGACGCTTCCGGACTAGCCACAGCCGGCTCGGGGCCATCACCTGGACTGCCAGCAGACGCTTCCGGACTAGCCACAGCCGGCTCGGGGCCATCACCTGGACTGCCAGCAGACGCTTCCGGACTAGCCGCAGCCGGCTCAGAGCCGTCAGCAGCCGGTGCAGAACTGCCAGCTGACGGCGCCTCGGGCCCAGACCCGTCATCGCCCGACACGACAGACCCCGAACTACCGGAAGGCCCAACGACCGGCTCGGGAACGGCCACAGCTGTCTCTGGGGTGGAGGGCAGTGGTACCTGGTCGGCCGCCAGTACGGGGCTGCTGGAGGCCGGTGTTGCTACCCCGTCAGCAGGAACCTGCGCCGCCTCATCGGCAACACTGCCTCCCGCGGTGGCGCGTAGAGGATCAACCACAGTGGCGTCTTCAATGTCACCTTCATCTTCATCGCCACTCGCCACTGTGGCATCCCCGGCATCACCTTCATCTTCATCGCCACTGGCCGCAGCCGGCCCGAGACCATCATCAGGACTGCCGGCAGATGGTTCCGGACTGGCCGCAGTGGTGTTCGCGGCAGTGTCCGAGGTGGACGGTAACGGCACCTGGTCCGCCGTCAATACCGGACGATTTGATGACGACACCTCTGAGTCAGAAGCATCACCGCTGTCCGGCGCGGCAGACGACGGACTATTGGGCGACTCGGCAGACGGTTCAGGGGCACTCTCGGCGGGGCTGTGGCTCACGAGCCCATCCAAGCATTTCAGTCAGATGCGAATCGACCTTACACAAGGGTTACTTCCTGTCCTTCTCCCCTTGAGCCCCTGCCGGCATGCGGCCCGCCTCTGTCAGGGCCAATGCCCCTGACAGAGGCGGATCCTCAACAGGGCTGAGCCGGGCGCTCACTGATCTGACGCTCAGCGGTCTCGACCACATTGGTCAGCAGTAGGGCGCGGGTCATGGGGCCGACGCCTCCGGGGTTGGGCGAGAGCCAAGAAGCGACCTCGTCAACGCCGTCGGCGACATCCCCCATAATGCGCCCCTTGCCGGTCAGCGGGTCCACCACCCGGCTCACGCCCACGTCCAAGACGACGGCGCCGGGCTTGACCATCTGTGCAGTCACAATGCCGGCACTGCCGGCCGCCGAAATGACAACGTCGGCTCGGCGCACGTGCTCGGCCAGGTCGCGGGTACCGGTGTGGCACACGTCCACCGAGGCGTTGACGTCCTTGCGCATGAGCAGCAAGCCAATGGAGCGGCCTACGGTGACACCACGGCCAATGACGCACACGTCCTTGCCGGCCAGATCAATGCCGTGACGCTCCATGAGCTCAATGCAGCCGCGCGGGGTACAGGGCAGCGGGGAGGTGATTGGCTCACTGGAGCGCAGCACGAGGCGCCCCAGGTTGGTGGGGTGCAGGCCGTCGGCGTCCTTGGCGGGGTCGACTCGTTCCAAGACGGCATTGGCGTCAATGCTCTTGGGCAGCGGCAGTTGGACAATGTAGCCGGTGCAGGCCGGGTCAGCGTTGAGGCGGTCTACCGCCTTTTCAACCTCGGCCTGGGTGGCGGTCTGTGGCAGCTCGACACGGATGGAGGTGATCCCCACCTGGGCGCAGTCGGAGTGCTTGCCGGCCACATACCTCACCGATCCGGGATCCTGGCCCACCAGGATCGTGCCCAGCCCGGGGGTAACACCGCGCTCACGCAGGGCGGCCACGCGCCCGGAAAGCTCGGCCTTCATGGTGGCGGCCGTGGCCGTGCCGTCAAGGACCCGGGCGCTCCCAGCCCAGGGGGCCCTCACTGGATCAGCCCCGGGTAGAGCGGGAAAGCGTCGGTCAGGGTCTTCACGCGCCCCCGCAGGGAGGCCAGGAGCTCGTCGTCGGCGTTGCCGGCGGCACCGGCCACCAGGGCGGTCGCAATAATGTCGGCGACCTCGGTGAACTCGGCGGCGCCAAAACCACGGGTGGCCAGGGCCGGGGTACCAATACGCAGGCCGGAGGTGACCCGCGGGGGCCGGGGGTCGAAGGGCACGGCATTGCGGTTGACGGTGATGCCGGCGTCATGGAGGAGGTCTTCGGCCTGCTGACCATCCAGGTCCGCCTCGCGCAGATCGACGAGCACCAAATGGACGTCCGTGCCGCCGGTGACCAGGGTGATACCGGCTTTGCGCACGTCGTCGGCCAGGAGCCGGTCGGCCAGGATGGCGGCGCCCTCAACGGTGCGCGCCTGACGGTCCCTGAACTCCGGGGTCCCGGCAATCTTCATGGCCACTGCCTTGGCGGCTATCACATGCATGAGCGGGCCGCCTTGTTGTCCGGGGAAAACGGCGGAGTTGAGCTTCTTGCCCCATTGCTCGGCGCGATTGGACAGGAGCATGCCGCTTCGGGGCCCGCCCAGGGTCTTATGCACCGTGGTGGACACAACGTCGGAGTGCGGCACGGGGTTGGGGTGCAGGCCGGCGGCGACGAGCCCAGCGAAGTGGGCCATATCGGTCCACAGAGCGGCGCCGACCTCGTCGGCGATAGAACGGAAGGCCTCAAAATCAAGGTGGCGGGGGTAGGCGGACCAGCCGGCGATAATGACCGTGGGGCGCTCGCGCAGGGCCGCCTGGCGCACCTGGTCCATCTCGATGCGCATGGTGGTCTCGTCCACACTGTAGGCGGTGGCGTGGTAGTTCTTGCCGGAAAAATTGATCCGCATGCCGTGGGTGAGGTGGCCGCCGTGGGCCAGGGACAGGCCCAGGAGGGTGTCACCCACATTGGCCAGGGCGTGGAGAACGGCGGCATTGGCCTGAGCCCCGGAGTGCGGCTGCACATTGGCCCAGTCGGCACCAAAAACCGCCTTGGCGCGCTCAATGGCCAGGGACTCGGCGACGTCGACGACCTCGCAGCCCCCGTAATAGCGACGTCCGGGGTAGCCCTCGGCGTACTTGTTGGTCAGGACTGAGCCCTGGGCCTGAAGAATGGCACGAGGAACGAAGTTCTCCGAAGCGATCATCTCCAGGGTGTCGCGCTGGCGGGTGAGTTCACCATCCAGGACGGCGGCGATCTCTGGGTCCACCTCCGCCAAAGTGAGGTCGTTGGCGGTCGGATTGACGGGAACGGTCATGGTTCTCCTCGGTGTCACTCGATCTCTCGAGATGTCAGGAGCCGCGCGGCGGCTCATGCCTCGACCTCGGCCCAGGCGGGCGACCAGGTACTGCCTGCGAGCCGCGCGCCCTGCATGGAGCGGGGCGGCGGGCCGTCGCTCCCCGGTGGTAGCCACCTTTGCGCCAGTTGCGACGACGTCGCCATGCTACCGCCGTCTCGCGGCCACCGGCCGCCTCATCCACCATGCGGTGGGCGGGAACACCATATGGCGGGGGCGAGCGGCACGCGGAGGGCCGACGGCGGGGTTGGCGCGGAGTCGTCCACCGGCCCGGCGCGACGGCGGACGACTGAAGGCGGCGGGCCCGCTCATGCTCGCCTCTGCCCGGGCGCAACGGTGGCCCGCGCCCCAATTGAGGGCGCGGGCCACCACGGCCACCACGTGGGCCAGTGGGCGGGCACTAGGGCTTGGGCACTCTAGGGCTCACGGCCTGGGCTCCACCTCCAGGCCATTATTCACTCGTGCGGCGACGAACCAGGAGGCCGCCGACGATCATGGCCAGCACAGCCGCCGTGCCGGGGACCAGCGGGGAGATGCCCGTACGGGCCAGAGTCCCATCCGGCTTGGATGAGGCGCCCGGCTGATCGACTGGCGTGTAGGAGTTAATGACCTCCACCATGACCACCTGATCCTTGTCATTGATGGTGATTCTTTGGGCCGCCGGGGCCGCCAGGGTGTAGCCGTTGACCTCAGCGGTCTTGGCGTCCTCGGTGATGGTGCACGAGGTTCCGGTCGGCAGGCTCGCACCCGCCGCCACGGCATTGCCGTCAGCCTTGACCTTCAGGGAACCCTCCGTGCCGTCGGTGCAGGCGTAGGAGAAGGTGAACTCCTGGTCGCCAACCTGTGCGCCCTCAACCTTCTTGGTCACCTCGAACGTGCCCGTGTGGTGGGTGTAGGTGTTGGTGAATGCTGCCTCCACCACAGTGTCCTTGCCAATGGTGACGTCCACCGGGGCGGAGAGGGCGACGTCGTACTGGTCGACTCCGGCGCTGCCGGCGACTTCGCTCACAGTGCAGGAGGTGCCCACCGGCAAGTTGACGCCGGCGTTCCTGACCACTCCGGCCGTGACCTCCCCGACCGTCCCCACGACCTCGATGCCATCGGGCTGGGTGCAGATGTAATCGAAGGAGAACTGCTTGTCAGGGGCGATCGTGCCAGTGTCAGCGGTGACGTTCTTGGCCACGCCGAAATCACCGCGGTGCACCGTGTAGTCGTTGGTGACCGCAACCTCCGAAGGAGCGGTGCCCTCCTTAATGGTGACGGTGGCCGACTCCGCCTGGGTGGCCTGCTCCGTCGAGTCGGCACCTTTAACGGTGAAGGTTGTCGTGCGGTCGGCATTGTCCACGTCGGCACCGACCTCGGTGATCGTGCAGGCGCCTTCGCGCACATTGTTCACCGATACCGGGTGCCCCTCACCGGCTTTGAGCGTCACCGTCTGCTTCTCACCGACATTGCCGTTCAGGTCCGTGCACTGGTACTCGAAGGTGTAGTCCTTGCCGCCCAGCAGAAAGCCCGCGTCCCCGGTGACAGTCTTGCTGATCGAGAAGCTGCCGGTCTTGGGGGTGAAGGTGTTGGTCACCTTCACTTGGGCGACCTTGTCCTTGACGATGGTAACCGTATTACCCGGCTGGTCATTGACCTGGTAGGAGATGGAGTGGGTGTACCCGGTCTTGTCGGCCTTCTCCTCGGTGATGGTGCACGTCGTGCCCACCGGCACGTCCTGGATCACAGTGTTCTTGCCGTTGGCCAGGGACACGGTCACCGGATCGGCCGAACCGCACTGGTAGACGATGGGGAAGCTCTCATCGGCGAAAGAGGCCCCGGCCTCGACCACGGTCTCCTTAGAGATCTCGAAAGAGCCCGTGTCGGGCTTGTAGGTGTTGGTGAAGGAGAACGCCGCCGGCTCAATGTCACTGGTGATCTGCATCGTCTGGGATTCAGGGGCCGTCAGTGTGTAGTCGGTGACAGCACCGGTGCCCGCGACCTCAGTGACGGTGCAAGACGTGCCCAGGGGAAACATTCTGACGCCTGAGCCATCGGCCTTCTGCGGGGACACCGGGACGCCATCGCCCTTGACCTGCAGCTGACCGCTCACAGCGGCATCGCCCTGGCCACAGGTCCACTCGAAGTCGAAGGATGTGCTCTCGCCGGTGCCGGCGGGCAGGCCATCGGTCTGCTTGGAGACCTGGAAGGTGCCCTCCCCGGCGTTGGTCGAGGCCCACGCCAGAGACGACAAGCTCATTATCGCCAGGATTATCGCCAGGACGACGGCGAGTATTGTCACGATGGGGTAAACCATTCTGGCCCGCTTGCCCGGGGACAGCAAGCGCGGCGCACGGCGCAGTAGTGCGTGCATGCGGAATTCCTCCTGCGGAAGGGGGGAGCGTCCGACCTCGACCGCGGAGAGGAGGCCAGACATGGGAAGGGGGTATCCGACCTCAGTCGCGGAAAAGAGGTCAGACGTCTACCGAACAACAGTAGCGTATCCGCCTTACGACACGCCCACTTCTACCTTTGACGGACCGATCACATACGAAAGGAGGAGATTTACCTGCCAATCAGGCGGATTCGCCGAACCAATCACTCAGGCCGTCGTCGACCCCGGCCCAGGACAGCGCCTCAGCCATCTCATCGTCGCGCAGCAGCACCTGGGAGAAGGCCCTGCGAGTACGTTCACAGACCTCGTCGTCGGCGATCCCGGTCACTATGAGGTGACAGCGAGGCTCCATAAGACCCGGTCCCCGGCAGTTCCCGTCGTCAAGCACCGGCACCTCCGCCCACATCCCCGCGTCTGCGACACTGATCGCCCCTCCTGCCACTTCCCAGGCGCAGACCCGCCCCGGGCGACTGGGCAGCCAGAAACAGCCGCGAGCGCACATCCCTTCCCCGGCCAGCTCGGCCACCAAGGAGCGCAGGCGACCCGGATGGAAGGGCCGCTCGGAGAACAGGTCCAGTGTCCGCACCCCATGCGACACCGGCCCGCCCCAGGCGCGCATAGTCGCCGGGTGGACGCGGGCGCATGCCACGGCGGCGTCGTGGCGGATCCCCAGCAGTTCGGGCAGCAGCGGGGCATCCAGCCCCGAGATGAGAAGAGCGCTATCGGCGCGCAGGTGCTCGATGAGATCGGCGCCCGGCCCGCGCGCGCCGATTGCAATGATCAGGTCGGCGTACCCCAGTCCCACCATGTGCACCTCCCCGGTGCAGCGCTCATCCCCCGGAGCGGCCAGCGCGCGCTCGGCCAGAGGGCGGTGGAACAGCAGGTCCTCCACTGCCGTGTCTGTGGAGATGACGTGGGCGACGCCGGCCAGCCGCACGCCATCAAGTCTTTCGACCTCGGCGGCGAGCCGAGGCACAAGGTGGACCAGCTCAAGGGCCGGCGGCAGGAGAACCACAGTGGCACCGACTGGCTCCATGTTGGCGCGATCCTCGGCCACGGCGAGGAGGACGTCGCGCAGCGAGCAGGTCTGACAGGCGAAGGACATGGGGACGTCAATGGCGACGGGTTCACCGGACCCCAGGCCGGCGTCCGGGTCCACGGCGGTGAGATGGACGGCGCCGTATCCGCCCTCCTCCGGCCGGAACTGGGCGGCGATCACGAGCGCATCCTCGCCCTGGAGCGAGAGCCCGACAAGATCGAGGAGCAGAGGGTCAACGGCGCCGACCAGGGCGAGGCGGTGGCAGTGCGAGGAGTCCGGGCTCGCTGCTGGCATGAGTCCTCCAACTTGACGATAGTGAGAATCAGTTCCAATACTGCATCCATGACCACGTACTGCCAAGTCACGGGAGCCAGGCCGATCTTCGGCAAGTCCGTCTCCCACTCTCACAAGCGCACCTCGCGCCGCTGGAACCCCAACCTTCAACGCAAGCGCTACTGGGTGCCCTCACTGGGCCGGGCCATCCGACTCACCGTCAGCGCCAAGGGCATCCGCATCATTGACAAGAAGGGCATTGACGTCGTCGTCGCCCAGATGCTGGCCCGAGGGGAGAAGCTGCGATGAGCAAAGCCGCCAAAGACCAGCGCCCCATTATCACTATGGTCTCCACCGCCGGCACCGGTTACACCTACGTCACCCGCAAGAACCGCCGCAACACCCCCGACCGCCTGGTGCTGCGCAAGTTCGACCCCATTGCACGCCAACACGTCGAGTTCAAGGAGTCCCGCTAATGGCCAAGTCTTCCAAGATCGCCGCTGACGCCCGCCGCCGCACGGTCGTGACCCGCTACGCGGCCAAGCGAGCCGCACTCAAAAAGGCCTCGGTCAACCCGGCGCTGCCGCCCACGGAGCGCAAGGCCGCCATGGCCGCCCTCCACGCCCTCCCCCGCGACGCCTCCCCCACTCGCCTGCGCAACCGGGATGTCGTCGACGGGCGCCCGCGCGGCTACCTGCGCAAGGCCGGCACCTCGCGCGTGCGCTTTCGCGAAATGGCGCTGCGCGGGCAGCTTCCCGGGATCGTCAAGTCATCGTGGTAAGGGCCGCGCTCGGAAACCACCACGCCAGGCGCCGCCCCGCGCCGTCGGCCGCAAGAAAGGAACCCCATGAAAGTCCGAGCCTCAATCCGCTCCCTGGCCAGGCAGCCCGGGAGCAAAGTGGTGCGCCGACGTGGCCACACCTACGTCATTAACAAGCAGAATCCTCGTTTCAAAGCCCGCCAGGGCTGAGACCGCCTCAGCGCTGAGCGACGCCCCGGCCTGCACAGGGCGAGCCCATAGAGCCGATAGGCTGACGTCATGCCTGACCCCACCTCCCACCTCGTCCTGTCACTGTCCTGCCCGGACCGGCCCGGTATTGTCCACGCCGTCTCCGGGGCCCTGGCCCGTCGCGGTGGAAACATCACCGAGTCCAAGCAGTTCGGGGACGCCGCCACCGGCTTGTTCTTTATGCGCGTGCAGGTGCTCACCACAGTGGCGCGCGAGGAAATGGAGAAGGACCTGGCCGAGATGGCCCGGGAGTACTCCATGGACTGGTCCCTTGACGAGGTCGGGCGCCCCGTGCGCACTCTGATCATGGTGAGTAAGGACGGCCACTGCCTGACTGATCTGCTCTTCCGCGCCCGCAGTCAGGGCCTGCCGGTAGACGTGGTCGGTGTGGTCGGCAACCATGAGACGCTGCGCCCGGTGGCGGAGTTCTACGGGGTGCCCTTCCACTGCATCCCCGTCACCAAGGACACCAAGGAGGCCGCCGAGGCCGAACTCATGACCCTGGTGGACTCCCTGGACGTGGAGTTGGTGGTGTTGGCCCGCTATATGCAAATACTCTCGGCTGAACTGTGCGAGCGCCTGCACGGAGGGGTCATTAATATCCACCACTCCTTCCTGCCCAGCTTCAAGGGCGCCAAGCCCTATCACCAAGCGCACGACCGTGGCGTCAAGCTCATTGGCGCCACCGCCCACTACGTGACTGCTGACCTCGATGAGGGGCCGATCATTGAGCAGGACGTCACCCGCTGCGGCCACGAGGACTCCGCCGCCGTACTCCAGGCCAAGGGCCAGGACGTCGAGCGGCGGGTGCTCGCCCAGGCGGTGCGCTGGCACGCCGAGCACCGGGTGCTGCTCAACGGTCACCGCACCGTGGTCTTCGCCTGACCGCCCCACTGCGAAGACCGGTTTCCGGGTTTACGGCTCGGCGGCCACCGCCCAGTGCAATCCCACGGCGGGCCTCCAAGGGCCTACGGTGGGGGCATGACATTCCAAGGCGCCCTCATTGACCTTTTATCCCGTGCGCGCGAGCGCTTCGACCGCGCCCTGGAGGGCGTCACACTCAAGCAGGTGAACACCCGGCCCGCCCCCGTCCAGGCGCCGCGCATTGACTCCCTGACCTGGCTGGCGTGGCATACGGCCCGGGAGATCGACATGCAGGTCTCAGCGCTGGCCGGCACCACCATGGTGTGGACCGCAGCCGGTTTCAAAGAGCGCTTCGCCCTGGACCTGCCCGACGACACCGAGGACTGGCGCCACACGCCCGAGCAGGCCGCCAAGGTCCGCGTCACGAGCCTGGAACTCCTGACCGACTACCTTGATGCCGCCTGTGCCCTGGCCCGGGACTACCTCGGCAGTCTCGACGAGTCGACGTTGGACGAGGTCATTGACCACTCCTGGGATCCGCCGGTCACCCGGCGGACTCGCTTGGTCTCAATCGTCGACGACGCCGTCCAGCACTCCGGCCAGGCCATGTACTCCCGCCGCCTGCTAGGGCTGGAGGGTTAGAGGGGCGGAGCCCATTGGCTGCCTATTGGCCCTCCGGGCAGCGACTGACCGCCGCGTCCCCGACCGCACCAGGCACAGTGCCATCGCCCCTCCTCCCGGGCGGTTGGCCGCCCCGGCTCAGGCGGTACACGGGTCAGTGAGGTCCACGTCGTCACCACGACGCACGACCCGCACAGGGTGCAGCCCGGAGTCGGTCACGACAACATCGCCCCACAGTCCGGGCTCAAGCGCCCCAATATTGGGGTCGCCCAGGATCCGGGCTCCCTGGGCACTGGCGGCGTAGACGGCGTCGACCAGGTCCACACCATTCCTCCAGGTGGTGCGCACCACGTCCAGCAGGTGCGCGGTGCCCCCGGCGATGGCGTCCTTGCCGGTCAACCGTGCCACGCCGTCGGCGACCGTCACCGCGGCAGGCCCCAGCACGTAGTCGCCGTCGGGCATGCCCGCGGCGGCCATGGCGTCGGTAATGAGGACCACCCGGTCACGACCGAGGGTTTCGAACACGTCCCGCACCATGGCGGGGTGGAGGTGGACGCCGTCGCCAATCATCTCCAGGATGCACTGCCCGCGCTGGGCCGCCGCCAGGAACTCGGGCACCGGGCCGGGCCTGCGGTGGTGCATGGGACGCATACCGTTGAACAGGTGGGTGGCCGTGGGGCGGGCGGAGCGGACCGGCAGACCCGCCTCCCGCCGTGCGGCGATCCTCGCGGCGGCGTCGGCCAGCGCCTCGCGCACGGGCGCGGCCTCGGAGTCGGTGTGCCCGAAGGACGGCAGGGCCCCGCCCTCGATGAGGGCGGCGTTGACGCCGTCGTCGCCGGTGACGCCCGGCTTCTCCGGGGCGATGGTCATGGTGACCACGTGCCCGCGGCCCAGACCGATGAGCTCGGCGGTCAGGGCGGCGTCGGGGTCAATAATGTAGGCGGGGTCCTGGGCCCCGCAGCGCTCGACCGAGACGAAGGGCCCCTCGAAGTGGATGCCGGCGAGCTCACCGGCGTCGCACAGGTCGGCCAGGACCCGGGTACGTTCCCTGAGGACGTCGGCGGCGGCGGTGACGCAGGAGGCCACCAGGCTGGTGGTGCCGTGACGGCGATGCTCGAGGACTGAGACCATGGCCTGCTCCGTGGTCTCAGCGTTGGGGAAGGACTGCCCGCCCCCGCCGTGGCAGTGGACGTCCACGAGCCCGGGGAGCAGGTAACCGTTCTCGGGGGCGCTGTCAGCGGCCGCAAGGGCCTCGGAGTAGCCGGCGGCAGGGGCCCTGCGGGCCTGGCCGACCCAGGCGATGTGGCGATCGACAACAACGACTAGGCCGTCTTCAATGATCGCGGAGGGGGTGACGACTCGCCCGCGCAGGGCTGTGGCAACGCTGCTCATGGCCGGAGTGTAGCCCCAGATGTCTGATGTCTGCTGACACTCGGGGTGTTGTCGCCCCCGCCCCCGATTACCCCGCCCTTGGGCCCGGCCGTGATGGGTCGCGATGGGTCACGGCGCATTCGCCGTGCCCCCTGGTCCGGACCTGGCCCGGAGTACGCACTATCCGGCTCCGCCCTAACGCGCCAGGCGCTTCTCGACGGCGGCCACCGCCCGGGTTATGTCGCGTTCAACCCGGGCCGAGGGGGCCGCCCCGTCCAGCCACAGCACGCCCTCCCCTACGGGGCGCACACCCACCAACCGGCCTCGATCCACCAGGAGCGGACGGAACATTCCATTGGCCGCCGGGCAGATGAGTCGTTCTCCGGCCTCACCGGTCAGGCAGCTGCGATCCTTGTAGCCCACGTGAAGCTCATCAAAGGACGCCAGGAAGCGTGCGGCCAGGGCCTGTCTGCGGGCGGCTTCAAGCAGCTCGGGCAGGTCGGCGCGCAGGTAGAGCAGGCCCGTGCGCGGCGCCGACTCCCCCACTCCCAGGATCCTCAGCCTGCCGCGCACACCGCCGTCGGCCCGGGCGCGCACCAGGGGCACCCGGGCCCGGGCGGTGTCGGCCCTATAGCTGGTGGCGGTGGTCTCCTCCACCGCATTCTCCAATGCCCGGGCGGCCTCCCGCTTGGGCAGAGTGGTCCAGCGGGCCAGATCCCCGGCGCTAATGGGCCCGTGGCTGGTGGCATAGCGGCGGGCGATCTCGGCCAGGGCGGCGGTGTGCCCCGGCTGCCCTCTGGCCACCCCGGCCCCGGCGGGCCCGCTGTCGGCACTGGGAAAGGGGGCGGCGTCGACCACCAGGTGCTCGTTGCCGCGGCGCGGCCCCTGGACCAGGACCCCTTCGCGCTGGAGGCGCACCAGGAGATGGCGGCGCCGGTAGGCCGAAACATCCTTGCCGGCGGCGAACGCCATGAGACCCGCCTGCGCCCAGGCGTCCAGCAACTCGGCGCGCGGCAGTGGCCCGCGCTCCCTGATCGCGGCCAGGGCGATCTCGGCGGCGTGCTCGCACAGGGCCTGGCTTATTCCCAGCTCGGCCTCTGAGCGACGCACCCACGCATCCAGGCGGTGCATGAGAGCCACACGCAACCAGTGATGGTCAGCCGCCGTGGTGATGTGGACAGTACCGCGCATGGGCCAGGAGCGCACCAGGTCACCGCGGGCGAAGGCGGCGGCGACGTCGCTGCCGGTGGCGCCGACCACGCGCACAACCAGGGCGTGCGGCACCGCGGAGACCTGCTGGCCCTGAATGGCGAGCTGGCGGCGCACGGCCTCAGCGGCGGACGGTGCGGCGGTGGCCCCCACCAATCCCTGGGCCACAATCCGCAGCAGTGAGACCTCGCGCGGCAGGACAGGAGTGGCGGGCTTGGCGGTCATGAGCGCTCCTGGGGGCGGTCGTGGGCTTAAGACGGCGTGGGGCCGATCCGCACCACGGCCGCCCGGTCCGCGTGCCGCCGTCGGACTCAGAAAAGACGGGAGGCGGGATCGTCCATGCCCCGCATGGCATCGTAGTCGAGCACCACACAGCGGATGCCACGGTCCTCAGCCAGCACCCGGGCCTGCGGTTTAATGGATTGGGCGGCGAAGACCCCGCGCACGGGCGCCAGCACTGGGTCGCGGCCCAGCAGCTCAAGGTAGCGGGTGAGCTGCTCGACGCCGTCAATGCCGCCGACGCGCTTGACCTCAACGGCTACGGCACCGCCGTGGGGGTCCTTGGCCAGAAGGTCCACCGGCCCGATGGCGGTGGGGTATTCGCGGCGCACGAGCCGGTAACCGGGCCCCAGGACCTCGATCTGCTCGGCCAGGAGTTCCTGGAGGTGGGCCTCGACGCCGTCCTTGGTCAGTCCCGGGTCCACACCCAGATCCACGCTGGTGTCCACCAGGACCTCGTAGATGCGGATGACCAGGCGGTCTTCGGTCTTGGTGGCCCTGACCTCCCAGCAGGTCTTGACGCCGGTCTCCAGGTCCTCCGCGCTGGGGGCCGCCTCAGTGAGGCGGGCAGGCGGGCTCATCCAGTTCAGAGGCTTGTACGAGCCGCCGTCGGAGTGGACCAGTACCGAGCCGTCCGCCTTGACCACAATGAGGCGGGTGGCCCGAGGCAGGTGGGCGTCCAGGCGGCCGGAGTAGTCCACGGAGCAAGAGGCAATGACAACGCGCACCCGACCACCCTAGCCGGTGGCCCAGGAGCTGTCCGCGCACTCTTGACGAGCCGGCCCAGCGGCGGCGCGGGTGTGTCAGTATCCGCGTATGCCCGAATCGAGCTCAGAGAACGCGCACTCGTCGGAACCGGGCCCCGTCTCGGCCGATGCCCAATCCAACGCCGCCGGCGGCAACAGATCAACCGAGACCGACCGGCCGGACTCCGCGGTCGGCCGGTCGGGCACTGCAGCCGAGCACTCCGCCATCGAGCACGCCGCTGCCGCCCCCGCATCCTGGTGGCCGCCTCGGCGCAGTGGCCGCTACCTCACCGGCGCCGCCGGCCCGGGCCGCCTCCACGGCCTGGATGCGGCCCGGGGCTTGGCGCTGCTGGGGATGATGTCGGCCCATGTCGGCTGGAGCACTTGCGGCCTGACCACGCTCCCCGGACTGCTCAACCAGGCTCACGGCCGCTCGGCCATTCTCTTCGCCGTCATTGCCGGGTTCTCCCTGGGCATTATGTCTGGGCGCGCCACACCCCACACCGGAGAGCGCCTGGTGCGCACACGCCTGCGCCTGCTGGTGCGCTCAGCCCTGCTCCTGGTCCTGGGGGCGGTCCTGGTGAGCATGAACACGAACGTGGCAATTATTCTCGGTTTCTATGCCGCCTGGCTGGCCCTGGCCATCCCCTTCGTCAGTTGGTCGGCCAGGCGCCTATTCGTTCTGGCGACGGCAACCGCCGTCGTGGGCCCCCTCATTGTCCTCATGGCTCCCGCGGCGCTCCAGAGCGCGCGGCTGAGCGCCGACCCGTCTGTGCTCGACGGCAACTATGCGCCAACGAGCTTCTTCCTCACCGGCTTCTACCCCGGGGCCGTGTGGATGGCCTTCATCTTCCTGAGGCTTGGCCTGTCCAAGCTGGACCTGACCAGGGCGAGCGCTCTGGGGCGCCTGGCGGCAGTGGGAACCGCCTGCGCGCTGGTCGGCTACGGGGCCGCCTGGGGCCTGACCCATGTGCTGACCCCCAATGACCCTGACACTTTCCACCTGGTCTCCCCCTCCGACCCGGCCAGCTGCGTTAGCGGCGTCGATCCCGCCCCGTCCTCCTGGAAGGAAGGGGGCGCTTGGGACTTCACCGGCTCCAGCGTCGCGACACTCCGGGCATCGACTGAGTCCCCAGAACCTGCTCCCACCTCAACCGAATATCCTCTCCTGATCGACCCGGACATGCTGCTCAACGACCCCGGTTGGGTTAAGAAGACCCCTGTGGACCCCTGGGATGGCGTGGACCTGCACACTCTGGTGAGCGCCGCGCCGCATTCGAATACACCCCTGGAGGCCCTGGGATCCAGCGGGGTGGCCATGGCGGTCATTGGCGTGCTCCAGCTCATTGCCCGCCGCTGGCGGTGGGCAATAGCGCCGCTGGCGGCCCTGGGATCCATGTCATTGACGATCTACTGCGGGCACATTGCCGTCATCTGGGCTGCGGGCAATGTCATCGGCGTCATCGGCCCCGTTGCTGGCTTTGTTACCGGCTCCAACACCTTCCTGGGATGGCTGGCGCTGGGGTGCACCCTTTTCGCCATGGGCTGGTTCGTGCTCTTCGCCCGCGGACCCCTGGAGCACTTCGTGCACGTGGTCTCGCTGCGCGCCACCCGCGCCCCGGCCGCCGACCCGGACCAGGCGGGACGGCAGTAGCCCGGGGCGCTCCAGGTGCCGGCAAGAGCCCGTGGCGGCCAAGAGCGGTAGGCCGTCCCCCTCCCCAGCGGCCGAGGAGCGGGAGCCGGTACGAGTGATGGCCGAGAGCGGGAGGCCGTCCCCCCTCCATGATGAGACGGTTGCGCTGGCCATCTGGGCGATGGCGAGGGGTTAGAAAAGTGAGGACTGGGTGGGAGCGGCGGACTCCGCCCACGAGACCAGCGCCGAATGGGACTCCTCCAGCATGGCCAGCTCGAAGCTGGTCTCTCCAATCTGACAAGTCACCTCCATGACGCGCCCGCGCTCGCTGCGGCGGGTAGCTTGCCCGACCTCCAGGGCTATACGCGACCACACGTGCTTGGGCCAGGGGGACAGGGAGACCAGGCGGTACCACTGGAGGGAGTCACTGCCGAATTCCGCTACGCCACTGGTCCAGCGCGAACGCCCCGCCTCCCGTAGGGCGCACTCGAAGGAGCCCAGCCTGCCGGCCAGGACCCGCAGGCGCACCAGGAACACAATGCCCGCGGCCACCAGGACCAGGACGACGCCGAAAACGACAATCCACCACCCTGATCCCGGCATTAACTCACTCCTTCATGCTCCCGGCGGCACCCTGGGCGCCCACCTCGTCCCCAGCGAGGTCGACCGCCACGGTGACAACATCGTGGTCCACGGAGAAGAACCCGCCGTCGACGGGCACGGACACGCTCTGGCCCTCCGCGGGGACAATACGCACTGTACCGCGTCCCACGAGGGCCAGGATCGGCTGACGGCCCGGCAGGACGCCGATCTCGCCGTCAACCAGCGGCACGGAGACCTGCTGGGCCCGACCGGCCCAAGCCTGCCCGCCGTAGCGGGAGACGATCTCGACGCTCAGGTCGGCCACGGGACTCACTTCCCCGCCAGCTCGGCGGCGCGGCGCTCGAGGTCGTCAATGCCGCCAATGTTGTAGAAGGCCTGCTCGGGGGCGTGGTCGTACTGTCCGTCGCAGATCCGTTTAAAGGCCTCAACGGTCTCGGCCACGGGCACGGTGGAGCCGGGCACGCCGGTGAACTTCTCAGCCATGTACATGTTCTGGGACAGGAACTGCTCAATGCGGCGCGCCCGGTTGACAGTGACCTTGTCGTCCTCAGAAAGTTCATCAACACCCAGGATGGCGATAATGTCCTGGAGTTCCTTGTTCTTCTGCAGAATGGACTTCACGCGCGTGGCCACCTCATAGTGCTCCTTGCCCACGTACTGGGGGGCCAGCAGTCGAGAGGTGGAGGCCAACGGGTCCACCGCCGGGTAGATACCGCGCGCGGCCACCTCGCGGCTCAGCTCGGTGGTGGCGTCCAGGTGGGCGAAGGTGGTGGCCGGGGCGGGGTCGGTGTAGTCGTCGGCGGGCACGTAGATGGCCTGCAGGGAGGTGATGGAGTGCCCGCCAGCTGACGTAATGCGCTCCTGGAGAAGGCCCATTTCGTCGGCCAGGTTCGGCTGGTAGCCCACCGCGGAGGGCATGCGGCCCAGCAGGGTGGAGACCTCGGAGCCGGCCTGGGTGAAGCGGAAAATATTGTCAATGAACAGCAGCACGTCCTGGTTCTGGACGTCGCGGAAGTACTCGGCCATCGTCAGGGCGGACAGGGCCACCCGCAGGCGCGTGCCCGGGGGCTCGTCCATCTGGCCGAAGACCAGGGCGGTCTTGTCGAAGACCCCCGCCTCCTCCATCTCAACAATGAGGTCATTGCCCTCACGGGTGCGCTCACCAACACCGGCGAACACGGAGACGCCGTCGTGGTTGAGGGCCACGCGCTGAATCATCTCCTGAATGAGGACGGTCTTACCCACGCCGGCGCCCCCGAACAGGCCGATCTTGCCGCCCTGAACGTAGGGGGTGAGCAGGTCAATGACCTTAATGCCGGTCTCGAACATCTGCTCCTTGGACTCCAGCTGGTCGAAGGCCGGGGGTTGGCGGTGGATGGGCCAGCGCTCACCGACCTCCAGTTTCTCGCCCTGACGCAGGTTGAGCACATCGCCGGTGACATTGAAGACGTGGCCCTTGGTGACGTCACCAACCGGTACGGAGATGGGGGCGCCGGTGTCGTGGACCTGGGAGCCGCGGACCAGGCCGTCAGTGGGCTTCAGTGAGATGGTGCGCACAATGTTGTCCCCCAGGTGCTGGGCGACCTCCAGAGTGATCTCATGCGGCTCGGTGCCCTCACCCGTGGCCTGGATGGCAACCTTGAGGGCGTTGTACATCGCGGGGATCGCGTCCGGGGGGAACTCGACGTCGACGACGGCGCCAATGATCCGGGTGATGCGCCCCGTTCCCAGGATGGTGGTGTCAACCATGATGCGTTCTTCCGTGTCCGTTGTGGCGAAGCTGCGTGGTGGTGCCTAGCCGGCGCCCAGGGCGTCGGCCCCCGAGACGATCTCACTGATCTCCTGGGTAATGTCGCCCTGGCGTGCGGCGTTGGCCAGGCGGGTGTAGGTGGTGATGAGGTCCTCGGCATTGTCGGTGGCCGTGTGCATGGCCTGCTGGCGGCTGGCCAGCTCTGAGGCCGCGGACTGTAGCAGGGCGTTGCGGATTCGGCTGCGCACGTAGCGCGTGAGCAGCGAGTCCAGGACCGCCTCCGCGTCAGGCTCGAACTCGTAGAGGGGTTGGGACTCCCAAACCTTCGCAGCCTCCTCCTGCAGTGAGACGTAACGGTTCAGGTCAGTGGTCTCGCGCATGTCGACCACGGTCAGCGGCAGCATGCGGCGCACCTCGGGGACCTGGGAGACCATGGAGACGAAGCGGGTGAAAACAATGTGGACCTCGGCCACCCCCCCGGCCTCCGGCGGGCTCAGGAAGTACTCCAGCAGGACTGAGGCGATCTCCTCAATGGAGTGGTCGCTGGGGCGGTCGGACTCCCCCACCCAGGAGTACTCCACCGGCCGGTCCCGGAAGGCGAAGTAGTTGGCGGCGCGGCGCCCGAAGGTGAAGAGCACCGGCTCTCTGTCGTCCTCGACGAGTTGGGCCAGAAGCCGCTCGGATTCGCGCAGAATGGTCGCCGAGTAGGCGCCGGCCATGCCCCGGTCGGAGGTGACGACCACCACCGCGACCCGCTTGGTGTCCTTCCGCTCCCGAGTCACCGGATGGTCCAGGTGCCCGTAGGTGCCCACGGCGGCCACGGCCTGACTCAGGGCGTGGTCGTAGGGGCTCGCCTCATGCGCGTTGCGGCGCGCCTGCCCGATCCTGGCCGAGGCAATGAGCTCCATCGCCTTGAAGACCTTCTGGAGGGTCTGGGTGGAGCGGATCCGCTGCTTGTAAACGCGCTGGTTGCCTGCCACGTCAGCCCCTTGTCAGCACAATCTGCTCGGCTGTGCGCTCGGCCGGCGCCTCCTCCTGGGCGGCGGTGACCTCGCCGGTGAGGATCCGGCCGCCGGCCAGGTAGGTGGAGCGGAAGGACTCGACGGCGCTGCGCAGCTGGGCCTCGGTGTCCTCGCTGAGATGACCGGTCTCGCGGATGGTGGTGAGCACCTCCGTGTTGCGGCGCAGGTGATCCAGGAGGGCCGCCTCGAAGGGGAGGACGTCGGAGACCTCCAGGTCATCGAGGTAGCCGTTGGTGCCGGTCCACACGCTGGCGACCTGCTCCTCAACGGGGTAGGGCGTGTACTGGGGCTGCTTGAGCAGTTCCATGAGGCGCTCGCCGCGGGTGAGTTGAGCCCGGGTCGTGGCGTCCAGATCGGAGGCGAACATGGCGAAGGCCTGCATGCTCCGGTACTGGGCCAAAGTGAGCTTGAGAGTCCCGGCAACCTGTTTCATGGCCTTGACCTGGGCGGCACCACCCACGCGCGACACTGAGATGCCCACGTCGACGGCCGGGCGCTGGTCGGCGTTGAACAGATCGGACTGGAGGAAGATCTGGCCGTCGGTAATGGAAATGACATTGGTGGGGATGTACGCGGAGACGTCGTTGGCCTTGGTCTCAATAATCGGCAGGCCGGTCATAGAGCCGGCGCCCAGGGAATCCGAGAGCTTGGCGCAGCGCTCCAGCAGGCGCGAGTGCAGGTAGAAGACGTCGCCGGGGTAGGCCTCGCGGCCCGGCGGGCGGCGCAGGAGCAGGGAGACGGCGCGGTAGGCCTCGGCCTGCTTGGACAGGTCGTCGAAGACGATGAGCACGTGCTTGCCCGCGTACATCCAGTGCTGGCCCAGAGCGCTGCCGGTGTAGGGGGACAGGTACTTGAAGCCGGCCGGGTCGGAGGCGGGCGAAGCCACAATGGTGGTGTACTCCAGGGCGCCGCGCTCCTCCAGGGCGGCGCGCACCGCGGCAATGGTCGAGCCCTTCTGACCGGTGGCCACGTAGATGCAGCGCACCTGCTGCTTCGGGTCCCCGCTCTGCCAGGCGGCCTTCTGGTTGAGGATGGTGTCCAGGGCAATGGCCGTCTTGCCGGTCTGGCGGTCACCAATAATGAGTTGGCGCTGGCCGCGGCCCACCGGGATCATGGAGTCAATGGCCTTCAGACCGGTCTGGAGGGGTTCGTGGACGGACTTGCGGGCCATGACGCCGGGGGCCTGGAGCTCCAGGGCGCGGCGCCCCTCGGTGATAATCTCGCCCAGCCCGTCAATGGGGCGCCCCAGGGGGTCGACCACGCGCCCCAGGTAGCCGTCGCCCACGGGAACGGAAAGGACCTCACCGGTGCGGTGGACCACCTGCCCCTCGTCGACGCCGGTGAAATCGCCCAGAATGACCACGCCGATCTGGCGCTCGTCAAGGTTCATGGCCAGGCCGGCGGTGCCATCCTCGAAGGTGAGCAGCTCGTTGGCCATGACGCCGGGAAGGCCCTCGACGTGTGCGATGCCGTCGGCGGCGAAGATGACGTGGCCGACTTCCTCGGCGGCCACCTCGGCCGGCTTGTAGGACTCGACGAACGCGTTCAGGGCGGAGCGGATCTCCTCGGACCTGATGGTCAGTTCAGCCATCTGTCGTCTCCTTGGTGATGCGTGGTAGCGCGGGCGGTTGGTCTGTGGATGGTCGGTGTCAGCCGACCAGGGAGTCGCGCACCTGGGCGACGGCGGCGCGCACGGAGGAGTCAATGACCAGGTCGCGCACGCGGATGCGCATACCGCCAATGACAGCGGGGTCAACCTGGGTATTGAGTTCAATGTCGGTGCCGAGCCGCCGCTGGAGGATGATGCGCAGGCGCTCCTCCTGGGCCACGGTCATGGGCACGGCAGTCACGACGTCGGCAATGGTCCGGTTCTGCAGGGCGGCGGCGAGCTGGGTGACGCGCCGCAGGTTGTAGGGCACTCCTCCCAGGGCCCGGTGGCGCACGCACCAGACCACCAGGCTCATGGCGGCCGGTGAGATCACTGGGGAGAAGACCCGCCGGGCCAGGCGCACGCGGTCCTCGGTGCTGGTGCGCCGGGAGGGCTCCAGGGCGCGCCGCAACTCGGTGTTGTTGTGCAACTGCTGGGAGACGCCGAAGATCTCCTGTTCGACGACCTCAATGCGGCCGGCGGCGCGGGCGCCGGCAAGAATCGCCTGGACGCCCAGGTCGTGCAGGGCGGTCAGAAGGTTGACCGGCTGGGACCAGCGGCCCCGCACGCAAGCGCACAGCAACTCCACGATCCGCACATCGACACGACCACTGAAAAGGCGGGTGGCCAGGTCGGCCTTGTGCTCGGGGGTTCGACCGGGGTCCGTCAGGGGGCCGCTCAGGCGGTGCTTGGCGATCTGGTGGGCGAGGGCCAGAATCTGCTCGCCGAGCTCCTGGCCCTGGGCGCCGGCCTGTCTGAGGACCGGCTCCCAGGCCCGGGCCACGGCGGTGCGGGTCGCAGCCGTGCCGGTGTTCACCAGATCCCCTTGGTTGCGACGGCCGACTCCTGCCCCAGGACGTCATCGGGCGCGGTCTCCAGCTCATTCATAAAACGGTCAATGACACGAGAAGATAGATCAGTGTCCTTGAGCTGCTCACCAATGATCCGCTCGGCCAGGGTCGTCGCCAGGATCCCGACCTCTCCGCGCAAGGAGATCTGGGCGGCCCGCTTGTCGGCCTGAATCTGGCGCTGAGCGGCGTCAATGACCTTGCCGGCCTCCTCCTGGGCGGCACTGCGGGCCTGGTCAATAATCGCCTTGGCCTCGGCGTGGGCCTGGTCGCGGATGCGGGCCGCCTCCAAACGGGCGTCCTCCACAAGGCGCTCGGCACGGAGCTCGGCGTCCTTCTGGCTGCCCTTGGCCTCCTCAGCCAGGGCCAGGCCCTCCTCAATGCGCTGAGCCCGCTCGTCGAGGAGCTTGTAGATGCGCGGCAGGCCATACCTGCCGACCACCAGGACAATGAGCAGCACGATGAGGGCGGCCCAGAAGATCTCATAGGCCGGGGGCAGGATGAACTCCGTCCCACCGGCCTCCTGGGACTGCTCCACTGGGGCGGCAGCCAGCAGCAGGATCATGGGGGCCGTCATCAGTTCACGATCAGCGGCAGCACGAAGCCGATGAGGCCCAGGGCCTCGACCATGCCCGCGCCGATGATCATATTGGTGAACAGGCGGCCGCCCACCTCGGGCTGGCGGGAGGTGGCCTCCTGAGTCTTGCCAACAAGGATGCCAATGCCCAGGGCGGGCCCCAGAGTGGCAAGACCGTAACCGATGTATGCAACAGCGGCAGTTTCCATGTGGTGCTTCCTTCTGTGTTCCCGCCTCGGGGGCGGATGTTGGGTTGGACGGTAGGGATGGCTGGTGGGCGCGGCGGCCGGCTAGTGGGCCTCAATGGAGAGCTTGATGTAGACGCCGGACAGAATGGTGAAGATATACGCCTGCAGGAGGGCCACGAAGACTTCGAAAAGAGTCATGACGACCATGGCCGCACCGGTCAGGGCGCTCAGGGCGGAAGTGGTCTGAAGGTGGAGGAGAAGGCTGGTGGTGCCGAAGTAGGTCATGCCCAGCAGCAGGTGACCGGAGACCATATTGCACAGCAGACGCAAAGTGAGAGTCACTGGGCGCACAATGAAGGTCGACAGGAACTCAATCGGGGTGATGAGCAGATACATGGGCTTGGGCAGCCCCGGGGGGAAGAGCTGGGAGGCGAAGAAGCGTCCCAGGCCCTGCTCGCGGATGCCCGCGCCGACGAAGACCACGTAGGTGAGTGCTGCGAAGGTCAGGGGCACGGCCACCACTGAGGACGCGGCAATATTGATGCCGGGAACAATACCCGCGATGTTCATGGCGGCCACCGCCCAGAAGAGGGTGGCCAGGATCGGGGCGAAGCGCTTGCCATTCTTGGGGCCCAGGAGCTGGACGGCGACATTGCCGCGCACGAAGTCGGCCGCAAGCTCCAGGAGCGCCTGCCCCCGCCCGGGGACCAGGGTCAGCCGGCGCGTGCCCAGCACCACCAGCAGGCACAGGCCCAAGCCCATAATGACGCGGGCCAAAGTCAGGCGGTTGAACTCATAGAAGGTCCCTTCGCCGAATATGGCGTGGGGGAAGAAGTCCTCAACGCCGGGGCTGTGGGGGTGCTCGGTGAAGGCGGGCACGGCGGTGACTCCCATGACCGCCACGCACAGGGCGATCAGGACCCAGTACCAGCCGGGCTTGGTGGCCTTCTGGCGCGCGGCGGGGGTTGGCGCGCCCGTAGTGAGCGTGGACAGGGTGTCCTCCCGGGCTCTCGTGGTGGATCAGCACGCGTGCGCGACGTCTCGCCGTGCGCGGTGCGGTGTGGCACATGTTACCAGCCGGCCCGCCTAATTCAGGGCCGCTGGCCCACTCAGTCCAGTCGGCCGGCGGGCTCGTCGGGGACGGCACTGGGATCGTCGTCGGGGCCGGGGTCGACGGTCGGCACGCCGGCGCGGGCCAGCACCCAGGTCTCCAGCGCGGTGCCCACCACCACGGCGGCAATGAGGCCCGCTCCGATCAGGCGCGTATCCAGACCGGCCGCCCGCCCTCCCACCAGAGCCGCGGCCACAATGAGCAGACGCAGGAGGTAACCGCCTGCTACCCAACCCGCCGGGACCGCGGCGGAGCGCACCGCCCGTCCCAGCAGGAGCCAGATGGAGGTCAGCAGCGCCGTCGTCGCGCAGGCGCCCACGGCGGCGCTGGCCAACGGGGAGACCACCTGACCCAGCAGTGCCCAGGCCACCAGCGCGCCGGCCAGCAGCGCACCGGCCACGGTCAGTCGGCTGCGCAGGCCGCGCACCGCCGCCGACAGCCCCGGACGGGGGATCGGCGCCCGGCTCCTCGCCCCCTCGGGCCTGCGCCCCGGGCTCATCGGCGGCCCTTGGGGCGCACGTGTCGAGCCCCCAGTCGGCGCGCGAGCACGTGACGGAACCCGGGCATGAGGTCGGCGGTGACCAGCAGGGCGGCCACCAGGGCCGCAATGGCGCCAATGAGCACGTAGTGCAGCGGGAAGAAGGCCATGGCGGCCACCGGGATGGCCGCGGCGGCGGCCCAGGCGTACATGACCAGCACGGCACGGCGGTGAGAGTGCCCCGCGGCCAGGAGCCGGTGGTGCATGTGCATCCGGTCGGGATGAAAGGGGCTGTGCCCGGCGCGAGTGCGACGGACAATCGCCATGACCATGTCGGTCAGGGGCAGCAGCAGCACCGCCAGGGGCAGGAGGATCGGCAGGAACACCGGCACCGCAGTGCGACCGCCAATGGTCCCCGGGTCGATCTGCCCGGTGACGATAATGGTGCCGGCGGCCGAGATCAGGCCCAACTGCATGGAGCCGGAGTCCCCCATGAAGATGGTGGCCGGATTGAAGTTGTGGGGCAGGAAGCCCAGGCACACCCCGATGAGGGCCGCCACAATGGTGGCCGCCAGGGAGGTGTAGGACTCCGGGGAGGTGGCGCGGGTCAGGGCGTAGGTGTAGCCGAAGAAGGCAATGGACCCGATGCATATGATCCCGGCGGCCAACCCGTCCAGGCCGTCAACGAAGTTGACGGCGTTAATGGACACAATGACCACCAGGACGGTGGTGCCCAGAGAGAATCCCGCCGAGCCAATGGTCAGCCCTCCCACGGGGATGGTAATGAGCTGGACGCCCTGCCACGCCATAAGGCCGGCGGCCAGGATCTGGCCCGCGAGCTTGGTCACCCAGTCCAGTTCCCACAGGTCGTCCACCACGCCCAGCAGGCAGACCAGGCCGGCGCCCAAGACCACCGCCCAGGCGCTGGAGTCAATGACCATGGACAGGTAGGGGATCTGGGAGGCCACCGCCACGGCGGTGGCGAAGCCGACGAACATGGCCACCCCGCCCAGGCGTGGAATGGGGGTGGTGTGCACGTCGCGCCCCCGCACCGGGGTCAGGGCGTTGGAGACCAGGGCAATGTGACGCACCACGGGCACCGCCACGTAGGTGACTGCGGTGGCCACCACGAGGATGAGGAGATAGACCCTCACGCCCCCGCCTCCTTCGGTGCGCCACGGCCGACGGCGTCGGGTCCTGTCAGGGGCGGCGCCCCTAGGGCCGTCAGGATGGGATCGACGACGGCGGCGAGCCGGGCGTGGGGCAGGGCCCCCTGGCGCACCACCACGGGCGCCAGGGCGTGGTCGCCCGCTAGGTTGACGATCGTCGAGGGCACGGGTCCGGGTGTTGGCCCACCGTCCAGGACCAGAATGCCGGCGCCGTCCTCAAAGTCGTCAGGGCCGTCAGGGTCGCCCGGGTTCACGGCCCGGCCCCCGCGAGGGCGTCTCCCGGGGGTCGGCCGGCCCCCTAACGCAGTGGGGTCATCCCGGCTCCCCCGGACACTCCTGGGGAAGGCGGCCCGCCCGGAGGCGGCGTCGGTGGCGGGCGGCTGTCCGGTGGGGTTGGCGCTGGTGACTGCCATGGGGCCGGTGGCGCGCAGCAGGGCCAGGGTCAGCGGGTGGTTGGGCATGCGCAGGGCCACGGTGGCGCCGGTTTCCCCCAGGTCCCAGCCCAGTGAGGGGTCGGCGTCCAGAATGAGGGTGAGTGCGCCGGGCCAGAAGGCCCTAATCAGCGCTCGGGCGGTGGGGGGCACGCGAGCGGCTACGCCATCGAGTTGTTCCGGACCCGAGATCAGCACCGGTGGGGGCATGTGACGGCCCCGGCCCTTGACTTCCAGGAGGCGGGCGACGGCGGTGGCATTGCCGGCGGCGGCGCCAATGCCGTAGACGGTGTCGGTGGGGAGAACTACCAGGCCGCCGGCGTGCACATGGGCTATGGCCCGGATCAGCTCACAGTCCTCGGGCGCCTGGCACGGCGCGGCGTGCTGCTCACTCACGCCCCTCATCCTCCCATGGATCGCGCCCGGCGCGGTTCAGCTCGAAACCAGTGCGGCGCCCCGGGGGGTGCGGGCTCTCCGGATTGTCTTAGTCCACGGCTACGGCCAGCACCACCAGGGTGGTGCCTTCGGGTGCTGGTTCCTCAGCGACCACCACCGCCCGCGTAGCGCCGGTGCGGCCCGCGGGCACCAGGGCCAGGTCGGAGTAGCCGAAGGGGATCTCGGCATGGCGCAGCCGCACGAGGGGACGCCAGGAGGCGCCCTCGACGCTCAGGGACAGGCGGCCCTCCCGCCGGGCGGTGCTGTTCGCGGCGTGGCTGAGCAGTAGGCGCCCATCGGGCAGTGCGGCCAGGCCGGCATTGCAGCCGGGGTCGGGCAGGTCGTTCTGGCGGTGGGCGGCCGACCAGCTCTGGCCGCCGTCAATGGACCAGGCGCTCAGACGGGTGCCGGCGTAGGCGCCGTCGCGGGCGCTGGTCAGCAGGCGCCCGTCGGCCAGTTCGACGACGGCGTGCTCGTCGACGCCGCAGGTGGCCGCCCCACCGCTCAGGCTGGCGGCGCCGGTGGCCGCAGTCGTGGGCACGGCCTCCCCCAGGTGCCAGGAGGCCCCGGAATCCTCCGACAGCAGGCAGGCCGAGCGCAGGGGGCGGGCGCCGTCGGGCCCGGGCTCCAGGGCGGCGACCACCGGTTGGATGAGCCGGCCGGTGCGGCCCGGGTGGCGTAGAGCCAGGCCGTGCCCGGAAACGGTGAAGAGCACGGCGCCGTTCGGCCAGGCGGTGCTGGGCAGAGCGGTGTCGGTTATGTCGCGCCAGCACCAGGTGGCCCCGCAGTCGCGGGAGGTGGCGTGCAGAAGGCGCAGGGTGCCCGGCTCGGGGGCCTGTCCGGGGCGGGCCCGGCGGGCAGGGGGATGGGCCCCGAAGAGGCCGACGTCGCCGGCGGCCGTGGCCAGAAGGTGGACGACCGGGCGACGGTCGCCGGCGGGCGAGCCCGCAGTGGGGCCCAAGGCCCCGATGCGGTGGCCTTCCCGGTGAGGGCCCGGCGGCTCGGGCCCGCAGTGGGCCGGCTCGGGTCGGCAGGGGGCCACAATGAGTGAGGGATCAGAGATCCCTGTGATCCCGGGCAGATCCGGGTCCAGGCGCTGTGGCGGGCTCCAGGTGGCCCCACAGTCGCTGCTGGAGCGCAGCCACAGGGTGTTGGGGTTGGGCAGGTCGTCGGGCAGGGCGCCACCGGCGCGGCGCCAGGACTCGCCCACCGGCAGCGGGCGGCGGTCGTGGACCAGGAGCAGGGTGCCGTCGGGCAGGGCCGCGAACGCCGGCACGCGCAGGGAGGCGCCCGGGGAGGCCAGGCGGGCCAGCAGCCCGGCCTCCCCGGCGCCCGGACCAGGGCCCGGCGCGCACCTGGGCGGCACCGAGCGGCCGGGGCGGGGCTCCCCAGGGGCCGTGGGCCCGGTGCTCTCCCGGCGGGCGGCGCTCATACGACTCATACGATGTGCCGGGCGGCAGCCCAGCGGGTGAGCTCGTTGCGGTTGGACAGTTGGAGTTTGCGCAGCACCGCCGAGACGTGGGTCTCGACGGTCTTGACCGAGATGAAGAGTTCGGCGGCGCACTCCTTGTAGGTGTAGCCGCGGGCGATGAGCCGCATGACTTCGCGCTCACGGGCCGAAAGACGGTCGAGTTCGGAGTCGGCCACGGCCACCTCCCCGGCCTGGGCGCCGAAGGCGTCCAGGACGAAGCCGGCCAGGCGCGGGGAGAAGGCGGCGTCCCCAGCAGCTACCCGCCGCACGGCCAGCGCCAGGTCCTCGGTGGAGATGGCCTTGGTGACGTAGCCGCGCGCCCCGGCGCGAATGACGGCCACGACGTCCTCGCTGGCGTCCGAGATGCTTAAGGCCAGGAAGCGGGTAGCGGGTACGTCATGGCAGGCGGTGACCACCTCGGCGCCGCCCCCGCCGTTGCCGCCCGGTAGGTGGACGTCGAGCAGGACGACGTCGGGGACCAGGGCGTGGACGGCGGCAATGGCCCCCTCGACATCGTCAGCCTCGGCGACAACCTCCATGTCCGCGGCGTGGGCGGCCAGCTCGGTGCGCACCCCGGCGCGCACCAGGGCGTGGTCATCGACGACCAGGATGCGCAGGCCGGTGGCCGGGGAGGAGGGCGATGCGGGAGGGATCATGGGTTTCTCCTGGAGCGGTGGGCGGGAGTGGTGCGGGATTGGTCAGGATTGGCGGAGTGTCAGGCGGGCAGGGCCAGGTGCACCTCGGTGCCTTGGGCGAGGCGCTTAATGACGGCGGAGCCCCCATGGCGCTGGACACGGGCGATAATGGACTCGCGCACGCCGTGCCGGTCGGCCGTCACCGCGTTGAGGTCGAAGCCCGGGCCATGGTCGCGCACGAACACCTCCAGGCGCTGCGGGGAGGCCTCGCTGTAGACGGAGACGGGTGGGGCGCCGTGGCGCACGGCGTTGGACAGGGCCTCGCGGGTCGCGGCGAGGATCGCCTCGGCGTCGGCGCCCGGCTCGCGGTCCCCCACGCAGACGACGTCAATGGGGATGCCGTGAAGGTCCTCAATGCCGGCGGCGAGTTCGCGCAGCTCGTCGGCCAGGGATGTGCCCGCCTCAGGTCGGTCGGTGTAGAGCCAGGCGCGCAGTTCCCGCTCCTGGGAGCGGGCCAGGCGGGCAACGGTGCCCGGATCGTTGGCGCGCTTGCGAATGAGGGTCAGGGTCTGGAGGACCGAGTCGTGGAGGTGGGCGGCAATGTCGGCGCGCTCGGCGGCCCGCGCCTCCGCGGCGCGGGTCTCCGCCAGGGCCCGGTTCGTGCGCAGCCATAGGGGTGCCAGGACCAGGGCGACCCCAACCACCAGGGCTATCCCGGTCATGGTGCCCGTGAGCAGAATGCCGGGAGGGGTGTCGGCGCCCAGCCACAGGAGGATGCCGACGGCGGCCAAGACCACTCCCCCGGCCAGGCGCAGGAGGGCGCCGCGGTCACGGCTGACCCCGGTGAGGGCATCGAGTTGGGACCAGGCCAGGGCGGCCCCTGAGGCAATGACGAGCACCGGCAGCAGATTGCCGGCGGGGGTCAGCACTTCGGTTCGCCACAGGGTGAGGAGGAGTGCGGCCAGCAGCAGCGCCCCACCGCCCAGGAGCTGGCGCACGCGGGTGGGCAGAGCCCAAACAGTGGTGGGCCGGGAAGCCAGCCGGGCCTGAGCCGGGGGGACGGCGCCGGCGGCCTCCGCCCAGGGGTCGGCTGTGGGCACTAGCGCCCACAGCAGGACGTAGAGCAGTACTCCGGCACCCCCGCCCAGGGCGAGTACCAGGGCGAGGATGCGGACGCGCGCCACCGGCACCCCCAGGTGGACGGCCACGCCGGCGCAAACCCCGGCGAACCGGCGCCGGGGGCGGGGTGCTGCGGGCAGGCCGGGCACGGGAACCGTTGAGGGTCTGCGCCGGGGACGGCGCAGCGGCAGGCGGGTGGCGCCCCTGGGGGGCGTGTTCCATGCGTTCCATGCGCTGGGAGCGCCCTGGGCAGGGCCTGGAGCGCCGCCGGGCACGAGGGCATCTGGAAGGGCGCCCGGGCCCAGGGCGGCCGGGCTCACTGCTGCGGTTGGAAGGTGCGTGACGGCGCCACCGGGAACAGCTCGTGCAGTGGTGCCCTGTGGGGTGGTGGTCCGTCGTGGGAGGCCCTCGTGGGCAGGTGCCCCGGCAGGTGCTCCTGGCGCCGTCGTCGTCATGGCCCCATCGTGACACGCTGTGGGGCCGCCACGGTGACCGCATGGGGGCAACCAGGGGTCTCAAGCCCAGAATCCGGGGCCGCTCAGGGGGTCCCCCCATCGCCGCAGGGGGCCGGCGCACCCGACCATGGGTTTATGAGCGATTCCCCGACCCCCAACGATCCGGCAACCCCCAAGCACGAGCACGAATCCGCCAACCCGCCCGACGACCCCGGCGCCGCCTCCGAGCAGGCGCCGGCGTCTGGCACGCAGGCACCGGCCGACTCTTCGGGCGCAACCGGCCCCTTCACGGGCCCGGCCCCAGCCGGCCCCCACTCCCGGCCGGGCCCGCCCCCTGGCTGGAGGGGCGCCCCGGGCGGCCCCCAGCAGACCCCGCCCACGGGTCATCCCGGACCGCAGCCGGGCCCCAACCATGCCCCCTACACCGCCACGGGCGCCCCCGGCCCCCAGCCGTTCACGAACCGGCCCGCTAGCTCCGGGTTCTTCAATTCCTTGCGCCGATCGGGCCTGGTGCGGCCCCAGGAGCGCTGGATCGGTGGTGTGGCCGGCGCCCTCGCCCAGCGTCTGGGCCTGGACCCGATCCTGGTGCGCTGCCTGTGGGCGGTGCTGGCGGCCTTCAGCGGAATCGGCCTGATCCTCTACGGGTTGGGTTGGGCGCTCCTGCCCGAGGAGGGCGACGGCCGCATTCACCTGGAGCAAGCCATTCACGGCAATGTCGACGTCGGCTTCGCCGCCGCCGTGGGCACCTTCGTGGCCGGATGGGTGCTGGTGGACCACGGCCTGCTCCCCACCTGGTACATCGGAATGTGGGAGGACTCCCAACTAAGCACGGCGTTCAGGAGCGTCCTGATCGTCGTCCTGATCCTGCTGCTGGCATTGTGGCTGCGGGAGGGCCGTCGCCGTCGCCGGGCCAGGCGCATGGGCGCCACTGGGCCGGTTCCGGGCGGGGCCTGGGCGGCCGGGCCGGAGCCGGCCCCCACGGGGCCGGGCGGGCCCGTCCCGGGCACCGGGGCGCCCATGGGCTCTCCCATGCCACCGGCCGGGGGCCCATTCCCCGCAGGGCAGGCGGGCCCACGTTCTGCCCCCCAGCCGGGCTGGCAGCAGTCCGCATGGCAGGAGGGTGCCGCGGCCGCCCACGCCGCCAGGCCCGGCGCACCCACCGCACCGCTGCGCGGGGCCCCAGCCCCCTCCCAGGGCCCCGCCCCTGCAGCCGGGCCCATGCCAGGTGGGCCGCTACCCCCAGCGACCCAGCCCCCGATGGCCCCCATGGGCGCCGGCTACCCCGGGCAGGGCGCTCCTGCGCCCGCCGCCATGCATGGTGCCGGCGGTCCGCAGGGGCCCGCCGTCCCCGGCGGCTCATTCCACCCCGGGGCCCCGCAGCCGGCGCCTCTGCCCACCCCCAGGCCCCGCATTCCCGGGCCCGGGCGCACCGTGGGCCTGCTGATTCTGGGCACGATGCTCATTGCCCTGGCCGGGCTCGCCTGGGCCCGCACCAGTGACCTTCTGGACGATGTTCAAACACCGCTGCTCGCCGTGGGCACCGCCATGACCCTGCTGGGTGCCGGGGTAGTGATCTCGGCCCTGCGGTCACGGCACGGAGGCTGGATGAGTGTCATCGGCACCCTGATGGCGATCCTCCTGGCCGTCCCCATGCTCATTGTGGGATCGCTATTTCCCGGGGCCACCGGGCACTCCCCCTACCAGCACCTGCTCAGTTCACACACGATCACTCTCAGCGACGCCGATTTCGCCGCGGAAAGCTCCAATGCCGGGGTCACCATCGACCTGGGCGAGTACGCCGCGGGCGCCATCACCCTGGATCTGCGCGACCTGACCAGTGACCACTCCTCCTCCAAGATCCAGATAGAGATCGGAGCGGGCACGCTGACTATCCTCACCCGTGAGGACCAGCCCATTGTCTTAGAGGCCGACAACGGCCTGGGAACGGTAAGCGGGGCGGTCACCGGCCCCTGGCCGACCACCGGAGCCCCCCTGGACGCCAACATCCCTGCTGAGGAGAGCGTCCCCGGGCACACCTTGGAGGGCGCTGACGTACCCAGCTACAAGTTCAACTACACCACGGCCGGTCGGGAGGACCTCACCCTCTCCTCACCCCGGGCCTCCCAGTCCGGCTCCGGCCTGACCGTTGAAGCCACCGTCGGGGTGGGCATTATCAACGTTAACGAGTACAACTCGGAACTGGTCTGGTACGGCAACGCCGACGAGGCGGTGTGGATCGTCTCGTCCTGGATCGACCCGACGACGGGCTACCACGAGGGCGACGCCCTCCCCGTACCCGGCATGACTCAACCGGCCATCTCCTCGACCACCGCTGAGGAGTGCATTGCCCAGGCCACCGCCGATTCATATTCGGAGGACCACTACTGGATGGACCTGAGCACGCTCAGCCCCCAGGAGCGCACCTCCTACGACTCCTGCGTGCAGGAGAAGCTGGACGCGCAGGCTGCCGGCCCCTCTCAGCCCGGGGACGCCACCGCCGACCCGAGTGCGGACGCCAGCGCGTCGCCCTCCGTCCCCGCCGCATCGGGCACAGCTGAGCCCACAGCCACCCCCACCAACTGACTGCCCTGTCAACCAACTGCGAACGAGGTCACCACTATGAGCACCAGCGACCGCGACACCACCCCCACCACCGAGATGTCCCTGAAGCTGGGCGGGGCGCCCGCCCGCCCCGAGGATGCGCCCGCAACCGCCGATGGGACGGCCGTGGACCAGCCCCCGATTGAAGCAACCGCGCCGCTGCCCGCTGCGACAAGCCCGACCAAGGCGCCGCCAACGCCGAATTCTGCCGAGGAGGCGGCGCCGCCGCTGCCCGGATCCCCCGCCTCGTCCGGTTCCCCGGCCTCCAGCGCCGGCTCCGCGGCTGAAACGGTGTGGAGCGCTAAAACAGTCCAGCGCGATGCGTCGGCACCCACCCGCGGACGGGTGCGTACCTCGACCCTCATGTGGGGGCTTGTCCTCCTGGCCCTGGGTGGCCTGCTGATCGCCGTCGGACTCGGCGCCAGGATCGACCTCGTCAGTGCCTTCATTGTCATTGTCGGAGGCCTGGGGTTCCTGCTCCTGATTCTGGCCCTGGTGCCCAAGCGGTCCCGAGCGGGGGATCAGTGAGGAACAGCGGGGGCCGGGGCCTCAGCGCTGGTAGACAACCTTCGCCTTAAGGTCCTCCACGGCGTCATCCCCCAGGTAGAAGCGCACAATCTCCAGGCCGAGGTCCACCGCCGTGGCCATGCCGCGGCTGGTCAGGAGATTGCCGTCGACGACAACACTGGCTTCGCTGGTCCGAGCCCCGTGCTCGGCCAGCACCGCCATGAAGGCGGGGTTCGCGGTCGCCCGACGGCCCTCCAGCAGTCCCTCCTCGGCCAGGATCGAGGGGGCCGCGCAGATGGCGGCCACCGCCCGGCCCTGCCTCATGCGGGCGGTAACCTCCTCAACCAACGGGGCGGTCGCCTTGAGGTTGGGGGTACCGGGGATGCCGCCGGGCAGGACGACCATGTCGTAGTCGGACAGGTCCACTTCGGCCAGGAGGCGGTCGCAGGTCAGAATAATCCGGTGGGAGGAGGTCACCTGGAGGCTCTGGCCCACGGCGATCATGTCGGCACGGATCCCCGCCCGGTAGAGCAGGTCGACCACGGCCAAGGCCTCGACCTCCTCTAGCCCCTCGGCAATGAGGACGGCGATCTTCTTATCGGTGGTGAGCTGGTCGGGCGTGGGCACGGTTCCTCCTGTGGTGGGTCGTAGTGCGCCGGTCGCGCTTGCCCTAGACCTTAATAGACCTTAGTAGACCTTAATCCGCCCGCCGGCCCTGTGGGCCGACACGGCACGACCCGCTGCCAGGTCCACTGCCGCCGGCCCCTAGCACACGCGGGCGAGGTGCTCCAGAGCGCGTTGCAGAATCCCGGTGGCGTCAATGGGGGCGTAGAGGGATAGCCCGCTATCAGTTACGGAGACCTCGACTGTGCCGTCCTCATCAATGACGACGTCCTCCCCTTCGCCGATAACGCACACCCAGGTCTGGCCCGCGTGGCGGGTGCCGACCCTCATCCTCTTGGCGGCTGCGCAGCGGTCTGAGATTAGGACGGCCAGGCCGCTGGCCGGGTGGTCATCGTCCCCTTCACGGGTGAAACCAATGCACTCCGGTGAGTCGATGTAGTCGTGTTGGGGGCCGTGGGCCAGGCTGCGGCGCGCCCGCATGAGCAGCGGCAGGTCCGTGACCGCCGGGATGTCCCCGGTTTCGGGCGTACCGAATAGGTCGCCCCAGAAGACGCAGGGCACGCCCTTGTCGCGCAGGAGGATCAGTGCGTAGGCCGAGGGCTTGAACCATGGTTCGACATAGGACTCCAACGCCTGCCCGGGCTGGGTGTCGTGGTTCTCCACGAAGGTGATGGCGTTCTCGGGGCGGACCTGCACGACCGTGTCCACAAACATGCCGGACAGGTCGAAGCCGCCTTTGCCTTCCGAACAGGAGGCCAGATAGAAGTTGTGGTGCAGAGGGCTGTCGAATAAGTCCATAATGGGCTCTTCCCCCAGGTAGTTCATCATGAGGTCAATGTCCTCGGTCCAGTACTCCCCGACCGTGGGCAGGGCCTTGCCGGTGGCCCTGCGCAACTCGGGCAGCCACTGGCGGAAGAAGCTGCGACCAATGTGCTTGACGGCGTCCAGGCGCAACCCGTCCACCCCGGTGGTCTCCAGGAACCACTGGCCCCAGCGCTGGAGCTCGTGGGCCACGGCCGGATCGGACAGGTGGACATCGGCACCCATGAGGTAGTCGAAGTTGCCGTGCTCCTCAGCGACCTGTTCATGCCACTGTTTGCCCTCGAAGAGCCACACGCCATTGCGTCCAGTGGCCTCATCCCAGTCGGTGCCCTTAAAGCAGCGCCAGTTCCAGGTGAAGTCGGAGTAGGCGCCGTCACGACCGGGGAAGGTGAAGCGGGTCCAGGCGGTGATGGTCTCCGGCGGGCCCAGGACCCGGTAGCGGTCCTTGGGGTCCACGGGGGTGGCCACGACTTCCTCGGTGGCGTCGGCGCCCATGCGGTGATTGAAGACGATGTCGGCCAGAACCACAATGCCGGCGTCGTGCAGGGCCTTAACGGCCTCAATGTACTCATCCTTGGTGCCGTACTTGGTGGCCACACTGCCCTTCTGGTCGAATTCGCCCAGGTCGTAGAGGTCGTAGACGCCGTAGCCGACGTCGTTTATGCCCTCGTGCCCCTTGTAGGCCGGTGGGAGCCACATGGAGGTGACACCGGTGGCCGCCAGGAGTATGGCGTTGTCGGCAATGAGCCGCCAGTGCGTGCCATCGGCGGGCAGGTCCCACGTGAAGCCCTGCAGGAGGACCGGATTGGTGGGGGCCGTCAAAGTGCTTGGGACTGGGAGTTGCGTCACGGTCCTTGATCTTGCCATGACTACGCCGCCAGTGGGGCCAGGCCCGGTGGGCTGGGCGCTGTCACTGCGAAACCTCCCCGGCCCCCAACACACCGGCCCACTCCAGGAAGTCGATACTCTGACGTGTGGCCGCCACCAGGTGCTCATCTGCGAAACCATGGGCGGCGCCGGGTACGGTCACCAGGCGCGCGTCGGGCAGGATTGCGGCCGCCCGCTGGGAGACCGCCAATGGCACGTCGCGGTCCTGGTTTCCGTGGACGATCAGCACCGGGCCGCGGAAGCGGGCGAGTTCAGTGTCAACGTTCAGGTTCCAGGCGTCGGCGGCGTAGCGGCGCGATAGGAGGATGTCGCGCCCCTCGACGCGGTGGGTGAAGGTCCGGGGCACGGCCGACAGTGCGCCGAAGCGCTGCCGCAGGGACTCGGGGGACCCCAGCGCCGGGTACCACAGGACCAGGGCCATGATCTCGTGGGGGTGGCGGGCGGCGGCCAGGGCGGCGACGAGTCCGCCCAGGCTGCGGCCGAAGAGCGCCACGCGACTAGTGTCCACGAAGGGCCAGGTGCGGGCCGTGCGCACCACGGCCCGCACGTCATCGAGCTGGGTGCCCACGCTCATGGCGGTGGTCGGCCCGGCCGTAGGGGCACCGCCGCCGCGGAAGGAGGGGCAGACGGTGGTGGCGCCGGCCAGGGTGAGGCGTTGGGCCAGAGGTGCGACCCGCAGGCCGGACTCCCCCAGCCCGTGACAGCACACGACCAGCGGAGCGCGCTCGCGCTGGGCCGCAGCCCGGCGCGGGACGTGGACCAGGACGTGCACGAGCCCTCCCGACCCCGGCGACTCCAACGGCACCTGACCCGGAGTTGCCGGGCTTCCTGAGACAGCCGCCGCGGCACCGTCGTCCTCGCCCACGGGCACGCTCGTCTCCCGGACCAGGTAGTCGTCCATGGCTCCCCTTTCGCCGCCTGAGGGCGGGTCCGCCACCCCGAGGGGGAGGTTACGCGACTACGGCCGGCAGTGGAGCCCGGCATCGTTGCGACATCGTTGGGCCGCCGGCCGGGCGGGCCGGCGGCCTGGGAGCATTCCCGGCCCGGTGGGAGCACGCCGCGCAGGTGCAGATCAGGCTGTCGGGCTCGTGCTGGGCGCCCTCGATGTGTACGAGCACGCCGCGCGGGCGCGGGTCAGGCGTCAAGCACCCCGATCTGTTGCAGGTAGGCGGCCGTAGTGCCCACCGCCTGATCCCAGGCGGCCTCGGAGAAGCCGTGCCCGGCGCCGTCAATGGTGACGAGTTGGGCGTCGGGGTAGGTCTGGACGGCCTGGCGGGAGTAGTTGATGGGCACGAGGGCATCCGCGGAGCCGTGAACGAGGAGGACCGGAGAGGCGTAGGAGGGCAGCTCGGCGTAGACGTTGTAGTCCCACATGTCCTCCACGTAGACGCGCCCCAGGCTCAACGGCCCCATGTCGTAGCTCTCGGGCACCTCGTCCAGGGAGTCGAAAAGGAGGTGGAGGTCGTCGGCAATGGAGAAGGCCGGGTACCACAGGGCCAGGCCGGCAACCTCCTGGGGGTGGCGGGAGGCGGTAATAGCGCTGACGGCACCGCCCTGGCTCACCCCCTGGAGAACGATCCGCTGCGGGTCGACGGACTCCCATTCGCCGGCTCCAGTGCGCGCCGTCTCCAGGACGGCCTCCAGATCGGTGACCTCGGTCATGACGGACATGCGCGTGGTGTCCCCGGCTGCAGGGCCCCCGCCGCGGAAGGCGAAGCAGTAGGAGGCCATCCCCACGCCCGCGAGGGCCTGGGCCACCGGGTCGAGGTCGCTCATGGAGCCGCCCAGCCCATGGGAGCAGACAACCAGGGGAACAGCGGCGTCGGTGTCCGGCACGTAGAGACGGCCGTCCATGGACTCCCCCTGGCTGACGACGGCCACGTTGTGCGCCCGGTAGTCGTAGGCGGGCACAGACGCCAGATCGAGTGGGCTGAGCGTGTCCGCCGGCTGGGGGGCAGTTCTGGAGGCATCGGCGGTCGAGGCGGGGGCTGAGGGGGTGCGGTTGGAGGGGCCGGCCCCGCAGGTGGCGACAGCGCCCAGGAGCCCGCCCGCGCCGACGACCCCCAGAGCCCGAACCAGGCTTCTGCGGGTGATCAACGGGTGTGCCATTGTTCTCCCCTCCCGGCCCCTGGGCCGGGGCCGTGTGCGGGGCACCCTACCGCCCTGGGCTGGGCGGCCCCCTAGAGGGTTCTGTCAGCCGGGCATGGGCTCGGAGTACCCGTGCAGCCGGTAGCGGGACTGCCGAGTCGACTCTGGTGGAATCCGCGTGGCCGACGACGGGTCGCCGGAGCTGACCGCCCTCAGTGGTTCCGGGTCGGGTGGTCCTGGGGTTGACCGGCGTCAGGGATGGCGGCGCCCTCCAGGCGCAAGAGCGCTGTCTTGCGTCCAGTGCCACCGGCGTAGCCGGTTAGTGAACCGTTCGCCCCCAGAACGCGGTGGCAGGGCACCAGAATGCTCACCGGATTGCGCCCGACGGCCCCACCGACAGCGCGCGCCGAGCAGCGCCCGCCGCTGGCCGCCTCAATGTCCGCGGCAATCGCCCCGTAGGTGGTGGTGGCGCCGCGCGGGATGAGGCGCAACTGCGCCCAGACCCGCTCTTGGAAGGCGGTGCCGTGAGGCGCCACGGCCGGCGGGGGTCCAGGGTCGTGTCCTGCGAAGTAGGCGTCCAACCAGGCGCGCGCCTGCGCCAGAACGACCGGCTCCTCATCGCCGGGCTTGAGGCTGACAGCGCCGTCGGGCAGGCCCTCGCGGTCATGCTCCTGTCCGTCGAACCAAGCCCCGGTGACGGCCCCGCCGTCGGGCATGCCCTCCCCCACCCGGCAGGCGAGCGTCATGGGCCCCAGGGGTGAGAGGTAGCCGGACAAGTAATGCACAGGCCCATGGTCTCATGCCGCAGGCCCGCTGCGCCACGGGCCGCTGGGCCCCGGCCGTGCTGGGATTCGGCAGGACAACCGGGGCTCAAGAATGCCTCCTCAACGCTGACGATGTGTTCGCGCGAGCCGCCGCTTTCGCATGGCCAGCGCCACGCCCACGATGATCACCGAGTGCAGCAGCCCGAAGATCTGCGAGAACAGGAGGGCTGCGAGAGGGCTCATGGGCCAGGCGCCGAGAGAGGCGGGGATCTGGCTGAGGTTGGCCACGCTGTGGGCGAGCAGACAGGGCCACACGCTCCGCCCCGCCAGGCGCAGCTCGGTGAACAGTGGGGCCCAGGACATGCAGACCGGAACGGCCGTGAGGGCGTAGACGAACCGCGGTACGTCCCAGACGCCGCGCATGAGAGTCTCATCGAGCAGGAACAGGTAGTAGGGCAAGTGCCACAGGCCCCAGACTGCGCCGGAGATGATCCACACGGCGATATCGGGCAGTCCCCGGACCATGAGCGCTGGTGCGAGGTAGCCCCTCCAGGCGCCCTCCTCGGCGATGTTCTTGACCAGGGTCGGCACGACGGCGGCCGCCACCGCCGGCACATAGGGCCCCGGATCCGCTGGCTCAAGGACCCCGCACACCCAGCCGATGACGAGAGTGACAGTGAAGGCCACGGGGAAGATCGCGAGCGCCAGGACATACGCGCTGGGGCGCCCGGGCTTCCATGAGGCGAGGTAGGCGCGGCGCCTGGAAGGGTCGCTCAGCGCGAGTGCCGCACCGGCGAGCAGCGGGGTGAGGATCCAAATGAGGGCGCCATGGGACTCCATCGAGTCGGGGACGCCTGCCAGGCGGTTGACGGCGAGGCCGATCCAGCCGGAGGCGAGGGTGATGAGGACGAACAGGGGCAGAGAGGCATGTGATCGCACGCCCCTACTGTATTTTGCAAATATTCGACTTTGCAAGTATCAGTCGAGTGCGACACCCGCCCGAGCGGCGTCGGCGCGCACGGCCCGTCTCGTCTGCTCAACCCAGTCCAGCTCGTACTGATCCCCGGCGATGCCGTAGCGCAGGATCGACGCCTTGAGGGTGGTGTCGAGATTGTTCTCCTCGATCTCGATGGCCCCCAGGGACTCCTGGTCGGCGCGGATCATGCGCTCGACCTCGTCGAGGAGCGCCAGCACCTTCGTGTGCCCCAGGGGTGCGGCGAGGAAGACCCGGGCCAGCATGGCGTCCTTGGGCCGGCGGGGCTCCAGGGGGCCGGCGAGCCAGGCCTCGAGCTCGGCGCGGCCAGAGTCGGTCAGGGAGTGGACACGGCGGTCGGGGCGGCCGCTCTGGGCGATGACGCGCGTGGAGATCGCGCCGTCGGCCTCGAGGCGGTCGATGGTGCGGTAGACCTGGGACTGGTCGGCGTGCCAGAAGTAGACCACCGAGCTGGCGAAGGCGCGGCTGATGTCGTAGCCGCTGAGCGGCTCGCCCGCGAGCAGGCCCAGGATCGCGTGCCGTAGCTTCATGCCCTCACCGTAGACCAGGAACTGCTCACGCTTCGCGCCGCCACCGCCTCAGGACCGCGCCGCGAGCTCCTTGTCCAGGGTCCAGATCCCGACGACGGACAAGGCTCTTCCAGTCCGCTCACAGTACTGCTGCCGCTCCACCAGGATGCTGAGGTCTCCGCCGCCTATCGCTCCACGGCTCGCCAGATTGACCCAGGACTCCCCCGTGCCATCCCCATCCAGGAACGTCTGCAGGAACACACCATCCCACTGGACCTCGTCCAGCACTCATGGCGCCTTACCCTCGACGACCATGCGGAGGATATTGGCGAAGCGCTCCGCCGCCGCCCGCCGGTTACCTACCTTGACCTTGCTGATGTGGTTGCCCGTCTCGACGACAGCTGTGATGGGCAGGAGGAAGGTGTGCCCCGCCTTTGTCCGCTCCTTGAGGTCGCGAAGGACCTGCTCCCGCTCCTCCCCCTCTTTCGACTTGCCCGGCACCGCGACGATGTGGTCAAGGATGGATGTATCGATGAACCAGGTGCGGGGCGCCATCACTGGGCTCCGATGAGCCGCAGGAACTCTGAGTAGTCTGCCCGCTCCTCCTCAGCGGGCCCGGTGAGCAGGCCTTGGGAGACGACGCGCCCAAGGGTCCCCCGCGCCATGGCCCGGTCGTAGCCGGGGAGGTCTGGCATACGCGTCACCTGGCCGTCGTGGCAAACGAGCACATCCCTGGCATGCGCTCCCCCGATCGCATCGAGAAGCGCTGGCGAGTGGGTGGTGATGATGACCGAGACTCCCGCCTGTCCGGCCGCCTCCTCGACGAGCTCGAACAGGCGCGCCGCATGCGAGGGGTGCAGGCCGTTCTCAATCTCCTCAATGGCGAGCACTTGCCCGAAAGCTCCGAATCCCGACGATTCACCACCGGCTGGCATCTGAAAGCCACCACTGCGAGGAGCAAGCAGGAGCGCAGTCGCGATGCCCAGGAACCTGAGCAGTCCATCGCTCATCGATCTGGCGTCCGTGCGACTGGTCTCCGACTCGTTGAGCGCCAGCATGACCTCGCGCCCCTCGTCGGCGGTGACGAAGTCGAGCGACTTCACGGGGCATCCTGCGACGTCGCGCGTGAGAGTCTCCAACCTGTCGAACAGGCTCGGGTACCCATCCTTCATGAAGTGAGCGACGGCAGATAGATTGGCCATATCCGGCTCGATGGACAGGCTGTCCTTCGGGACATAGGTCCGCATGCGGGATGCATCGACAGCGATAATGACCACGTCCCGCAATGCCTGTGCGACGATGGCCGCCGCCTCGGCAAGCAGTTGATCAGGTGAATCGATCTCCACACTCCCCAGGAAGGACAGGGCGGTATTCTCCGCGGAGACGGAGAACGGCGCTTTGCTCTCACCAATCATGATGCTGTTCATCTGCGTACTGTCATTTCCTTGAGCAAGGAAAGCCGGAGACTGCTCCATCGCCGGGCCGGTCTCCTGGCAGTAAAGCGCCTCTCGCACTACCCTGATGTCAGGGCTCACCTCGACCTCGATGTCGTACAAGTACTCCACCGGGTCCTCGCCGTCGACGCGCACCGTGCACCCGAGCTCGAAGGTGGTCTCCCCGTAGGGGGCCAGGCCCCGGGAGCCGCCGCGCACAGGGCCGCCTCCTCGGCGCCTGCCGTCAAGACTGTCACGCAGGCGCTCAGGCGTGGCCAGCCGCGACAGGACGTCCAGGGCGTCGAAGACATTCGACTTCCCGCTGGAGTTCCGCCCGGTCAGCACCGCCAGCCCGTCGAGTGGCACGACGGCATTCCGGAAGGACTTGAAGCGGGTGAGCCGCAACTCGGTCAGGCGCGACGTCTTCATGCCAGCATGCTACTCAGGCGATTCCGCCTCAGCGCAGCCGCAGGATGACCGAGTCCCAGCCCGCAAGGGCGGGGCGCCCCGGCCTGGACACGCCGTTCTACCGCCCCTGCTGCAGATCATCGAGTCGGTCAACAACACCCTCACGAGCCAACTCGACTTCGAGCGCCACGGCAGTCGGCCTTCGGTGGCGCGGTGGTCTCCACGGAGCGCAAGCCACCGTTATGTGCGGAATCACAGTTGAAGTAGCCTCCCCATGGCACCCGACACTTCTGACACGACAGATAGAGGTTAAGGAGCACACGGATGCAGTACACGGCGCTAGGTGACTCGGGGATCCGCGTTTCGCGGGTGTCCATGGGGTGCATGGGGTTCGGGGAGGCCTCGGCGGGACAGCACTCCTGGACTCTGGACGAGGACGCTTCCCGTGAAATCATCACCTACGGCCTGGAGCAGGGGATCACCTTCTTCGACACGGCCATTGGCTACCAGGGCGGTACCAGCGAGCAGTACCTGGGTCGGGCCCTGCGCCAGTGCGCCCGGCGGGAGGAGGTGGTTGTGGCCACGAAGTTCCTCCCCCGCCCCGCCCAGGCCATTGACGCCGGCCTCAGTGGCGCCGAGCATCTGCGCCAGAGCCTGGAGGCCAGCCTGCGCAATCTGGGCATGGACCATGTGGACCTGTACATCCTCCACATGTGGGACTGGGGCACCCCGATCGAGGAGTACCTGGCCGCCCTCACCCGGGCGGTGCGGGAGGGCAAGGTCCGCGCCATTGGTATCGCTAACGCTTTCGCCTGGCAGGTCGCTCAGGCCAATGCCCTGGCGCAGGCCCACGGTTGGGAACGCTTCGTGTCCGTCCAGAACCACTACAACCTCCTGTTCCGGGAGGAGGAGCGGGAGATGACGGTTTTCGCCGACCAGAACAACATTGCCCTGACCCCCTACAGCGCCCTGGCCGGAGGTCGCCTGGCCCGCCCGGTGGGCACTGTCACGCGCCGGTTGAGGGAGGACGCCTACGCGCGCATGAAGTACGACGCCACCGCCGAGGCCGACGCTGTGGTGATAGATCGCGTGGCGCAGGTGGCGGCCAGGCACTCGGCAAGCATGACCGAGGTCTCCTTGGCCTGGCTGCTGACTCGCACAGCGGCGCCGGTGGTGGGAATGACCAAGCGCTCTCATGTGGAGGGCGCTGTTGGCGCCATGGATCTTGTGCTCGACGACGCCGATCTGGCCGCCCTGGAGGAGGCCTACGTGCCGCACCCCCTGGTTGGGGTCATGGCGCAGAACACGCCCGCTGCCGCCCGCCTGAACCGGGCCCGGCACCGAGCCTGACCACCCCGGGCCCCGCAGGCGGAACGCCCGACTCGCGCTGCCTGTGGCGCGCGAAAGCGGCGCCTCACAGACGCAACGCCACCTGTAGCGCCTTCACGCGGCCCGGTGGCGCGGGTGACCGGCTCTCCCCCGCGCCACCGGGTTTGAACAAGCCGCCGGCGGGCCGAAGTCTCTCCTGGAGTCGCGCTGCTCATCGCCCCGCAGTGAGCCCGACTCAGTCCTCCTGGTCCTTCTGATCCTTCCACCTTTTGAGGCCGGGCAGGACAGCGGCCATATAGGAGATGGCCTCATCCTCGGTAATGTGGACGCCCTTGGACATAAAGGGGGCGCTGTACTCGATAAGCTCCTCCATCGGCCCGGGGGCGGTGAACTCCCCATCCTGGTAGCACCAGGCGCAGTAGTCCTCAGACCTCACGCCGTCGGCCTCGCTGCCGTGCTCCTTCTCAGTGGTCAAGGGCATGGCGCAGCTCTGACAGAAGGGCTCGGGCGGCATCTCCAGCAGGCGGGTGACGGGAACGTCAAGGGTGACGGCAAGAAGCTTGCACATATCGACGCCCGGTGTCGTCACCCCGGTCTCCCAGCGCGAGACCGCCTGCCGGGTCACGAAGATCCTGCCCGCCAACTCACTCTGCGTCATCCCCCGGGAGGTCCGGGCCTCAGAAATTACCTCTCCAATGGACACTGTGCGTCTCCTTTCCGCAGCCCTCATCACCGGCCGCCGTCTCAAGGAAAGCACGAGGCCGCCCGAATATCGAGCAACTGGATGTTGCCCCCATGCGAGGCAGAGCGGAAGGACGGATCGTCACACCGTTCAGCGGCAGCCGGGCGTCAGTCCCTCATGGTCAGGATCTCCTCCACGTCCACGTGGGAGGGGGCGAAGGCGGCCAGGCGACTGTGGGCCGTGTGGCCCACCGCAATACCGGTGGCGAGCGTCTCCTCCTCGCCGATCCCCATGACCTCGCGGACCGCGTCAGGGCGGTTGACGAGCGCATAGGCGTTAATGGCGCCCAGCCCCTTGTCGAACGCCGCTCAACGAACGCGGCGACACCGTGGAGTATCACAGACTGCAGGGCGGCGGATTCATGAGTTTGAAGGCGAAGGACGACGTCGTACACACCAATGGCAAATCGAATGTGTCCTACGACAGCAGCGGCGCATTGAGTTTCTTCTCCGACGATCTTGACGCCGACTTCGCCAATGGTGTGATCACGTTGATCGAAACACTCGGGTTCGTTGATGAGGACGTGGGTTTCGATGGCTCCTCCCACCACTTCCGCCCCGTGGAAGCATGACGGAAAGCGGATCAGCAACCGAAGGCGAGCCGTTTCCCGCGGCCTCAGTTGAACTCATTGAGCATGAGCCATTCGGTGTCGTCGGCGCCATCCCCGACGATGCGAAAGCCCACCCGTTCGTACAGGCGCAGGGCTGGATTGCCCTTGGCGACGCCGAGCGATGCCCGCAGGTAACCGGCCTCCCGCAGCTCCTCCAGCATTAGGCGCAGCATTCGGGTACCGATCCCCCGCCCACGAAACTCCCGGTATAGGGAAATTGCGAATGCCGGCGTCGTCGCATCCAGTCGGCCGTAGCAGTCGGTCGTGCGCACCCAGCAGGCGCCAATCGCCCTGCCGCCCACCTCCGCCACGAGCGCTCGGTCATCGGGCAGCGTCCCGAATCCCTCGAAGTGGGCACGGCACTTCGGATCGTCGTCAATGATGCTGCGCGGAGGTCGGGTGGAGACCCCCTCCGGCACGTAGATCGCCTCGTACAGGAAATCCTCCAGCAAGTGCGCCTCGCCCTCGCGCAGCGGGCGAATGACCGCAGCGGAGTCTTCATGCATCTTCGTCACCTTGCTGCCCTCTTTCCCGCATTGGACGCTTTCGACGCGCCCACTCCTCCGGCGTAGGGGATGCGGAAGTAGTCGAGGTGCTGCTTAAACCGGTCCTGTGCCTCGCGGCAGGTCTCCAAGAGGAATCCCGGCTGTGATTCCCATTCACGCAGGCCCCGGTAGTAGAAGGCCTTCATATCGTCGGTGATGACAAAGGGTACGACATCGCTGGCCAGGCACTCCCCCAGCATAATCAGTCTCCCGACCCGTCCATTACCGTCTTGAAAAGGGTGGATGCGCTCGAAGCGCACGTGCATGTCGACGATCTCCTCCAGCGTATGGGGGCGCTCCGGCTCATACCCGGTCAGGAGAGCCTCGATCTCCTCGGCGACATCCTCGGGCGCAGTGGTCGGCATCCCGGACACCTCGTTGGGGATGCGCTTGTAGTCACCCACGGTGAACCACTCCTTGGCGGCGTCGCCCGTCGCTGTCTTGAGGACGCGGTGCAAGCACTTGATCATGTTCTCAGTCAGTGGCTCGCCCGCGTGGTCGATGACGGCGTCGACGGCTCGGAAGTGGTTGGAGGTCTCGACGACATCGTCGACGCGCACGGGTCCCTCAGAAATGTCGATCGTGCGGGTCTCGAAGATGAGACGAGTCTGCTCCTCGGAGAGTCGACTCCCCTCAATGCGGTTGGAGGAGTAGGTGAGGTCGACCTGCAGGCGGTGGTAGATCCCGCCCTTGATCCTCTCCGCCTTCTCCGCCCGCAATCGGTCAAGCAGCACGGACCCGGGCGAGGTCTCGGGGACGCCGAGCATGCACGCCTCCTTCAGAGCGTCATTCCCACTCGATGGTGCCCACCGGCTTGGGGGTCAGGTCGTAGGCCACGCGGCACACGCCGGGGACCTCCGCCAGAATACGGGCGGTGATGCGCTTCATGAGCGGCCAGCCCAGCTCGGGCACCTCCGCGGTCATCGCATCAACCGTGTTAACGCAGCGGATAATGACGGGCCAGTCGAAAGCGCGCTCGCCGTCGCGCACACCAGTGGCGCGCATGTCGGGCACAACGCAGAAGTACTGCCAGATGTCCTCCCCGGCGGCCTCGATCTCCGCTCGGACAATGGCATCGGCCTCGCGCAACACCTCCAGCCGGTCGCGGGTGATCCCGCCCAGGCAGCGCACCCCCAGCCCCGGACCGGGGAAGGGCTGACGCTCGACCATGGACTCCGGCAGGCCGAGCCGCTTACCGACGACGCGCACCTCGTCCTTGAACAGCAGCTTGACGGGCTCAACCAATTCGAAGTCCATGTCCTCGGGCAGGCCGCCCACGTTGTGGTGAGCCTTGACGCCCTTGTCGGACTCGAGGATATCGGGGTAGATGGTGCCCTGCCCCAGGAAGCCCACGCCGTCGAGCTTCGCGGCCTCCTCGGCGAACACCTTGATGAACTCGCCCCCGATGATCTTGCGCTTGGCCTCGGGCTCGGTCACGCCCTCAAGCAGGGTCAGGAACCGATCTGAAGCGTCGACGTAGATGAGATTGGCGCCCAGCCGATCGCGGAAGACCTCGACGACCTGCTCGGACTCGCCCTTGCGCATGAGGCCGTGATTGACGTGGACGCTGACCAACTGCTTGCCGATCGCCTTGATGAGCAGGGCGGCGACGACGGAGGAGTCGACGCCGCCGGACAGGGCCAGCAGCACCTTGCCGTCGCCGACCTGCGCGCGCACGGCCCGGGTGGCCTCGGCGATGAAGGCGTCCGCCAGCTCGGGGGTGGTGATGCGCTCCATGTCGGCGGGGCGCTGGTTGGAGGTGAGGTCCACTGCGGTCTCCTTCATCGTCGAGTGCGGTCCTGCCCGACCCTACTGCCATTCCCGCACAGGTGAGACGACGCGCCACGACGACGGCGCCTGCGCATCTCCGTCCAAGCTCATCGCCCTGTCGCCCGCGAGCGGCCCCGGGTGCAGTCACGGGGCAGCGGCCGCGGGGCCGTGGGCGCCGTAGGTGCGGACGGTAGGTCAGCCTCGGGCCCCCGTGGAGGGGTCGGCGGCCATGGGGGCCGTAGCCTCACCGCGGCCCTCGCTCGGCTCCTGGCGGGGTCCCTCGGCGACCGCGGGGGCCGCGGGCCGTGCCCGGTGGGCGTCCTCGGCCAGCAGCCCCGGGACTACTCGCACCCCCAGTGGCACCAGTGCCCTGAGAGTCTGGATGACGAAGGACCTCGTCTCGGCGTCGAGACTCGCGAACGCACGGGTGCGCGCCGGGACGCTGTGGCGCCAATCGGCCCGCAGCTCACGCGTAGTCGACACGTCCCCCAGGTCGATGACCGAGTAGAGGGTGTCGATGAAGCGCTCCCTCTCCTCATTGGTTCGGGCACCGAGCCACGCGCTAATGGTGGAGCTGAGGTAGCGGGCGTCGGGTGCCAGGCCGTCCACGTGCACCAGCTCGCAGCCGTCCACCACCCAGGAGAACAGGTCGTGCTGCCAGATCAGGGCGCGGTTGCTGCGCACCACCTGGTACCCCTCCTGCTGCTCCAGCATCATCCCGACCACTGAGGACTGCGGAAGAGTCTTCTCGACCCTGGGCTCCACCCGACGGTAGTCCTCGGTGGCCAGGAACTCCGCCAGGAAGCCGGGGCCGTCGTGGGAGAAGACCCGCACCACACGCTCACTGGCGGCCCCCGCCGCCCTCGCGGCCGCGTAGACGGCGAGGTTGCCTCCCTTGGAGTGCCCGCCCACCAGCAGGTCGCCGTCGACTCGTGCGGCGGCCTCGTTCAGGTAGCGCGCCGCCTCGGCCTGGGAGGGCACGGGGCAGCGGAAGGAGAGGTTGAAGTCCTCCTTCCAGCCCACCAGGCTGGAGTCCGTACCGCGGTAGCCGACGTAGGACGCGTCCTTGGTGAGCCGGAACGTCATGGCGGCGAACTGCTTCTCGACCTGGGGGTCGGTGACGTCCACGTAGCCCGCCACCCGCACGTCCCGGAACCGGGGGCTCGCGGCCACGGCGGCGAGGAGCTCCAGGCCCGCGCTCTCGCTCCACATGCCGTCGTAGTAGGCGTCGAAGTGCTCGGCGCGGTACAGGTCCGCCAGGCGCACCCCCTCCCAGCCGCGGACCGCCGCCAGGTCCGGGTCGCTGGCCGGGATCCGTGTGTAGGTCATCCAGGACAGGACCAGGCTGTCGACGGTGCAGAAGCCGCGTTCGTCGAAGGTGTCGAGCTCGGTACGCACGTAGTCGAGCATGTTCCGTGTACGGCTCACTGTACTGCCCCTCCGATCAGGACCGTCCCTCCGCTCCGGACCCGGCGTCCGCACGTCGCGGCGCGGCTGCCGGGTCCCGCTGACGACGCTACCCACTCCCGCCCGACGGCGCCCAAGGGCCTGGACGTGCAGTCGGGCACCATGTGGTTGACCTTGGGTGCGGAGGCGGGAGAATGCTCCCGGGCGACCCCTCCCAGGCGGCCCCGGGCCACGACGACCAGCCCAGGGACCAGCACCAGGCACCCGTCCCTCGTCGGCGCTCCTCCGTCTCCACGGCCAGGGGGTGCCGACGACGAAAAGTGCAGTACAGGAAGAACTGATGGCGATGACTCTGGAGCCCCTGCAGGAGAAGGACCTCGCGCGGTTCAAGGCCGATATGCGCGAAGCGTTCCGCCTGGGCGCCCGGAACAGCCTCGGGCAGGAGCAGGACGTGCTCCCTGAGGAGGACATCGACGCCTCGCTCTCGGGCCCGGGTGCCGCCGCCTACGTCGCCATCGAGAACGGTGAGATCCTGGGCGGGGCGGTCGTCGCCGTCGACGCCGTGGGCGGACGCAACCACCTCGACTTCCTCTACGTCAGGCACGGGGTCCAGAGCCGGGGCCTGGGCCTGGCTATCTGGCGCGCCATCGAGGCGCGCTACCCGGAGACGAGGGTCTGGGAGACGGTCACGCCCTACCTCGACCGCCGCAACGTCCACTTCTACATCAACCGCTGCGGCTTCCACGCCGTCGAGTTCTTCAACGCCCACTACCCCGACCCCCACGACGAACCGCACCGTGACCCGGCACCAGCGGGCACGGAGCACCCCCCGGCCGAGATGCTCCGCCTCGAGAAAGTCATGCGGCCGTCAGGCGGCGCACACGAACCGTAGGGGCGTGCACGACCACGGGCGGCGGGTCTCAGGCGCGCTCCGAGTACCTGTTGCCGTACGCGGCCCGGGCCGCACCGGTCGTGCGTCTCACGAAGTCGCCCTTGGCCTGCGTGTAGCCATCGCGGTCGTGCTCGAACCGGTGCCACAGCCCCAGCTTGAGCGCCTCGTACTCCTTGGCCGTCTCCGGGTGGTCGTTGAGGAAGTCCCTGAAGTAGAGCTCATCATTGTCGCCCGCGCAGCGGAGGTGGATGTGGAATACCTCGTCGTCGAACCCGTTCTCCGTGTACCCGGCGTTCAGGGAGGCCCGGCGCTCCTCGCTGCTCATCGTGAGAAAGCCGCTGCGCTCAAGGAGCCTGACGACGACGTCCATCTCCTCCCCCTCCTCGATCTCGACGAGTACGTCGACAATGGGTTTGGCCCAGATCCCCGCGACCGCCGTGCTCCCGATGTGGCTGATGCGCACGACCGCACGACTCGGCAGGATCCCCAGAAGCCTCGCCTCCATCTGCGCATACTGTGCCGCCCACTCGCTGCGGTGCTCTGTCAGCTCGATGGGGAACAGCTCCCAGAGCTCCTCGAGCGTCATCTCCAGCAACCTCTTGGCCATGACTCCTCTTCCCTCCACTATTCTCACGCCTCCGCCCCGTCGCACGCTCCTTGGTCGCCACAGATTCGACCTGCTCAGCACGCAATGAGCTGCACGCCCGGAAGTGCCTTGAAGACGCGGTCCGTGCTCGCCAGCGCCCAGCCCCGGCGCGTCGCCTGCGCTACCAGCATCCGGTCAAAGGGGTCCCGGTGCTCCCATATCAGGGAGGCGGCTGCGATCATGTCCTGCATGTCCAGGGCCAGAGGCTGAGCATCAATATCAGATAGCCGGTCCATCCAGCCCAAGGCGATCATCTCCGCCTGCGGCCATTTTCCTAGACGTACCTTGCTAATGAGTTCGTAGGCACTGGCGCTGGAGACCCACAGACGGTGGCGCGGCTGAGAAAGAACATCGAGCGCAGCGGGGCGGATCCTGCGACCCGCGGTCCCCAAGAGCCGCACAACCACATTGGTGTCGAGAAGGACGTCCACCGCTACTCCCACAGAGCGAGCTCGTCCTCGGGCAACGGAGCATCAAGGATCTCGTCAGGGATGTCGTACTCCGGGTAGGTGGGAAACACCCTGCGATTCGGCTCCTCCACGGCGACGAGCCGAGCAACGGGCCTGCCCGCACGCGCGATCATGACCTCCTGGCCGCCCTCCACCCTTGCCAGGAGATCAGACAGATGCGCCTTGGCCTCAGCCACGTTGTACTGCTTCGCCATGGCTGTGATGCTCCCATTGTGACCTAAGTTGGTCAAGACCACCATGACCAGGCAGGTCACTCCCACTCAATGGTGCCCGGGGGCTTGGAGGTGCAGTCGAGCACCACGCGATTGACCTCGGGAACGAGGTTGGTAATACGCGTGGAGATGCGGGCGAGCACGTCGTAGGGCAGCCGCGTCCAGTCCGCGGTCATGGCGTCCTCGCTGCTGACCGGCCGCAGGACCACGGGGTGGCCGTAGGTGCGGCCGTCACCCTGGACGCCCACACTCCGCACCCCGGCCAGGAGGATGACCGGGCACTGCCAGATCTCCGTGTCGAGTCCGGCGGCGGCGAGCTCCTCGCGGGCAATGACGTCGGCGGCGCGCAGAATGCGCAGGTTCTCCGCCGTCACCTCCCCAATAATGCGGATGCCCAGGCCGGGGCCGGGGAAGGGCTGGCGGGCCACGATCTTCTCCGGCACGCCCAGTTCACGGCCAATAACACGCACCTCGTCTTTGAACAGCTCGCGCAGGGGTTCAATGAGCTCGAAGTCCAGGTCCTCGGGTAGACCGCCCACATTGTGGTGGCTCTTAATGTTGGCGGTGCCCTCCCCGTCCCCGGACTCCACGACGTCGGGGTAGAGGGTGCCCTGGACCAGGAATCTGATCTGTCCACCGGCGGCCCCCACCTCCTTCACGACGCGGCGCTGGGCGGCCTCAAAGGAGCGGATGAACTCCCGGCCAATAATCTTCCGCTTGGCCTCCGGGTCGGTCACGCCGGCCAGGGCGGTCAGGAAGCGCTCGGACTCGTCCACGGTGATGACGCGGATACCCATGCCGACGGCGTAGTCGGTCTCCACCTGCTCCCGCTCGCCGGCGCGCAGCAGGCCGTGGTCCACGAAGATGCAGGTGAGCTGGTCGCCGATGGCGCGGTGCACCAGGGCGGCGGCCACGGAGGAGTCGACGCCACCGGACAGGCCGCAGATGACGTGGGCGTCACCCACCCGCTGGCGAATGCGCTCGACCTGCTCATCAATGATGTTCTCCGACGTCCAAGTCGGCGCGATGCCCGCACCGTGGTGCAGGAAGTTCTCCAGGGCGGCCTGGCCGTGCTCGGAGTGGAGCACCTCGGGGTGCCACTGGAGGCCGAAAAGGCGGCGCTCCCGGTCCTCGAAGGCGGCCACCGGAGTTTGCTCGGTGGAGGCGGTCACGACGAAGCCGGCGGGGGCCGCCTCAACGGCGTCGCCGTGACTCATCCACACCGCCTGCTGGATCGGCGTGCCGGCGAAGAGGCAGGAGTCGGTCTCGACGGCGGCCGGGGTGCGACCGTACTCGCGGGTGCCAGTGCGCCCCACTGCTCCCCCCAGAGCCTGAGCCATGGCCTGGAAGCCGTAGCAGATGCCCAGGATTGGTATCCCCGCGTCGAAGAGGGCCGGGTCGATCCCGGGGGCGTCATTGGCGTAGACGGAGGAGGGTCCGCCCGACAGGATAATGGCGGCCGGGCTCTTGGCGAGCATCTCCGCCACGTCCATGGTGTGCGGCACGATCTCGGAGTAAACCGAGGCCTCACGCACACGACGGGCAATGAGCTGGGCGTACTGGGCGCCGAAATCGACGACGAGGACCGGCCCGACGGCTCCGCCCGCGTGCGCCCCGGGAGCAGCACTGGTGGGAGTGGTCACGCACCCAGCATACTGAGCGGCCAGCCGGCCCCGGGGAAGCGGCCCCGAGGCGACAAGGGGCAATGACGGCCGCGGCCCCTCGTGTCGGCTCGCGACGCCGACCCCGGGCCGACACGAGGGGCACACGAGGGGCAATGGGCTCCGATGGTCCCGCGCTTACGCCCAGATGGCGCGCAGAGTCAGGGCCGCTCCGGGCAGTCCGGGCAGCAAGGACGTGCTCAGCCCTGGCATGGCCGAGCGGGTACGCGCCGAGACGGCAATGTGCATGACGAAGGCCGCAGCGCTTCCCAAGCACACCCCGGTAGCGAGTATCCGGGTGGCCGGCTCGGAGCGGCGTGCGCAGGCCCACAGGGCGCCGGCGCCGAGCGCCTGCACCCCGACGGCGGCCAGGCGCCGGGATACGCGCGCGTCGGCCAGTGGGGTGCCCCCGCCTGACGGGCCCCGCAAGTGGGCGTCAAGGAGGGGCCAACCGGTTGAGCCGACGTGCTCGAGCCAGGAATGGGCCGAGTAGACGACTTCCTCGGCCTGGTGGATCGCCAGCAGCCCCAGGGTGAGCGCCCAGACCTGGTCCGGGTTCAGGGCGCGGCGTACGGGAGCGCTCATCGGAGCCACCCGCCCCCCGGCGAGACGGCTGAGCGGGCCCGGGGCGCACCATCCGGGGCGGTACGGGCGCCATGCGCCGCGGCGCAGGCGCCCAGGGCGTGAGCGAGTGCCAGCCAGGAGCCGACGATGAGCGCCGCCCGGGGCAGGTTCGAGCGGTCGGGTACGCCGGCGCGCCGCAGCCGCGAGCGCGCCCACCACCACACCGGCAGCACCACGGTCGGCGAGGTGGCCACGCCGGAGGTGTAGCCGCGGGTCAGCGCGGAAGCGGCCATGTGCCCGTATGCGTGCAGCCCGAAGGCCCGCTGAACGTCCTGGTAGAACCAGCCCCGTCCAGCCGTGCGCACGCCGTCGAGGGCGGCGGCGCCGTATAGCAGCCCCATGGTGGCCACCCCCACCTGGACGTGCCTGCGGGAGACGGCCAGCGCCTCCAGGCGCGACCCCGCCCGGGAGCGCACCGCTGCGGGTAGGCGGGCCAGGGTGTCGACCATCGTTGCGGACATGGTCGCCAGCTCCTCGCCGTCGTTGGCGGCGAAGGACACGAGCAGAGAGGCAGGGACCAGGACCCGCATGGGGCCGCTTAGAGCGCCGTCCACAAGAACACCTTTCGATACTTCCAGTAGCGATATAACTATCATGCCCCTCCGCGCCGTCTGAGGGCAACCGGATCTGGAGGATTGAGCCGGCAATGCCGGGTCGCGCGAATCCCGCGGCGGCCATCCCCGACTGCCAAGCGGGCCGGGCCAAGTGAGCCGAACCGGCGACCCCAGGGCGAGTGACCCCTTGGATTCACGACAGATTCACAACGGCTGGGCTCGCCGGCGGATCGAGCCTGGTCCCAACGGTGAAGCCATCGGCTCCCGGGCGCACATGTGCGCGCCCGGTGCGCCGCCGATCGAGTTCCGGCGCACCGAACGCGCACGCGTGCAGGCCGGCCCTGCGGGCCGGCGGTCACAGGGACATGTCGACCACCGCGCGCCCTTGGATTTCGCGGTTCCTCAGGGCCTCATAGCCCTTGCCGGCGTCCTGGAGGGGGAGGCGGCGCGAGACGACATCCTTGTAGTTAATAATGCCCCGGGCCGCCAGATCGACAACAGCGGGCAGATCCTGGCGGGTACGGGCGCCGTAGGAGCCCAGAATCGACTGGGAGCGGCGCACGGTGCGGTTGATCTCAACCCCGGCGGTCTGCACGCCGGCCCCCAGTCCGATCGGGACCATGCGGCCGCCGTCGGCCAGGACGTCCAGCGCCGTGGTCCAGGTGGCGGGAATGCCCAGGGCCTCGAAGGCCACGTCCACGCCCTTGCCGCCGGTGAGTCGGAAGACCTCCTCGCGGGCGTTGTGGGTGACCGAGTTGACCACGGCGGTGGCGCCGTAGTCGAACATGGGGGCCAGTTTCTCATCCGAAACGTCAATGGCGATGACCTGGCTGGCGCCGAAGGCGCGGGCGATCTGGACAATATTGGTTCCCACGCCGCCGGTGGCCACCACGGCCACGGTCTCCCCGAAGCGCAGGTCGGCTCCGCGGCGCACTGCGCCGTAGCCGGTCAGAGCGGCGCAGCCCAGAATGGCGGAGGGGACCAGGTCAATGGTGTCCGGGACGGGGGCCACGGAGGTGGAGGGGACGACGGCGTACTCGGCCAGGCCGCCCATGGAATACATGGCCACGCTCTCGCCATCGAGGGTGGCCAGGCGGGTGGTGCCGTCGTAGAGCACCCCCTTGAGGCGGTTGAGCTCGAAGAAGGGGCCGCACAACTCGTCGCGGCCCGCGGCGCAGGCTTCGCACTGCCCGCAGGGCATGAGGAAACCACCGGCGACCTTCTGCCCCACCTCCAGGCCGGTGTGCTCGTTGCCCGGGCCGAGCTCGACAATGACCCCGGAGACCTCGTGCCCGAGGACGGCCGGCAGGGGGAAGGCAATGGCGCCGCCTATGACGTGCAGGTCGGAGTGGCATAGGCCGCAGGCGACGACCTTTATGAGGACTTCGCCGCTCTTGGGGTGAGGGGTGCGCAGGGTCTCCATTTGGAGCCCCTGCTCCGGGTCGCGCAGGACGGCGGCACGCATGGTGTCGGGGACCTGGACTGCCTCGTTGCTTGTCATGGTCACTTGCCTCTCAGTATTTGGGGAGGGCCGGCGGAGCGCTGCGACCCATTGGGCCACCACTCACATTACACCGTTTGTCTTGACATATAAAGCGATTGATGGCGGTTTCCGCCTGCCGCAGCAATCGCACACCGCAGCAGGCGGAACTCCTGGAGGCCGACCCCGCTGTTCCCGGCGCGCTGCGGCACGGGGAACAGCGGGGTCGGCCTTGGCAGTGAGTTCCTGGGGCCCAGGGGCATTGCGCCAGCGCGACGCGCCGGCCTCAGACCCCTTAGACGGGAACCCGGGAGCGCTTAGCTGTACTCCTTCTCAAAGCGGTCCTCCAGCTCCTCCAGGGAGTGGTACTTCGTCTCCGGAACGACCTTGAGGTAGAACAGCAGCGATCCGACGTTGATGAGGGCGAAGATGAGGTAGGTTCCCGCACCCCCGATCCGCTTCATCATAATGGGGAAGAGCCAGGCCACCAGGCCATTGGCGATCCACAGCGTTCCCACGGCCAGCCCCATGGCGGTACCGCGAATCTTGGAGGGGAAGATCTCCGCAATGAGCACCCAGGTCACCGTTCCGGACTGCTTGGCGAACACGAAGAGGCTGACAATGAGCAGGACGAAGTAGGGGGCGAAGGACGGCGCACCGATAATGTCGCCCTCGGCGTTCTGGTAGGGCTCAATGAGGAAGAAGAAGACGGCCGCCAGGACGCCGAGCGAGATGACAATACTCGTTTCCTGGTAGATGCCCACATGGCGACGCGCGAAGCGAGTCACAAGATACAGGCCCACGGCCGACCCGATGAAGGAAATGGCACCGGAGACCACATTGAGGGAGATGGCATCGCTCATGGGCAGACCGGCCGCCGAAAGCACCTTGGGCGTGTAGTACATCGCCGTGTTAATGCCCGTGAGCTGGTCGGCCAGGCCCAGGACAATGCCGATGCCGAGCAGTCGCCTCGTCCACCTCACTCCCAGGATCTGGGCGAGCCCCCATTTCTCCTGGTTGGCCTCCTTGCGCTGGATCTCGAGCATCTCGTCGATCTCGTCGGCGACGGGGCCGTCCTTTTCCTCATTGCGCACGCGCTTGAGCGAGCCGATGGCCTCGGGGATCCGCTGGTTGGCCACGTACCACCGCGAGGACTCCGGCATGAGACGGATACCGATCCACAGGGCAATGGCGGGCAGCGATGCGAGAATGAGCATGTAACGCCACGTGGCGCCATTGCCGTCGGCGATGGAGAACATGCCGTTGGCGAACTGCGTGGCCACCGAGTCCGACCAGTCGACGCTCTGGCCGTCGGTGGTCGTGAAGTGCGGGCCGCCCTGGCTCTGGGCAATGACGGCGTTCATGGAGAAGGCGAGGAACTGACCGAAGACGATCATCATCTGGTCCACCGCCACCAGGGTGCCACGGATGCGCTTGGGCGCCGTCTCACCGAGGAACACCGGCACCGTACCCGAGGCACCGCCGACCGCGAAGCCGAGGACGATGCGGAAGACGTAGAGGATCCAGATACTCGGCGCCAGAGCACAGCCCACCGCACCGACGAAGAAGACGACCGCGAGCAGGATAATGTTGTGCCGCCGCCCGTACTTGTCGGACAGCTTGCCGCCCACGGCCGCACCAATGGCGGCGCCCAGGCAGAGGAAGGCTCCGACGAGCCCCTCCTCAACGTCGTTGATCTGCAAGCCGTGAGCGTCGTGAGGCAGATACATATAGGGCAGGGCCCCGGAGATGACTCCGGTGTCGTAGCCGAAGAGCAGCGACCCGAGAGTGGCCACGAAAGCGATGAGGCCCAGTGAGCGTTTAGGCCCTGACGGCGGCGTCTCCTCTGCCAGTTTTTTAATTCTGTCCGGCGTGTAGTCGTCCACCGATGATGCGGGTTGGGACATTGGAATCTCCTTGTTGGGGGGCGGTCTTCGTCGACCAGTCCTTTTTTGGGGGCCGGCGCCTCATTGTGTGCGGGGCGACGAGCCAAGATGTGAGAAGGACGCGCATGGGGTGGGAAGTGGGTTTAAGGTCCCTGCTCCGCCAGTGGCGGAGCAGGGACCCCGGTTCACCTCGCGCGGAGAGGGAACCGGGCGTTTGCCACGGCCGGCGGCTCCGGTTCAGCCGAGCTCGGCGCTCAGGCGCTGGAGCATTCGTTTGTGGATGTCATCGGCGTGTTCGTGCCAGCCGAAGACGCAGACCGAAACGACGCCGTCGAAGCCCACCTCTCGCAAGGTCGCGAAGACCTCGTCCCAAGGGACCTCGCCATGACCAATTTCGTTGTGCTGATGGACGGTAACGTCGGCCCCCGGGGGGTTAATAATGTAACGGTTGCCGTCGTTGGCCCGGTGATTGAATCCGTCGGCAACATGGACCTCCCGGAGCTTGCCGGCAGCCGCTGCAGTGCGAATCATGCGCCCAACATCTCCGGCGCCGTCGGAAAGATGGAAGGCGTGGGGGCAGCAGAACTCGTATCCCATCCACTCCTTGTTGACGGCGCGCACCAGGCGCAGCGCATCATCGTGGAGTTCGATGAAATCATAGGGGTGAGCCTCCATATTGAGGCGGATCCCATAACGCTCGAAGTCGGGGATGAGTTCCTCGACGGAGCGGAACCATTGCTGCTCGGACTCGCGGGCGCGGTTGCGGTCCCCGGAGAACTCCGAGGTGATCTCACGCACGCCAATGGCGTCGGCGAGTTCGAGAAGACGACGCCAGTTGGACACCTGGGCGGCGCGCTCCCGCTCGTCAATGGCCGACCAGTTGAAGACCGGGTTGAGGGTGCGCACGGTGACGCCGGTCTCCTTCTGGGCCTTGTTGAGCTCGGCGACGAAGGCGTCGTCGGCGGCCGGGCGGTGGTGCCAGAAGTGGAAGTCCGCGTTCGGGGACAGCTCGACAAAGCGGTAGCCGAGCTCGGCGGCCTTGTAGAGCGTGGCGGGGGTGGACATGGTCCGGTAATACATGTTGGGGTCGAGCGCGATATCGACCATGAGGGCTCCTCTCGCCGTCGACGACATCGTCGTCATCGTCGAACTCATAATGTCATGACAAATCAGATTTGGGAAGTGGCTCGCCAGATCCTGGACAATGATCTCGGCTCGCGGCGCGCCGGCCCGGTGCCCGCCCTGAGAGCGGGCGGGTCACCGGACTCGGCGTCGCCCGCGCTCTCAGGCGTAGAAGGAGGGCTTGGCGATCATGGAGACGGCCACCTCGCGGCCGCCACTCTCCAGGGACTCCAGGCCGGCGTCCACCACGCAGGTGGCGGCGTAGCCATCCCAGGCGGTGGAACCGGTGTGCTCATCGCGCTCAACCGCGCGGATCCACTGCTGGACCTCGGCGTTGAAAGCGGCATGGAAGCGGTCAATGTGGCTGCGGCAGATCGCATTGCGGTTGCCCGCCCCGTCGCGGGTGACGGTCTTCTCCTGGTCCCCCAGGCGAACAGTGCCCGCCTCCATGACCAGTTCGCACTCAATGGAGTAGCCGAACTGGATATTGACATTGATCTCATCGTCAATGAGGACGCCGGAAGTCGTCTTGGCCACCAGAACCAGCGGGTCCTGGAGGTGCTCGAAGCGGCGGGTAGTGGCGCGCGGGACGTCCACGCGCACTGAAACGATCTCCTCATCCAGCAGGTAACGGCAGATGTCGATCTCATGGATCGCAGTGTCGTCGATCATATTGCGGGTGGTGTAGTTCTCCGGCACCGAGGGGTTGCGGTGACGGCAGTGAACCAGGGTGGCGTGGCCCAGTTCGCCGCCCTCGCGCACAGCGCGCATCTCCTGGTAGCCGGTGTCGAAACGGCGCATGAAGCCGACGGTGACCAGCTGTTTCCCCGCCTTCTGCTCGGCATCCATAATGGCGATGCAGTCCTCGGGCGTCGTGGCCAGGGGCTTCTCGCACAGGACGTACTTGCCGGCCTGGACGGCGGCAATGACGTCGGGGGCGTGGACCTTGCCGAAGGTGGCGATCAAGACGGCGTCGACCTCGGGGTCGGCAATGAGTTCGGGGCCGCTGGCGTAGGCCGTGGCCCCCAAGGGCTCGGCGACGGCCTTGGCGCCCTGAAGGTTGATGTCGGCGACGGCGACGATCTTGCCGCCGGCCAGCTCCTTCTCAATGCGCTCGACGTGGGCGCGGCCCATGCCGCCTGCGCCAATGAGTCCAATGCGGATGGTCATGGTGTTTCCTCTTCCTTGAGCGGGTTGGTTGGGGTCGGGGCTGGAGATCTCAAGCCAGTCCCAGGCCGCACTCGGCCAGGTAGGTGCGCATATTGATGGCGTTCTGCTTGGGGAAGCTGGGGTCGCAGGGATAGCAGTCCTGCTCGCAGATGCAGTAAATGGGCTTGTCGAGCTCGGCCAGGGCGTCGACGAAGGCGTGCATCTCGGGCAGGCCCGCCGGCGGGCAGACCGAGGCGCCCTTGGTGACGGCCTCGCCGAAGGGCCAGTCCTTCTCGTGGGCCTCGCGGGTAATGTCCTCATCAAAGGCCTTAATGTGGACATAGGTAATGCGCTCGGGGTACTGCTTGCACAGTTCGACGGGGTCGCCACCGCCGTAGACCACGTGACCGGAATCCAGGCAGAGGTTGACGTAGGCGGGATCGGTGGCCTCGAAGATGCGGGCGATCTCCTCGGGGGTCTCAATATGGGAGTCCCCGTGGGGATGGAGGACCATCTTCAGGCCGTACTCGTCGAGGAGCATCTGCCCCAGGGCGTTGGCGTGCTCCACGTAGAGCTTCCAGGCGTCGTCGCTCAGGACCCGGTCATCAGTCCACTCCCAGGTCTTGTCATCGCGGTAGAGCGGCGGCAGGTGGACAATGTACTCCGCCCCAACGGCGGCATGGGTCTCGGCAATGGCGCGGAAGGTCGAAAGGGTGGTCTCCCAGGCCTCCTGCTTGTGCAAGATGCCCCAGCCGGTGCCGGCCACGACTCGCATGCCGTATTCGTCGCACCACTTCTGGAGTTCCTTGGGGTCGGTCGGGAAGTAGCCGAAGGGTCCGGTCTCAATGATCTCGAAGCCGGCCTCGGCCATCTCCTGCCAGGCCTGGCGGGGGTCCATCTGCTTGGGGTCATCAGGGAACCACACGCCCCACTGATCGGGACAGACCCCAATGGTGAGCTTTGAGTACTTCGGGTTCTTGGTGTTGACAGCTCTCGACGTCATTGTCATCGTCGCCTCTCCTGTGATGGCTTGGCACATCATCCGAATCGTTTCGGATGACATGGAACACGATACTCGTCGCACCTTGTTTGTCAAGACATTAGGTCTAATGAGTTAACCGTCCTGTGACCTGCCCGCCCCGTCCCCGGGGCGGGCAGGCGGGGCACTGGGGTTAGGCGTTGGTGGGGAAGCTCATGCCCACGTAGCCCACCTTCTCCCCCCGGCGGGGCCAGCGGGTGGTCACCACCTTGCCCCTGGTGTAGAAGCGCACGCCCTCAGGGCCATGGATGTGGACATCGCCCAGCAGTGACTCCTTCCAGCCTCCAAAGGAGTAGTAGGCCACCGGCACCGGGATTGGCACGTTGACGCCCACCATGCCGGCCTCGACGTCCACGGTGAACTGCCGGGCGGCGTCGCCGTCGCTGGTGAAGATGGCCGAGCCATTGCCGAAGGGGCTGGAGTTGACCAGCTCTATGGCCTCCTCGTAGGTACCCGCGCGCACCACCACCAGCACGGGCCCGAAGACCTCCTCGTGGTAGATCCTCAGGTCAGTACTGACCTTGTCCACAATGGTGGGCCCCAGCCAGAAGCCGTTGTCGTGCGCCCCGCCGGCGGGGCGGTAGCCGCGCCCATCCAGGACCAGTTCAGCCCCGGCCCGTGCGGCCTCCTCGATCCAGGACTCAATGCGCTCCAGATCCCCTCGGGTAATGACCGGACCCATCTCGCTGGCCGGGTCGGTGCCGGGGCCCACAACGATTCTCTCGGCCCGCGCTTTAACGGCCGACACGAGCCGGTCGCCGGCATCGCCGACGGCGACGACCACCGGCAGCGCCATGCAGCGCTGGCCCGCGGACCCGAAGGCGCCGGCGCAAATGTGCTGGGCGGCGAACTCCATCTGGGCGTCGGGCATAACAATGGCGTGGTTGTTGGCCCCGCCCAGGGCCTGGACCCGCTTGCCATGGGTCACGCCGGTGTTCTGGACAATGTGGGCCACCGGGGTGGAGCCCACGAAGGAGATAGCGTCAATGCCGGGGTGCTCCAGGATCCTGGAGACAATGGTGCGATTGCCGGCGATGACATTGAACAGGCCGTCGGGCAAGCCGGCCTCCTTGTAGAGGCGGGCAATGAGCATGGAGGCACTGGGCACCAGCGAGGCCACCTTGAGAATGAAGGCGTTGCCCGTGGCCAGGGCCACCGGATGCATCCAAGCCGGGACCATGACCGGGAAGTTGAAGGGGCAAATACCGGCGACCACGCCGACTGGTTGGCGCAGGGTGTGCACGTCGATACCGGTGGCGGCCTGGTCGGTGAATTCGCCCTTGAGCGCGGTATTGACCCCGCAGACGAAGTCGATGGTCTCTCGGCCGCGGGCTATCTCGCCCAGAGCATCGTCGCGAGTCTTGCCGCCCTCGCGCACAATGAGATCGGCAAGTTCCTCGGCGTGCTCATCCACCAGCCGGCGCATGGCGAACATGACCTCGACTCGCTTTGCCAGGGAGACCCTGGCCCACCTCTTCTGGGCCTGGCGGGCGACCGCGACCACGTGATCGAGGTCCTCGGCGCTGGCCAGCAGGAGTTCGTCAACAACCTCGCCGGTGGCGGGGTTCTCAACGGGCAGGGTGTCGGTGCCGGTGCCGGCGTAGGGCGCCCCGGCCACCCAATGGGTGATGGTCATTGAAGTTGGTCCTCTCGTATGCCGCAATCCCGCCGACGGCGGCCCGGCGATGGTCAGTCGTGATCAGTCACGGTCGGTCGTAGTCAGTCATCGTTGATGGAGCGCGAGTGGGGCAGGACCGCAGCCCCATCGGCAGAGCGGGCCGGTGGGGCGGGCCCTCCTCGGTGGGCGCCGGTTTTCTCGGCCACCCACCGAGGAGGCTCACGGCTCACAGGTAGTGGCGCTGCGGCTTGCGGTCCTCGAGGTAGCGCTCATAGGCCTGCTGGGTGGACTCCAGGCGAGAGACCTGGGAGACGGCCACGTCCCACCAGCTCGAGCTGGGCGGATTAGGACCGTACAGGTCGGTCTCAATATGGATCATGGTGGGCCGCTTGGAAGCGGCCGCGATCTTATAGGCGCCCCTGAACTCTTCAATGCTGTGAACCTCCAGGACGTCCAGGCCCCAGGAACGCGCGTTGGCGGCAATGTCGAGCCCGGCGATCCTCTCGGTGTCCTCCAGGTGGCCGCCGGTGCCGCGCTGGCGGTACTTGGTGCCGAAGCGCTGGGAGCCGCGGGACTCCGACAGGGCCCCAATGGAGCAGAACCCGTAGTTCTGGAGCAGTACGTAGATGACCTTAATGCCCTCCTGGACCACGGTGGCCAGCTCCATGGGGAGCATCTGGTAGGTGCCATCGCCCACAATGGACACCACTTCGGACTCGGGCCGGGCCAGCTTGCAGCCCAGGGCGGCGGGGACCTCGTAGCCCATGCAGGAGAAGGCGTACTCGACGTGGTACTGCACCGGCGTGCGGGCCTGCCACAGGGCCTGAAGGTCCCCGGGCATAGAGCCGGCGGCGTTAATAACGATGTCGTCCTCGCCCATGAGCTCGTTGAGGGCACCGAAAACCTCGGTTTGGGCGGGAAGCGGGCCGTGGTTCAGGTGGTAGCACCTGTCGGTGGCGGCGAGCCAGGCCTCGCGCTCGGCCGCGATCTCCGCGGAGTAGGCCTCCTGAACGTGGTAGCCCTCCAAGGCGGCGGTCAGGGCCTCCAGGGCCTCGCGGGCGTCGGCCACGATCATTTCGGCGCTCTCCTTGGCGGCGTCGAAGGCGCAGACGTTAATGTTGACGAACTTGACATCCGGGTTCTTGAACTGGGTCTTGGAGGCGGTGGTGAAGTCCGAGTAGCGGGTACCAATGCCAATGACCAAGTCGGCCTTGTCGGCAATGTGGTTGCCCGAGTCTCCGCCGGTGGAGCCCACTCCCCCAATGGCGCAGGGGTGGTCGAAGTTAATGGCGCCCTTACCGGCTTGGGTATCCGCCACGGGAATACCGGTCGCCGTGGCCAGGGCCCGCAGTTGCTGGCAGGCCTCGGAGTAGATGGTGCCGCCCCCGGAGATGATCATGGGGCGCTTGGCCGCCTTAATCATGGCCACAGCGCGATCCAGGGCGGCGGGCTCGGGAAGGGGGCGGCGCACATGCCACACGCGCTTGCGGAAGAACTCGACCGGCCAGTCAAAGGCCTCGGCCTGGACGTCCTGGGGCATGGCAATGGTGACCGCGCCGGTCTCAGCGGGGTCGGTCAGGACCCGCATGGCGTTGAGGAGCGAGGGGATGAGCTGCTCGGGGCGGTTAATGCGGTCGAAGAAGCGCGACACCGGGCGGAAGCAGTCGTTGACCGTGACATCCAGGCTCGTGGGGTCCTCCAACTGCTGGAGGACGGGGTCGGGCACCCGCGTGGCGAACTGGTCGGAGGGGAAGAGCAGCACCGGCACCCGGTTGGTGGTGGCCAGGGCCGCACCGGTGACCATATTGAGTGAGCCCGGGCCAATGGAGGCGGTGCACATATAGGCTTGGAGGCGGTTCTTGACCTTGGCGTAGGCCGCAGCCGCGTGGACTTGCCCCTGCTCATTGCGGGGCATGATGTAGGGCATTGCCTCCTCGCCCGGGACGGGGGCCACTTCGTTTTGGAGAAGGGCCTGGCCGATTCCAGCCACATTGCCGTGGCCGAAGATCCCGAAGGCGCCGGCGATGAGACGTTGTTCGACGCCGTCTCGCTCGGAGTACTGGTTGGACAGGAAACGGATAGTGGCCTGGGCGACCGTCAGTCGGATCGTCCCAGTGTAGGCCTCGTTGCTCACGTCGTGCTCTCTCTGCTTGTGGGGCGGGTGGTCTCAGCGGGTCATGGGCAGCCGGGGGTCGATTTCCTGATCGTCCCAGGTGGCACGGATCCAGTGATGGGCCGGATCGTCGGGGGCGAGCCAAACCAGGTCGTCGGCGGGGCCCGCCATGACATTGAGGTAGTACATGTCGTAGCCGGGGGCGGCCACGCAGGGCCCGTGGTAGCCGTGGGGCACCAGGGCGACATCGCCGTCGCGGACTTCGGCGCACAGGTCAATGGGGCGCTCGGGCGTGCCGTAGGTGCGGTGGAGGCCGAAGCCGGCCTCCCCCGTGGGGCCGGGGGCGATCTCGAAGTAGTAGATCTCCTCCAGCTCGCGCTCGGTCTCGGAGGTCTGGTCGTGCTTGTGGGCCGGGTAGGAGGACCAGTTGCCCCCGGGGGTCAGCACCTCGCAGCACAGCAGGTGGGAGGTGGGCACGCCGTTGGCCAGGGCGTAGTTGTTGACCTGGCGGGAGCAGTCGCCCGCCCCGCGCAGGTCGGTGCGCACCTGCTCGCGGCCGTACCGGGCCACCGGCAGGTCGGCGGTGGCCAGCGCCGAGGGCAGGGCGTAGCGGCCCCCGGCCACGGAGGTGAGGGTGAAACTGGTGCGCCGGGGCACATAGAGGTAGTCGGTGACCTCGGTGAAGACGGAGCTGCGGCCGGCCAGTTCGTGGTGCTGGGAACCGATCCTCACGGTGGCTGCGCCCTGGAGGGGCAGGACGAGCAACTCGGATTCCCCGGTGCTCAGCTCAATGCTCTGACCGGCCTCTAGGGCGGCGACCCGCAACCCGGAGTAGGTCCAGCCGGCGCGGGCGGGGTCGATGTCGACGGTGAGGGCGCCGTGCCCTGAAGCGCCGGCCTTGATGTGGAGGGTGGTGGCGGGTGCGGTCATGAGAGGAGTCCTACGGTGTTGTCGACGGCGGCGGCGACGTCGTCGTCGGGCGGATAGAGCAGGGAGCGGCCAATGACCAGCCCCTTGACGGTAGGCAGGGACAGGGCCTTGGCCCAGGAGGCGCGGGAGGCCTCGGGGTCGGAGGTCTCGGCGCCGCCCAGGATGAGGGCGGGCATGGTGGAGGCCTCCATGACCCGCTCCATCTGGGCGACGGCGGGCAGCTTGAGCCAGGTGTAGGCCGAGGTGCGCCCCAGCCCGGAGGCGATGGCCATGGAGGAGATGACGGCGTCGGGGCTCAGATCGTTGACGACGCGCCCCTTGTCCCACCGGGAGATGAAGGGCTCGACCATGGCCATGACTCGCCGCTGGGCAAGCTCGTCGATCCCGCGGGCGCAGGCGGCCAGGGTGTCCACCGTCTTGGGGTCCTCGTAGTTAATGCGCAGGAGCATCTTCCCGCCGTCCAGGCCGGCGTCGACTACTCCGGCGGCGTCGTAGCCGGTGAAGCGGTCGTCCATCTCGAAGGTGGATCCTGCCAGGCCGCCGCGGTTCATGGAGCCGTAGACGAGCTTGCCGTCCAGGGCCCCCAGGAGAGCAAGATCCTCGATCATGTCGGCGGTGCCCAGGAAGCCGTTGACCCCGGGCCGGCTCAGGGCCGTGACACAGCGGGCCAGGACGTCCTCGCGCGAGGCCATGGCCAGGGGGCGGGCTCCGGCGGCCATGGCCCCGCGGGCCGGGTGGTCGCAGGCGATAATCATGAGCTTGCCCTCGCCGGTGGGCAGAGTGCCACGGGGGCGGGCGGCCAGGACCTGGGCAATGCGCTCGGGGGTGTGAGTGCGAATCTCGACAATACGGTCGGTCAGGGGCGTGGTGCTCATGGCGGTCACAGTCCACTCACGTCCGGAGCGCACAGCTCGCGGTGATCGCGCATCATGGCCAGGAGTTCGGGCTCGGTGGGCATTGCCGTGGAGCACTCCAGACGGGAGGAGACAATGGCCCCGGCGGTGGAGGCCGCGAAGATCGTCTTCTTGAGAGACCAGCCGGACAGCAGACCGTGGCAGACGGCTCCGCCAAAGGCGTCGCCGGCGCCCAGTCCGTTCTTGGTGACCACCCGGGTCACGGGCATCTCGACGCGCTCGTCGCGGGTCTTGGCGAGGGTGCCGTTGAGGCCCTGCTTGACAATGGCGAGCTCAACACCAGCGTCCAGGAGGGCGTCGGCGGCCCTCTCGGGATCAGTCTCGCCCACTGCGACCTGACACTCCTCGCGGTTGCCAATGGCGACGGTCACCTTGGGCAGGGCCTCGGCCACGCGCTCGTGGGCGACCTGGGGGTTATCCCAGAAAATGGGGCGGTAGTCCAGGTCGATAATGGTGTACTGCTTGCGGGCCCGGGCGTCGAGGGCGGCGTGGTGGGCGGTGCGGGAGGGCTCGCGGCTCAGGCCGGTGGCCGAGACCCAGAAGACCTGGGCCTCCTTGACGGAGTCCACCGGGATGTCCTCCTCGGTGAGCTCGAGGTCAGGGGCGGAGGGTTGGCGGTAGAAGTAGAGGGGGAAGTTGTCGGGAGGGAAGATCTCGCAGAAGGTGACGGGCGTGTTGTAGTCGGCCTTCGTGACGACGTAGTCGTCGTAGACGCCCAGCTGGCGCATCTCGGTGCGCACGAAGCGCCCGAAGGGGTCGTCGCCGACACCGGTGATGACGGCGGCGCGGTGGCGGTAGCGGGCCGCGGCCACGGCCACGTTCGTGGGGCTTCCGCCCAGGAACTTGCCGAAACTCTCGACATCCTCCAGGCCAACGCCGATCTGGAGGGGGTAGATGTCAATGCCGCAGCGTCCAATGGTCAGGACGTCCAACGGCGGAGTGGTTGAGGCGGTCATCGTGTTCCCTTCCACATCATCGGGGTGGGGTGGTGGATCAGGCGCGGTCGGTGCGTCTGGGTTCACTGTGACACCCATCGCCTCATCCAGTCAAGCATTTGTCCGAACATTTGCCATGCCGGGGGCGCGCTCGACTCTCCGCTATCCTGTCCCTAATATCAACCCCAGTCTCGCGAGCACAACCATGCCCACCACACCCTTCACCGTCGACGTCAAGCTGGACCGTTCCAGCCCAATCCCGCTGTACTTCCAGATCTCCGAGCCCATCGCCTCCGCGATCCAGGACGGCACACTCGCCGCCGGCACCCGTCTGGAGGACGAGTTGAGCATGGCCAAGCGGCTCCAGGTTTCGCGACCCACGGCCCGCCAGGCCCTCCAGCGGCTGGTGGACAGAGGACTGCTCACGCGACGGCGCGGCGTAGGAACCCTCGTGGCCCCCACAAGAGTGCACCGCCCCATGGAGCTGACCAGCCTTCACTCCGACCTGGTGGCCGCAGGACTGACGGTGACCACCGCGGTCCTGGACTACGACGAGCACCCGGCCACCGAGGAGGAGGCCGAACTTTTAGAAACCCAGGCCGAGACCCCAATAGTGCGCCTGGTGCGCCTGCGCTCGACTGATGACGAGCCGATCGCACTCATGACCAACCTCATGCCCGCCGACATCGCCCCCACTCGCGACCAGCTTGAGCGCGAGGGCCTCTACGACCTTCTGCGCGCCGAACAAGTCGTCCCCACCACCGCGCACCAGGTGATCGGCGCCCGCAATGCCACCGCCCCCGAGGCTTTGACCCTGGGCGAGGAGCCCGGCGGCGCCCTGTTGACCGCAACGCGCACCAGCTACGACCGCTCCGGGCGGGTCATCGAGTACGGCAACCACCTCTACCGGGCCTCGCGCTACTCCTTCGAGACCACACTCTTCGCCAACTAGGGCCACGAGGGCGACGAGGGTCGCTAAGACCACGAGGACGACGAGGACCACCGCCCATCCCGACAGGAGCGCACTCGTTCGTTCAGGCGCGCACGAGATTTCTTGCCACATTTGTCTTAACATTCTATTGACAGCGGCCCTCTTTTGGTCTTGAATGGCCTCATCCGGCATCGCCGCCGGAGCCTGCGAGAACCTTGATCAGGAGAGCAGCCGATGACCATCGACTACACCCCCGGGCCGCTTCTGGACGCAGCCCGCACCACCCCCACCGCCCTGTGGAACGACTCCGCCGACCCTGACGAGTTGGCCCAGTCCATCTCCTTCGGCGGCGTGGGCGCCACCTGCAACCCCGCCATCGCCTACACCTGCATTAACCAGCGCAAGGACGTCTGGCTGCCGCGCATTGCCGAACTCGCCACGGAGATGCCCCACGCCAGTGAGTCCGAGATCGGCTGGCAGGTGGTGCGCGAGTTGAGCGTCAAGGCCGCAGCCCTCCTGGAGCCCATCTTCGAGGAGCACAAGGGCCGCAACGGCCGGCTGTCGGTACAAACCGACCCGCGTCTGGCCCGCTCCGCCCAGGCCCTGGCCGACCAGGCCGAGGAGTTCTCACGGCTGGCCAAGAACATTATCGTTAAGATCCCCGCCACCTCCGAGGGCATTAAGGCCATTGAGGACGCCACCTACCGCGGGGTCTCCATTAATGTCACCGTCTCCTTCTCCGTCGCCCAGGCGGTGACCGCCGGTGAGGCCATTGAGCGCGGCCTTGCCCGCCGCGAGGCCGCGGGCAAGGACACCTCCACCATGGGCCCGGTGGTCACTCTCATGGGCGGGCGCCTGGACGACTGGATTAAGATCGTCGCCAAGCGCGCCAACCTTTTCCTGGACCCCGGCCACCTGGAGTGGGCCGGCGTGGCGGCCCTCAAACGCGCCTACCAGGAGTTCCAGGCCCGCGGCCTGCGCGCCCGCGTCCTGTCCGCGGCCTTCCGCAATGTCATGCACTGGTCCGAGCTCGTCGGCGGCGACCTGGTCATCTCCCCGCCCTTCGCCTGGCAGAAGCTCATTAACGACTCCGGATACAAGGTCACCCCCCGCATCGACGTGCCGGTGGCGCCCGAGATCATGGAGACCCTGCTGAGCATCCCGGAATTCGTGCGCGCCTATGAGCCCGAGGGCATGACTCCCGCGGAGTTCGACACCTTCGGCGCCACCGTGCGCACCCTGCGCGGTTTCCTCCAGGCCGACGCCGACCTGGACGCCCTGGTGCGCGACGTACTCATGCCCCAGCCCTGAATAGGGCCGCTCCACCGGCACGGACCGCCCGGCCCCGCCCATCGCCCCTCAACATCCACACCCAACTGAAAGCAGGAGCAACGATGCTCAAGATCGCCGTCATTGGAGCGGGCCGCATCGGCCACGTCCACGCCAAGACCATTGCCGGCCACCCGGCCGCCGAGCTCACCCTTGTCGCCGACCCTTTCGGGGACGCCGCGGACAAGCTGGCCACCCTCTATGGGGCCCGCTCGTGCAAGGATGCCGAGGAGGTCTTCTCCGACCCGCAGGTGGACGCCGTCATCGTTGGCAGCCCCACACCACTGCACATCCCCCACCTCCTGGCCGCCGCCGCAGCGGGCAAAGCAGTTCTATGCGAAAAGCCGATCGCCCTGGACATGAAAGACGTTGAGGCGGCCCGCGCCGAACTCGACGCCGTCAAGGTCCCGGTCATGTTCGGCTTCAACCGCCGCTTCGACCCCTCTTTCGCCGCTGTGCACGCCGCCGTGGCCGCCGGCAGGATCGGGCGGCTTGAGCAGCTGACCATCATTAGCCGAGACCCCGCAGCACCGCCGGTGGAGTACATTGCGGTCTCCGGCGGCATCTTCCGCGACATGACCATCCACGACTTCGACACCGCCCGCTTCTTCCTGGGCGAGATCACGGAGGTCCACGCCGTGGGCCAGAACCTGGATCCCGCCATTGAGAAGGCCGGCGACTTCGACGCCGCCGTGGTGACCCTGCGCGCCGCCACGGGGGCCGTGGCCACGATAATTAACAACCGCCACTGCGCCTCCGGCTACGACCAGCGCCTAGAGGCCTCAGGCCGCGACGGAGCGCTCTTCGCCGAGAACATCCGCCCCACCACGGTGCGCCTGTCCAACGCGGAGGTCACTGACGCCCAGGAGCCCTACCTGGACTTCTTCCTGGAGCGCTACGCCGACGCCTACCGCCTGGAGCTGTCAGCCTTCATTGAGGCCGTCGAGGCGGGCACAACACCGCCCACGAGCATTGACGACGCCATCCAGGCCCTGCGCCTGGCTGAGGCGGCCACGCAGTCGGCCAGGAGTGGGAAGCCGGTGCGCTTGGGTTGAGCACTCCCGGTCCGGGTGGGCGCCGTTCCCCGGGGGCGGCGCCCACCGCTTCACCGCCCCCCCTTCCACCCGGGGGCGGCACCGCGCCCGCAACACCCGGCGCCGGCCGCAGCGCTGCAGGACCGGATGGGGCGCTCAGGCCCCCACCGCCGTCGTCCCGCGAAGTACGAGGCTGGGCATGACGAAATAGGCGCTCCCACCCTGGGGACGGGCTCGACTCACCACCCCCGGGGGCATGATCCCCATGGTCTGGGCCTGCTCGGGGTGCACCCGCCCCAGCAGCGCCCGCACCGCCACCTCGGCCAGGAGACCCGCGTCCTGGTGCACAGTGGTCAAGGAGAAGGAGGAGACCGCGGTCACCGGGATGTCGTCGTAGCCAGTGATCGCCACGTCCTGGGGCACCCTGACCCCCTGACGCCGCAGTTCCATGAGCGCCCCCACGGCGCAGTGGTCATTGAAGCACAACAGCGCCTCGGGGAGCCGATCACCCAGAAGGACCTGCACCGCCCGGGCTCCGCTTTCCTCGTCACCGCCGCCGGGAACCACCCGGGACAGGCCGGCCAGGCCATGGTTCTCCATGGCGGTGAGGTAGGTGCGGGCCCGTAACTCCGCAGCGGTCTCATCGGCCCCATCCAGGTGGACAATGCGCCGCCGCCCGGTCATGACCAGGTGGTCCACCAGCGCGGTGACGCCAACATCGTCGCGAGAATGGACCTCGTCGACATCCGCCAGCCCCGTGCTGGTGCAGATGAGCACGCCCTGGGCGCGCTCGACGGCACCGGCCAGGACCGGGGCCGCCACGTCGGGGTCAATGAGGATAAGCCCCTCGCAGCGCTCCGACAGCAGTCCGCGCAGGCCCTGGGCCACGTCGCGGTGCGGGGTGGAGGCGGCCAGCACCAGGGAGTGCCCCAGCTCGGAGCAGGCGCGGTACAGCCCGTCAACGATCTGCCCCTGGAACGCCTGCCCTACGGCGAAGCTGGCACCAATGAGTCCGGTGTGACGGCTGCGCAGGAGGCGCGCCCGCGGATCAGCCTCATATCCCAGTTCTCCGGCCACGCGCAGGATCTCCTCGCGGGTCGACGCGGCCACACCCGGACTGCCGTTGAGGGCGGCGGAGACGGTGGAGATGGAGCGCCCGGCACGGGCCGCGACCGTGGCGATCGTCGCCCTGCCATTCCGCCCTTGCGCCATGGAACCTCCAAATGCACGGGCACGACCGCCCGCCTAACCGGATCATGGTAACGGCACGGGAGCAGCATCTTCCCATTCACACCTTGTCCTGACATTAATACTTATGTAATCTATGGGTGTGCTCGCCACCGCCGATGGGCACAACACCGCGAGACGCCGGCCAGCACCACCGATAAGAACTCAACGAAGAGGGACCACCCGCCATGACCACCGTTTACAACCCCGCCACCGCAATCAAAGACCCCCACGGCATCACCTGGGGCATGCACCCCATCTCCTGGCGCAATGACGACATCCCCGAGGTCGGAGAGTGGAACACCCTGGAGGACATGCTCGAGGACCTCGCCGCCGTTGGCTACGCCGGCACTGAGTGCGCCGGGTTCTTCCCGCCCAAGGAGGAGGTCAAGGCCGCCGTCGAGGCCCACGGACTGCGAATCGCCGCGCAATGGTTCTCCTCCTTCATTGTGCGCGACGGCGTGGAGGCCGTCATCCCCGAGTTCGAGGACAAGTGCGCCTACCTGGAATACCTCGGCGCAAGCCGTGTGGTGGTCTCCGAGCAGACCGGAAGCGTCCAGGGCATCCGCGACGTCAGCATCTTCACCAACAAGCCGGTCCTCACCGACGCCGAGTGGGAGGTGCTGGCGGCGGGCCTGAACCGCCTGGGGCAGATCGCCCAGGCCCACGGCCTGGAGCTCGTCTACCACCACCACCTGGGCACCGTCGTTCAGACCAAGGAGGAGACGGTGCGCCTTATGGAGATGACCGACCCGGCCAGGGTCTCACTCCTGTTCGACACCGGGCACGCCTTCGTCGGCGACGGCAACGTCATGGGCTTGCTGCGAGCCACCATCGACCGGGTCAAGCACGTCCACTTCAAGGACGTGCGCCCCGAGAAGATGGCCGAGTCCCGAGCCGCCGGCCGCTCCTTCCTGGACTCCTTCTTGGCCGGCATGTTCACCGTGCCCGGCGATGGCTGCATTGACTTCACCGAGCCCTACCGGCTGCTGGTGGACCACGGCTACTCCGACTGGATCCTGGTCGAGGCCGAGCAGGACCCGGCAGTGGCCAACCCCCTGGAGTACGCCCGCAAGGCGCGCGCCTACCTGGAGGACACGCTCTTCACCGCCTGAGGCGCTCCGCCCCGCCGACGCCGCAGCCGGCCCATCCGGCCGCTGGGCGCCGGCCCCGGCCGCAGGCCCTGACGGCTCCCCCATCCGGACAGTGGACGGGGGAGCCGTCGTTTTCCCGGCGCGCCCGCACGCGGCCACATCAGTCATCTGACCTCTCTGCATCCTATTGACAGGACATTGTTCACGCGCGTGAACTTGATATGCGCGTAGCTCCGCGCGCACCGCCCACCCACAGGGTGCGAACAGAAGGATCCTCACATGACCGCACAGTCAACGGACCCCACCAGGGAGGAGATCGACTCCCTGGTCAAGCAAACACCCCCGTCCGGCGCGCGCCGCTCAGTAGGCTTCGTGGCCGTGGTCGCCACGCTGGGCTCACTCCTCTTCGGCTATGACACCGGTGTCATCTCCGGGGCGCTTCCCTACATGTACCTCCCCCAGGCCGCGAACGGACTCCACCTGAACTCCACTGAGGAGGGCCTCGTCGGCGGCATCCTCCTCATCGGCTGCGCCTGCGGCGCGTTCTTCGGCGGCCGCCTCTCCGACGCCTACGGGCGACGCCACAACATTCTCATGCTCGCGGCGATCTTCCTCTTCGGCGCCCTGGGCTGCACCTTCTCCCCCAATATCTGGGTCCTGTACGCCGCCCGCTTCATCCTGGGCCTGGCCGTTGGCGGCGCCTCCGCCACCGTCCCCGTCTACCTGGCCGAGACAGCGCCGAAGTCCATCCGCGGCACCCTTGTGGGCATCGACCAGCTCATGATCGTCACCGGCCAGTTCCTCGCCTTCGCCGTCAACGCCGGCATCGCGCGGATCACCGGCGGCCCCGAGGCCACCGTCACCTCCGTGGCGCCCGGCACCACAATCAAGATCGACGGCGTCGAGCAGGCCGTCGAGGTCGGCAGGACCTACAGCTGGGATGTCCTCAAGAGCGTTCAGGACGCCATCGCCGTCGACGGCGGTACCGGCAACACCTGGCGCTACATGCTCGTCGTGTGCTCCATCCCCGCCATCGCGCTGTGGCTCGGCATGCGCATGATGCCCGAGTCGTCCCGCTGGCACGCCTCCCAGGCTCGCTACATCCAGGCCATAGCCGAGCTCAAGCGCGTGCGCAGGCCCGACGACGACATCGCCGCCGAGATCGACGAGATGATCGAGATCAACCGCCGAGAGGCCAGCGCCGAACGCTGGAGCCTCTCACGCTGCTTCCAGATCCGATGGACGCGCAAACTCCTCATCATCGGCGTGCTGGTGGGCGTCTTCAACCAGACCACGGGCGTGAACACCATGATGTACTACGCCCCGAAGATCCTGCAGAACGCGGGTTTCGGCACCGAGTCGGCCATCACGCTCACCGTGCTCACCGGCATCGCCTCCGTCATCGGCTCCTCGCTCGGCCTGTGGCTGCTGCTGCGCTTCTCCCGGCGCGGGGTCCTCCTGGGCGGCACCATCGGCCTGACCGTCATGCTGTGGGTCATGACCGCCGTCTTCCTGTTCGGCATCAACCCCCACCTCGACGACGCCGGCAACATCCTGAACACCATGCCCGCGATGGTCCCCTACCTCGTGGTGGTCGTCATCGTCGTCTACATGCTCTTCATGCAGGGCGGCAACGCCCCGGGCACCTGGGTCATCATGTCCGAGCTCTTCCCGACGCGCATGCGCGGGGCGGCGATGGGCTTCGCGGTTCTGTGCCTGTGGGTGGTCAACGCGATCATCACCTTCCTCTTCCCCATCATGATGGACAAGCTCGGGCCGGTCATCACCTACCTGACTTTCTCCATCATCAACGTCATCGCGGTCATCTACATGCATCGCAACGTCCCGGAGACGAAGTACTCCTCCCTGGAGGAGCTGGAGGAGGAGTTCCAGCAGCGCTACGCGTGACATGGGCGCCCCACTGCGAACAGCGCGACCAGGGCGGGGAGTCGCCTCGCGGGCCAGTCCCCCGCGCCATCGGGCCGGGCGCCGAAGGGCGCCCGACCCGATGGGGGCTCCGCGGAGCGAATCACCACCCCGGCTTCAACGCTTCAAGCAGCGCATGATTAGACTGCTCCTCACAAGCCATCGCCAGTGAGGAAGCATATGAGCGCGCACGCCGCCACGCAGAGCGACGTCGCGCTCGCCGCGGGAGTCTCCCGCTCGCTGGTGTCCCTGGCCCTCGCCGGATCGCCGAAGGTCGCCCGCGAGACCCGCGAGCGCATTGAGCAGGTGGCCCGGGACCTGGGGTACCGCGTCAATGTGTCGGCGTCGTCGTTGGCGCGGCGGAGCTCGACGATCATCGGGCTCGTGCTGCCCAACCTGCGCAACGCCTTCTTCGAGCGCATGGCAAGGTGCCTCAATGAGGCCGCCTCGGATCGGGGGATGACGCTGTTCGTCACCGTAGGCTCGGAGGACCCGGTGGCGCTGCACCGGGCCATCGACTCGCTCCTGGGCGTGCGGGTGGCGGGGATCGCGATGGTTTCCCCGTGGCTGACCGGCGAGGATGTGGTGGCCGTGGGCGAGGAGGTCGCCACCTGCGTCATCGGGCGCAAGACCCCGGGCGGCAGGATCGACGCCGTGCATATCGATGAGCGCGCGGCCGCCGGGCTCGTTGTGGAGCACTTGCGCGAGCGGGGGGCGTCGTCATTGGTGTACGTGCGCCCCCGGAGCGGCGACGAGACCTCCCGCCACGAGAGGGAGATCGCCCTGACCGGCGCTGCCGAGGAGGCGGGCCTGCCTCTGGTCGTCTACGGCTGCCACGACGAGGCCGGACCCGCCGTGCGGGCGGCGGTGAGCACGCACCCCGAGCCGCTGGGCCTAGTCATGCACAACGACGTCCTGGCGATCGACGCCGTGCCCGCCTTGCGCGCCGTGCATCGCAGCCAGGACTCCCCCGTGTTCATCGCCTCCTACGACAACACCTACCTGGCCCAGCGCGAGGAGTTCTCGCTGACGAGCATCAACCAGCCCGAGCCCGTCATGGCGGCCCGGGCCATCGAGTTCATCTGCCAGCGGGCGGGACTGGACTCCCAGGTGACCCTGCCCGCCGACGAGCCGGCGCGCAGCGTGGTTCTGGCCCCCACCCTCGCGATTCGGGCCTCCTCGGCGCGGTAGGGGCGTCGGGAGCGCGCCGCTCCGCTCGACCGCGCCTGCACCCTCATTGTCCAGACAAAAGGTCATATCTTCTCTGACGCCCTTGACACCGCACGGCGCCGATGACAGCATTGCTCACACCAATTCACGCGCGTGAACTACGGAAGTTCCAGCATTGTCGAGACCGCCCTCAGCATCCGTCAATAGCACCCGTCAATGAGGATAGGAAGGCACACCCATGAGCACATCACCCGCCTCACTCTCCGTCGCAGTCATCGGCGCGGGCATGGCCGGCACCACCCACGCAAACGCCTGGCGCCAGGTCGGCACCGTCTTCGAACTCGGCCTGCCCAAGGTCCGCCTGGCCGCCATCGCCGACGCCTACGAGCCCTTCGCCGTTGACGCCGCCGAGCGCTACGGCTACGAGAAGGCCGTCACCGACTGGCGCACCATCGCCGACGACCCGAGTATCGACATTGTCTCCATCGTCGTGGGCAACGCCCTGCACCGCGAAATCGCCGAGGCCATGATTAAGGCCGGCAAGCACGTCCTGTGCGAGAAGCCGCTCGCGGACACGCTTGAGAGCGCCAAGGCCATGGCCGAGGCGGAGAAGAGCGCCGGCGTCGTCACGGCGGTCGGCTTCACCTACCGCCGCAACGCCGCCGTCGCCGAGCTCGCCAAACTCGTGGCGACGGGGCACCTGGGCGAGATCAACCACTTCGATGGCCGCTACTGGTGCGACTACGGCGCCGACCCGAACACTCCCATGGCCTGGCGGTACAAGGGCCCCATGGGCTCGGGCGCCCTGGGCGACGTCGGCTCCCACCTCATCGACACCGCCGAGACCATCTGCGGTCCGCTGGTGAGCGTCTCCGGCGCCGCCATGATGACCTCCATCAAGCAGCGCCCCGTCGCCGCCGGGCACGTCACCCGCGGCACCGCGCTGGACACCGCGAACGCCGTCTACGAGGACGTGGAGAACGACGACGTCGCCACCTTCACCGCGACCTTCGCCAACGGCGCCGTGGGCACCTTCTCCTGCTCGCGCGTGGCCTGGGGCCTGCCCAACTCCCTCATGGTGGACGTTCTGGGCTCCAAGGGCCGCGCCTCCTGGGACCTGTCCCGCTGCGGGGAGATCAAGATCGACGATATCCACTCCCCCGCCGGCCTGGGCGGCGCGCGCCGGGTCCTGGTCAACCCGGACTTCCCCTACTTCGCCCGCGGCTCCTCAATGGCGTTCGGCGGGGTGGGGCTGACCCAGATCGAGCAGTTCACCTACCAGGCCTACGCCTTCCTCCAGCAGGTGGCCGGCGTCACCGATGGGGCCCTGCCCCCCTGCGCGTCCTTCGCCGACGGCTACCGCGAGATGCTCATCGCCGACGCGATCGCCCGCTCCGCCGCCGCCGGTGGGGCCCCCATTGACCTAACCGCCCTCAACTGACATCACCGCCATCGCCATACCGCGCACGATCACGCAAGGAGTTCATCATGCCACTCAACTACGGCGCCTACACCGCATGCCTCGGCGACCGCCCACTGGCCGCAGCCCTCGACGTCCTCAAGGAGGCCGGCCTGACCGGCGCCGAGATCAACGCCGGCGGCTTCATCCCCTCCCCCCACTGCCCCGTGGATGCGCTGCTCGCCTCGGCGGCGGCCCGCGAGGACTACCTGGGAGTCTTCGAGTCCAAGGGCATGCGCCTGGCCGGCCTCAACACCTCCGGCAACCCGGTCTCCCCCCTGCCGGGCGAGGGCATTAAGCACGCCCACGACCTGCGCCAGACCATTGAGCTGGCGGGCCTGCTGGGCGTGGGCGAGATCGTCACCATGTCCGGAACTCCCGGGACCGACCCGACGGCCATCTACCCCACCTGGGTGGTCAACCCCTGGAACGGCATTGACATGGAGATCCTGGACTACCAGTGGAGCGTCGTCGTGCCCTTCTTCAAGGAGATCGATGCCCTGGCCCGCGACAATGACGTTCAGGTCTGCCTGGAACTCCATCCGCGCAACCTGGTCTTCAACGTGCCGAGCTTCGAGCGCCTGGTGGAAGAGACCGGCGCCACCAACATTAAGGTGAACATGGACCCCTCTCACCTGTTCTGGCAGCACATGGACCCGATCGCCGCCACGAAGCGCCTGGGCTCTCTCATCGGCCACGTCCACGCCAAGGACACCAAGATCTTCCCCGGAGCGGCCTACCGCGGCGTACTGGACACGGACTTCGGCCACGTCCCGGCCGACGCTGAGGGCAAGGTCCCGGTGGCCTACGGCTACTGGTGCAACGCCTGGCCCCAGGATCCAGCCTGGCGCTTCGTAGCCTTCGGCCTGGGGCACGACACCGATTACTGGACTGAATTCCTCAAGGCCATTGAGGAGGTCAACCCGGACATGAACGTCAATATCGAGCATGAGGACGCCGAGTACGGCAATGTCGAGGGCCTGAAGATCTCCGCTAAGAACCTCCTGGAGGCCGCCGCCAGACTGTGAGGGCCGCACTGGGGGCGGGGGCCCTGGGCGCCCCGCCCCCGGCCGAGCGGAGATCAGGAGTTCGTCGACCCGCGCGAGCGGGAGTGGTCCACGTAGTCCAAAGGAGTGGTCTCGTCGAGCTCGGCATCGACCCGCGCGAGCGGGAGTGGTCCCGCCCCGTAGCGCAACCCCCGCCCTGAGCAGCCTCCCACACCCCATCGCAACCCCATCGCACACGACGAAAGGTCAGGTCGTGCTCCCAGCACTCCTCGGGCTGCCCCATATGAGCACCACCGCCTGGGCCATGCTGGTCTTGGCGGCGGCATTGGCCGGCATTGCCAAGACCGCGCTGCCGGGCGCTGCCACCATTGCCGTAGCGCTGTGCGCCGCAATCCTGCCCGCCAAGGAGTCCACTGGGGCAATGCTGCTCATGCTCATGACCGGCGACCTTCTGGCGGTGTGGAGCTACCGCAGGGACGCGGACTTCAATATGCTGCGACGGCTGGTGCCCGCCGTCGGTGCGGGCGTGGCCGCCGGCGCCCTCTTCCTGCGCCTGGCCTCCAATGACTCCACCCGCCGCATTATCGGCCTTATCCTGCTGCTCCTCATCGCCGTCACCCTCGTGCAGCGGCGCCCACGGCCCCGGCGCCATGGCCGCGGCAGCGGCCCTGGGGCGGACGGGGCGGACGGGGCACCGGGCCCGGCCGCAAGAGACTCAACGGGCGAAGCCAGCAGCGGGGCACTGGCGGCCAACGCCCCACGGGGTGCGGAATCGCCGCCAAGACCACCGGCCCTCGCCGACGCCCCACCAGCCGGCTCCCACACCTCGGTGGCGAGTTCACGCTCCGCCCGTCTTCTCTACGGCGGCCTCGCCGGCTTCACCACCATGGTGGCCAATGCGGGGGGCCCGGTCACCTCCATGTACTTCTTGGCCTGCCGCTACCCGGTCAAGGCCTTCCTGGGCACCACCGCCTGGTTCTTCTTCGCCGTCAACCTGATCAAACTGCCCTTCTCCATTGCCATCGGCCTGGTCAACCCCACCACCATTGCCCTGGCCGCCGTCAGCGCCCCGGTGGTCGTGGCCGCGGCCCTCATTGGCCGCAGGCTCGCCGAGCACATGGACCAGAAGGTCTTCGAACCCATAGTCGTCGTCCTGACCGTCGTCTCGGCGCTACCACTGCTCGCGTGAGACCCCGGCGCCCCGACCCTAAGGGGCGGGGCACCGGCCCCGGGCCGCGAGGCGCTCCCGTCGTATTCACCGGGTGCCCGCGGATCCCAATAGGACCGCAATCGGTCCGCATGTGCCCCTTTCCACATCATCGCCGACCGCCGACCCGGGCCCTTGGTCGCATCTTTGCGCCCTCAAAGGGCAGAATCGGGCAGTGAGGGGCACCGGACGATCCCGACCCACCCAACTCAACGTCGAGACACGAGAAGGATCCATCGTGGCGCGCAGCATCTATATCGCTTCACCCAACGCCGGAACCGGTAAGTCGACCGTGGCACTGGGCCTGGTCGCCTCTCTGACCAAGGTCGTCGCGAAGGTGGGCGTGTTCCGTCCTTTCACCGGATCGCGCAACCTGGACCCCTTCCTCAACCTTCTGCTCTCACGCTCCGGCTCGACCACCCCCGCCGACCAGTGCGTGGGCGTGACCTGGGACGAGTACCATGCCGACCCCGAGGGCTCCCTGGCCCGGATTGTCACCGCCTACCGCGCTGTGGCCCGCAACCACGATGTTGTCATCATTGACGGCTCGGACTTCTCCGATGTCGTCGGAAACCCCGAGTTGGCCCTCAACGCCCGCGTCGCCGCCAATATGGGCGTCCCGGTGCTCCTGGTGGTCTCCGGTCAGGGGGCGCCGGAGGACGTGCGTAGTTCCGTCGAGGTCTCCATGGCCGAGATCTCGGACAACCTGGCTCGCACGGTCGCCGTTGTCGCCAACAAGTGCCCAGCCGACTCGCGCTCCGCCGTGGCCCAGGCCCTGCGGGGCATTAAGGGCATCGCCACCACGACCCTGCCCGAGGTCCCCCTCCTGGCGGCCCCCTCGGTGCGCGAGGTCATGAAGCGCATTGACGGCACGCTCATCTCCGGGGACGAGGCCCTACTGGACCGCGAGGCCGAGTCGGTGCTCGTGGCCGCCATGGATGTCTCCCACCTTCTGGAGCGTCTGCGCGAGGGGCAGGTCGTCATTGTCCCGGCCGACCGCTCCGCGGTCCTCATCTCCTTGGCCGCCGCCCAGGCCTCCTCCTCCTTCCCCTCTATGGCCGGCCTGGTGCTCAATGGGGGTTTCGCGGTCGCCCCCTACGCCATGCGCCTGCTGCAGGGCCTCAACCAGCCCCTGCCGGTCATGACCTCCGCCCTGGACACCTTCGACGCCGCCTCGGCGGCCGGTTCCTTGACCGGGGCCCTGGCCCACGGCTCCGAGCGCAAATTGGACGTGGCCGTGACTACTTTCGAGAAGGAGGCCGACGTCGACGCGCTCATGGCCGCCTTGGAGGTCGAGCCCTCCGGGGTGGTCACCCCCATTATGTTCCAGGCCGAGCTGGTGGAGCGCTCCCGCTCCCACCGCAAGACCATTGTCCTGCCCGAGCCCGACGACGACCGCGTCCTGCGCGCCGCCGACGCCATTTTGCGTCGCGGCATCGCCGAGATCGTCCTGCTGGGAGAAGAGACGACCGTGCGCGCCCGCGCCGCCGAGCTGGGCCTGGACATTGCCGCCGCCCGGGTGGTGTCCACCAACGACGCCGAACTGCTGGAGAAGTACGCCACGGAGTTCGCCCGCATCCGCGCCAAGAAGGGCGTCACCCTGGAGCAGGCCCGTGAGAAGGTCCAAGACGTGTCCTACTTCGGCACCATGATGGTCCACATGGGTGATGCCGACGGGATGGTCTCCGGTGCTGCGCACACCACCGCTCACACCATTGTCCCCTCGTTCCAGATCATTAAGACGCGCCCGGGCACCTCGATCGTCTCCTCGGTGTTCCTCATGCTCCTGGAGGACCGGGTCCTGGCCTACGGCGACTGCGCCGTCAACCCCGAGCCCACGGCGGAGCAGCTAGCGGACATCGCCATCTCCTCGGCGGCCACGGCCCGCCAGTTCGGGGTGGAGCCGCGCGTGGCCATGCTGTCCTTCTCCACCGGCACCTCCGGCAAGGGCGCGGACGTGGACAAGGTCCGGGAGGCCACTGAACTGGTGCGCGCCAAGGCCCCCGAGCTGGCGGTGGAGGGCCCCATCCAGTACGACGCCGCCATTGACCCGACCGTGGCCGCCAAGAAGGCGCCGGACTCGGCGGTAGCCGGACGGGCCACCGTCTTCATCTTCCCCGACCTGCAGTCCGGCAACATTGGCTACAAGGCGGTGCAGCGCTCCAGCGGTGCCATCGCCATTGGCCCCGTGCTCCAGGGCCTGAACAAGCCGGTCAACGACCTATCCCGCGGCGCCCTCGTGGAGGACATTATTAACACCGTCGCGATTACTGCCATTCAGGCCCAGGCCTGAATCCTTGGGCGGTGCCGTCACTCCCCGACAGACGGCACCGCCCATCCCGTCCCACCGCGCCCGCACCGAACTGAAAGGCCCTTGCCGCCATGACCACCCGCACCGTCCTCGTCATTAACTCCGGCTCCTCCTCCATTAAGTACGCCCTGGTAGACCCCGACTCCGGGGCCTCTCTGGCTTCAGGCCTGGTGGAGCGCATTGGCGAGGAGATGGGTGCCATCACCCACAAGCGCGGGCAGGAGAAGACCGAGCTGACCGAGCCCGTGGCCGACCACGGCTTCGGCCTGTCCGAGGTGCTGCGCCTCTTCGAAGAACAGGGCCCTAGCCTGGCCCAGGCCAATATTGTCGCCGTCGGGCACCGCGTGGTCCAAGGTGGGCGCTACTTCTCGGGCCCGGCCCTGGTCGACGACGAGGTCGTGGCCCGTATTGAGCAGCTGGTACCACTGGGGCCGCTGCACAACCCCGCCCACCTCAAGGGCATTGAGGTCGGCCGCCGCCTGCTGGCCGAGGTTCCCCACGTCGTCGTCTTCGACACCGCTTTCTTCCAGGACCTGCCCGAGGAGGCGGCCCGCTACGCCCTGGATCGCGAGATCGCCGACACGTACTCCATCCGCCGCTATGGGGCGCACGGCACCAGCCACCAGTTCGTCTCCGGCGCGGTCTCAACGCTCCTGGGCCGCGACGACCTCAAGCAGGTGGTTCTTCACCTGGGCAATGGGGCCTCGGCCTCCGCCGTCGTGGCCGGGCGCGCCGTGGACACCTCCATGGGCCTGACCCCCTTGGAGGGCCTCGTCATGGGCGGGCGCACCGGCGACATTGACCCGGCGGCTGTTTTCCATCTGGCGCGGGTGGCGGGCATGAGCATTGACCAGATCGACCACCTGTTCAACCGCGGCTCGGGCATGAAGGGCCTGGCCGGCGACAATGACATGCGTGAAGTGTGGAAGCGCATTGAGGCCGGGGATGCCCAGGCGCGCGACGCCATGGACATCTACCTGCACCGCCTGACCAAGTACGTGGGTGCCTACACCGCCGTCATGGGCGGCCTGGACGCGCTGACCTTCACCGCCGGCATTGGGGAGAATGACGACCTTCTGCGCGCCGAGCTGTGCCAGCGCCTGGCCTTTATGGGCGTGCAGATCAATGAGGGGGAGAACGCGGTGCGCTCAAGCGAACCGCGGGTCATCTCCACCCCCGACTCGGCGGTGACCGTCTTGGTGGTTCCCACCAATGAGGAGTTGGCCATTGCTCGCCAGGCCATGACGCTGCTGTAGGGCCATCGCCACGGACGCGATCGCCCGCCGGGCGGGCGCCCGGGCTTTAGAGCCCCTGGCCTTAGAACAATGTGCCTTCCTCCCGGCGCAGGCGGGCGCGGCGAGCCGCTGTGGCCCCGGGAACCACCGTGGTCCCCTCCGCCTCCGTGGGGCCGGGGGCGGGCGATACGGCACCAGGGCTCCCCGCTGCCGTATCGCCCCCGTCACTCGCCCCCGGCCATCCCGGCCCGCCGGGCACGTGGGCGCCCCGTTGGTAGGCGGTGGCGGCGGCCCGGGCACGGGAGTCCGCGGCCTCATTGAGGGGGTGGCCCACATGCCCGCGCACCCATTCGAACTTCACCGACCGGCCCGCGAGTGCGGCGTCGAGAGCCTTGATGAGGTCGGCGTTGAGAACCGGCTTGCCGTCGGCCTTGCGCCAGCCGCGCTTCTTCCAGCCGGCCATCCACTTCGTCAGGGAGTTGATGACGTACTGGGAGTCGCACTGGATGACCAGGTCCTCCCCCGCCAAGCCCGCGGCCCGCGTCGCACGCAGGAGCTCCAGGACGGCGGTGAGCTCGCCGCGATTGTTCGTTGAGTTCTCCCAGCCCCCAGCCGCCCAGCAGGCGTCATTCACGTACCAGGCCCAGCCCGCCGGGCCGGGGTTGCCCAGGGCGGAGCCGTCCGCCGCCGCAATAATCGTCATGCGCGCACCCTACCGGGGGTCCTAGTGCGCCAGTCCGGGCAGCACTGCGGCCAGGCCGACGGTGAGCATTTCGACAGCGATTGAGGCCAGCATCATGCCCATGAGCCGCGTCATAACGGTGCGCAGCGTCATGGACAGGTGGGCGCCGATCTGGGCGGAGAAGAAGAGCACGACGCCGAGCATCACCAGGACCCCGATCAGTGCCAGGGCCACGGTCAAGCGCTCGGGCAGGCCATGGGCCTGGGCGTCAATAACGACAATGGTGGTGATGGTGCCCGGCCCCACAATCATGGGAAAGGTCATGGGGTAGAAGGCGATGTCGTTGACGGTCGCGTGGTGGCTTTTCTCCTCCTGGCTGCCCTCGTGGGCGCTGGACCCGCGGCCGGAGAGCATGCCCAGGGCAATAGTCAAGAGCACCAGGCCCCCGGCGACCCTGAAGGCGTCCACACTCACCCCGAAGAACCCGAGCAGCCGGGAGCCGGTCAGCACAACGACGGCGCACATCATGGTGGAGAACAGGATGGTGCGCAGGGCGGTGCGGCGCTGGCGACCCGGGTCCTGCCCGGCGGTCAGGCTCAGGAAGATGGGGAGGTTGACGAAGGGGTTCATGATTGCGAAGAAAGCCCCGAGAGCCTTGACCAGGAGTGCCGTATTCACGCCCCCATTGTCAACCGGCTGGAGGTCATTGGGGCGGGTATCGGGACTCTGCGGCATGTGGCGAGGACCAAGCGGGGTTCGGTGCCCGCGGCGCACTGCCCCCGACCGCCCTGTCCGGGCTGCCCGCAGAGCCCCGGAGCGAGCGCCCCAGCGGCACGGGCCGCCCCGACCGCGCGGCGGGACCGGCCGGGCCTCACTCCCGCGCGGCGGCCGCCCCCATGAGGATGAGGCCGGCTACGGCGACGACAATGCCAATCAGGGTGGTGCGCGTCTCCGCAGGGGTCTTGCGCTCCCCCAGGATGGTCATGGCGCCAATAGTGGCGATAACGAAGCCGAGCTGGGAGAGGGTAAAACCGCTGGCCACGCCGACGGCCCTGGTGGAGCGCAGCAGGGCCGCATTGCCCACCGCCCACACTCCCCCGGCAATGATCCCGGGGAGGATTCTGGGCCCGCGCAGGGGAACCGGTCGCGGCAAGATGAAGGCGACGAGTACGGACCCCACCAGCAGGCCCAGACCCATGGGGCCCAGGGCCTCGCCGGGGCTGACGCGGACCAGGCGCAGCATGGAGGCGTACGAGCCGTAGAGAGCAGACGAGGCCGCGGTGGCCAGGAAACCGAGCCGGCGGGAGGCGGCGTCGGGCCCCGGCCCACTGCGCTCCTGCCAGGAGCAGGCGGCGGCGCCGACCATAATGAAGATCAGGGACGTCACGCCCAGGGGCATGGCCCCTGGGGCGCGCCACTCACTGAAGAGGATGATTCCCAGCACGGCGTTGAGGACCAGCTGGAGGGCGGTGGTTACTGGCATGGTCAGTCCCACGCCCCAGTAGTTGTAGGCGCGCAGCATGAGTACCTGCCCACCGGCCCACATAAGCCCCGCCAGGGCGCCCCAAATGGTGGCGCGCGGGCTCCAGGCGCCGCCCATCATGAGCGAGCAGGCCAGGCTCACCAGGCCGGCGCCAATGAGGACGGCGACGTTCTGCCGTCTCTGATCCGTGGCGAAGCCTCCAAGCAGGAGGCTCATGATTCCGAACAGGAGGGAGGGCAGCAAGGCGATCGCGAGGTCCACCCACCGATAGTAGTGGTGCACCTCACTATGTGGGCGTCAAACGGGCCCTCCTCGTGCTCCCGTCACTGGGCTCGTCGGGCGCCGGTCGATCCCGCAGGCCGCCGGTACGCCGCCAATACGTCAATGCTCAGAGCATGCAGGACGTCACCGGTGCCGAACGCGCCGAGGGGGCGCGCCTGATCAGGCGCGCCCCCTCGGACAGGATCTGACAAGCGTCAGGCGTCGAGGTCGGTCTCAAGCAGAGCCTTGAGCTCCTCGAGGGCACCCTCGGCACCAGCGGCCTCGGAAGTGAGGGTCACGACGTCGCCGAAGCCGGCGCCCAGGGTCATGACGCCGAGGATGGAGGAGGCGTCAACGGGGGCACCGCCCTCCTTGGCGATGGTGACAGGGACACCCTTCTCGGCGACGGCCTTGACGAAGGTGGCAGCGGGACGGGCGTGAAGGCCGACCTTGGAAGCGACGGTGGCGGTGACCTGGGCCATGAATAGCTCCTAGTGAGGGATCTGGTGCCGACTCCCGGGGCATGTGCGCCCGCTCGTCGGCAATGACAGCGCTTAGGCTTGTGCCCACACAGTACCGGAGATTATGAGCGCGCAAGGCGGAGTGGAGGATTGATTCAAGAAATCGTTCACCGCCGCCCGCCCTCACCCCCCTGCCGGGGCCCAAGGCCCGCGCCACCACGAGCCGGCGCCCGCCCGCCGGGCCTCACGGCGCCTGAACGTCCTGAGCGCACTGAACGCCCTGTCTCGCTGCGGTTCAGGAGGGATCGTAGGGGGCCAGGACGATCTCGACGCGCTGCAGCTCCTTGACGTCGGAGTAGCCGGTCGTGGCCAGGGTCCGCCGCAGGGCACCCATGAGGTTGAGGGTCCCGTCGGCGCGGTCCGAAGGCCCATTGAGGATCTCGGCCATGGTGCCCACCGTCCCCACGCGACTGCGGTAGCCGCGTGGAAGTCTCTCGTGGCGGGCCTCATCGCCCCAGTGGTAACCGCCTCCGGGAGCTTCCCGGGCACGGGCCAGGGCGGCACCGAGCATGACGGCGTCGGCCCCGCAGGCAATGGCCTTGACGACGTCCCCGGAGTTGCCCACCGAGCCGTCGGCGATAACGTGGACGTAGCGGCCCCCGGATTCATCAAGGTAGTCGCGTCGCGCCCCGGCCACGTCGGCCACGGCGGTGGCCATGGGCATGTGGAGCCCCAGGACTTGGCGCACCGAGGAGGAGGCGCCGCCCCCCTGCCCCACCAGGAGGGCGGCGGCACCGGTGCGCATGAGGTGGAGGGCGGCGGTGTAGGTACTCACGCCGCCGACGACGACGGGCACGTCGAGCTCGTAGATGAAGCGCTTGAGGTTGAGGGGTTCGGTCGAGCCCGAGACGTGCTCGGCGGAGACCGCGGCCCCGCGGATGACGAAGAGGTCAACGCCGGCCTCGACGACTGTGCGCCAGTGCCGCTGGGTTTGCCCGGGGCTGAGGCGCCCGGCGACCACGACGCCGGCGGCGCGGATCTGGGCCAGGCGGGCGGTAATGAGCTCGGGGAGGACCGGGGGCCGGTAGACCTCTTGGAGGACCCGGGTGGCGTCTTGAGGGTCGGCTTCGCGAATGCGGGCGAAGGCCTCGGTGGGGTCCTCGTAGCGGGTCCACAGGCCTTCGAGATCCAGCACGCCAATGCCCCCAAGCTGCCCCACGAGGATCGCGGTGCCGGGGCTCATGACAGAGTCCATGGGTGAGGCGATGACCGGCAGCTCCACGTGGTAGGCGTCGATCTGCCAGCCCACGCGCACGTCATGCACGTCCCGGGTGCGCCGGGCGGGCACCAGGGCGATGTCGTCGAAAGAGTAGGCCTGGCGCGCCCGCTTGGAGCGCCCAATCTCGATCTCTGAGGTCATGGCCCGATCGTAGGCGACCGGCCGGCTCTGGCGGCCGGCACAGGCCGGGGCGCCATGAGTGTCGCAGGCCGGTGGCACACTCGATCCATGAGCGCCGCACCGGACCGCACCGTCTCCCGCCGCCCATGGGTTTATGGACCCCTGGTCGGCTTTGACACCGAGACCACGGGCGTGGACCCGCGGCATGACCGGCTCGTCACGGCCGCGGTCGTGTCCCGCGAGTCAATGGATGCCGGTGGGGTTCGCGCCCAATCCGTGCGCATGTGGCTGGCGGATCCGGGGGTCGAGATCCCCGCCGCCGCGGCAGCGGTTCACGGCGTGACCACTGAGCGGGCGCGCGCCGAGGGCAGGCCGGCGGTCGAGGTGCTTGAGGAGATCGCCTCGGTCCTCACTGAGGCCATGGCGGCGAACATCCCCGTCGTCGTGTTCAACGCCAGCTTCGATCTCACCCTCATGGAAGCCGAACTCGCCCGCCACGGCCTGCCGACTCTGCGTCAGCGCCTGGGGCGGGAGCTTGGCCCCGTGCTTGACCCCCTCGTCCTTGATCGGGCGGTGGATCGTTACCGCCCGGGCAAGCGCCGCCTGGAGGACCTGTGCACGGTCTACGGCGTGAGCGTCGAGGATTCGCTGCACACAGCGGAAGTTGACGTCACCGCCACTCTCGATGTCTTGGCGGCGATCACCGTCGCCTACCCCGCACTGTCCCGCAGGAGCACCGACGAGCTCGTCCCCTTCCAGGCCGGCGCGCACCGCGCCTGGGCGGAGTCCTTCAATGACTTCCTGCGCCGCCGCGGCCGCACACCCGATGTCTCCACGTCCTGGCCGCTCGCCGAGGGCCTTTGAGCCGTGCGGCCGATGATCCACGTAGCCCTGGTAAACTAATGTATCTTCGGTATTGACAGTCAGGAGGATCGGGCATGGCCCAGCCGTTACTGCAGCAACCGCCTTCGAAGCGCATCGCCAAGCGGCCGTCTGTCGCCGCCACGAAGACTTCTGTCGGCACTCCGCGCATTATCGTCCTATCTCAGCAAGTGGCCCCGAGTCCCGCATCTGACGAGTTGTACGCGAACATTCCGACTCGGGCGCAGCTCAAACGCGGGCGGCCGCGGCGGTCGCTGCGCCGGAAGATGGCGTAGCCGCCTCGCACCGGGAGTCCCGCCCACGGCGGTCACTCGTCATCGATCGTTTATGAGCCATGCGATTCCCTTGCCGGAGGCCGGTCCGTCAACGCAGTCTCAACTCGGCGAGACCGCCTCGCCGAGTGACGCCACGCCAGCCGGAGCGCACCCCATACTCCGAGCCCGGTCGGGCAGAGTCGCTGTTCGACCGGGAGACTGGTGCGTTCACCGGCGACATCGCCGAACTCATTGATCGCATCGGCTTCCAGGGGTATCTCTGGAAGGAGCGCATCCACTGGCAGCGGCGCATCGTTCAGACAATCACCTTCGCCGACGAGGAAACCCATCGGCGCTCCATGAGCATTGATATCAACGGAATTCACCTGGCCGCCATCCTCAACGCCTGGGATCATGAGCACTCGGCTATCTGTCTGCCCGCGCTAGCAGGAATGATTCCGGGCCCGATTCTCGACATCGACGCCAAAGACGGACAAAATAGAGTCCTCAGCATCGCCCGGCGACACGAGAATAATGAAGCGATCACCTTCCAGTTAATGAGCGCTCTCTTGGACGCCGACTCCATAAGAGAATGGCATTGGATTCCAGAGGCCGCCCAAACGATCTATCGGTTCCTCAAACACCAGATCCCGACCACAGATGTTTTCCACGATCATATCGGAGGAATAGAGCAGCTACCTGAATCCGTGAAGGGCATTGCGAAGTCACCGGGATTCACTGATGAGCTGAACAGACTCCGAGAGCACTATACCCTGCACGTCATCTACACGCCGCATCGAAACGGCGATCGCTTTGTGCGCGACGACGTCCTGAAAGTCTCGTGGCTCGAGCGCAGCATCCCGGCGTCTTCGTGGTGGCTCGAGAGCCTTGCCACACGGATGCTCCCACGACCAGCTCCCTATGAAATCGCGCTACCATTACTCAATAGCTCCAAACGGGCCGGAACCCATATTAGAATTCTCGCACCGGAGGAAATGCAGATCGGGGGAATCGCCATCTCATTCGGCGAGCATGAGTTGCCCCTTCTGCCGTCGCAGCCCCACCGGAATACATCAGGTTCCACGCCAGAACCGGTAGAACCGGGGATGCGCATTATCGCTGACGACCCGGTTCACCCGTTCATCGAGCTGAATCGCAATCGGCGCCAGATCGAGATTCTCACCCACCCCGACGCCCTTCATGAGCGCAGCGATGACATTGCTTCGCTCCTAACAGACATTCCCGGGCCCGGCGCCGATCAACCGATCTGCAAAGCAACCGTCACCTTCATCCCCGACCGCAGTCATTTCGCCATCTCAGCAGTCTTGAACCTCCTGCTCACACTCCTCCTTCTCAGCCTCTCCTACCGGTACCTTTGGGACAGCAATGCAGCAGAGGCGGGACCGACAACACTCCTGTCACTGCTCCCACCTTTGGTGACGATGTATATCGCCACCCCGCACGAGCACGCCATCATGGCTGAATCACAGGCAAGCGGACGACTCGGCGTGATCATTGCCTCGTGCGCGGCCTTCAGCTACGCCGCGGTCGAGACCTTCAACGGCTCGCATCCCGCCCTCCGCGTGCACATGCCGCAGTGGCTCCCTGATTTCCTCGGCCAGTGCTGGGATCTGCCTTTCCTATCCGTGATCGGCGTGTGCACGGGCGTGATCCTCTATCTTGTCACTGCCGCAATTCTGACGACCATCGCCCAGATTGACGCTTTCAGGCTGTACGCGTACTTCCGCAATGATCAAGCCCTGCTCTCCGAGAGCATCGACGCGAGCGAAATCAGTTCATACCGCCGGGAACTGAGGCGGGAGGGTTTCGGCATCCTGGGACGAAGCCTGCTGCTCCTCGATAAGCGCGGACGCCGCTTCATCTCCGAGACGCCACCACCGTGGCGCCGCGGCGACGGCGCAGCGCCACTGCAATCCTCCGGGCCGCCCGATACGGGGTCATCCTGAACTGCTTCGCCTACTCCCGTCCGGTGTAGTTGGGGGCCTCCACCGTCATCTTGACGTCATGCGGGTGGGACTCCTTGAGCCCGGCACTAGTAATGCGCACGAACTTGCCATTGGCCTTGAGCTCGGGGACGGTACGGGCGCCCACATAGAACATTGACTGGTGCAGGCCGCCGACCAGCTGGTAGACCACGTCCGCTAGGGAACCGGAGAAGGGCACCTGCCCCTCAATGCCCTCGGGCACAATCTTATCGTCCCCGGAGACGTCGGCCTGGAAGTAACGGTCTTTGGAATAGGACTTGCGCCCGCGCGAACTCATGGCGCCCAGCGACCCCATGCCCCGGTAACGCTTCCACTGCTTGCCGTTGACGAAAACCAAGTCACCGGGGGATTCGACGCATCCGGCCAAGAGCGAGCCGAGCATGACAGTGTCCGCACCGGCCACCAGGGCCTTGGCAATATCGCCGGAGTACTGCAGGCCGCCGTCAGCAATGAGGGGAACTCCGGCGGGGGCGCAGGCGCGGGCGGATTCGTAGATGGCGGTGATCTGGGGCACGCCGACGCCGGCAACCACGCGGGTGGTGCAAATCGAGCCCGGCCCCACCCCCACCTTGACGGCGTCCACGCCGGCGTCGATCAGCGCCTGGGCCCCTTCGCGGGTGGCGACATTGCCGCCAATAATGTCCACGCCGGCGAAGGCCGAATCGGACTTAATGCGGGAGATCATCTCCAGGGCCAGCGCCGCCCCGCCGTTGGCGGTATCGACGACGATCACGTCCACACCGGCCTCGGCTAAGGCGCCAGCCCGTTCCCACGTGTCCCCCCAGTATCCGACGGCGGCGCCCACGACCAGGCGGCCCTCTTCGTCCTTGGTGGCATTGGGGTACTGCTCGGTCTTGACGAAGTCCTTGACGGTAATCAGGCCGGTCAAGCGCCCTTGGTCGTCAATGAGGGGAAGCTTCTCAATGCGGTGCTCGGCCAGAAGGGCCTTGGCGTCCTCCCGGGAGATGCCGGTGGCCCCGGTGATCAGGCGCTCACGAGGGGTCATGCACTGACGCACGGTCAGGGAGGACCACCGCGCAGGCGGCACGAAACGCAGGTCGCGGTTGGTGATAATGCCCAGCAGGCTCCCATCCTCCTCAACCACGGGCAGGCCGGAGACCTTGTAGTGGCCGCAGAGGCTGTCGAGCTCGGCAATGGTGGCGTTGGGGCCGACTGTCACCGGATCCGAAACCATGCCGGACTCCGAGCGCTTGACCCGCCGCACCTGCTGCGCCTGGCTCTCAATGGGCAGGTTGCGGTGGAGAATGCCAATACCGCCTTGACGCGCCATGGCGATAGCCATATCCGACTCTGTGACCGTGTCCATGGCAGCGGAAAGCATGGGGGTGGCCAGGGTGATTCGCCGGGTTAGGTACGAGGTTGTATCAACCTCGGAAGGGATCACGTTTGTGAGTCCGGGAAGCAGGAGCACGTCGTCATAGGTCAATGCGGTGGGGGCGAAGAGGTCGGGGTTGGTGATCGAATCGCTCACGGCATCATCGTAGGGTCGAGGCCCCGGACGCTGCACCTCATAACCGGATAGCCGGCGCCGCGCCCGCCCCGCTCCCCCGCCCGGCACGGAGCGCACCGACGCCCTTCTTTCGTTTCTCATATGAAACACATAAGGCGACCTCGCGCGAGCCGCGAAAACACACTAGTTTCCTAGGAAAAGTGGGCGTCGAATCTTGCCTCCGACACCAGCATTGGCTAAGGTTTTCTACAAGGTCAACACATCTATCCGGTGTGTTTGGCACACCCCGCTGATGGTCGAACCCAACGGAGGGACACATCGATGCTCGACAACTCACGCCTTCCAGGGCCTGTACTGGCCCTGTGGGAGTGGCAGCACAGCGGAGCCTGCATGGGAATGGACTCTGCGCTCTTCTTCCATCCTGAGGGCGAACGTGGGAACTCCCGGCGACGTCGGGACGAGGACGCCAAAAACGTCTGTCGCACCTGCCCGGTGATTGACTCCTGTCGCGCCCACGCCCTAGCCACCCATGAGCCGTACGGGGTCTGGGGCGGGATGACGGAGGATGAGCGCCGCACCTGGATTAAGCAGAAGGAGCGCTATGCCCGCAGCGCCGCCACAGGCTGACCGGCGCCGCTGGGCCGCCCGCCTGAAGCGGGCTCGCCGCATCCCGCCGCACTCAGAACCACTCAGAACTGGGTGTAAGACTCCGATGAGATGGTGAAACCTCGACCAGTGACCGTATTCCAGCAGGTCATACCGGTGAGGCGGGCGGTGCAGGCGAAGTTCGAGAAGGTTGTGGACTGTTCGTACTGGAGTTCGTGGAAAGTCATCCCCGGCACGCCCAGGAACTGCTCTCCGCAGCGCAGTTGCGAGCTGCCCTGCCCCACCGAGATGGAGAAGTGCGAGGAGGAGCAGTCGCTCTGGCCGGCGGCGCTGTAATCGCGCAGCAGAATCGAGCAAGCCACGTAGTCCTCATGGAGCTCACAGGAGATGTTCTTCGAAGGCGTGTCTATGTACTGGTAGGTGAAGGAGCCGGCCGGTGCGGGACTGGCCTCGGTCCGCGTGTAGCTGCTGAGCGTCGTGGTCAGGGCCGGGGTCGCCCCTGAGGCGGTGGCTGTTTGCGCCACCTGGCGCGCATAGTCGTGCCCGCAGGAGGACTGCAGGTCCGCCATGGCCAGGATGACGGAATTCTCACCGTCCGCGGTCGTCCAGGTGGCCCCACGGGAGTTCGAGGCCCCGTAAGACACGAGCACACTGGCGTCCGTGGAGGCTGTGGCACAGCTTGAGTTGCTCAGGGCCGTCAGGCCTGTGGCGGTAGTTGCGGTCGCAGTGGGCAGGGCCGCGTTGTCACCAGCGGCCGCCCCGGGTGAGGCCTCGGTACCCATGACACTGGGTACCGTCGTGGCCGACGCGGAGGGCTGCCCGGAGGGGCTGGAGGCGCGGGTGTCGTCCCCGCCGCGAAGCAGGGCGCCGGCGAATCCCCCGCCGACAGCGACCACCACGGCCAGGACGGCGACCAGCGCTATGCGCATACCGGACCAGGCGGACCCTTGGCCGCGCCCGCCGGCGGGTTGAGGCTCAATGGCCGGGTAGCTGGATCTGACCGGGATGGGGGCGGGCGGCGGGACGGGGCCCGCCTCATGGGGCTGCGGGGCGGGCATGACCATATAGGGCGAGCCCGCGGCCTCGGCCGTGGGCGCCCAGGACAGGTCAATGTCGACGGGGCTGACGACGTCGGCGTCGGCAGGGTCGGCGACAGGGTCGGCGTCGGCGGCCGCAGCGGTTGCTGCTGAGATGGCTTGAGCGTGGATCCAGTCGCGCAGCTCGGGGCTGGCCGCCGGATTGGCGACGATTAGCGGCCAGAGCTCGGCCGATCGCTGGGCGAGCTGGTGGAGCATGGTCGGGTCGGTCGTGGGGTCTGCGGCCAGACGCGCTTCATCATCAAGGGAGGCAGGCACGGCAAGATCATAAATGCTACCGGCAGTGCGCTGAACTGTTTTATCGGTCATGGACTCGCCGAGGACCCCGCCCCGCTCGAGAGTGATGGGACACGCACGCCTGTGGGGCGGGAAGCGTACGCTTCCCGCCCCACAGGCGTGCGCTGCGGCTGGGCAGCAGGCGGGCCGGAAACCGGCGCCGCCTAAGACTCAGCGGGTGACGACGGCGAGAACGTCACGGGCCGAGAGGATGAGGTACTCCTCACCCAGGTACTTGACCTCGGTGCCGCCGTACTTGGAGTAAATGACAATGTCGCCCTCGGCGACATCCACCGGAATGCGGTTGCCATTGTCGTCGACGCGGCCGGGGCCCACGGCCACGACCTTGCCCTCCTGGGGCTTCTCCTTGGCGGTGTCAGGGATGACCAGGCCGGAGGCGGTGGTCTGCTCGGCCTCGACCGTCTGGACGACAATCCGGTCCTCGAGCGGCTTGATGGAGATCGACATTGCGGACCTCCCCTTCTCGCTTCATAGCGTGTGTAGATGACAGGCGGGTCGCCCTCGTCAACACGACCGGACCGCCGTCGCGGGGGTCGGCCGGTCGCGTCGGAGTGCGGGTCGCAGAAGCGTGCCGGAGCACGCCCCCGCGCCTGGTGAGGAATCTACGTCGGCGTTAGCACTCAGTCAAAGCGAGTGCCAGCGCGCCGGTTGCGGTTCGCCGATGGCGTTCACTGCTTCCCGCGATTGGCGCGGGTCCAGGCCACGGCGTCATCCACACTGGTCTCGTGCCTGCCGAGCACGGGATCGCGGCCGGTCACCACATCCGCGACAGCCTTGATCGCGGCGAGCCGCTCGCGCAACCAGCTTTTCACCCAGGTGCTCCGGTAGGCCCGGGCGCGCGTATCGGCCACCCCTTCGACCTGGAGCCCGGCGGAGCGGCAGGCGAATACGGCGCGCGGCTCATGGAAGTCCTGGGTGACGATAATCGCCTCGTCGATTCCAAAGATCTTGGTGGCCCGCACACAGGTCCCGTAGGTGTCGAAGCCCGCGTAGTCCAGGGCGACCGCCTCACTGGGCACCCCGATCTTCACCAGGTAGTCGCGCATGGCCGAGGGCTCGTCATAGGTGGTCCGGCCGTTGTCCCCCGACACCAGGATGGCGTCAACACGGCCGGACTCGTACAGGCCGGCGGCGACCTCCAAACGGTAGCGCAGCCATGGGGAGGGGGTGCCGTTGGGGTACACCGAGGCCCCCAGCACAATGGCTACCGGCGCCCGCGCAGTGTCCCCCTCGGAGCCGTAGACGCGGATATGGCCGCGGGAAGCCCCCCAGATCCAGATATTGGGGACCGCCAGGATCATGGCGGCCAGCACAAGAAGGCCCACTAGCCCCCTGAGCACCGGGCGGCGGCGCCGTGGAGCCCGCCGGTGGGCCGACCGCATAGTGCCCCTAGTGCTGGCCGCCCTTTCACCGCCGGGCACGGCGCCCACAAGAGTCGAGCCGTCGCCGCCCGCGTCAGCAATGCCGGCATTGCCAGCTTTATCGGTGTTGCCGGCGTTGCCGGCGTTGTCAGCGTTGCCGGCTTTATCGGTGTTGCCGGCGTTGTCAGCGTTGTCAGCGTTGTCGGCGTTGGGGTTCCCCTCTTCCTGATCGGGGGCCGTGCGGGTGGCGTATCCACCGTCGACGGCCATGGGATGGGCGCCTCCAGGTCCGCGGTGGTCGGAGTGCTCCGACTCGGGCACTTCGTCGCGGTTCGTCATGTGCTCCCACCTCTCCTATTAGCGTCCAAGCGCCCACAACCGGCCCCGGGCGTCAACACGACTCTAACGACTCTAACGCCGTGGTCTGGTCCGGGCCGGCCGCCGGGCCCTCACATCCCAGGGCAGAGATCCCCATTCGGGACGCGGCCCATGACATGATTCCGGTGATGAACGCCGCCGACCTCGCCCCTCTGCTCACCTCTGAAGGCTGGGCCCTACTGTCCTCGCTGCCGCCCTACCGGGAGGATGAGGCGCTGGCCCTGGGCACCTCGCTACGCGAACAGGGGCACGCACCGGACCTGGTGGCCGCCGCGCTGACTCAACAGCGGTTGCGGTCACGAGCCACCGCAAAATTTGGTCCCTTCGCCGCCCAGATGCTCTTCACCCCTGAAGGTTTGGAGCAGGCCACGCGCCTGGCGGTCGGGGCCCACCACGCCTCCCGCTACGCCCGTGCCGGAGTTAGTCGGGTGGCCGACCTGGGCTGCGGCATCGGCGGGGACGCACTCGCCCTGGCGGGCCTGGACCTGTCGGTCCTGGCCGTCGAGCACGATGAAGCCACAGCGGCCCTGGCCACAGTCAATCTCATGCCCTTCCCGCAGGCCGTGGTGCGCTGCGCCGACGCGCTGGAGGTGGACCTGGCCGCCGAGGGGGTCGACGCCGTCTTCGCCGACCCCGCCCGACGGCGCCAGGGCGAACGGGTGGGCGACCCCGAACAGTGGTCCCCTCGACTCTCCCAGATCCTGGCGCTGCGCGAGCAGGTGGCGGCCTTGGGCGTCAAGGTCGCCCCGGGCATTGACCACGCCACCCTGCCCGCCGACACCCACGTGCAGTGGGTGAGCGTGGACGGACAGGTCGTCGAGGCCGGGATCTGGTGCGGCCCACTGGCCGTCGAGGGCCCGGGGCGCAGCGCCCTGTGCCTGCGCTCAAGCTCCGAGGGCCGGCAGACCGCCCACACCCTGGTCGACCCCGACTGCCAGGACCCCTCCACCGAGCCCAGGCAGATCGACCCGCTCACCGACGTCGACGAACTCGGCGAACTGCTCATTGAGCCCGACGGCGCCGCTATTCGGGCGGGCCTGGTGGCCCACCTGGCCGAACGGCTGGGGGCAGCGCCGGTGGCCTCGCGCATCGCGTACCTGTCCGGTCCAACACCGCCGGGAGGTGACCTGGCCCCCTTTGTGCGCTCCTGGCGGGTCCTGGAGGTGCTGCCCCTGCACCTCAAAGACCTCAAGGCCCGGGTGCGTGAGCGCGGTATTGGGCGCCTGGAGATCCACAAGCGCGGCGTGGAGGTCTCACCCGACGCCCTGCGCGCCTCCCTCAAACCGCGCGGGCCGGCCGGGGAGACCTGGGTGGTCACACGCATTGGCGTCAGCGCAGAGGCATCGGGCCGTGCGGGGGCCAGGGGCGCGGTGCTCGTCGTCGAACCCCTCTAAGGGCCGTGTCAAAAGGTTAAGGACTGCGTCAAAAGGGGCCGGCCCCGGCCGGCAGGGCCCGCAGGACGCCCGTCAGGGCGCTGGAGCCGCCGAATCGGGGCCTCAGTGAGCTCAGTGAAGAACGTCAGCGGACGCGTCAGTGGACGACGGTGACGCTCAGGGGCATCCCGGAGTCGGGGGCGAAGCCCAGCGGGGAGGGTTCCACGCCCGCGCGTACCGCCGCCGAGCCCAAGGCCGCAATCTGGGCGCCGTTGTCGGTGCAGTAGCGCAGCGGGGGCAGGCGCAGCGTAATGCCGGCCGCCGCGCAGCGCTGGGCGGCGAGCTCGCGCAGGCGGGAGTTGGCAGAAAAGCCGCCCCCGACCACCAGGGTGTCGCAGTCGTGGTCCAGGCAGGCCTGCACCGCCTTGGCCGTCAGGGAATCATTGACGGCTTCGGAGAATCCGGCGCACACGTGAGCGCCCGGCACCTCCTGGCCGGCGTCCTGAAGGGACTCCACATAGCGGGCCACCGCGGTCTTGAGCCCGGAGAAGGAGAAGTCGTAACGGTGGCGCTCCTTGTCCTTTCCGGCCGCCAGGCCGCGCGGGAAGCGGATGGCGTGGCGGTCGCCGGCCCGGGCGAGCCGGTCCACGTGGGGGCCGCCGGGGTAGGGCAGGCCCAGGAGGCGCCCGACCTTGTCGAAGGCCTCCCCGGCGGCGTCATCGAGTGTGCCGCCGAGTTCGACAACGTCGGTCGCTATATTGCGGATGCTTAGCAGGTTGGAGTGTCCGCCGGAGACAATGAGACCTATGAAGCGCTCGGGCAGAGGGCCATCAGTGAGTTCATCGACGGCCAGATGCCCAATGACGTGGTTGACGCCGTAGACCGGCCTGCCCAGGGAGACGGCCAGGGCCTTGGCGGCGGAGACCCCCACGGTCAGTGAGCCAATGAGGCCGGGCCCGGCGCACACGGCGACGGCGTCCACCTGCCCCAGGTCGACGTCGGCCGCGGCCAGGGCGGCGTCCAGGGTGGGGATGAAGGACTCCAGGTGGGCGCGGGAGGCTATCTCGGGGATGATGCCGCCATACCTGGCGTACTCGTCCATGGAGGTGGCGGTCACGTCACCGAGGAGCTCGCGGCCGCGCACCAGGGCCACGCCGGTCTCATCGCAGGTGGACTCAATGCCCAGGACTAGTGGTTCGCTCACGGGCACCCAGCCTATCCCGCACGCGCCCCGCCAATATCCCGCGAAATCCCCGCGGACTCGTGCACCCCGCCTTGCTAGCCTTGCCCCAGCTCGCCCCGCCCAGATTCTCGGCCCCGCCCCTGGAGGCACCATGCTCTTCCAGCTCCTGCCGGCGTTAGGAACCGACTCCCCCCGCCATTGGCGCCAGCCATTGGCCCAGGCCGAGGCGGTCCTGTGCGATATGGACGGCACGCTGGTGGACTCCACGGCCGTGGTGGAGGCCATGTGGGAGCTGTTCGCCCACCAATACGGCCTGGGCGACCGTTTTGACGAGATCATGGAGTACTCCCCCGGCCGAACCAGCATGGACACCATTAGCCACTTCCTGCCCCACCTCCCCGAGGAGCAGCGCGCCGCGATTAGCCGGCGTTTTGTGCGCGAGGAGACCACCCGCACCGAGGGCATTACCGAGGTACCCGGCGCCGCCGCCCTGGTGGCCGGCCTGCTTGAGGCCGGCGTGCCCACGGCACTGGTGACCTCCGCCTCGGAAGGCCTCATGCGGGCGCGCATGGGGGCCGCGGGCGTCCCCGTCCCGCCGGTGACCGTGTGCGCTGGGGACGTCGCCCGCGGCAAGCCCGCCCCGGACGCCTACCTGCGTGCCGCCGAACTCGTGGGCGTGCCAATCGGCTCCTGCCTGGTCCTGGAGGACGCGCCGTCGGGCTACATCGCCGCCCGCGCGGCCGGGGCCGCAGTCCTGCTGGTGGGTTCGCAGCCGGGCTCCGCCGAGAACACGCCCTGGGTGCCCGACCTGCGCGGTTTGCGGGTGGCCCGGGTTTGAGCCGCCCCTCGCACGCAGACCCGAGGGGCGGTCACCGCCCGCGTTGGTGACCACCCCTCAGGTTGGGCAGCGACACTGTCAAGCAGCCTCAGCGTCGCCGACGTGGATCAGTGCGCGTGCTGCCCCTTCCACAGGGCGTGACCCAGGTCCCGGTTAAGGCGCGTAATAACCTCCAGGGGAACCGACTTGGGGCACACCGCGGCGCACTCGCCAATGTTCGTGCAGCCGCCGAAGCCCTCGGCGTCGTGCTGGTTCAGCATGTTCACCACACGTGCTAGGCGCTCGGGCTGACCCTGCGGGAGCAGGCCCAGGTGAGAGATCTTCGCACCGGTGAACAGCATGGCCGAGGCGTTGGGGCAGGCGGCCACGCAGGCGCCGCAGCCAATGCAGGCGGCGGCCTCGAAGGCGGCGTCCGCCTTCTCCTTCTGGACGGGGACCGAGTGGGCCTCCGGTGCCGCACCAGTGTTGACTGAGATGTAGCCGCCGGCCTGAACAATGCGGTCCAGGGCCGAGCGGTCCACAATGAGATCGCGTAGCACCGGGAAACCGGTGGAGCGCCAGGGCTCAATGGTAATGGTGTCCCCATCCTTGAAGGAGGGGTCCTCCGCCAGGTGACGCATGTGCAGCTGGCAGGTGGTTGAGCGAATAGGCCCGTGGGCCTGCCCATTAATGACCACGCCGCACTGGCCGCAGATTCCCTCACGGCAGTCCGAGTCGAAGGCCACCGGTTCCTCGCCCTTCCTGAAAAGCTGCTCGTTGAGCAGGTCGAGGACCTCCAGGAAGCTCATGTGCTCCTCAATGCCGCTCATCGGGTACTCCTCGAAGTGCCCCGCAGAGCCCTGGTTCTTCTGGCGCCAGATCTTGAGCTTGATGTTCACTTGTAACTCCGCTGCTTGAGCTCGATGTCCTTGTAGATGAGGTCCTCTTTGTGGAGGATCGGCGGCTGGTTCTCCCCGCCCCACTCCCAGGCGGCCACGTAAAGGAACTCGTCGTCGTGGCGCATGGCCTCGCCCTCGGGGGTCTGGGACTCGGCCCGGAAGTGGCCGCCGCAGGACTCGCGGCGGTGCAGCGCGTCAATGCACATGAGTTCAGCCAGTTCGAAGAAGTCCAGGAGGCGCCCGGCCTTCTCCAGGGCCTGATTGAGCTCCATGGCCTCACCGGTGACGCGGGCGTCACGCCAGAATTCCTCCTTGAGGGCCCGGATTTGCCCGATGGCGTCGCGCAGGCCGGGCTCGCGGCGCTCCATGCCGCAGTACTCCCACATAATGCGCCCCAGCGCCATGTGGAAGTCGTCCACACTGCGGGTGCCGCGCAGTGCCATGAGGCGCGCAATGCGCTCCTCCACGTCGCGCTTGGCGGCGGCGATCTCGGGCGCATTGGGATCGACCTTGCCCTCGCGGAGCATGTCGGCCAGGTAGTCGTTCATGGTGTCGGGCAGAACGAAGTAGCCGTCGGCCAGGCCCTGCATGAGGGCCGAGGCCCCCAGACGGTTGGCGCCGTGGTCGGAGAAGTTGGCCTCGCCGGCCACGTACAGGCCCGGGATGTTGGATTCCAGGTCGTAGTCGACCCACAGCCCCCCCATGGTGTAGTGCACGGCCGGGTAGATGCGCATGGGAACCTCATAGGGGTCGTCCCCGGTAATGCGCTGGTACATCTCGAAGAGGTTGCCGTAGCGGGCTGAGACCGCGTCCTTGCCCAAACGCCCGATCGCCTCGGAGAAGTCCAGGTAGACGCCCCGGCGCATCATGCGCTCATTGCCGGCGGCGTCGCGCTCCTTAATGGCCGGGCCCACGCCGCGGCCCTCGTCGCACATGTTCTTGGCCTGGCGGCTCGCAATGTCGCGCGGCACGAGGTTGCCGAAGGCCGGGTAGATGCGCTCCAGGTAGTAGTCGCGGTCCTCCTCGGGAATCGTGCGCGGGTCCTTGTCGCAGTCCTCCGCCTTCTTAGGCACCCAGATGCGCCCGTCGTTGCGCAGGGATTCGCTCATGAGGGTGAGCTTGGACTGGAAGTCCCCGGACTGCGGAATGCAGGTGGGGTGGATCTGGGTGTAGCAGGGGTTGGCGAAGTAGGCGCCCTTGCGGTGCGCCCGCCAGATGGCGGTGGCATTGCAGCCCATGGCGTTGGTGGACAGGAAGAAGACGTTGCCGTAACCGCCCGAGCACAGCACGACGGCGTCGGCCAGGTGCGTGTCAATCGCGCCGGTGACCATATTGCGGGTGACAATTCCGCGCGCACGACCATCGACCACGATCAGCTCAACCATCTCGTGGCGGCGGAACTCCTCCACCGTGCCGGCCGCCACCTGGCGCTCCAGGGCCTGGTAGGCGCCAATGAGGAGCTGCTGCCCGGTCTGGCCACGGGCGTAGAAGGTGCGCGAGACCTGGACGCCGCCGAAGGAGCGGTTGTCGAGCAGTCCCCCGTACTCGCGGGCGAAGGGCACGCCCTGGGCTACGCACTGGTCAATAATGTTGGCGCTGACCTCGGCCAGGCGGTAGACATTGTCCTCGCGGGCCCGGTAGTCGCCGCCCTTGACCGTGTCGTAGAAGAGCCGGTAAACGGAGTCGCCGTCATTGCGGTAGTTCTTGGCGGCGTTAATGCCGCCCTGGGCGGCAATGGAGTGCGCGCGGCGGGCGGAGTCCTGGTAGAAGAACACCTTGACGTTGTAGCCCTGCTCGCCCAGGGAGGCCGCCGCCGCGCCGCCGGCCAGGCCAGAACCGACGACAATAATGTCGAGCTTGCGGCGGTTGGCGGGGTTGACCAACTTGGCGTTGAACTTGCGCTGCTCCCAGCGCCGGGCAATGGGGACGTCATGGGGGGCCTTGGTGTCGGCGATCCTCTCGCCCTCGGTGTACAGGCCGTCGATGAGCTCAGTCATGGTGGTTCACTCTCAGTGGGAAGATCCGATACCGGCCTCAGCGGCCTTAATCGCGTACTCGGCTGCGTCCATCGGGGCCTCGGTCAAGCCGAAGAGGATCGCCGTCGGGACGCACATGAACGCGGCGAAGAGTCCGAAGGCGACCACGAAGGCGATGAGGCGGATGAAGGGCACCGTGTTGCCGCGCACCGCGCCCAGGGTCTGGAGGGCCGACCACACGCCGTGCCACACGTGTAGGCACAAAGCCACCAGGGCGACGGCGTAGATGAGCCACACCCACCACAGGTGGAAGCCGTAGTACATGTTCATGTAGGCGCGTCCGTGGATGTACGTGCCGCCGGCCTGGATGTGCAAGGTGGTGAACTGCAGGATGTGCCAGACAATGAACATCAGCAGGATGACGCCGCCCCAGCGCATGGTGCGCATGGCGTAGCGGGAGGCGAAGTAGTCGGCATTGGACTTCTTAACCGCGTACCGGTCGTTTCCGCGGGCCTTCCTATTGCGGTTCCACAGGTAGAAGGCGCTGTAGGCGTGGGCGCACAGGAGCACCAGGAGCACGATGCGCAGGATCCACAGGACCCCGCCGCGGGGGAGGATCGGCACGAGCAGCTCACGCAGGAAGTGCGCGTAGTGGTCGTAGGCGATCTCGCCCTCAAAGTAGTGGAGGTTGCCGTAAGCGTGGAAGAGGACGAAGAGCAGGAACACGATTCCCGAGATCGCCATCATGCGCTTCATGAAGACAGTCGTCGTGAACGCGGTCCGCTTCTTGGAGGGAACAGTCGTTTTGGCCACACGCGAAGGGTAATCGGGAACATGTCCGGCTCGCCCGCGGATGTTCCGCCCACCCGAAAGGGGTCGTTGGTGATCGGCGCCGTTCCAGGCGAAAGTGCCGGTCGCCCGGGGAGTCGGAGGGCCGGGTGGGGCCGCGGGAGGGGCCGGTAGCGCAATCGGGCCGTCGCCATTTCGTGACGCGGTCGTCAGACAAATCTATTGCGGGCGCCCAGGTCCAGGCGCATGACCAGGGCGTCCTCAGCAGGGTGCTGGTAGTAGCGCCGGCGCCGTCCCAGCTCCACGAATCCCCGCCCCCGGTACAGGGCCTGCGCCCCGGCGTTAGAGGCCCGCACCTCCAGGAGTACCGCGGTGCAGCCGCGGTCGCGGGCGGCGTCGACCAGGGCGTCGAGCATGAGCCCGCCCAGGCCCTGGCGGCGGGCGGCGGGCACGGTGGCAATAGTCAGCAGGTCGGCCTCACTGCGCCCGTCACCGAACCACAGGCCCGCGTACCCCAGGATCTGCTCGTCGTCGGTGAGCACCAGGTAAGTTCGGTCCCCTGCCTGCGCCTGAGCCAATTCGGCCTCCAGCAGCGCCCGGCTCCAGGACTCGCCGCCGAAGAGCTCAGCCTCCAGGCGCTCCAGGGTCGGCAGGTCCTCCGCCCTCATCTCGCGCAGAATCAGCCGCCCCCACTGGCGTGACGCGGGGCTCATTGGACGCGCTTGCGCGGCCTCGGCGCCTGGACGTCGGCATGACGCAGGTAGAGGGGCTCGGTGCCCAGTTCCTCACCCCGGGCCAGGCGAGCCAGGGCAATGCGGACCTGCGTGGCCCCATCCCCTGAGGCGGCGGCCAGCACCGGAGCGTCCCCGAGGACCGAGGCGTACTGGCGCGCGCCGGATCCGGCCAGCAGTGCGCGCTCACCGACGCCTTCCCGGGCCCGGTCCGGGGCCCCCACCCGCAGGTCGGTGAGTCGCTCGACGTCGTCGGCGCCGCGCGCCCGGTAGGCGGCGGAGTAGACCTCGCGGCGGCGGGCGTCGGTCAGGACGATAATGGTGGCGCCAGCGGCCGCCTCCTGCCCCCGCTCCTGGGCCAGCTCATCGAAGGCGGCCCGGGCCACCGCGTCCAGGCTCGGCACGCCGTAGACCGGGATGCCGCGGGCGCGCCCCACGGTGCGTGCGGTCACGAGCCCAGCACGCAGACCGGTGAAGGGGGCGGGCCCGGTGGCGGCGACGACGGCCCCCAGGGGGGCGTCGGCCACGGCGGGGTCGGCGAGTGCCCGGGCCAGCATGGGCCCCAGGGACTCGGCGTGACGGCGGGGGTCCGGCTGCTGGGCGCTGGCGAGCACCCGCAGGCTCACGGGGGCACCGGCCCTCCGCACGGCGTCGCACACCAGGAGCTGGGTGCCCAGGGAGGAGTCAATGGAGAGGATGCGCACGCGCCCAGCCTAGGCCTTCCCCCACGACCCCCTGGAGTACCGGCGCACCTTGGAGGCGGAGGGGCGCGGGATTCGGGCGGCATCGAGGGTATTCTCCAGCTGGAGGGTGGCCTCCAGGGGGCGGGGCCGCTCGGGCTGGGTCTGGTGCGTGGCCCGGTTCGCGCTTTGACGGTCCTGGCGCCGCTTACCCGGAGCACTCACGTTCACCCGCCGCAGGGGCTCGGTCACGCGCCTTTCGTGAAGGATCGTGGCGGTCAGGCAGACCACGCCCAAGGTGACCACCGCCAGGGCGACCGCCCATACGGGCACGTCCCCCAGGGACAGGCCGTCCTTGTCCGTGGCGGTCTCGGTGCGCAGGGTCCCTGTGCGCTCCCGCAGGACCACGGAGAACACTTGGGTGCTCACCGTGCCGGCCAGGCCCGCACGGGCCTCGGCGTTAATGGCGCTGACGGTGGAGTCCTTCACCAGGTACCAGGCGCCGTCATCGCGCACCAGGAAGCCGGCGCCCTTGTCCTGCCAAACGGCGGCCGCCAATTCGGGGTCGGCGTTCAGTGAGCCGGTGGCCCCGGTGGCGGAGACGGTGACGATGAGGACGCCGTGAGCGGTGTCGTCGACGCGAACCGGCACGGCCCAGTCCCCGGTGAGCACCGGGGCGGCGGCGGTGTCACGCCCCTCCAGGAAGGCCGGGGCCCAGGAGCGGATCTGCGTGGGGGAACCGAGGGCAATGGTGGCCTGCGCGCCGGCCCGCTGCCGGACCAGTTGCAAGCCCTCACCGTCAACCCAGGCCTGGACGGTGGCCCGGGCCTCCTCGTCCCCGGCGGCACTGGCCGGGGAGATGGGGGTGGCGGTGGTGGCGCCTGTGGCCGGGGGCGGGAAGGCCAGGGCGGGGAACATGGGCAGGAGGGCCGCGACCAGGAGTAGCCAGCCGAGCAGGCGGGCCCGGTGCCGCCAAAGCCACCGGCCCGAGCCATGAGCCCGTGGCCGCCCCGCTGCGGCCGGGGCGGCCAGAGGCGGCGGTCGATGGTGCGGACGGGAGGCTGGGCTCACGGGCGCACCACCCCCAAGTCCACCCCGGCCCACCGGGCTCCCAGGGCGCGAATGGTAATAACGCGGTGGCCATCGTCAATGCCGGCCAGGTCGGTGTCTGCGGCGGCCGGCGCGTCCTGGGCGGTGGCCGCGTCCTTAGCCGTGTCCGCCTTGGGGGCGATGACCGTCGGGGCCGCCAGGGCGCCGCGGGGGCGGGAGACCTCGATCTCCAGGCGGTCGGCGGCCAGTGACTCGACCTTGCCCCTCCCCCATTCCACCAGGGTCACCGAGGAGTCCATGGAGGATTCCAGGTCGAGGGCGTCAATCTCCTCCAGGGAGCCCAGCCGGTAGGCGTCGACGTGGATGAGGTCGGGGCCATCGCCGGTGGCGCGGTGAGTGCGGGCAATGATGAACGTCGGGGAGGAGACGCGTCCACGCACCTTCATGGCGGCCCCGACGCCCTGGGCCAGGGTGGTCTTGCCCGCCCCCAACTCGCCCGAGAGCATGACCAGGTCACCGGGGCGTAGGAGGGCGGCGAGGCGGGCGCCCAGGGCGCGGGTCTGCTCGGCGTCGGTGACGGTGAGCCGTTGTGCGGGGGCGGTGCTCATGGCTGCTCCTGGCAGCCGGGCCCTGTCGGGGCGCCAATATGGTGCCGGGGGACGTTGGGGCCCAGGCGGGTGACGATCTCGTAGTTAATGGTGCCGCACACCTGCGCCCACTCGTCGGCGGTGGGGGCACCGGGGGTGCGGGCCGGATCGGCCCACAGCACGGCGAGGTCCCCGGCCTGCGCCGGCGCTGGGCGCAGGGACCCATCCGCGCGGGTGGCCGGCCCCAGGTCCACAATGACCTGGTCCATGCACACCCTGCCGACAATGCGGGTGCGGTAGCCCGCCACGCTCACCGGCCCGGCGCTGGCGGCGGCCCGCGGGACGCCGTCCGCATATCCCAGGGGCACTAGGCCCAGCCAGCGCTCGGTGGGGGCTGTCCAGGTGCCCCCGTAGGAGACGGCCTGCCCGGCGGGGATGCGCTTGACCTGGACGAGGGGCGCCTCCAGGCGCATGGCGGGGCGCAGGCCGAGTTCGGCGGACGTGGCCAGGGCCGGATCCGGGGAGAGCCCGTACAGGCCGATGCCGGCGCGCACCAGGTCCAGACGGGCCCGGGGGTGCCACAGCAGTCCGCCGGTGGCGGCCAGGTGGCGCACGCCTGGGGTGAGCCCGGCGTCAGCCAGAACCTGCTCGGCATGGTGGAAACGAGCGAGGTGCTCCTCGGTGGAGCCGCTGGCCGGCTCATCAGCCCGTGACAGGTGGCTCCACAGGCCGACGACGGCGACACTCCCCTCATCCTGCGCCGTGCGGGCGGCGCCGGCCAGTGCCGGAAGGTCCTCGGCGACGGCGCCGGCGCGAGACATGCCGGTGTCGGCCTTCAGGTGGATGCGAGCAGTGGTGCCCTGGGCGTTGGCGGCGGCGGCCACCGCCGCCAGCATTGGGCGGGTGGAGACGGACAGGTCGATCTCAGCGTCCAGGGCGGCGCGCAGGGGTGAGCGGGGGGCGGCGGCGGCTTCGGGGGTCATGACGGGCAGCAACCAGCACATGAGGCGCGGCGCCGCCTGCGTGGGGGTGGTGTGCGCCCCGGGGGCGGGGCGGGCGGTCCCGGCGGCATCCAGGAGGGTGCGCAGGTGGAGGGCTTCGGCGAGCTGGGCGACACCCAGCCAGGTGGCCCCCGCCTCCAGGCAGGTGGCGGCCACCGGTCCCAGGCCATGACCGTAGGCGTCGGCTTTGACCACGGCCATCCAGGGGACGCCCGCGGCCTTGGCCAGGACGCCGGCATTGTGGGCTATGGCGCCCAGGTCGATGACGGCGCGGGATGTCGCCGCTGCGGGGGTCGGGGCGTCCGAGGGGGCTGGTGTTGGCCGGTGATTCACGGTGGTGATTGTCTCACCCCCGGGCGCCGCTTTGGTCAGCGGCTCAGGTGGCAGGACCTGGCCCGCCGGCGGCCTGCTCCCCGGCGGCCCGGCGGTGCGGCGCACAGGCGCCTTGGGCGGGCGGGTGGGCTCGTAACTCGGCCCAGGCCCGCGGCACGGCGCGGGCGATGTCGAGGGCGGCAAGGGGGCGCCCAATGCTGGGGCCGGAAGTCTCCTGGGACCCGGCGGCGCAGTGGCCCGCCAGCGCGTGGAGGCGGACCGCCAGTGCCGCGAACCGGGGGGTGTCACGGTCTCCCGGCCCGGACTGATCAGCCTCGTCTCCCGGCCCGGACTGATCGGCCTCCTGGCGTGCCCGCATGCCGGCCAGGAGTGCGCCGAGGATGCCGGCGAGCACGTCGCCGCTGCCGGCGGTGGCCAGCCAGCCGGGGCCGGGGTCCACGCAGAGCACCGGTGACGGCCAGGGCGGGGCGATCAGTGTTGGGGTCCCCTTGAGTAGGACGGTGGCCCCGGTGAGTCGGGCTATCCGGTCGGCGGCCCGGGCGGGCGCGGCCTCGACCTTCTCGCGTGAGGCGGGCTCCCCCAGGGCGGTGAGCAGCGCAGCGGCCTCACCCGCGTGGGGGGTGAGGACCTGCACCGCGTCTAAGCGCGCGCCTGTGGCGAGCAGGGCCGGCACCAGGGGCAGGGCCCCGGCGTCAATGACGGCGGGCAGGGGGCCGGTGCCGGGCGGTGCTGGAGTCTCGGGCCGTGGTGCTGCCTTGGGCCGGGCCTGCCGCATGAGGCTGCGCAGGGCCCGGCGCAGCTCCTCGGCGCGCGGCTTGTCGGCCGGGTCGGTGCCGGGTCCAATGACGAGGGCCTGGCAGCGCCCCGGTGCGGGCACCACCTCGGGTCGGACTGCCAGGACGAGGTCTTCGACGCGCCGGGGCGCCGCCAGGCGCACCATGCCGACTCCGCAGCGCACGGCGGCCGAGGCGGTCAGGACGGCGGCGCCCGGGTAGGTCTGGGAGCCGGCCCACAGCCCGAGAACCCCGCGGGTGTACTTGTGGTCCTGGGGGCCGGGGGCGTGCAGCAGTGCGGCGAGCTCACCGTCGTCGAGACTCACGGCCAGGGGCGGCCCCGGCGGCAGGGGCAGCCCCAGGTCGACCGTCTCAATGATGCCGGCGGTAGGGGCGGCCGGGGGCAGAAGGTGGGCACCTTTGAGGCAGGTGAAGGTAACGGTCCGGTCGGCGGCCAGGACCGGGCCGGGCAGGGTGCCGTCGTCTACGCCGGTGCCGCTGGGAAGGTCCACCGCCAGGACCCTGAAGGGCCGTTGGCCGGGCGGGCCCGCGGCCTGAAGCGGGGCGATCAGGTCCGCGGCGCGGGGCCTGAGGGCCCCGGTGGCCCCAATGCCAGTCAGTCCGTCCAAGACCAGGTCGAAGCGGGCGCCGTCGGGAGGCCCCGCGTCAGGGGCGTTGGGGGCGTTTGGGCCTGCTCCCTTCCCTCCGCGCCCCCCGGGCTCGCCCCCGCCGGCGGGAGTGGGCCCGGCCGCTGCGGGCGCGGCTTCCGCGCCGGGGATAAGGTTGACGGAGCTGATGGGGTCGATGGGATCGTCCTCGACCGTGCGCACGCCGGCGCGGCGGGCTTGGGCCAGGGCCCGGGCGTGGGGTCTGTCGGTGGCCAGGGCCGCGGTGACGGTGCAGCCCCGGCGGGCCAGGGCGCCACCGGCCAGGAGGGTGTCGGCGCCATTGTGCCCGCCGCCCACGAGCAGGAGCACCCTGGCCCCGGCCACGCGCCCGCGCGCCCGGCGCAGCTCGGCGCGGGCGGCGGCTGCGACGGCGTGGGCGGCGGCACGCATGTAGCGGTCGGTCCGGGCGGTCAGTGGCGCCTCGGCCCGGGCGACGGCGCGGGCGGGCCAGGCCGTGCGGGGGGCGAAGGTGGAACCCGGCGGGGTGCGGGGCGGGGCCGCGGCGGTGCTTGGGGTGCTCACGGCCCCATCATGGCCCCGACCTGGCGCAAGGATGTGAGCATCCGGGTTCGCGGTTGCTGCTGCGCGCGGGCACCGGGGCGGTGAGTGCGAGACCAGGGGCGCGCCACGGCTCCTGGCCCCAGCGTCATCCCCGCCGGCCGGGGCCGCCCGGCCCTCTATTCCTATTCGGCTTATTCCTATTCGACGGTGACGGACTTGGCCAGGTTGCGCGGCTGGTCAATGTTCAGGCCCTTGGCGCCGGCCAGGGCGGCGGCGAAGAGTTGGAGGGGGACCACGCTCATGAGCGGCCACATGAGTGTCGGCGTGGCGGGCACGCGGATAATGTCGTCGGCGAAGGGGGTGACGGCCTCATCCCCCTCCTCGGCGATGACAATGGTGCGGGCGCCTCGGGCGCGGATCTCCTCAATATTGGAGATGACCTTGTCGTGCAGCACCGGGCGGCGCGGGGTGGGGACAATGACGAACACCGGCAGCCCCTCCTCGACCAGGGCGATGGGCCCGTGCTTGAGTTCCCCGGCGGCGAAGCCCTCAGCGTGGACGTAGGCGAGCTCCTTGAGCTTGAGCGCCCCCTCCAGGGCCACCGGGAAGCCCACGTGCCGGCCCAGGAATAGGAAGGAGGTTTTGTCGGCCAGTTCGGCGCCCAGGGCGCGGACCTGCTCCTCCTGGGTGTCCAGGACGTGCTGAATGCGCTCGGGCATGCGCTCAAGGTTCTCCAGGTAGTCGGCGACCTCGTCGGGCCACTTGTTGCCGCGCAGCTGGGCCAGGTAGAGGCCCAGCAGATAGCAGGCGGTGATCTGGGCCAGGAAGGCCTTGGTGGAGGCCACCGCCACCTCGGGGCCGGCGTGGGTGTAGAGCACCGCATCGGCCTCACGGGCAATGGTCGAACCGTATGTGTTGACAATAGCGAGCACCTTCGAGCCCTGCTCGCGGGCGTGGCGCACCGCCTGAATGGTGTCCATGGTCTCCCCGGACTGGGAGATGGCCACGGTCAGGGTCTTCTCGGAGACCACGGGGTCGCGGTAGCGGAACTCGTGGGCGAGTTCGACCTCCACCGGAATGCGGCACCAGTGCTCAATGGCGTACTTGGCGACGTGCCCGGCGTAGGCGGCGGTCCCGCAGGCGACGACAATGATCTTGTCGACGCTGCGCAGCACAGTGGGTTCAATGCGCATCTCGTCGAGCTGGAGCTCACCGCGCTCATCGACGCGCCCGCGCAGGGTGTCGGCCACGGCGGTGGGCTGCTCGTGGATCTCCTTGTCCATGAACGTCTCGTAGCCGCCCTTGACAGCGGCTGAGGCGTCCCAGGACACCTCCCAGGTGGCCGGCTCCACCGGGGCGCCGTCCTCATCCCACACGCGCACCTCCTGGGCGGTCAGCAGCAGGACCTGGTTGTCGTTGACTTCGGCGGCGCGCTTGGTGAAGGCGACAAAAGCAGCGACGTCCGAACCCAGGAAGTTCTCGCCCTCACCCAGGCCAATGACCAGGGGGCTGGAGCGGCGGGCGGCCACAATGACGCCAGGGGCCAGGGGGGTGACGGCCAGCAGGGCGAAGGCGCCCTCCAGGCGGGCGGTGACGGCGCGCATGGACTCCACGAGCACGGCCGCCACGGCCTCTTGGGACAGGGCCTCGCCGGCGGCCTTCAGGCGGGCGGTGAAGTCGAGGTCCAGGATCTGGGCGACCACCTCGGTGTCAGTGTCTGACAGGAGCTCGCGGCCGGCCGCCTCCACCTCTGCGCGCAGGGGGCGGAAGTTCTCAATAATGCCGTTGTGGACCACGGCGAGGTTGCCGGCACGATGGGGGTGGGCGTTGGCGGTGGTGGGGCCACCGTGGGTGGCCCAACGGGTATGACCAATGCCACAGGTGGCGGGGGCCGGGGGGCGGGCGGACAGGGCCGCGCGCAGCTCGTCGAGTTTGCCGGCGGCCTTAACGACATTGAGCCCGCTCGGGCCCACAAGGGCCACTCCCGCGGAGTCGTAGCCGCGATACTCCAGGCGCCCCAGGCCGTCCATGAGGACGTGCAGGGGGCGATCCGATCCGGCGGGTGACAGGGGGCCGACGTGCCCGACGATTCCACACATGCGGCTGATCGAACCACGCCCACGGCGCCCCCTTCAACGATATGCTCGGCCAGTTCTGTGATTCGCGCCCAGGTGGTGCACGCGGGTGAGCCGAATTGGCCGCTATGCGTCACACTTAGTCGGTGACCACCTCGCCGTCCCCCTACATCGAGTTGTCGCGGGAGCAGTGGGCAGGCCTGGCCTCCACCGCCCCCCTGCCACTGACCCAAGCCGATGTTGAACACCTGCGCGGCCTAGGCGACCCCATCGATCTGGCTGAGGTCGACGTCGTCTACCGGCCCTTGACGGCGCTGCTCCAGGACTACATTGCCGCCACCCGCGAGCGCGCCCGCCGCACCGCCGGCTTCCTGGGGGTCACTGAGGGGCCAACGCCCTTTGTCATTGCCGTGGCGGGGTCGGTGGCTGTGGGCAAATCCACGACGGCCCGCCTTATTGCCCACCTGCTCGCCCGTTTCCCCGACACCCCGCGCGTGGACCTGGTGACCACCGACGGGTTCCTCCTGCCCAACGCGGTATTGGAAGAACGTGGCCTGACCGGCCGCAAGGGCTTCCCGGAGTCCTATGACCGGCGGGCCCTACTGGAGTTCGTCTCGGCGGTGAAGTCGGGGGCGCCGCGGGTGGAGGCCCCGGTGTACTCCCACACGGTCTACGACATTGTGCCCGGACGCCGCGTGGTGGTTGAGCGCCCCGACGTGCTGGTCTTGGAGGGGCTCAATGTGCTTCAGCCGGCGCCGCGCGGGCGCGTAGGGGCCGGTGGTTCCCGGGCCTCGGCGTTAGCGGTCTCGGATTTTATTGACTTCTCGATCTATGTTGACGCCGACCCCAGTGATATTCGCCGCTGGTACCTGGAACGCTTCCTCACCCTCAAGCGCACCGCCTTCAACGACCCTGAATCCTATTTCCAGCGTTTTGCGGACGTCCGCGACGACATTGCGCTCAGCGCCGCGAGCGGGGTGTGGGAGTCGGTCAACCTCCTCAACTTGCGTGAGAACATCGCCCCAACACGAGGGCGCGCCACCCTGGTGCTGCACAAGGACTCCGATCACCACATGAGCCGGGTGCTGCTGCGCAAGGCCTGATCCCCTGATCCCTGGCGTACGGCGCTGGGGTGGGTGGGCGCAGGTCGCTGCCCACCCACCCCAGCGCCGCTGGACGCAGTGCAGACGCTCAGGTCCTGCGCCGCATGAGCCGCAGCCCGACACCAATAGCGCACACAGCCAGCAAGAGCGGCAGGCCGATCCGGACTCCAGTAGTCGCCAACGACGACGAACTACTCGATCCCGCTGACGTCGGCGTGGCCACGGGCTGGGTTGACGCTCCCCCTGTCGGGTTGTCAGACGGCGGAGTCGTCGCCGGATCACCCGTGGGCGCGGGCGTGGGCGTAGGCGTGGGCTGATCACCGCTGTGATAATCCCCAAGGTGGTGGATCGCCATGCTTCGCACCGTCATCTCACCGCCTTCGGAGAAGAGAATGACATTGGTGGACTGGGGCGAGGGGTAGACCGCTGAGGTGATGACCGCCTCACCGCTTCCGGCGAAGACCTCAACGCTCGAGCGGTCAACGAGCACCCGCAAGTGGATCAGACCATCGGCATCAGGCTTAACAGGAGCCGAGGACACTGACGGGAACGCCGGGCTAAAGGAGGTGCGCCCAGAATTAGTGCGATCCACGTAGACCGTGCCCGCCTGGGCGTCGTAGCCGATCACCGTGGCCTCATCACCGGAGGCGAGAACCTTGACGCCGCTGCGACTGGCGGAGCCCGGATCAAACACCACTTCCATGTCATAGGCGTTGCCGGCGGCCCCCTGGTCAAGGACCACGTCCGCACCATCACTGACAGTCACATCGGTGGTCGAGAAAGATTCCCCGGTGCGCAAGGTATCCAGCGCCTCCACCGGAGACGACACGAGCTGAACCTGCCCATTGACCGTCCTGAGTTCATACTTGCGCACCATGGTCATGGCCTGGCGCCACGTCGAGGTGGGCAGGGCGCCGGCGTAGGACCAATGCGACATCCAACCAATCCCGTAGCGCTCGCCATCAGGGGTGTGGTTCCACGTCACCGCGGCGTAGTAGTCCATGCCGTGGTCGATGATGGGCATGGCATCGGCTCCCGAGAAGCCTTGAGTATTCGAGGCGAGGATGGAGTCGACCAGGATATGCCCGTAATCACCTGAAGTGTTGGCGTCCTCAATGACAATGCTTGCCTGCCGGCCCTTCCACTGCCTGAGATCAATACTCTGCCATGCCAGGAGTTCGCTCTGGTTTCCCGTGGCGGAGCCGACAACCTCCCCGTCAACCACGACGTTAACTGATGTATGACTCGGCACGGGCGTGGCAGGGCGCTCACCCAGGCGCACCTCGTCGAGGAGAATGTGCCCCCATCCCCCGGTAGCCGCATCCGTCACGACGATCGTGGCGGTCTTGCCGTTGAGATCCGTTACGTCCCACGACTGCCAGTTGAGCACTTCGGTGTCGCGCCCGGTGGCCGTGCGCACGACCTGACCGTCAACGACCAGTTCCACTGTTGTGCGTCCGGACGGGGAATCGGCAGTGTGATAGCCGCCTCCGATATTGAGGTTAATATACGGAGCGTTAATGGTGAACTCCGGGGAGGTGGCCGTGCCCGTGGTGGCGTCGGAGCCCCGACCGGTGACGGCATCATAGAAGGTATTGATCAGTCCGGCTCCGCGCTGGTTGCCCAACGGCAGTTGATCGGGCCAGCCGCCCGTCGCGGGAGCGGAGGAGAAGGCGTCCCCCTCCACGGACCAGCCCTCCCAGGTCCCGGAGTCGAAGCCTGCGAATAACGTGCCGCCGCCGTCGTCACCGGTGGCGACCGGGTCATAGGGGTGGTTGCCGCCGCCAATGCGCATATTGAGATAATCCGCGTTAATGGTGAATTCCGGGGAGGTGGCCGTGCCCGTGGTGGCGTCACTGCCCCGGCCGGTGGCGGCATCATAGAAGGTATTCACAAAGCCACTGCCTTCATATCCGGCCACCGGCAGTTGATCCGGCCATGAACCAGTTGCCGGCTCCTTGGAGAAGGCGGAACCGTCGACAACCCATCCGTCCCAGCTGCCGGAGTCGAAGTTCGCCAGCATCTCGCCTTCAGAGCCGTCGTAACTCGGCAACGGATCCGGGGTGAAGACCGAGCCGTCCCAGTCGCCGGTGAAGTACTTGGTTCGGCCGACCCCGCCCGCAATGGATACGCTCAGCACCCATTTGGTCTGGTCGCCGCCATCGACTTGCAGGGGGAACAGGTCGGGGCACTCCCACACGGCGGTGGTGTCCCCGATCCCGCCGACCTCGGACTCGTAGGCCCAGTCGATGAGGTTGTTCGAGGAGTAGAAGACGACCTTGTGCTCGGTGGCGACGACGGCGACCATAATCCACTTGCCCGAGACGTCATCCCAGAACACCTTGGGGTCGCGGAACTCCCTGGAGCCGATGTCCAGCACCGGGGCGCCATCGTTGTAGTTCGTCCAGGTAGCGCCGTGATCGGTGGAGTAGGACAGCGACTGGGCCTGGATACCCGTCGCTGTATCCGCGCGCGTCCACACCGCGACAATCGGCGGGGCCTCGGCTGTTCCCAACCCCGAGGTGTTGTTCTCGTCGTAGACCGCCGACCCGGAGAAGACTCCATAGGAGTCGGTCGCAGGAATCGCGACTTCCCGCTCAGTCCAGTGAATGAGATCTGGGGATGTGGCATGCCCCCAGGACATATTGCCCCACTCCAGGCCGTAGGGGTTGTACTGGTAGAACAGGTGATACGTGCCGTTCTCGTACACCAGTCCGTTGGGGTCGTTCATCCAATTCTTCTCGGGTGCATAGTGCGCCAGCGGTCGCCAGGCCTCCGAAGCAGTCGCATCGTCGTCGGCGAGAGCCGACTCGGGCACGATGGTCAGAACTCCGATAGACGCGAGAGCCATCGCCACGCACAGCGCCAGGAAGCGATACGGGGCTCGCATGGTATCTCCTTCGATACGGGGAGCGGCAGCCACAGTCATGAGTTAAGGGAAGATCTCGCTGCCGCACCGCAACCATAGAAGATGGTAGAACGTTTTGGCAAGGGGTGATGATGAGCCGCCCCCATCCAAGAGGCGCCCACTGCGTTCGCGACACCGCTCTCCCCCAGTCGCTGCGCGCGTTTGCGCGAGGACAACCCCAGCGGGACCCGGCCGAGGACAGCTGCACCATCTCGGCGGTTGAGGGGACCGCTCAGCGAGACTGATCACTCATCTAAGGTTCTCCCCAACACCCACCCCAGGGGCCGGGCCCGGGTTGCGTGCTCGCCTCGCATCCACATCAGTTAGGAGTTGCCGTGCGTCTTGGAGTCCCGTGCGAGAGTCCAGGCCAGCGCCTGGTCGCCGCCACCCCCCAGAGCGTCGAGAGGCTCGTCCGCCTCGGGTATGAGGTCTGCGTCGAACGCGGTGCCGGGCATCGGGCCCGCTTCCACGACGCCGACTATGAGGCCGCCGGAGCCAGTCTCGTCGACGGCGACGCCGCCTGGGGCTGCGAGCTGGTACTGGGCGTGCAGGCCCCGGCCACCAGCGATCTCGACCGCCTCACCGAGGGGGCGACGTTCATTGGTCGACTCGATCCCGGCCGACACCCCGAGCTTGTTGAAGCCCTCCGGGCCCGCGGCGTGACCGCCCTGGCGCTGGACGCAGTGCCGCGCATTTCGCGCGCCCAGGCCATGGACGTGCTGTCCTCCCAGGCGAACCTGGCCGGCTACCGCGCTGTCATCGAGGCGGCGGCGCACTTCGGTCGCCTTCTCAACGGCCAGGTGACGGCGGCCGGGAAGTTCCCGCCAGCCACGGCCTATGTCATTGGCGCCGGCGTGGCCGGGCTGGCCGCCATTGGAACCGCCTACTCACTGGGGGCGGTGGTGCGCGGCACCGACGTGCGCCCGGAGGTTGCCGACCAGGTGCGCTCCATGGGGGCCGAGTTCATTGCCGTTCCCACCGCGCAGGACGTGTCCTCCGACGGCTACGCCCAGGAGATGTCCGCCGACCAGGCTGCCCGAGCCGCCCTGCTGTACGCCGAGCAGGCCGCCCGGTCCGACATTGTCATCACCACCGCGAATATCCCTGGGCGGCGCGCCCCTATCCTGCTGGACCGCGCCGCCATTGACGCCATGCGCCCCGGCTCAGTCGTTGTGGACATGGCGGCGGCCAATGGGGGCAACACCGAGTTGACGGTGCCCGGGGAGGTGGTGACCACCGACGGCGGGGTCATAATCGTGGGCTACACCGATCTGGCCGGGCGCCTGCCCTCCCAGGCCTCCCAGCTCTACGGCCAGAATCTGGTCAATCTTCTGACCCTCATGACCCCGGGCAAGGACGGCCGGTTCACGCTCGACCTGGACGATCAGATCGTGCGCACCATCACCGTGTGCCACGACTCCGAGACGCTGTGGCCACCGCCGCCGGTGACCGTCTCGGCGGCACCGAGCGCGACACCCGCCCCGAGCGCCGACGAGGTCGCCCGCACTGAGGCGCAGGAGGCCGCAGCCCGGGCGCGCTCCCGGCGCAACCGGATCATCGGCCTGGCCCTTGCCTCCCTGGCGGGAGCCGCCCTAATCCTGGTCACCCCGGCGGCGGTCACGAGCCACTACATTGTGCTGGCGCTGTCGATCATCCTCGGTTTCCACATTATTTCTAATGTCACCCCCGCTCTGCACACCCCGCTCATGAGCGTGACTAACGCGATCTCCGGGATCATTCTGCTGGGCGCCATCTCCCAGGTGGGCCACTCCAATCTGTTCATTAGCACCGCCGCCTTCGTCGCCGTCGTCCTGTCCACCATTAACGTTTTCGGCGGTTTCGCGGTGACTCACCGCATGCTCGCCATGTTCAAGAAGGACTGAGGCCATGCTCGCCATTCCCGCAGCATCCATGCCCATCGCCGCCGAGGTCCCTCTTCTCGGCTCTTTGCCCTCGCCCGTGGCTCTGGCCTACATCCTGGCGGCCGTCCTGTTCATTGCCGCCGCCGCCGGCCTGTCCAGGCATGAAACCGCCGTCGCCGGCAATGTCGCCGGGGCCGCCGGCATGTGTGTGGCGGTGGCCGCCGCCATCGGCCTGGCCCTTTCCTCCAATCCGAGCCGAGGGGTGCTGACCACTGCGCTTCTCATCGCACTCGCCCTGGGGATCGGGGCGGTTATCGGCATGGTGCTGGCCGGCCGCGTCGCCATGACCGGCATGCCTCAACTCATCGCCGTCCTCAACGGGCTGGTCGGCCTGGCCGCCGTCGTCGTGGGATACAACTCCTACCTGTCCCCCGACGCCCTGGCCGCCTCCTTGGGCACCTTCCACCTCGGCGAGGTCTTCCTGGGCGTCTTCGTGGGCTCGGTGACCTTCACCGGTTCCATTGTGGCCGCCCTCAAGCTCGCCGGCAGGATCCCGGGCCGCCCCATCACCCTGCCCGGGCGCAACCTGCTCAACCTCGCCGCCCTGCTGGTGTCTGCGGCGCTCATGGCCGCCTTCATGGTCCTGCCCGACGGCTCCCCGGCCGCCTGGACCTGCCTGGTCGTCATGACGGTCATCGCCCTGGCCCTCGGCGTGCACCTGGTGGTGGCCATCGGCGGCGGCGATATGCCCGTGGTGGTGTCGATTATGAACTCCTACTCGGGCTGGGCCTCAACCTTCACCGGTTTCCTCGTCAACAATGACCTGCTCATTATCACCGGAACCCTGGTGGGCTCGTCCGGCGCCTACCTGTCCTACCTCATGTGCCAGGCCATGAACCGCTCCTTCATGTCGGTGCTGCTGGGCGGATTCGGCACCGAGGGATCCGCGCCCATGCCGGCCGGCGCCGAGGAGGGCACCATTGATGCCACTGATGTCACCACTGTGGCGCACACGCTTCAGGGGGCCCGGCGCGTGGTTATTACCCCCGGCTACGGCATGGCGGTGGCCCAGGCGCAGTACCCGGTGGCGACCCTGACCGATATGCTGCGCAATGAAGGCGTTGAGGTCACCTTCGGTATTCACCCGGTGGCCGGCAGGCTTCCAGGCCATATGAACGTTCTTCTGGCCGAGGCCAAAGTCCCCTACGACATTGTCCTGGAGATGGACGAGATCAACGACGACTTCCCCGAGGTCGATGTGGTTCTGGTCATTGGCGCCAACGACACCGTTAATCCCGCGGCCCAGGAGCCGGGCTCCCCCATTGCCGGCATGCCGGTGCTGCGCGTGTGGGAGTCCCGGCAGGTCGTCGTCTTTAAACGCTCCATGGCCACCGGTTACGCCGGGGTGCAGAATCCCCTGTTCTTCAAGGACAACACTTCTATGCTCTTCGGTGACGCCAAAGACACTGTCGAAGGCATTATTCGGGCACTGGAGTAGGACGCGGCCGGAGCCTCCAGGAGGGCCGGCCCCAGGTCCGGCCGACCCTCCTGGAGGCGGACCCGGAGCGGCCCGGGAGCCGCAACGAGCGTGGCGGCCGGGCGCGGTCCATTGTTCGCCGTCGGACTGCCCGATCCCTCCGCGGCATTAGCCGCCCGCCTCCATTAGCCCGCCCAAGACCCACGGGAGCACATTGTGTCTCGTGGCCACCCACAGCTCGGCGCGGGTGATCCGACCGCCGACCACGACGAGGGAGCCTCGCAGGCTGTGGGGCACCTTGGAGAAGGGGATGACGGTGGAGGCGCCGTGATCGACGGCGACACGGCCCTTGCCCAGCAGGTGCAGGCGCGCAGTGGGGCGTCTCGGGTCCCGGCCCAAGGCCTGGATGACCTGCGGGGGCAGTCCCTGGGGCAGTAGCAGCGCCAGATCCGCGGCGTGCTCGGCGCGATCCCGTCCCGGAGCGGCGATGAGAATGTCGAGGTGGGTGTCTTCGACGATATCGAAGAGCGTCGCGGACTGGTCGGTGTCGACGCACAGCCGCGTCCAATCAAGGGCGCCCCGGGCCCGGTCCTCCTCACTGACCGTCACCGCGTGCAAACTTCCAGTGGCGTTGCCGGTGAAGCTGGCTATGGTCTGCCGACCCGAGCGGTTGAGGCTGCTCATCTCCATGAGTGAGGGCAGGCGGCGCCCGTGCACATGGACCAGCTCGTCAAGGTCGAGCAGGCCCAGCTCGGGTGCGGCCGCCGCGTCGAATCCCTGATCGCGCAGCTTGCGGTGCTCGCGGCGCGGCGCACGAAACCCGGAGAATATGAAGGTCGATCCCTTCAGCGCCGTCGACAATCCTCTCGCATGCGGACGCGAGGCCATGGCGGTGCTGAGCGCTCGGCCGAATGGGGTCGCATTGGTTGCGGCGGTGGCGGCGTCGGCCGGGGCGGCTCCGGCCGCCCCGGGCAGGGCGCTGCGCACCATCTTGCCCGCCCGGGCAGCCGCTTGAGAGGCGGCCTGCGATGGGCTCGTGCGCAGCCGCTCAGCCAGCCGCCGCACCTGCTCGACGGCTCGGGGGCGTGGGTCCATCGGGGCTCCCTTCATGTCGTTGACGCTCAGTGTGGCACCCGGCGGCGTCCACCTTCGTGCCCGGGCGGTATTGCGGTGGGGCCGGGCGGGCCCGAACGGGGCCTCGAGTCAGGAGGCGGGCGCTACGCTGAGGGTCCCACTGGTCGTGTCGGAAGGCGGGGACTATGAGGCTCCTCCCCGCGCTTCTGAACCGGGGCGGGCGGGTGCTGGGGAGGCTGTCGGCCCTGGAGCTCCACCCCGGCACCGGGGCTGAGGACCCCGCCGGGCCCCCCGACTTCAAAGAAGGTCGAGGAAGGCCAGGTCGTAGCCCTCGAGCTCGGGCCGATGGCTGCGTGCGAAGGCGGCCAGCTGCGCCGGACGCGGCGCGCTGGATGCCCCGCCCGGCGAGAGGACCGTCAGCGTGGCGGCGAGGACCGCGGCACTGAGAGCCGCCCGCAGCCCCAGTCCGTGAAGATGCGCCCACGTCAGGGCGGCGGAGAAGGTGTCGCCCGCACCCGTGGTGTCCACGGCGCGGACCGCCGGGCAGCGAAGGCTGATGCGCTCCTCCCCGATGGCCACCACTCCATGCGCACCGCAGGTCACAATGACGGTTCCCACCCTCTGGGCGAGCATGCCGGCCGCCTCGGCGACGGAGTCGGCCCGCGTGTAATGAAGGGCCTCGGCGTCATTGGGCGTGAACACATCGACGGCGTGCAGCGGATCGAGGTCAGCGGGGTCCCAGCGGCCCGTGGGATCCCAGCCGACATCGCCCAGCACCCAGGTCGGCGTCGACGAATCCCGCCACGCGCGTATGACGTCGAGGCTGCCCGCAATGCCGGCGAGATCGGCGAGCAGCGCCGCGGGGGCCGGACCGGGGGCCACGGGTGGGGCGGCGTCGGAGCCGAAGGTCGTTATCGCCCGGTCGCCGTCGAAGAACAGACTGGTCGACACCGATTGGCGTTCGACGTAAGCCACCGCATCCAGCCCGACGCCCTCCTCGGCGAGCATGGCCTCGACGAGCCGCCCGGCGGTATCGCGGCCCACATAGGTCACGACGGACGCCGCCAGCCCGAGCCGTGACAGCGCCACGGCCTGATTGGCCACGCCCCCAGGGGTTAGCGCGCAATCGGGCACCCACTGCTCCTGGCCGGGGCGAGGGGCGTGCTCGAGGCCGCCCATGACGACGTCGAGGAACAGCGGGCCGACGGCGAGGACCGGACCAGTGGTGGGCCCGCCCGCGCCGGGCCCACCCGCACTGGAGGCGGTTGTACCGGGCTCACTCCCGCCGGACACGGTTCTGCCTGCCAAGGAATCCACCCGCCCAGCGTACTCACTTTTGCTCGAAGATGCTCATTTCTGCTCATTGTTGTAGAGTGGGACTGTGTTGGCGCGGCTGCGGGCGAACCGGGCCTCCGCCAATGCGGGCGCCGGCGACCTCACGGCCACCTCGCCGCGGCATGCAGTCCATGCGCCGCGGCAATGGGCCCGGGCCCGGCGCACGGAGGCGCCTCCGCCGGGCGGCCATGACGCCTCCACCACCCGGGCTGGCCGCACACGGAGGTTTGTCACGCATGAAGCTGGTCATTGTCGGGGGTGGCGGATTCCGCGTGCCCCAGATCGTCGAGGTGCTCGCTCAGGCCCGCGCCGGAGCCGGCAGTCACGCTCATCTCGTTGTCGACGAGCTGTGCCTCTACGACGTCTCGGCGCGCCGCCTGAGCGCCATGCGGGCCATCCTGACCGACCTGGCCTTCCCCCATGCTCCCGCCGTCACCACGACCACCGAGTTGCGCGAGGCCGTGCGCGGCGCGGACTTCGTCTTCTCCGCCATTCGCGTGGGCGGAACCGGCGGCCGCATTGTTGACGAGCGCGTCGCCCTCGACCAGGGGGTGCTGGGGCAGGAGACCGTGGGCCCGGGCGGTTACGCCTATGCCTTCCGCACCATCCCGGTGGCCGTGGACCTGGCCCGCGTGGTGCGCGACCTCGCCCCCGAGGCCTGGGTCATCAACTTCACCAATCCGGCGGGCATCATCACCCAGGCGATGCGCACCGTGCTCGGGCGGCGCGTCGTCGGCATCTGCGACACCCCCATCGGGTTGGTGCGGCGCGCCTGCGCGGCCCTGGGGGTCGACCCGCGGGAGGCCGCCCGACCACGGGGGCGGGTGGAGTTCGACTATGCCGGACTCAACCACCTGGGCTGGCTGCGCAGGCTGACGGTCGACGGCGTCGACCGGCTTCCCGAGCTCCTGGCCCGTGACGACCTCCTCGATGCCATCGAGGAGGTACGCGCCATCGGAGTGGACTGGGTTCGCGCTCTGGGGGTGCTCCCCAACGAGTACCTCTTCTACTACTACCTCAACCGCGAGTCCGTGGCCCGGATCCGCCGCGAGGACGAAACCCGCGGGCAGTTCCTCGACCGTCAGCAGACCGCGTTCTTCGACGCCGTCACCGCCGATCCGGGGCGCGCGGGCGAGCTGTGGGTCTGTGCGCACGGCGAGCGCGAGGCCACCTACATGGCCGAGTCCCGGGCCGAATCCCAACGCTCCGCCCGGCGCGAGGAGGACATCGCCGCAGGCGGCTACCAGGAGGTCGCCCTGGACTTCATGACGGCCGTGGCCACCGGATCGCCCGCCCGCATGATCCTCAACGTCGCCAATTCCGACCGGCGCGACGACGGCGGGGCGGGCCTCACCGTGCCCCAGTTGCGTGAGGATGCCGTGGTCGAGGTGCCCTGTCTCGTGGGCGACGACGGCGCTCACCCCCAGGATGTGGCTCCGGTCAGCGGCCCGGAGCTCGGGCTGGTGACGGCCGTCAAGGCCTGTGAAGAACTCGTCATCGAGGCGACCCTCCGCGGCGACTTCGACCTCGCCTGGCGCGCGGTGGCCGCTCATCCACTTGTCGACTCCGTGGAGGTGGCCCGGCGCATTGTCGAGGGCTACGTGCGCAATAGCCCGGAGGTGGCCCGCGTCTTCGGCCAATGAGCCCGCGGTGGCGGCGCGGCGCCGGCTTGGTTGGGCCCGGGTAGCAGAATCGATCATGCACTATGATTGAGAATCGTTCTCACGTAGAATGGTGGTGTCGGGCACTGACGACGGTTCCGTACGGGACCCCGCGCCGGGCCCGGCTCCGGATTCCGAGCGTTCGCATACCCGAGGAGTAACCGTGAACCAGCAACAGGCACAGCAGATGCGACACGGAGCCGGCTTCATCGCCGCTCTTGACCAGTCGGGCGGATCAACCCCCAAAGCCCTCGCAGCCTACGGCGTAGGCCCCGAGCGCTACTCGAACGAGGCCGAAATGTTCGACCTCGTCCACCAGATGCGCACCCGCGTCATCACCTCGAAGGCCTTCAGTTCAAGCAGGATCCTCGGCGCGATCCTCTTCGAACGCACCATGGACGGCCAGATCGAAGGCAAGCCGACGGCCGATTACCTGTGGGAGGTCAAGGGGGTGGTGCCCTTCCTCAAGGTCGACAAGGGCCTCGCCGAGGAGCAGCACTCCGCCCGCCTCATGGTGGACAACCCCGGCTTGGCGGATCTGCTCAAGCGGGCCGTGGACGCCGGGATCTTCGGCACCAAGATGCGTTCGGTCATCCTGGGGGCGGACCCGGAGGGCGTGGGCGCCGTCGTCGACCAGCAGTTCGAGGTGGCCGAGCAGATTCTCGACGCCGGACTCGTGCCGATCATTGAACCCGAGGTGGACATCCACGCACCGGACAAGGCCGCCGCCGAGGACCTCCTCATCGCCGCGCTCACCAAGCGCCTCGATGCCCTGGGCCCGGGGCGCGACGTCATGCTCAAGGTGACCATCCCCAGTGTGGACGGCCTGTTCACCCCGATCATGGAGCACCCTCGAGTCATGCGCGTGGTGGCCCTGTCCGGCGGGTATGAGCGCGAGGACGCCAATGCCCGCCTGGCCCGCAACCCGGGGCTCATCGCCAGCTTCTCGCGGGCCCTCCTCGAGGGGCTGTCGGACTCCCAGAGCAAGGAGGAGTTCGACTCGACCCTCGCCGCGAGCGTCGAGGGCATCTACCGGGCCTCTGTCGCCTGAGGGTCAGGGGCACGAGGACCTGACGGAGGTTGACCGGGGCGCGCAGGGGATCGGCCCGGGCTCCGTCACCCGGTCGGGCGCCAGGCCGCGGTGCAGCGCCACGGACGGTCGCCCTTAGAGCGCTTTCCGTCGAGTTCGGGCCCGGCGGGCTCGAACTCGACGGAAGGCCTCGAAGTGGGCGGAAGGCCTCGAAGGCGAAATGCCGCGGCTGCCGGGCGGCCCCTCCCCCTTAACTACCCCTTGACGGCGCCTTCGGTCATGCCGGAGATGAACTGCTTTTGCAGCACCAGGTAGAGGATGACCATTGGCAGGGCGACCAGGACGGCGCCGGCGGCCAGCAGGGTTGAGCCCTGCGTGTACTGCCCTTGGAAGAAGGCCAACCCCAGTGGGGCCGTGCGCATGGCGCCCGAGGGCGACATGACCAGCGGGATGAGGAAGTCGTTCCACGTCCACATGAAGGTCAGAACCACCTGCGTCACGATCGCGGGCCTGCCGATGGGCAGGAGCACCGAGACCAGAATCCGCAGATCGCCGGCGCCATCGATCCGTGCGGCCTCGAGGATGGCCGGGTCCACCCCGCGGAAGAAGGCCCGCATCCAGAAGGTGCCGAATGCCAGCGACTGAGCGGTCTGGGGCAGGGCCACCGCCCAGACCGTGTCGGTCAGCCCCAGGGCGCGCATGTCGAAGAACATTGGCAGCACAATGGCCTCGCTGGGCACCATAATGCCCAGGAGGAACACGAAGAACAGGACGTTTCCGCCCCGCGGCCGCAGCACCCCCAGGACGTATCCGCTCATGAGCGAGAGCACGAGCGCCAGCCCGACGACGAGCACGGCAATGATCGCCGAGTTGGCCATGTACTGGGAGAAGCGCCCCTGCTCCCAGGCGGTCGCGTAGTTCTCGACGTGCCCCCACGAGTCGTCGCCGATCCGCTCCGAGCGCAGCGACAGGATGACGACGTACAGCACCGGGATGAGGGCCTGGGCGGCGAAGAGGACGAGGACCATGTAGTTGACGGCCCTCTCCATGCGCGAGGCCCTCATCGTCGCCTCTCCCCGACCAGGTTGATCGTCAGGTTGATGACGAAGATGACGAGGGTCAGCACGACGGCCAGGGAGGAGGCCGTCCCGACGCTGCCCAGGCGGAAGGCCTGGTTGTAGACCTCGTAGCTGGGGACCGTCGTCGTCGAGCCAGGGCCGCCGGAGGTGGTGACATAGACGAGGTCGAAGGTCTTCAGGGCGGCGATGATCGTCAGGGTGAGGCACACGAGGATCTCGGCCCTCACGCCGGGGATGGTGATGTGCCAGAAGCGCTGCCACCAGCCGGCGCCGTCGAGGATGGCCGCCTCGTAGTAGTCCTTGGGTATGGCGGCGATGCCGCTCATGAGCAGAACGGTGACCAGTCCGGTGCTCACCCAGGTGCCGATGAGGCCGACGGCGGGCAGCGCCGTGGAGAAGTCACCGAGCCAGGCGCGGGTGAGCCCGTCCAGCCCGACGGCGCGCAGGACGCTGTTGAGCAGGCCGTCGGGGGCGTAGATCCGGCGCCAGGCCACCGCCAGCACCACCATGGCGATGACCTGGGGCAGGAAGACCACCGTGCGGAACAGGCCGATGCCGCGCAGCTCACTGCGGGTCAGGAGCGTGGCCAGGGGCAGGCCGATAATGAGCGGAAGCAGCGCGTAGAAGACGATGAGCACCAGGGCGTGGCCGAAGGCTCCTGCGAGGCGGTCGTCGGAGAAGGTCGTCATGTAGTTCTCGACGCCGACCCACCGGCCCACCCCCAGGCCGTCCCACTCGTAGAAGGACAGTGTGACAACGCGCGCCAGCGGGTAGAGCATGAATAGGCCGTAGACGATCAGGGGCGGCGTCAGCAGGCCGACGATGGCCATGGTGCGTCCGCGCCGGATGGTGGCAGGTGGCGTCATCGGGCCTCACCCGGCGGTGTGCTCGGTGTAGGCCGCCTCCAGCGCGGACAGGAAGTCCTGGGGCGTGGTGCGCGAGTCGAGCAGGGATTGCAGTGAGTCGCCGAGGACCTGGTCGAAGGTGGTCGTGGCGTAGTCGAGGTAGGGCAGGACCTCGCCCTGGGTGGTGAGGGTGTCGAATCCGGTCATGACGTCGTGGACCACGCCGGTTTGGCCCTCGGCGTAGGTCGAGGCGCCGTTGACGGGCACGTTGCCGGTCTCCGCCAGGACCTTCATGGCCTCGGCGTTGGTGATGAAGTTGATGTAGGCCGCGGCCACATTGGGGTCCTTGGCCGCTGAGGTGATGGCGAAGGGCAGCCCGGTGCCCCCGGTGGTGGCGGGCTTGTCCATGGTGGCGGACTTCGGCGGGAGCATGAAGCGCACGTCGTCGCCCAGGACCGCCTTGAGGTCCGGGGCGAGCCAGGAGCCGGCCATGAGGTAGATGCCGGTGCCCTGGGAGAAGTCCTGCCACACCGAGTCGTAGTCGACGCCGTTGAAGCCGTCGTTGAAGTAGCCGTTCTTCGCCCAGTCCTGGAGTTCGGTGGCCGCCGCGAGGTTCTCGGGGGTGTTCCAGGAGGCGCCGGGGTTGCCGAAGCCAAGGGCGCGGATCTGGTCGGCGGGGACGTGTGCGGCCTGAACCGGGCCGAAGATGTGGAAGGCGGGCCATTTCTCGACGTTGCCCAGCATGAGCGGGACCTGTCCGGCGGCCTTGATGGTGGCCAGCTGGGCGGTGAAGTCCTCCCATGTGGTGGGGGCGGACAGGCCCAGTGCGCTCAGGCGCGAGGGCGAGTAGTAGATGCCGATGGCCTCGCCGACCTGGGGCAGACCCCACAGGGAGCCCTCGCCGAAGGTGGCACCGTCGCTGGAGTAGGAGGAGTAGGCCAGGATGGAGGCGCTGTAGCTGGAGTCCCAGCCGTAGGTCGTGATCCACGGGTCGAGGCTCATGAGCTGGCCCGCGGCGACGAACTGCCCCATGGTGGAGCGGGCGTTGTTGGCCTCGACGACGTCGGGGGCGTCGTCTCCGGTCAGTGCCAGGCGCAGGGTGGTTTGGAGGTCGTCGAAGGACTGGGAGACGCGCTTGATCGTGATGTTGGGGTAGGCGGCCATGAAGGCGGCGTTGAGGGTCTCCATTTGCTCGTTCTGGCCGCCGCGGACCTCTTGGTCCCACACGGTGAGGGTCTGGTCGGGAAGGCCGGCGATATCGGTTGAGACCGCCACGGGGCCGGCCGAGGAGCCCGAGCCGGAGCCGGAGGGCGCGCAGGCGGACAGGGCGGCCAGGGCCGCCAGGGCCCCGGCGCCCGCAATGACGTGGCGACGGCTGAGGTGGTGGGCCCGTTGGGTGACGGGGGTGGGGGTGCGGCGCACGGGGTTCTCCTTGCTCATGAGGTGGACGGCGCCCCGGCGGTCGGCCGAGACGATGGATCGCCGACGGCGGTGTCAGGCGGAGTCTCAGACGCGCCGGTTCGGGGCTGCGCAAGAGTGTGGCGAGGACGAGTCTACGCCAATTCTGACTGAATTTGAACGATTCTGCACGATAGTGCTCGAAGTGGGATAGGGTGTGGTCATGCTGGTCCAGCAACGGCACACGGCCATCCTGTCCTTCGTGAGGGAGCGCGGAGGTGCCTCGGTGACCGATCTCGCCAGGCGCCTTGACGTCTCGGAGTCGACCATCCGGCGCGATCTCAACGCGCTGGACCGCGAAGGGCTGTTGCAGCGGGTGCGCGGCGGTGGCGCGGTGGAGGTCGATGATCAGCCATTCGCACATGTGGCCACGCATTATGCCGAGGAGAAGGACCGGATCGGGGCCACGGCCGCCGGTCTTGTTCAGGATCGTGACGTCGTCCTGCTCGATATCGGCACCACCTGCGCGGCGGTGGCCCGGCACCTGCGCGGCAGGGACATTACGGTGGTCACCGCCTCGCTGGCGGTGGTCGATGAGCTGCGCAATGACCGGACAGTTGAGCTCATTGTGCTGGGCGGGCTCTTGCGAGCCTCGTACCTCTCACTGGTGGGGTCGCTGACGCAGCAGGCGCTGGCCCAGCTCAGCGCTGGCATCGCCTTCATGGGGACCTCGGGAATCCGACCCGACGGCACGGTCTTGGATTCCACGGGCGTGGAGGTGCCGATCAAGCAGGCGATCCGGGCGGCCTCCGAGCGCACGTGCCTTGTGGCCACGACCGACAAGTTCCCCGGAACCGGGCTGCTCGCGGTCTGCGCGCTGAGCGACCTGCAGACGGTGGTGACCACCGCGCCGCCCTCGACGGCGCAGCTGGCCGCACTGGAGGGCTCGGGTACGGACGTGGTCTACGCCTGAGGCGCGGGCCGGTGGGTCGGCGGGGAGCGCGGGCGGCGGCCGGTCGCAGTGCTTGACTCTCACATCGTGGGAGGCCTCATGCTGTGCTCATGGCCGAGATCACGAAGCTCATGGGCATTGGGCAGTTCAGTTCCCGAAGTCGCCTGTCGGTGCGCATGCTCCGCCACTACGACGCCCACGGCGTCCTCGTCCCCGCGGACGTCGACCCGGTCACTGGTTATCGCCGCTACGCCCCGGCCCAGCTCCGGGATGCGGCCGACGTGCGGAACCTGCGCGACATCGGCATCGGCGTCTCCGCCATTCCCGCCCTCCTCGCCGCCCGCGGCACCCCGGCCTGGCCCAGTGCGCTAAGACTCCAGCGCGAGGCCCTCACCGAGGAACTGCGCGCGGCCCAAGGTCGGCTCACCCTCATCGACCGCATGCTCAACGAAGGAGAGTCAACCATGTCCGTGACCATTGAACGCCGCACCATCCCCGCCATGACGGTGGCCGCCCTGCGCGCAACCGTGCCCACCTACGGCGACGAAGGGCAGCTGTGGGAGCGCTTCCTGCCCATTCTCACCGAGCAGGGGATCGAGCCGACTGGCCCATGCGGTGCCATTGAGCACGCCGACGAGTACGTCGAGCACGACGTCGACCTGTCGGTCTTCGTGCCCGTGGCCCCGCACACCGAGGTCCGCGCTCCGGTCGAGAAGCTGGAGTTGCCCGAGCGCGACTGCCTCGTGGCGCGCGTGGTGGGGCCCTACAGCCTCATCTCGCAGGCCCATGACCTCATCGGCAAGCGCCTGACTGATGAGTCCCTGAGCGTGGCCCGGAGCACGCAGGTGTGGGCCCGCGTCTTCAACCTCTACCTGGCGACGCCCGGAGAAGTCAGCGAGGCCGAGCTCGTCACCGAGGTCCACGTCCCGCTCGCCTGAGCGGGGCGGGCCCGGACCGACCACCTCCCCGCGAGCCCCAGGTCGCTCTGGGGCTCGCGGGGAGGTGGACCCCTTCGAGGCGCGCCCAGTGGCCAGGCATGATTTCGACGGTGTCTCCAGGACCTACTCCTGCCATTCGCATGAGGATCGGGAGATTTTGGAGAGTGTCGCACTCCTGTACCGGCAGGCCAGCTTCGCATGACCTCAGTTATTGAGGGGCTCCCGCCGTGCAAGGTGCGGGACCTCTTGGACGAGGGGTTCGCACTGGACCTCGTCAACCGGGTCGAGAATCGACTAGGAGTCGACGTCATTCTCCTGCCGTTAACGGGTCCCGGAAACTCACTACGGTTAGGGCAGCACGAGGTGTTTCAGCGTTAATGTCCGCTTCGGCGATTGGATCAGACCACATCCTGATCGCCCAGCCCCAACTGACACCTGAAGCACGCAAGATCCTCACCACACTCCAACGCCCGCCGGCACACTCAAACCCAGCCCGAGTGCCAGGAGTCGGACTTGGCGGTGTTGCACATTCTTCTTACACCGGCCTGCGAGGGATCGTTGATATCTCAACGATCCCTTGTTGTAGAGCACCCGTTAGACAAGGATGAATGTGCAACGGCGACGCCGTTGCACATTCATCTCCTTCCCAGGCCCCCAGCCCCCGAGCAGATCCGCAGGATTCAGCGCCCTGCCACTCTTCGGGGACAGAAAGAATGTGCAACGCTCACACCCGAGCACACGCCGAAGAGATCCCAGGCCTGACTTGCCCAGGGAACTAAATCAGCACGAGTCAGGTGAGAAGTGCGGAAGCCTGGCGCGGACGGTCCGCGTGTGCGCGAGGCAGAGCAGGGCTCAGGGCGTGCCAGCACCTGAAGAGGATCTGCCAGCCGATCGCCGCCGGTCATCCGCCCCGGCCGCTTCGCCGTCGCCCCCATGCTCAGCTAATGAGCGGGACCAGCCCTCCAATGCCCTCGTGAATGGCGATGGGGCGGAAGGGGTAGGTGGTGACGTCGGCGAGCGTCGTCGAGCCGGTGAGGACAAGGTGGGTTTGAAGGCCGGCCTCCAGGCCCGCCCGCATGTCAGTGTCCATCCGGTCGCCGACGAAAGCCGTGGTCTCGGAGTGGGCGTCGATCCGGTTGAGGCCCGCGCGGATCATAATGGGGTTGGGCTTGCCCACGAAGTAGGGTTCGCGGTCCGTTGCCGCGGTGATCATGGCGGCCACCGCGCCGGTGGCGGGCAGAGCGCCGTCGGCGGAGGGGCCTGTGACATCGGGGTTCGTGGCGATGAAGGTCGCGCCACCCTCAATGAGGCGAATGGCTCGGGTGATGGCGTCGAAGGAGTAGTTGCGCGTCTCGCCCAGGATCACGAACTCCGGATCTGTTTCGGTCATGACGAAACCCTCCTGGTGGAGGGCCGTGATGAGACCCGCCTCGCCGATAACGAAAGCGGAGCCACCAGGGCGCTGCGAGGCCAGGAAGTCGGCGGTGGCGACGGCGGAGGTCCAGATCTTCTCCTCGGGGATGGTCAGGCCCGAGTTGCGCAGGCGAACGGAAAGGTCCCGGCGGGTGAAGATCGAATTATTCGTCAGCACCAGGTACGGGGTGGAGGTGTCCTCCAGGGCCGCAATGAACTCGACCGCCCCCGGCAAGGCGAGATTCTCGTGGACGAGCACCCCGTCCATGTCGCACAGCCAGGCGGAAGGGCGGGGCAGGGCGGCGAGCTCGTCGGGGGTGCTGAGGTGGGGGGTGATGCGCATGGGTGACCTCCAGGGTGAACGTATGCAGCACAATATCCTGCGCGCGTGCGCCGGACGTGCACGATGCGGGGCCCCGGCCGGATGAGGATCGGCCGACCGCCACGAGGGCGGGTTCGGCTCTGGAGGCGATCCGCGCCGACTTGGCCGTCCGCGCCCATCCGCTACATCAACGTTGCTGCCACGGCGGCCGACGGATCGCGAAGCGCGGCAGCTGTCTATCCGCCGACGCCGCCCACCGCAACGCCGAGAATGAACCTTTTGGCCCCGGTCCCCTGCTTTTGCCCGGGGACCGGGGCCAAAAGGTTCGTATTCGGTGCCAACCGGCATCACGGCGATCGATGTGCCGGAGCCGGAAGGGCGGGTACCAGCGCTCAATGAAGTGCAGTTCCCGAAGGAACTGCAACATGCCGGGTGCGTCGCGTTTGGAGCAGGCTCGTGCGGGCCTCAATGAAGTGCAGTTCCCGAAGGAACTGCAACCTGGCGAGTCCCTGGAGACGATCCAGGAGAACATCCTGGGGCCTCAATGAAGTGCAGTTCCCGAAGGAACTGCAACTTCGATTACCATCCCCATCGGGGTGACGCTGATCGCGCCTCAATGAAGTGCAGTTCCCGAAGGAACTGCAACACCGGGCACCTGGCTGTAGTCCTGGTGCATGGAGATATGCCTCAATGAAGTGCAGTTCCCGAAGGAACTGCAACCATTATGCAGTCGCGTATGTATACGGTGACCATTCGCCTCAATGAAGTGCAGTTCCCGAAGGAACTGCAACTGGCTTGATTACAACAATGTGCTCGACGTGTTCGAATGCCTCAATGAAGTGCAGTTCCCGAAGGAACTGCAACCCACGGCAACTCCGATAGACCACACAGACCAGATAAGCCTCAATGAAGTGCAGTTCCCGAAGGAACTGCAACAAGCCGGGTTATCTGCACGACGCCCTCTTGGATGGGCCTCAATGAAGTGCAGTTCCCGAAGGAACTGCAACCATGAATGTGAAGGGTATGTCCAACGGCGAACTGGCCTCAATGAAGTGCAGTTCCCGAAGGAACTGCAACCTGGCACTACTGTCTCGGAAGGGGACGATGAATTGAGCCTCAATGAAGTGCAGTTCCCGAAGGAACTGCAACTCTCGGGGGTTTTTCTTCTGAGGTCAAGCGGAAGCGCCTCAATGAAGTGCAGTTCCCGAAGGAACTGCAACATCATCTTCAAGTATCCTTCAGACATGGACTGCGCGCCTCAATGAAGTGCAGTTCCCGAAGGAACTGCAACTAGAGATCCAGCTCCACGGCGGACTCCTCCGCCACGCCTCAATGAAGTGCAGTTCCCGAAGGAACTGCAACTTGAGGTCGATGTAACCCCGTCGGTTAAGCACGGCCTCAATGAAGTGCAGTTCCCGAAGGAACTGCAACAGTCCCCGTAGTCTAGCCTACGACGCCGCTGGCGAGCGAACCGACTGCGACCGCTCGGCTATGCGTAGCTCGGGTCGAGCCTCAGCTCGACCGCACCATCTCCGTGAATCGGCATGAGAACGCCAAAAGCTGGGCGACGAGCGCTGACCGGGGATCCCGGACCACCGGAGCGCTCGCGTCAGGCGATGAGGGGGCCGTCCGGCGTGATCGTTCGCGTCAGCCCGACGTAGCTGAACCTCCGCTCATCCACGGTCGACAGCAAGCCGAGGTCGCACAGAAGGATCGAATCCGCGTCAGGATCGACGATCGCATTCAGCTCACCGCGCAGACGCAGGAGCCGGGCAGGAGCGGCATCGACGATGAACACCGAGTACTGAATCCGATCGCCGTACTGGGAGAGCTTCTTTGAAACCCTCGTCCGGCGCCGGTCGGATGGAATATCATAGGCGACGAGAACCCGCCTCACGTCATCGCGCATTAACGTACGGTCACTCCCCGGTAACTTGCTTGAGTTCCATCGATCACTCCGAGGATGAGCCGAGCCTGAACCTCGATCGCACGCCGCCACGTCACATCGTAATTGAAAACGGGATGCTTGAACGACGTCTCGATACGGCGTTCGAAACCTGCAATGAGCTGCTTACGGCCCCGATCGGTTAAGCGACATGCCCCCATCCGCTGTGTGAAATCGGTGGCGCCGAGCTCGCCGTTACGCAGGGCGCGTACCACCACGGAATCGGCCACGGGCGCACGGAGCTCCTCCATGAGATCGAGGCCCAGTGCGGGTTTGTTGCGCGTACTGGAATGGAGAAACCCGGCATGCGGATCAAGCCCGCATGCTACAAGAGCGCGAATGCACTCACCAAGCAGCAGGGCGTATGTGTAATCAAGGGCGGAGTTAACGGGATCGGGCGCAGGTCGGCGGTGCCGCCCGGTCCACTGTGATGCGGCGAACTCGGCGGTCGGACCTTCCAGCATGGACCCGAATGCCTCAAAATACAATCCCGCGGCCTCTCCTTCGAAGCCCATGAGGTCATTGAGGCTGGCGGCTCTGGCGGCATAGTGTTGCAGCTGCCGCATGCGGGCCACGAGGTCAGGCGCATTTCCGTTCCGGCGCAGAAGGGTTGCCTGATTGGCAATCTTCGCTGATACCATCTGCTGAGCAATATCGAGTCGACCTTGCGAGCTGGCGACGTGCTGCTGAACTCGTTGTAGTCCGTTTGGACTGTCCGCCCCATGGGACCAGCCGATGACCCGGCCGGACCAGGAGCACCACACCACGCACCGATTCCTCCAGAACATCTCACGAAGCAGAGCGGAAGAAACATCAACGTTTCCGTGGATGACAAGGCCGAGAACTCGCTCCATGGGCACACTCATGAGTTGCTCGCCCTGTTTACTCACCTCCAGCCTGCCGCCCTTGAGCGAGGCCCGCGCCCCGGCGGTTGCACAATGAACGATCTGGGCGTCCGGAGCAGCGGCAATGATTCGACGTCGGGGCTGCTCATACCGGTGCTCCGAGGGCAAGCATACCGAGACATGAGAACACCAACCGCACCGAGTGTCGTCATCAAGCGGCGCCGGTGCCGTCGCGGAGGAGATGATGCTGCGCGTCCGATGGACGGCGTCCTTCGCCGCCACGAAGTCATCGTCGGTCAGATCGACCTCCACGCGGCGGCGGTGCCCGGTGAAATAGACCTCAGTCTTCTCGACCCTCTCGCCCATCTCCTCCAAGCAGAGTTTTTGAAGGGCGAGCTGCACGCGATTCGCATATGTAACGTCGGGGCGGCGTCGCACCGGTGTCGCCTTGTACTCCACTATTGTCAGCGGCGTTCCGGGAGCTCCCTCAAGGACATCACAGCGGCCGGATAGTCCAAGGGACTCGCTGCGCACGTCCACGGCACGGTGCTCGGCGGGCCGACTCTGAGCCGGATCGTCGGTGCGCTGGTGCGAGTCTCGTCCTGCCTGCATCTGCATCGTATCCGTCTTCTCCCCGACGGAATCCAGCCACGCGCGCCGCGGACAGTAGATCGTGTGGATGACCAAGCTGATGGGGATCGGATCCCCGGTCGCCGACGATTCGCTGGCCGCCTCAGTTACGGTTCCCATGATGTCTCTCCTTACAAGACCCTCAACGAGAGGCCGACGGCGCCGCCGCGCTGAAGTCACGTCATGACAGGCAGGGCCTCCCCGAGAACATCCAACTCCCCGACGCCCAATGAGCGCTCGCGAGTGCGCGAGCCGTCGCTGAGATGGAATGCAAACGTGATGACAGCCCTGGCGCCATGCGCGGCCAGCCAGGTGCGGGCGGAGAGATCATCCGCGGACCGAGCTCGGATCAGCTGATCCGAAACCAGGAGCGCCCGCCACCGCTCGAGGGAGTGCGGTCCCACGAAGACCGGCAGCACCATGGCCCCGGGGTAGAATGTGCCGACGGGCGTGGCGGCGGCCGTAACAGACGCGCCCTCAACCCGATGGATGACCGGGAATGATGCGATCCCCCACAAGGCGCACCAGGCAAGAGCGCTGTCGGTCCACCGGGGCGTCGTCAAGCCCGTCGGCGTTCGGGATTCCTTGGACCGCTTCCCCTTGTAGGCCTCGTCAATGCGATGTCGACCGTCCAGGCCTTTGTGAACCCCATCAACGTCACGCGCGGCAACATGCTTGGCAAGGTGCCGCAGTCGATTCTGTACGAAGTCTGCTCCGCTGTTTCGTGCTGCCATCTCCCAGCGACTGGCGCCCTCATCCGGCACGGGGTCCTTATCGCTGAGCCGCCAATAGGCGGGTTCCCCGAGAGCTCCAATGAACTCGAGCCCTTCCCCGAAATCCGATCCGTCCCCCTCCCGGTCGATGCCGCAGTGTCGTGCCTCCTGTAGGGCCCTCCACCGCTCGATCACCTGATCCTGCGATGGCGCGACTTTGTTCACCTTCGCATGCGGTGATTTGATTCGAGGACTGAAAACCGCGCTGTCCTCATTCCACGGCGGGCCGTCCAGATCGGCTTGAACCCAACTGCCCTCCCGCGTGCACGCCTCGGCGTGCCGGTGGACGGCGTCGGCGATCATCTTGTCGTCGAGTCCGGCGGCGGTGACAACCATGCGTGGTTCTTCCTCGTCCGTCCAGCCCAGGCGGACGCGTTGCGCCCCATCGGCCTCCAGGATGAGTGCCAGCCCCAATCCGGCGAAGCTCGTCAAAGCGCTCGTGATGCTCCCAGCCAGGATCATCCCGATCACTTCCCTTCCGCAGAGATGGTGCAATCGGCGGCGCGCAGAAGCGCCTCCACATAGGCGGTTCCCCACGGCCCGAAGGACCTGTCGGTGCGAGCGATGAGCGACTCCCACTCGCCCTCGCCTACGAGCTCCCCGAGCGCCTCCAGGCACGCAGGGCCGGCCGTGACGGGGTCGTGATTGAAGGTGGGCCTGCCCCTGCCGTGGCTGGTTCCCACGAGCCGGGTCACCAGATCGCGTTCCGGAGCGTCGGTTCCCTCCCTGCCGGTCTGCTCCCAGTAGGCGGCGGCCGAAGCCAACTCGTGGCGCCACCCCGGTGGCAGCCCGGCATCGGCCCATGCCCGCTGAACCGACCGGGGTGGCCTACCCCCGCTCTTGGCCAGGACCTCGTCTCCTTCACGCCGTCCCAGCATCGCCTGGAAGCGCTCATCGGCCTTGCCGACGTCGTGCCAGCGCCCCGCCTCGGCCAGGGCGCGGGTCGGCGCCGGCGCAAGGCCGAGCCCGCTGGCCAGCACCTCCGCCCGCCCCGAGACGGCCGCATTGTGGTCCGCCAGAAGCACGCGGCGACTGCGCGACCAGGCAGAGCGGGTATCGGATTCGTCATCGACGACTTCCCCGCTGCGCACCACAAGCCATGCCGGTGGTGTAGCGGCGTCCGGATCCCACCCGGGAGACCACTCCAGGCTCTGATCGGGGAATTCGCGCTCCAGCTCGTCGATCTCCATATCGGACAAACGCCCCAGCTCGTCAGGGTCGGTGACGATGGCGGCGATGCCCTCGAGATCCTGCGCCGGCACCGGAGCACCCGTATCCGCGCCGTCGGATGTGACAACCCCCTCGGTGAGCAGCGGCGTGGAGGCGTCGAGCACGAGCACATCACCGGGGCGCAGCGCCCACCCGACGTCGATCTCGACGTCGTCCTCGGCCCGGGCCGACTGCCCCAGGGGCAACGCCTCCCCGTCCCGCCACAGCACGGCCTGCTCCAGCGGGGCGTCGGCAGCCTGCGCCAGCTGCTTCATCATGGCGCGCGCTGTGGTGATCGTGGGGAAGACCTCGCTCTCCTGCGGCAGGACGGCCCGCAGGAGCGTCTCACAGGCCGTGGCGTCGGGCAGGGCCGCCAGATCCCGCAGCACCACGCCGACCGTCCCGACCTCCGGTTCCAGGTCGTCCCTGAGCCACAGGTCGAGCTCGGGTTCGATGACCAGGTCCATGGACGTCTTGGCCCACAGGGCGGCGTTCCACGGCTCGGGCCGCTGCCACAGGAATCTGCGGGGTTGCTCCGGCGACGGCGGGTCCTCGCTGACGGCCAGCGGGGATAGATCGCCGTCGTCGGCGCGGGCCAGCGCCCAATCCCGGCCCTCGGTCAGATCGGCGGCCTGGTAGGGGAGTGCGTTCTTGGTCAACTCCGTCTCGGGTGGCGGGCCGACGACGATGACGCTCCCCCACTGCCGATCACCCAGGCGATTGACGCGGCCCGCCCGCTGAGCCAGGGCGCTGCCGGAGGCCAGTTCGGTGACCATGGCCGCAAGATCGAGATCCACACCGACCTCGATGGTCTGGGTGGCCACGAGCACGTCAACACGCCCCGAACCGGAAACGTCGAACAGGCCCGGATCCTCCCGCTTGAGCCGCTCAAGATCCCACGGGCGCATGCGCCCCACCCACAGGCGGCACTCCAGCCCATGCTTGTCGCGCAGCTTCTTGACCACCTGGGTGGCGGACTCGACCCGGTTGAGGACGCAGCCCACGGTGCGCGGCGCGTGGGTGCCGTCGGCCGCGTCGGGCACGAGTTCGCGCGCCTCCTCGACGGCGCTCACCACCTGCTCGACGACGACATCCCGATACTTCGCCGTCATCGTGCCGTTCGCGGGCCAGTGATCGGTCGGTGCGTACACGGCGGTCTTGGCCGCCTGCACCCGGTGGGCCAGACGCGGGTCGCGGGCGAGATCCCCGCGCTCAACACCAATGGTCGCATCGGAGGTTTGCGACGGCGTCGCCGTCATCTCCACGACCTGCAGGCCGGGCACGCCGAGCCGACCGGCACTGGCCGTACTCAACTGGCCGACGCGCCGCGCCGTGAGAAGGACCTGACGGTTGAGGTGCGCCTCGTCGAGGACGACGGCGGCATCGAGGGCGAGCAGCCCGGCCAGCCGCGGTCGCGCGAAACGACTGGCACCGTAGGAGCGGAACAGGAGACTGGATGCCCACATGGCCGGGGTCATGCACAGGACGGCGCAGGCCTCCGGCGCGTTGAGCCACGCCCGGTCCGTGGCCGCGGCGCCCCGCATGGTTGTCACGACGAGCGGAGCCCGGTCGAGTGCCTCAGGTGGTCGCAGGCTTACGAGCGCATCGCGCACCCGCCCGAGGACACCGTGGTCACCGTCGGGCGCCTGGGCCAACTCATCGCGGAGCCGGGCGGCCCTGTCCGCGTGGGCGTCGGTGAGGGCCCGACGGTTGACGACCACGGCCAGTCGGCGCGGAACGCGGGCGCCCGCTCCCAGGGCCGCCAGCGCGCAGGCGAAGACGTGCGCTTCGACGACGCTCGACTTGCCGGCCCCGGTGGGTGCGGCGATCTGCTCGGGCCATCGGCCTGTGGAGATGACATGGTCAAGTAGTTTCTCCTGCCAGGCAAAGGGCCTGACCCCGGGCCCGTGGAGGGCCTCGAAGAACTCTGCGAAATCCTCACGGCTCAACACGGCGGCTCCTCAGCGTCTCCTGCACCAATTCGGTGGGCAGGTCTGCGGGAACGAGCAGCCCACCGCCCAGGTGGCGGCTCTGGCCGACGGCGGCGAGTGCCGAGTCCGGCAGCAGCTCCCCGGCGCGGATGAGGGCGTGATAGGGCTGGGCGACCATTCCCTGCGGCATCTTGTGGGCGTAGGCGGGGGGCCGCTTCGTCACGTGCTCGTACCACATGACTGAGGCGCCCAGGGCGCGCACCTGCTGAACGAGGTTCCGGTAGCCCTGCGGGCCCTTGCCGACCGGCTCCAGGGCGCCGCGCCACACGAAGCCCAGGGACAGCAGGATCGCATCCTCGAAGGTCCACTGGCCGCGCTGACGCACTACCTCGGGAACGGCGACCGGGGTCGGTGACCAGAGCCGAGTCGTGCCCGAGGCTGGTGCCGCCCAGAAATCACCGGCCCGGTACACCTCACCCAAGGGGCGCAATCGGGCCTTGCCCCAGCGCGACCTCACGTGCGGCATCCCGATCAGGCCCCGGCGCACCACCTCGGCCTCTGCTGCGCTGATGTCGGCGGGGAGCATGACGAGGAACGCCCCGCGCGCCCCACCGGCATCCCGGCCAATGCGCGAGCGGGCGAGCACCGATGCGGGGACGTACTGGATGGCAAGGCGATTGGCGGGGAGTTTGAGTCCCTCGGGGTAGCGGCCGGTGACGACGGCGGGGGCGCCATACCCGATCCGGGAGATGAGCGCCTTGTGGAAGCCGACGCACCAGTCGAGGCGCCGAAGGGCGGAGAATTCCTGCCCGGAACCGTCGTCGGCGAGGAGGACGAGGACCTCGTTCCAGGGTGAGCCGAAACCGTCCGCGGCCTCCCGCCCGTCGTCGAATCCCGCAGCAACGTATCGGACGGTGCGCAGGCATTCGGTCGAGGTGGGGAAGACGACGACCGATTCGCTCGCCTTCGGCTTGTCTGCGCTCGCCGTCGGCCATTTGGTGGGCCGGGTCTTGGCGTGCAGGTCGGCGAGAACCTTCGCCCGTCCCAGGGCGGGCACCGGCAGCCGCAGCCCACCGGGGGTGAAGGCCGTGGCCTGCTCGTCGATGCGCCAGGTCGGCTCTACCCCGGTGTCCACCTCGAAGACGGCGACGCTGTCCGCCTCGCCGAGGTGGGGGATATCGGCGCACAGGCCGGTGAGGGTCTCTTGGACCGCGGTGGGCATCTCATCCCAGATCCAGGCGAAGCCGCCGGCGACGGCCACGCCGTCGGAGATCGGCTTCGATTTCTTCTTTATCTCCTTCTTCTTCGTCGACTGGTTCGTCTCCACAACCCCGGTGTCGCAGTAGGCGACGCGCATCCTGTGGGAGGTGCGGACGGCCATGGTGGGAGGTATCCTCAGGCCGCTGGGCGGGTGCTCCTCCAGCCACCTCAGGGCCGCCTCAGCCTCATGGGAGGGCGCACCCTCGGGTGTGGCCGTGGTTCCAGTGCAGGCGGCGCTGACCAGTGCGGAGAAGAGCCGGGCGGGCGAGGGCCAGGGGTCGGGTGCGCCATCGTCACCATGACCGTGGTAGACGCCGAGCGGGAAGCGCGCTGTGATCGCAACCGGGCCCATCACTCGTCCTGTGCGTCATCGACCGCTGCGGCGAGGATCGCCGGGTTGCCCTCGACCACGAGGGCTGAGCCGTCCCAGGTCAAGTCCGCCTCGCGCTCCGCATGCTCGATCGCCGCGGTGAGGAGGCCCTGGGCCTGGTCCACGCTCAAGGGGTCGAGGGTCTCCTTCTGCCCGTAGCGTTTGTCCAGGGTCACCACGGTGGGACCCGCCTCGACCAGGTCGCAGTTGGCGCGCAGCAACAGTTCGGCGTCGGAGCGGGCCAGGCCGTTGAGGGCGAGGGCGGCCAGGACCGCGCGGCAGGCGACGTCGCCCTCAGGGTTGTCGCAGTCGAAGCGCAGCGCCCGCAGGGCCGAGAAGCTCAGCACATGGGAGCGGATGATCGCCTGACAGGCCACGCCGCCCAGCTGTTTCAGGGCCGGTGGGATGCCGCCGAGACCAAGGATTGAAAGCTGCTTCTTCTCCTTCACTGCATTGTTATAGGTGCCTTTGGACAGCTCATTCTTCTGGGCGTCTGCGATCGCCTTGCGGTCCTTGTCGGTGATCTCGAGCTTCATTCCAAGTGGGTCGATGCGGGCCCCGCCCCGCTTGGATTGGTGAGCACTGGGGTTCCCGTCCTGGTCCGCGAGGATGCCAATGATCTCGCCGACGAGGATGGAGCGGTAGCGCCCCTGATGGCTCTTGCGGCTGGCGTCCCAGCCGCCCAGCAGCAGCGTCATGGGACTGCGCTCCAGGAGTGCGCGCGCATGGGAGAACGTGGCGTCGCGCAGCAACCGGTAGTCCGGATCGGCGGTCGCAGGCTGGCCGTTGATCGTCCCGGCACGGATCTGACCGTCGAAGGCCCGGTGGGGCAACTCGATGTCGCTGAACACCGGACCGTCCGAGAAGCGGAGCTCAATGCACGGCAACCGTGACAGGACCGGGTCGCCGCCCGCGATCGCCGCCGCCACGGCGGCCTCGATCCGGTTGTTCTGGGACTGCTTGGAGTCGAGGAGGACGGCATCCACCGCCCGCCCCTCCCAGAAGCGCCGCTCGTAGGCGAAGACGCTCTTGTCGCCTTCTTTGAACTTCGCCGGCGCGACCGAGGCGTGCGGCCCCGCCGCGGGCTCCAAGGGGGTCACGGAGGTCAGGACGCTCGCCCCTCCCGGTCGGCACGCTGCGAGTAGGTCTTCAAGGGCAGGGACAGTCACAGTGCACTCCTCACTGAACGGGTGATGCGCGGGTCTTCACGGCGCGCGTAGACATCATTGTCCTCTTCGGGGTTGAGTGTTCCCTGAATGGCGTCACAGTTCGACAACACCGCCAATCAGAGGTAAACGGCAACCGACCTGCCTGCGCAGATGAGGGCGCGGATGTTCCGGGTTCTGCGGCAACGGATGACGACGTGGTCGCCGCGAGTGACGATCGCCGCCGGCTCAGGACGAGCGACGGAGCTTGCGCGCAGCGAGACGACCCATCTCCGCAATAAGCAGGACGGCGAGGATCCACCGCGCATACCGCCAGAGATCATAGGGAAGGAACGAGAAGCTCAGTGCTGCCAGGATCACCCACAGCAGCAGATTCCTTTCGGGGCGCCGAATGAATTCACCCCAACTTCTCCTGTTGGATTCACGAATCGTGTTCATGGGTTCTCCCTCCATTTTCCATTACGGAATGTGGGGAGCGGGGCGATGCTCGCTCCGGCCTCTCCTCCCTTGAGCCTACTCGCGGCCCCGCACCCGCGGAATAGGTCTACCCCCGGGGTGCTCGACGGCGGTGCCACCGGCCGCCGCCGAGCCCGGCCTCTCACCGGCGAGGAGGACGAGGCGGACCTCGGTCCGACGTGGGCCCGTCACTCCTCGCTGGTGAGCCGTCCGCCACGACGCGGCGCCTCAGCCCTCGGAGGCCACGGTCCACCGGATGGAGCGGTGGGCGTCAGACTCGGCCTCGTCGACGATGGCCACGGCCATGTCCTCGGCCGACACCTTGGGCCCGGCCGGGGAGTCGGTGGCCTGCGCGTAGCGCCCGGTTCGCTTGCCGGGTTCGATCAGTGGCGCCGGGGCGATGACGGACCAGGCGAAGGCGGGCCCCGCCTCCCGGTAGAACTCGAGGATTCGGGTGTAGGCGTTTGCTTCGGCGAGGTACTCCGCGGGGAATCCGGGCGCGTCCTTGAGGAGCAGACCCGAGCCCGGCTCGGTTTCCAGAGCCCCGGCACCGGCGACGACCACGAGCCGGCCCACCGGCTCGCCAGTCAAGGACTCCACCAGTGCCCGGTGCTCATCAATCGTGGGCTGGACCGGACCGCCGCTGCGATCCGGGGAGGTGGCGATGACGACGACGTCGTGGTCCGCCAGCAGCTGACGCACCCCTGGCACGTCGGACAGGGGTACGGCGACGTTCACGGCGGCGCCCTCGATGGGGCGCCCCGAGCGACTTGCGCTGGTGACGTCGTGTCCGCGTGAGGATGCCTCGGCGACGACGCGTGATCCGATCATCCCGGTACCACCGATGACTGCGATCTTCATGTTTCCTCCGGTTTGGTGAGAGAAGCGCGTGGGCTGTGAGTGCCCCCTGATCCATGGGGACGATGTCCTTGCTGTCCTTGCTCAGGGGGTGCACTTACGCTATCCTCTAGATATCAGATACCTCAAAGATACTAAAGGATGGATGTGACGGTCTTCACGAATACTTCTCGTCGGGCGGCGGACACGGCGCGAAGCGAGGCGAGCGAGGCGCTTGTTGACTTCGACGTCATGTCACCGCAGTGCCCTTCGCGTTCCGTTTTACGTCATGTCGTGGACCGCTGGACGCCTCTGGTGGTCTCCGCCCTGGCCGATGGGCCGCTGCGCTTCACCGAGTTGCGCCGTCGAGTCGGCGGGGTCACGCCCAAGGTGCTCACGCAGACGCTGCGCTCCATGGAGCGCGACGGTCTGGTGACTCGCACTCAAACCGGGGGTGTGCCCCCGCGCGTGGACTATGAGCTCACCGAGCTGGGGATCACCATCAGTGAACCGATCGCCGCGTTGCGCCGCTGGGCGCAGGACAACGCCCGCGAAGTCCTGGCCGCCCGCACGGCCTACGACGCCGACCACGAAGCCCACCAGGATTCGCAGGGTGTCAGCGGACAGGAGAATGCGTGATGCGCAGTTCTCCAGCACTGCTGAATTCGGTGACCTACCGCCGCGACCTGGATCGTGCACTGCAATGGGCGATTGAGGATGCCGGACGGTACCTGTCGGCGGATCTCACTGATCGTCTGGTCCCGCGGGGGCAGGTCGAGGCCGATCGGGAACTGCTCGCCGCCCTGCTGACCCTGCGGGATCCCGGTCCGGTGCCCACCGCGGCCGCACGAGCAATTGACGCGCTTCTGACGGCCGAGGTCCGGGAGCGGGGCGTTGTCGAGGCTGAGGATCTTCCTCGCATCGCGGACAGTGGCCCGTTGGCCCATGTGGCCCTGTGGCAGGGGGACATCACTCGTCTGCGCATCGGCGGAGTCGTCAACGCCGCCAACAGCGCCATGCTGGGGTGCCGCACCCCGGGGCATTCCTGTATCGACAATGCGATCCATGCCGCCTCCGGGCCCGAGCTGCGCAATGCCTGCGCCGAACACATGCGACGTCGGCGCACACCGGAGCCCACGGGAACCGCCACCATCACGCCGGCCTTCAACCTGCCAGCAGCAGCGGTCATCCACACTGTTGGACCGATCGTCACCGGGCGACAGCCCACGGCTGAGGACGCTCGTCTTCTCGCCTCCTGCTACCGCGCGTGCTTGGACGCAGCCGAACGCGCCGGGCTCGACAGCATCGCCCTGTGCTCCGTCTCGACTGGCGTCTTCGGTTACCCGATCGAGCAGGCGGCCGCGGTGGCACTCAACGCCGTGACGCAGTGGCTGGGCGGACCAGACGGTCGCGGCATGTTCATCGTTTTCGACACCTTCTCGCCACGAGACACCGAGGTGTATCGCGAGCTGCTCACCAGCGCCCGGGCACAACGATCCAAGGAGACGATATGAGACCCACCTGGCCCGAGGACCTCGTGTCCGCAGATGCCACCTCGATCAGTGAGGCGCGCGCCCTCCTGGTGGGAGCGGAGCACATCCTTGTGGCAACGGGCTCGGGCATGAGCGCCGCCGCCGGATACGACTACGGCGACGAGGCGTACTTCGCCCGGGTTCACCCCGAACTGCACGCCATGGGCGCCCGCAACTGTCTCCAGTTCATCACTACAGAACTCCCCCAACAGGTTCTGTGGACCTTCTGGAGAAACTACGTTTGGGATATCCGACTGCATCCCCACCCCGACCCCAATCCCCTGTACTCGCGGCTTCGCGAGATGATCGCCGACCGCGATTACGCCGTCCTGACCAGCAACGTCGATGAGCTCCTGGCCCGGAACGGCTTCAGCGTCGATGCCTACGCCAAACCCCAGGGCGACTACGCCTTCTACCAGTGCACGAAGCCCTGCGTACGACGGGTCTGGGACGTCGCCCCGGTTGTCGAGCGCCTCAGAGACGACGCTGCGACCCATCCAGGGCTGTCCCGGCCCGAGGTGCTGCCGACCTGCCCCAACTGCGGCGGACCAACCTTCCTCAATGTGCGGGCGGACTCCTCCTTCATCGACGAGCACTTGCGACCTGGCATTGCAGAGGCCAACAACTGGCTGTCTGCTCTGCCGCAGGACGGCCAGGGCGTGGTAGTCCTCGAGATCGGCGCCGGTTTCAACACCCCCAGTGTTGTGCGCTGGCCCGTTGAGCACATCGTGCGCTCCCTGCCGGAGTCCCAGCTGGTGCGAGTGAACATCGCCCACCCCGGTGTTCCACAGGATCTAGCGGGACGCAGCGCCTCGGTGTCGGACGCGGAGACGCTCCTGGAAGGAGCTGCCGGCTGAGCCACCGTTGAGACGGATAACTCGCCCGCTGTCTGTGGGCCAGCCGCGGCGAGGATCGGCCAAGGCGTCAATAACAGTTGACGGGGGTGGCTTGGTGTCGACATCAGTGACGGCATCCCCCATGCATCCAGGGTTCGAGGGAGTCGAGGACGCCGGAGAGCCGGACGCGCACGATTCTCGTCGTCTACCGGGTCGCCGCTGTGACGGGCGGCGTCACGCCGGGTCGGGGTCCGCAGCGATCCCCATGGCCCGGCCGCGAACCCAGTAGGCCTGGTGCTGGATGGCGCGTCGCGCCAGGCCCGCATTCATTAGATGGCGCCGCACGGTGCGCGTGAGCGCGCTCTCCAGGGCCACCCAGGCCCAGGTCGTCGATGCCAGGGACTCCAAAGCGCGGTCGATGGCCTCCAGGTGCTGAGACTGCGGGGCCCATGGGTCCACGAGGGTCCAGCCGTGGTCGCGCTCGGCGCGCGGGAGGCTGCCCCCGGGCTCGGCCAGCATGACGACTTCTGCGCGGCAGGAGGCCGGGGCGGCCTTCACGGCGTCGGTGATCGCCGGCGCGGAGGCGGGATCGCCGACCAGGAGCATGCGATCGCTTGGGGACGGGGACCGGTAGCGCGTGCCGCCCAGGACGTGGATGGCCACGGCGTCGCCCGGGCGGGCGCGACGCGCCCACCGGGAGGCAGGCCCCTCCGGTTCGTGATGCGCCACTAGGATCTGCGCGCAGGCCCGCCCGGTGTCCATGCGGGTCAGGGTGTAGGCGCGCTGGTACTCCCGCCCGCCCTCGGGGATCCACATCCGCACCCAGGTTGTGGGCGGCAAAGGACTGGCCTGCGGTCCCAGGAGGCCGGGGCAGTGGACGGTCAGCACGGTGTACGGATCCTGCTCACCGACCTCGGTGATCGTCAGACGGTACTCGGGAGCGCGCAGGGCCTTGAGTACCGCTCCCTGAACTCCGCGCGACATTGCCGTCCCCCTCACTCCGGGCACCCCGGCACCAACGCTACTAAGGCTGACCTTAGCTTCTGGATGGTGGAGGCGATAGGCGGGTGAGCGGATCCGGCAGCGCTTTGCGCGGCTTACCCCTGAGCAGTGCGTACGGGGCCAGGGGGTAATGGGTCGGCCTACCACTCGGCGACGCGTGCCAAGCGCCTGACCGGGCTGACGGCGACGGCTACCAGGGTGGCGAGCGCCCCGAGGAGCAGCGCAACCAGCAGGCACAGGCGCAGGCCGCCGACCTCGAGAAGGACGCCGGCGGTCACCGGCACGGCCGCCGAGATCACGGCGATGATCAGGCCCACCAGTGCCAGGGCGCGCCCCTGCCCCGCCTTGGGCACCACATGCTGCACGTAGCCGAAGGCGCAGCCATTCATGGTTGCGGCGGGCAGACCGATCAGCGCCATTGTCACCACCTGAACCGCACGCCCGGAGTGGACCAGTGCGGGCACAACAACCACGGTGCACAGCAGCGAGCCCACCACAATGATCCAGCCCGCCCGAACCCGCCGGATGATCCAGGAGGCCGGCAGCGCCCCCACGAGTACTCCCGCCGCCATGACGGTATTGAGCAGGCCTACCGCGGCGGTAGACGCGCCCGCTATCCGCAGGGCCATCTGCATACCGTCGACCAGGAGCAGGACCTGGACGTTCAGCAGTACTGCGGAACCGAGCAGTGCCAGCGAAATCGGCTGCAACAGGACCCGCAGCAGGAGCTCCCAGGTCACCGGTGTTTGCGGCGCCCGCGGCGCATCGCCATGGTCCCCATCTCCAGAAAGCGGGTGCAGATCGGTTCTCACGCGGCTGATGCCGGCGGCCTGACCGAGCGCACCGATAACCGAGGCGACGAACGGCGCCCGCGACCCCAGCGCGAGCAGAATCCCGGAGATCGGCTGCCCAACAATGTTGACGACGCCGTCGCGCCCCCGGTTGACGGCCAGCGCACCCGGCAGCCGTTCACCGGAGACGACGCTGGGCAGAGCCGCATCCGACGCCGTGCCGAATACTCCCGTAATCAGCCCCGCCAGTGCCCCGCATACCATGAGAACGCCCAGTCCCGCGTGGCCGGTCGCGCACATGACGGCGACGGCCGTGTAAAGAACGGCTCGCAGCACCCCGGAGGCGATAATGGCACCGCGCCGGTCGACGCGGTCCATTGCCATGCCCCCGGGGACGGAGAGCGCCGCTGCCGCGCCCCCGGCGACCGTGGACACCAGCCCCGCCTGCGCCGTCGACCCGGTGACGTCCAAGGCCACCATCATGAACGCGAAGGTGCCAATGACCGACCCCAACTGCCAGGAGGTGTCGGCGCACAACCAAGCCAGATAATCGGCGCGCCCTGAACCATCATCCTCAGCACCATCGTCCTCATTGTCCTCAGCGTCAGCCGAACTCATGGCCTTTTCTCCACAACATACTCAACGCACTCATATCCTTTAATATGGCCGGCTTTAAACAAGATCGTTGTCGGGGGGTGTTGTTGGTAGGTGTTCGAAGTCGTAGTCGAAGGTGCGGCTGTTGATGTAGTCAAGGAACGCGTCGTATGTTTGTTCGGGGGTGTCGCGCTGGATGTTGGCGATGCTTCCTTTGGCCGTGTTCCAGACGTGCTCGGTCGGGTTGTGGTCCGGCGCGTATGGCGGTAGGTAGATCGGGGTGATTCTCTCTAATGCTTCGCCGGGCTCGTACAGGCTGGTGAGGGCTTTGGCGTGGTGGAATCTGGCGTTATCCAGGACGACAGCGATCTTATCGTTATCTGTTTCACGTGCCAGGCGGGCCATCGCCAGGATGATCTGCTCGGTGTTCTGGTTTCCCTCGATGGGATAGACCTTCATCTTCTTGGTGGTCAGGCTCAGGGCACCGAAGAACGAGCATGAAGAACGGTTCCGGTCCACATAGATCCTGGTTCTTTTGCCCTTGGGCAGCCACATGCGGCGGGTCTCGGCCTCATGCTCGACACGGACCTCGTCTATGGTGTAGACCTCCCAGCCGCCGGCCATGAGATCAGCGACTTCCTGGCGGATCTGCGCCATGCGCTGGGTGATGGCCTTCTCATCGCGGCGCTTGTCGAAGGGGTCGGGCAGCTTGAAGCTCATGCCGACGAAGCGCAGGAGCAACTGGTAGGAGGAGTCCGACTCATACTCCACACCGAACCTCGCCTTCACCACATCGCGTAGGGCGGGCACGTCCCAGAAGTCAGCCCTGATGCCGGACTGCGATGGTGGCAGGCTCAGCACTTCCTTGAGCTGTTCTTTTTGGGTGCGGGTGAGTTTCGCGGCGTTCTGATTGCCGGCATGACCGGTCACCACCGAATGCAGCCTGGTGCGCCGCCACTCCGAGAACCATTCCTTCACGGTTCTTTCGGTTCGGTCGACCATTTCAGCGATGATGTCCGTATCAACGCCGCGGGACGCGTAGAGGATCGCTTCGGCTTTCAATCTGACCAGGATCAGCGTGTCGTTGCGCTTCTTCCACCTCAAAAGGACATCGCGTTCTTCCGGTGTCACATCAACCTGCATGCACCCATTCTATACCGCGCCCACACTAATCTCCACCTAAGAACGCACTGGAATACGGTTTTGTTTAAAGCCGGCCATAGAGGGTTATTCATGGGGTGTTGTAGGTGAATATGAGGGCTAGTACTGCGGTGATTGTTGTGTTGAATGTGTTCAGGGGTCTTCGGTAGTCGTTGTGGAGGATTCTCCAAGTCTTGATATTGGCGATG
>NZ_RYFV01000030.1 GCF_004104015.1 Actinomyces oricola | reverse complement strand
TTCTACAACCACGACCGCCGACACAGCACAGCCGACATGCAGAGCCCCATCGACTACGAGACCAACACGGCCCAGGGCCTGCCCAAAACCGCATAAGGAAGCCCTCCACGATTCGGGGGGAACCACAGAGCTTCACCCAGCGCGTGGAGACCATCCATGGCTTCGAGCGCGAACTGGTCACCCAAGGGACGGCGATCATTAAGATCGCGCTCATGGTCTCCTACCAGGAGCAGGGGCTGCGGCTGCTGGAGCGGGTGGATCGCCCGGACAAGCACTGGAAGTACTCGTCGGGGGACATGGGCGTGCGCAGCCAGTGGTTCGCCTACCAGTCCATCTACGAGCGGACCCTGGCGGCCACCTCCTTCGCCGAGGCGCCCTGGCACGTTATCCCGGCGGACAATAAGTGGTTCGCCCGCCTGGCCGTCACCGAGCTGCTGCTGCGCACCCTGGCCGAGCTCGACGTCAGGTGGCCCCGAGCGCACTTCGACGTTGAGGTCGAACGCGAGCGGATCCGCGCCACCATTCCGCCCGAGGACGTGGTTCGCTACGACGCCCAGCGCCCCCAAAAGCTTGAGCGCGTCACCAGGCGCATTGCCCAGGTCGACGCCGCGGCCACCTACCTGTCGGACTGCGAGGAGGTTCTGGCCGCCGACGGCGAGCCGCACCGCCACCGACCGGGGACAACGGGCAGTGCTCCCCCAGACCCCGAGCAATCACCGGGCAGGGCCGCCAAGCGGAGGGCCAAGTCGAGCAAGACCGGCAAGAAGCCGGGCCGGGGGGCCACACTGCGGGCGGGTAAGAAGGGCCGGGGAGAACACCCCGGGAAGAAGAACAGGTGAGGCTACGGCGGTAGACTCCCCCACCATGACCCGGCCCAGGTCTCACCTCGCCTCGAAGAAGGTGGTGGCGGCCCTGGGCCCGCGCCCTTAGCGGCGCACCAATCACCCGAGGAGACTCCATGTCCGAGGAAAGCACCGACAAGCAGAGCACCTGGCTCACCCAGGAGGCTTTTGACCGTCTCACCGCCGAGCTCCAGCGCCGTAAGACGGTGGAGCGCAAGGAGATCGCGCAGCGCGTCGAGGCCGCCCGCCAGGAGGGTGACCTGCGCGAGAACGCCGGCTACCACGCCGCCCGAGAGGAGGCCGGGCTCAATGAGGCTCGTATCATCCAGCTCGAGGATCTGCTGGATCACGCCCAGATCGGTGAGGCGGCCTCTGACGGCACGGTTTCAGCCGGCACCATCGTGACCGCCCGCGTCGGGGGCAAGGAGCAGATCTTCGCCCTCGGGGGCCAGGAGATCACTGCCGACGTCCCTGAGGGGGTCAAGGTCTTCTCCCCCGACGCCCCCCTGGGCAGGGCCCTCATGGGACACCGTGCGGGCCAGAGCGTTACCTATGAGGCCCCCAACGGTCGCCAGATCTCCGCCGAGATCGTCGACGTCACCCCTCTATAACACCGGTGGCCGCTCCCTGGTTGGGAGCGGCCACCATTAATGAAGCTAATGAAGCTAATGAAGCGACGCGAACGACGGCGCACAGGGGCCGGGCCGACTCGCACCCGGCCCGACAGGGGCACGGCCGCCCCGCCCGGGCGCCCGGGACGCAGCGTCAACTGAATCCTGTCCCTGGTGGGACGCGCCGGCCCCATCAGGGCGCCCGGGACGCAGCGGGCACCGTCACACCCCGGCCTATGAGATTCTTGGGACTGCGGGCCCTACCCGCCCCTCAGTTCCACGCCGAGGCGAAGAAGGTCTTATATGCCCCCGAACCAGCCCCCCGAACCGTCGACGACATCTCCGTCGCGCCCTCCGCAGCCCACGCTTGGCGAACTCATCTCCAGGATCTCGGAGAACCTCACGGCCCTGGTGCGCGGAGAGATCGACCTGTTCAAGGCCCAAGCACGGATCACGGGCAAGCACCTGGGCCTGGGCGCCGGCATCCTGGCGGCCGCCAGCGTCATGGCGCTTTTCGGCCTGGGCTACATCCTGGGATCCCTGACCGAGGCCCTGGCCCTGGCCCTGCCCATGTGGGCCGCCAAGCTCATTGTTGCCATTGTGCTCCTCATTGTTGCATTCATTGCGGCGCGGGCGGGCATGAAGAAGCTGGAGGAGGGCCGCCAGAGCATGCCGGATCCGCGGGCCAGTATCCAGGCCGACGTCGACGCCGTCACCGCCTCCTTCACGGCGGGCTTGAGCAAGGGAGAGCAGAAGTGAGCGCCACACGGGACACCAGTCCGTCCTTCACCGGCATTGAGGCGGAGGTGGAGCGCCGTCGTGCCGCCCTGACCACCGACCTGGAGCTCCTGGGCACCATGGTGGCCCCCGAGGCGGTCAAGGCCCAGGCGCAGGCGGCGGCAAGCGCCACCGCCCGACAGGCCATGGCCTACGTCAAGACCGCGGCCAGCCGCAAGATCACGGACCTGGCCGATTCCGCCGCCCAAGCCGCCTCAGAGGCCGTCGACAATGCTGCCCGCCGGCTCGCGAGTCTGCGCGGCCGTCTTGACGAGACCCTCGCCGGCTCGACGGCCGAGGTCAAGGCCACCACCCCCATGGATCTCAAGACGCGCCTGACCCGCCTGGTGGATGACGCCCGCGACGGCGACCCCCTGGCGCTGGCAGTGGTCACCGGCACCGCGGTAGCGCTGGTGGGCCTCGGCGCGTTCGCCGTGGTCAAGGCCGTGCGGCGTTAGCCCGCCCATAGCGCCCATAGGGCCGCGGCACCGCACCGCGAGCCCGAATGGTGCTCACATGGGCCAACGTTGTACGGTTGGCCCACGACACATTTGCCCAGATGGAGCGCGCCCACGAGCGCGCCAGAGACATGTTGGAGGGGGTCGAGCCTATGGGGCGCGGCCGTCAGAAGGCCAAGGCGACGAAGGTTGCCCGCAAGCTCAAGTACTTCAGCCCGAATACGGACTACGCGGCGCTCGAGCGAGAGCTCGCCTCTGCGTCCTCCGGTGCGGACGCTGACGATGAGATCGACTACGAAGCGTTGGCCTCCAAGTACGACGTCGACGACGACTGGGACGACGGCGACAGCAAGTAGCTGCTAGATCACACCGCCCGGGAGGGCCGGCAGGAAGTACTTCCTGCCGGCCCTCCCGCGCATTCGCGGGCCCGGCCAAACGGTCAGGGGTGCCGGCGCGAGTGCGCGGGGCCCTCCCGCGCACTCGCGGGCCCAGGCCTGGACCTGGGGCCCTCGGGGTTGCATTACGACCGCGGATGCGTATACTCGTTTCCGACCGACCGTCGGTCGAGTTTGGAGGTTATTATGGCCGCGCGCCACTTAAGCGCCGCTGCACGCAAGGATCAAATCATGGACGCCGCACGCGTCCTCTTCTTGACCAAGGGCTACGAGCCCACCACCGTCGAGGACATCCTCACCCGAGTCGGCATTGCCAAGGGCACGCTGTACCACCACTTCCCCTCCAAGGAGGCGATCATGGAGGCGATCGTCGTGCGCACCGCCGACGCCATCGCCGAGAACGCGCAGCGGGCCGCCAGCAGTGACGGCCCCGCCCTGACTCGCCTCCTGGCCGTCCTGGGCGCGGCGCGGGCTCCCGAGGACGACATTGAGCTCGCCCAGCAGTTCCGCTCCCCCAACAACACCCGCTTCTACCTGTTGTCCCTCACCGAGAGCTACAACCGGCTGGTGCCCATCATGACGCGGGTGGTCGAGGAGGGAGTGGCCGCCGGCGAACTGAACTCCCCGGATCCGCGCAGCAGTGTCGAGGTGATCCTGGCCGCCGCCTTGACCCTCCTTGACGGCGGAATCTTCCTACCCGCACCAGAGGAGGCCCGGGCCGACACCGCCCGCCGGCAGGCGGCGATCCTGTCCGCCGGCTCCTTCCTCCTCGGGGCCGACCCCCGGGTCCTGGCCTCCCTGGCCGCGCCCCTGACCACGCCGGCGAACCCCGACGACGCCGACCGGGCCGGCGCGCAAGAATCTGAGGGCACACATGCGACGGTTTAGCATCCTCGTCGCCGGGGCGCTCATCAACTCTGTGGGCAGCGGCATGACCGCCTTCGCCTTGGGCGCCTGGGCCTTCACCACCTTCGGCACCGCCTCGGCGGTGGCCCTGGTCCAGCTGTGCGCCTTCGCTCCCATGGTGATGCTCGGGCCAGTGGCCGGCAGTCTCGCCGACCGTCACGACCGGCGCACCATAATGATCCTGGGCGATGGCGGGTCGGCTCTGGGCCTGCTGGTGGTCCTGGTGGCCCTCAGCCGCCCCACCCCGTCGCTGCCCCTGGTGCTGGCCGGTGTCACCCTGTCCTCCTGCCTGGCGAGCCTGACCGAGCCGGCCCTGCGCGCCACCGTCAACGACCTGGTGCCCTCCGAGCTCTACACCCGCTCCTCGAGCATGCTCCAATTGGCGGCCTCATCGAAGTTCCTTCTCTCCCCGTTCCTGGCCGGCCTGCTCATGCCGCGCCTCGGCGTGGCCGGCATCCTGTGGATAGACATCTCCACCGTCGTGGTGACCGTCTGCTGCACCCTGTACGTGCGCCGCCTGGTGGGCGCCAAGGCCACTCCGACCCGGGACGGCAGCCCTCTGGCGGGGCTGCGCGAGACCGCCGGCCTGCTCGCCGGCCGTCCAGCGGTGGCCTCGGCAATCGGCCTGGCCTCCCTGCTGACCGTGATCCTGGGGGTGCTCCAGGTCCTTCTCGGGCCGGTCCTACTGCCCAACTACCCGGTTTCAGCAGTCGGCACCGCGCAGTCGGTGGCCGCCACCGGCATGCTCGTTGGCGCCGCCGCCGTCTCCCAACTCGGGCGCGTGCGCCCCGCGTTCCTGCTGGGCATTGGCGTCCTCGGCGTGGGAGTGGGCATGAGCGCACAAGTCGCCAGTGCCTCCCTGGCGTGGGTCTCCGGCTGCTGCTTCCTGGTCTTCGCGAGCCTGGCCCAGTGCAATACCGGGGCGGAGATCATTGTGCGCACCTCCATCCCCGGCGAGCACCAGGGCCGCGCCTGGGGCCTCATCGGCCTGCTCTCCCAAATGGGGTTCCTGGTGGCCTATCTTCTGGCGGGCCCGACCGCCGACCACGTCTTCGAACCGCTCCTGCGCCACGGCGGCGCCCTGGCCCACGGGCTCGGCCCCGTGACCGGCATTGGGCCGGGGCGCGGCACCGCCCTGCTCATAGCCGTATGCGGACTGGGCGCCCTGGCCCTGATTCCCGCCGCGCTGAGCCCGCAAATGCGCACCGTGCCCGCGCCCCAGAAGCCCGCAACCCGGAAGGTGAAGACCCGTGCGTGAGATCATTCTTCGACTGCTTCGCGCCGAGCTGCGCCGCTCCCGTACGGTCTCGGCCACGCTCCTGGTCCTCATCGCCATCTCCGCCGCCCTCAGCGGCACCGGAATGGCGCTGGTCCTGCGCACCATGAGCGCCACGGAGGTGTTCTGGGAGCAGGCGGTCCCCCCGGACCTGGTGCAGATGCACAGTGGGGAGTTGACCGCCGAGGACGCTGAGCGCATTGACCAGTGGGCCAGGCAGAACCCGGACGTGACCGACCTCATGATCATGGAGACATTGCCGGTAGCCGGCTCCCAGCTGTGGATCAACGGCGCCTCCCAGGTCAGCTCGGTGCTGGAACCGGCCCTGGTCACCGCCCCGGAGCGCTTCGACCTGCTGCTGACCCCCGACGGTCGGCGCGCCGACCCCGCCCCGGGTGAGATCTGGCTGCCTGTGCACTACCAGGCCACCGGCGCCGCCCAGGTCGGTGACGCGGTGCGCCTGACCGCCGGCTCGCAGACCCTGGAGCTGCGTGTGGCCGGCTTCGTGCGCGACGCCCAAATGAACCCGTCGATCGTCACCTCCAAGCGCCTCGTCGTCTCCCAGGCCGACTATGAGGCGGTGGCGCCCTACCTGACCCCCGAATACCTCGTTGAGATGCGCGCCGCCCCGGGCGCCAGCACCGCCGCCCTGGAAGACAGCTACGCCGCCGCCAATCTGCCCTCCCAGGGGGTGTCCGTCAGTTCCACGGTGTTCCGGCTGGCCAATGGCCTGAGCACCTACCTGCTGGCGGCGGCCGTCCTGCTCGTGGCGGGCCTGCTCATGGTGGTGGTGCTCCTGGCGCTGCGTTTCGCCCTGCTGAGCTCCTTCGAGGAGGACCTGGGGGAGATCGGGACGCTCAAGGCCATTGGCGCGCCCTCACGCGCCCTGCGCGGGCTCCACCTGGTCAAATACGCGGCCCTGGCGGTGGCGGGCACCTGTGCGGGCCTGGCCGCCGGCTACCCGCTGGCGGGAGCGCTGGAGCGCCCGATTCGCCTCTACCTGGGGCGGCCCACCGGCGTGCTCCCAGTGGTACTGGCTCCAGCGCTGGGCGCCCTGATTGCGGCGGCACTGGTGGTGGCCTCCTCCTGGCTGCTGCTGGCGCGCATTGACCGACTCGGCGTCTGCCAGGCGCTGCGCGCCGCAGCTACCGGCTCGAGCGCCCCCACGCCTCGACGACGTCGTCTGCGCGCCTTCCTGGCCCGCCGCCGGCCCGGGGCCGCCGGGCGCGCCAAGGCCCCGGGCGCCGTATCCAGTGCGAAGAGCCCCCGTCAGGCGGACCAGGCCACCACCGGATCTAACTCGACCTCCGGACCGGCCGCCCCGACCGAGGGCGACCCGGATGGCCCGGCACGCGAACGGCGTCACCGCCTCGTGCCGACGCTGCTGCGCTCCCCCGCCCCCGTCCCCGACCACCTGGGCCTGACCGGTGCTCTTCAGCGCGCCAACATTCTGCTGGTGGGCGTCATCGCCCTGTGCGTCCTGGTCATGGTCATCCCCGCCAGCGTGCTGTCCACCGTGGACAGCCCCCGTTTCGCCACCTATATGGGCATAGGGGAGGCGGACGTGCGCGTGGACGTGCGCGACGGCGTGACCACCACCGAGCAGGTGGAGTCCGCCCTGGGCTCGCGCCCCGAGGTCACTCGGCATGCGGTGCTCGTGTGGGACCGCTACGAGCTGAGTGTCCCGGGCGGGCAGTGGCAGACGGTGGCCGTGGAGTCCGGGGACCACAGCGTCTTCCCGGTGGCCTACCAGAGCGGCACCGCGCCGGCGGGGCCCGAGGAGATCGCCCTGTCCCACAACGAGGCCTCCGAGCTGGGCGTCGCAGTCGGGGCCCACATCCTCATCCGGGTCGAGGGCCAGGAACGCACGCTCACCGTCACCGGCATCTACCAGGACATCTCCAACGGCGGACGCACCGCCAAGGCCCGCCTGGGGGCCTCCCAGACGCCCCTGTGGCAGGTGGTCTACCTCGACCTGACCGATGAGGCCGACGCCCAGAGCGTCGCCGACGCACTGGCCGCGGAACTGCCCGGGGCCAAGGTCACCCTGGTATCCCAGTACGCCGCCCAGACCATGGGCGCCACTATCGGCCAACTGCGCACCGTCACCCTGGTGGCGGCCGTGGCCGGGTGCATGCTGGCGCTGGTCATTACCGCCATGAGTGCGACCCTGCTCATTGCCCGCGAGCGCGGTCTCATTGCCACCCTAAGGGCCATTGGGGCCGGCCGGTCGACGCTGCGCCGCATGTACCTGGTGCGCTTCGGGGCGCTGGCGGTGGCCGGCACCGTACTGGGCGTGGTGCTGGCCCAGGTGCTCGGGCAAAGCGGTTTCAGCCTGGCCCTGGCCCAACTCGGCGCGCCCGGCGTCGAGCTCGTCCCCGATCCCCTGGTGTGCTGGCTCGTTCTCCCGCTGGCCATGCTCGCCTCCACCATGACCGCTGCGGCGCTGGGCCTGGGCGGTCTCAACCGCGTCCGACTCGTTGAACAGGAGTGACTCGTGCTCACGGCTACTAATATCACCAAGAATTACCCCGGGGCGCCGGGCGTATTGGGAGGCATTGACCTGACAGTTCCCGACGGTCAGTTCCTGGCCATTATGGGGCCCTCGGGCTCGGGGAAGTCGACGCTACTGCACATTCTGTCGGGGATGGAACCACCCACCGGGGGCAGTGTGCATCTGGATGGCCGGGAGTTGACGCAATTGGCCGAGCGGGACCTGGCGGCCCTGCGGCTGCGGCACTTGGGCTTCGTCTTCCAGCAGCCCCGAATGCTCCAGGCGCTGTCACTGCGGGACAATGTGGCCCTGCCCGGGCTGCTGGCGGGCCGGGTGTCGCGCAGCCGGGTCGCGGCCAGGGCCGATGAGCTCATGTCCGCCATGGGGGTGGCCCGGGTCGCTTCGCACCTGCCCTCCCAGGTCTCCGGCGGGCAGCTGCAACGGGCCTCGATCTGTCGGGCGCTCATTAACGGGGCCCGCACGCTCATGGGCGACGAGCCCACTGGCGCCTTGAACCGGGCCTCAGCCGAGCAGGTCCTGGACTTGCTGGCGGGCGTGCACCGCCAGGGGCACACCCTGGTGGTGGTCACCCACGACCCGCAGGTGGCCGCGCGGGCGGACCGGGTGCTGGCGCTCGTGGACGGCGCCATAACCACGGACCTGGACCTGGGAACCTGCCCCAGCCCTTGCAGCGAGGAGGTGCGCGCCGAGCGCGTTGGGGAGGTCAGTGCGCTCATGACCGCCCTGGGCGTCTAGGGCGCCCCCCAAGCTCCTGCTGGCTAGGGCCCCAAAGCGCTCCTGGCGCCCGCGGCTCCTGGCTCCCGCGACCATGGTGCCGGCCCCGCTTAAGCGGGGCCGGCACCATGGTCGCGGGGTATTGCGGTCCTAAGGCTCTCCCTCCCGGGCAGCGGGTTGGGCTCAGACTGTGCGGTATTCGCCGTGAATGTCGACGGCGCCGCCGTCCACGCCCTTAGTCCCCGCCACGATTCGGCCACGCGGGCTGCCGCTGGCGGCCTCGCGGACCTCACCCAGGACCCAGGCGGGGACGCCGGCTTTGGTGGAGGCGGCCACGGCGGCGTCCACGCTGGCGGGATCCACCACGGCCACCATGCCCACCCCCAGGTTGAGGGTGGTCTCCATGTCCTCCCACAGCACCGCGCCCAGGGCGCGCATGACGTCGAACACTGGGGGGACCACCCAGGAGGAGCGGTCCACCTCGGCGACAAGGCCGGTGGGAAGAACCCGGGCCAGGTTCGCCGCCAGGCCGCCGCCGGTGACGTGGGCCAGGGCGTGGATGGGGGCGGGGTTGTCGTCGGTGGCCAGGGAGTCGATCATGTCCAGGCAGGTGCGCGCATACAGGCGCGTGGGTTCGAGAAGCTCCTCGCCCAGGGCACGGCCCAGCTCCGGCACCTGGCGCTCCAGCTCCCAGTCGGCGTACTCGATGACGCTGCGCACCAGGGAGTATCCGTTGGAGTGCAGGCCCGAGGAGGCCATGGCCACCAGGACGTCGCCGGGGCGCACGCGTTCAGCGCCCAGGACTCGGTCCGCCTCGACCACGCCGGTGGCGGCGCCGGCGAGGTCATACTCGTCGGGCTCCATGAGACCGGGGTGCTCGGCGGTCTCCCCGCCCAGCAGGGGGGTGCCCACGGCTGCGCAGGCGGTGGCGATGCCGCGCACAATGTCGGCCACGCGTTCGGGGATCACGCGCCCGCAGGCAATGTAGTCGGTCATGAACAGCGGTCGGGCGCCGACGGTCACAATGTCGTCCACGACCATGCCCACCAGGTCCTGGCCGATGGTGTGGTGGATATCGAGGGCCTGGGCGATGGCGACCTTGGTGCCCACACCGTCGGTGGAACCGACCAGCAGGGGGCGGCGGTAGTCGCGCAGCTCGGAGACGTCGACCATTCCGGCGAAGCCACCAACGCCGCCGACCACTGCCGGGGTCGAGGTGGCGGCCACGGACGCTTTCATGAGCTCGACGGCGCGGTCCCCGGCGGCGGTGTCTACACCTGCGGAGGCGTAGGTGATGCCCACGGGGGCGGCCGTGGAGTCGGAGGGGGCGGTACTTGGCTGGGTCGGCTGAGTGGGCAGGGTCATCTGATGGCTCCTTTAGCCGGTGTGGGGGCGCCCGGAATAGTGGCCGGGCTGCCGTTGGCGAGGTCGGGGCGGGTAATGGCGAGAACAGTTGTGCCGGGGGCGTTCTCGGCGCCGGGGACGTCGTCGCGGCGACGGCGGTAGACCGAGGGCACGCGAGAGATGGGCAGGGTGCCCATGGTGGCGCCCTCGGTCGGAGGGGAAATGGGGTAGTCGCCGGTGAAGCAGGCTGTGCACAGTTCCGAGTCGGGCTGCCCGGAGGCGGCAACCATGCCGTCCACCGACAAGTAGCCCAGGGAGTCGGCCCCCAAGGAGGCGCGGATCTCCTCCACGCTCATGCCCGTGGCAATGAGCTCGGCGCGGGTGGCGAAGTCAATGCCGTAGAAGCAGGGCCACATGACCGGCGGGGATGAGATGCGAATGTGAACCTCCCTGGCACCGGCCTCGCGCAGCATCCGCACTAAGGCGCGTTGGGTGTTGCCGCGCACAATGGAGTCGTCAACAACAATGAGGCGCTGGCCCTCAATGACCTCCCGCAGGGGGTTGAGTTTGAGGCGGATGCCCAACTGGCGCAGGGTCTGGGTGGGTTGAATGAAGGTGCGGCCCACGTAGGCGTTCTTCACCAGCCCCTGGCCGTAGGGGATGCCAGAGGCCTGGGCGTAGCCAATGGCGGCGGGGGTGCCCGACTCGGGCGTAGCAATAACCAGGTCGGCGTCCACCGGGTGCTCTCGGGCCAGGGCCGCCCCCATGGCGTTGCGGGCCTCATTGACGCTGCGCCCGGCAATACGGGTGTCGGGGCGGGCCAGGTAGACGTATTCGAAGACGCAGCCGGCCCGTCTCGCGGGGGCGAAGCGGGAGGAGCGCACGCCGTCGGCGTCGATCTCAATGAGTTCACCGGGCTCGATCTCACGGACCTGGGAGGCGCCGACAATGTCCAGGGCGGCAGTTTCAGAGGCCACCACCCAGCCGCGCTCCAGGCGCCCCAGAACCAGGGGGCGCACGCCGTGGGGGTCGCGGGCCGCGTACAGGGTCTGCTCGTCCATGAACACCAGGGAGAAGGCCCCGCGCAGCAGCGGCAAAATGGTGCTGGCCGCCTCGGAGACGTTCAGGGCGGTCGGCGGTCCTGCGCTGGTCAAGGCGCTATCGTGGGGGGCTTCTCCCGGCGCCTCGGCGGCAGGACCGCCGCTCGTGGTCGCCTCATCGGCCAGGGCCCTCACCGCAGCCAGGGAGTTCAGCCCCCCGTTCTCGGAGACCAGGCTCATGAGCGCGGCTATAACGGCGGTGTCCGTGGACGACCCCCGGCCGAGCTCGCCGGTAAGGTCCTCACCGGTGTCGGCGCGCACGGCCTCGATAAGCTCACGGGTGTTGGTGAGGTTGCCATTGTGCGCCAGCGCCAGGGTGGAGCCGGCCACGGGACCGAGCATTGGTTGGGCGTTCTCCCAGGTGGTGGCGCCGGTGGTGGAGTAGCGGACGTGCCCGACGGCCATGTGGCCGGTGAGGTTGGACAGGCAGCGGTCGTCGAAGACCTGGGAGACCAGGCCCAGGTCCTTGTAGACCAGCAGGTTGACGCCGTTGGAGGTGGCGATCCCGGCCGCCTCCTGGCCGCGGTGCTGGAGGGCGTACAGGCCGAAGTAGGTCAAGCGCGAGACGTCCTCACCCGGTGCCCACACACCGAAGACGCCGCACTCCTCCCGGGGGGCCGGCTCGCACTCACCGGCGCTCTCCTGGTCACCGGCTAAAACTGCGGCCGCCGACTTCGGTGGGACGGAAGTGGGCGCATGAGTCCTGTGGCTGGCCCTCAGGGCAGTCGGCGCGGGGTTCTCACCTGTGCTCACCACCCCAGTGTTCCACGGCCCGGGGCCGTGGGCCTCCCAGGACCCGCCGACGCGCCCCTGGGCAATGGCCGCCGGCCCGGTGACCATATGAGCCCTCCGCGCTCCTCACAGCAGTGGCAGGTGGGCGGACAAGTCGCAACGCTCCCCGGAGGCCTGGAGCCGCCCGGAGGCCAGGGCCTCGGACCACTCCGAGGTGCCGGTGGCCAGCTCCAGCCAGGTGGCGGCGTCGGTTTCGACCACGCTGGGCGGGGTGCCCCGGCGGTGCGTGGTGCCCGCGACGGCCTGGGTGACGCCGAACGGGGGGACCCGTACCTCAACACTGCGCCCGGGGGCGCGGGCGGCCAGTTCCTCTAACGTGAAGCGCACGGCGGTCGCGGTCACGGCGCGCCCGGGGTCCTGCCCGGACCGCCTGGCGGCGGTCCACTGGCGCAGGGCGTCGGCTCCCCGGGCGGGGTCAATGCGTCGTCTAGCTGCCACGGGCCGACCCTACCGGGTCGACCGAGCCCACCGCCGGGTCGGCCGGGCGCCCCGTCTGCCGACCGGGTCGGCCGGCGGGGCGCTCACTGCCGCCGCACGGGCCGACCGCACCGCAGCACAGCGGCGGGGCCGGGGCACCTATGCAGGTGCCCCGGCCCCGCCGTCTGCGGCTCAGGCGGTCGCGGCCGCCTTCTTGTCCTTGCCCAGGGACTTGAGCACCACCACCAGGGCGGCGGAGATGAGCGCCCCGATCAGAATGGCGATAATGAACCCGAGGAAATTCTCGATCGCGAAGAACACGAACACCCCTCCGTGCGGGGCCCGGGAGCCCACGTGCAGAGCCATGGTCAGGGCGCCGGTGACGGCGCCACCGGCCATGGTGGCCGGAATGACGCGCAGCGGGTCGGCGGCGGCGAAGGGAATGGCCCCCTCGGAGATGAAGGACAGGCCCAGCAGCCAGGCGCTGCGGCCGTTCTCAATCTCGGCCTTGTTGAACAGGCGTGGGCGCACGAAGGTCGCCAGGGACAGCGCCAGCGGCGGGACCATACCGGCGGCCATAACAGTGGCCATAATCTCGTAGGAGGCGTCCGTCTGGGCGGCCAGGCCGGCGGTGCCGAACAGGTAGGCGGCCTTATTGACCGGACCACCGAGGTCGAAGCACATCATGAGGCCCAGAATGATGCCCAGCACAATGGCGGAGCCGCCGCCGGACATGTTGGTCAGACCATTGGTCAGGCCCTCCATAAGAGCGGCCAGGGGCTTGCCCAGGAGCATGTACATGATCGAGCCGATCACCAGCGTGGTTCCCAGCGGGATAATGACCACGGGCATGAGCCCGCGCAGCCACTTGGGAACGTTGAGACCGGTGAGCCAGGCGGCGAAGAAGCCGGCGAGGATACCGCCAATCAGACCGCCGATGAAGCCCGAGCCGACAGCGGTGGCCACCACGCCCATGGCGAAGCCGGGGGCGATACCGGGACGCCCGGCCAGGCCGAAGGCGATGTAGCCGGCCAGTGCGGGCACCAGGAAGCCCATGGCCGCCTGCCCCAGCAGCAGGAAGACCGAGCCCAGGTAGAGCAGGAACCCGCTGTGGCCTCCAGCCCCTTCCACCGCGCCGGGCAGGTTCCACAGCGTGTAATCCTGGACGACCGTCTGGGCGACCGACTGCGTGCCGCCCTCCGGAGTCAAGGCGATCTCGTAGCCACCGAAGAGGAAGCCCAGGGCAATGAGCAGACCACCGGCGGCCACGAAGGGGATCATGTAGGAGACGCCGGTCATAACGGCGCGCTGGAGGCGGCGCGCCCAGTGGACCTCTTCCTCCTCGGCGGCCTCACCGCCGCCACCACCACCGTCGCCGCCGGCCGGCACGCGCGGGGCGTCCGGGTTCTCAATGGCGGCCAGGGCCTCGTCCACGAGCTTGCCGGCGTCATTGACGGCGGCCTTGACGCCGACGTCGATCATGGGCTTGCCGGCGAAGCGCTCCCGGCCCTTGACCGGCAGGTCGTGGGCGAAAATGACGGCGTCGGCGCGAGCGACCAGGTCGGGGTCGAGGTAGTCGATCTTGCCCGAGCCCTGGCCCTCGATGGCCACGGTAATGCCGCGGTCCTTGCCGGCCTGCTCCAGGGCCTCGGCGGCCATGAACGTGTGGGCAATACCGGTGGGGCAGGAGGAGACGCCGACGATGACGCGCCCCTCTCCCCCGGCTGCCGGCGCCGGGGCGGGACTGGCGGCCGGTTCGGCCGAGGCGGCCTCCGCGGGCGCGGCGTCCTCCAACAACTCGGGCTGGACCTGCTCGGTGACAATGCGGGCAACCTCCTCAGCGCTGGAGGCGCCGCGCAGGGCGTCGGTGAACTCCTTCTGCATGAGGCCGCGGGCCAGCTTGGCCAGGAGCTTGAGGTGGACGTCGTCGGCCCCGGAGGGGGCGGCGATCATGAAGATGAGATCGGCTTCCTGGCCGTCCGCGGCGCCGAAGTCCACCGGGCTGGCCAGGCGGGCGAAGCCGAGGCTGGCTGCCAGCACGTGGGGGCTGCGGCAGTGCGGGATGGCAATACCGCCGGGGATGCCGGTGGGCGCCGTGGCCTCGCGGGCCAGGGCGTCTGCGGCCAGCCCCTCATTGGTGCTCGCGCGACCGGCCGCGGCGACCGTGTTCGCGAGGAACTCGATGACGTCGGTCTTGTTCGGGCCCGCGGCTGCGTCGAGGACGACGAGCTCGGGCACGATCAAGGGCGTCTCACTGGTGGGTGACATGTGGCTTCCTTGGTGGGTGGGTGGGTGGTGGCGCGAATGCGTCACCGGTGGTGTCGTAGGGCCAGTGGTTGGGTTGTGCGGATGGGGACAGTGGCTCAGGCGAGCCGGGTGACGACGGCGGTCTCCGCGGGGAGGTCGCCGGGGCCGGGAAGGGCGGTGCCGGGCAGGCTGGCGGCGGCCGAGCCATAGGCCATGGCGGTGCGCAGGCGCTCGGCCTCGTCGCCGCCGCGCACGGCGGCCAGGACGTATCCGGCCACCGAGGAGTCGCCGGCGCCGACGGTGGATTGGACCTGGATCTTCGGGGCGCTGGCGTGCCAGGCGCCGTCGGCGGTGACCAGAACGGCGCCGGCCGGGCCGAGGGTGGCCATGACTGCGCCAATACCGAGGTTGACCAGCACCTGGGCGGCCTCAACCACGGGGGTCAGCTCCCCGGCGATGGCACCGTCCTCCAGGTCGGTGGCGCCGCGGCCGGCGAGCTGGGCGAGCTCCTCCCCGTTGGGCTTAATGAGGTCGGGGGCGGAGCCGGGCAGGGCGGAGGCCAGGGCGGCCAGGGGGGCGTCGGAGGTGTCGACGGCAATGCGCACGCCCAGGGGCCGCAGCAGGGAGACGAGGCGCACGTACCAGTCCGTGGGGGCGCCCGGGGGCAGGGAGCCGGAGAGCACCGCCCAGCTCTCGGAGTCCCCCGTGGCGGGGGCGAGGACCTCCAGGAGAGCGGCCTCGACATTGGCGATCTCCGCCTCGCTCAGGCCGGCGCCGGCCTCATTGAGCTTGGTGGTGGTGCCGTCGGGCTCGGTGACGGCGGTGTTGACGCGGGCGGCACCGCGCACTGGCACGGGACGGCAGGTCAAGATATCCAGCCCCAGGTCCGCAATGGCGGGCAGGATCGGGTCGTGGGAGGAGGCGGGCAGGAGGGTGGTGACCGCTTCGCCGGAGGCGGCGAGCACGCGGGCCACGTTGACGCCCTTGCCGCCGGCCTCCAGGCGCACGGAGGTCAGGCGGTTGACCGCGCCGCGCAGCAGGGGCCCCGGCAGGGTGACGGTGCGGTCGAGGGACGGGTTAGGGGTGAATGTGACAATCATGCGACGAGGACCTCGGTTCCTGTGTCTGCTAGGTGGTTGGTGAGTGGGGCGGGCGGTGGGGCTTCAGTGACGAGCTGGTGGACGGCGCTGAGCGGGGCGAAGGACACCAGGTGCTCCTGACCGATCTTGGAGGAGTCGGCCAGGACGACGACGCGGCGGGCGGCGCGGATCATGGCGCGCTTGACAGCGGCCTCGTCGGGGTCGGGGGTGGACAGGCCGTGCTGGATGGAGATGCCATTGGTGCCCATGACCGCAATGTCCGCGCGCAGGAGCGCGAGCGCCTCCAGGGCCTCGGGGCCGACGGCGGCCTGGGTGAGGCCGCGGACCTGGCCGCCCAGGACGCGCACGGCCAGGCGGTCCTGGCCGGCCAGAGCGGAGGCGGTGAGTACCGAGGAGGTGATAATGGTCAGCGGCGTCCCCGTGGGCAGGAGACGCGCCAGCGCCCCGGTGGTGGTGCCGGCGTCAATGAGCAGGGTGGTGCCCGGTGTCAGGGCCAGGGCCCCCAGGGCGCGGGCGGCAATGGCTCGCTTGGCGGGCGCGTTGGTGCGCTCGCGCTCCAGAACCCCGGTTTCGGGCAGCGCAAGAGTGGACACGGGCACGGCGCCGCCGTGGACCTTGCGCAGGACCCCGGCGCGATCGAGGTGGGCCAGGTCGCGGCGAATGGTCTCGACGGTGACGTCGTAGCGCTGGGCGAGTTCGCTGACCTCGACGCGACTGAGGCGGTGCAGGCGCTCGACTATGTCGCGTTGACGTTCATCAGCGTGCACGGCCTACCTCCTCGACGTCGTTGTCCGGTGTCCCATGGGACGGAATGTCCGTTCAGACATTCACCTGCTATTTAGGCGTCTGTTCGGGCACGATTGTACGCCCGATTATGTGGTTTTGGGTGTGATCTGGCACATAGAGAATACCCTGCCCGTCTGCTGCCCGCAGGCGCCCGAGCCCCCGTCTTCGCCGGTCGGCCTTGCGCCCCGCTTCGCCCCACCATCGTCCGGCGCCTGGCCGGCGATGCCTCGCCGCGGCTGTCCGCCCCCGCGCCGCCCGCCCCTGCGTCCCCTCATGCCCTTTCCTCCCGCCCCCGCCCGCTTTCACCCTCACCTCATACCTGGGCATGACGAAAGCGCCTTCCCGCCGCCCTACGGTGGCCCTGTGGATCGGTCTCTCGCCCCAGGCGCGTCATCCGCAGTGGCGCGCATAGTCGGAATGCGGCGGAGGGGTGCCGTGTCCGCCCCCGCGCCCGGGCGCGACGGCAGCCCCCCTCACCGCCAAGGGCGGGGGTCTTCTGCAGCGCCGGCGAATCTGAGCCTGCTGGACCTGGGGCTGGCGCTGCTCCTGGGATGGTGCAGTGTCACCAACCCGCCTGAGGTCATGAGCGCCCTCTCCGCGGACCAGGGCGTCCTCCTCTACACTCTGCTCGCCGTTTCCTGCTGCGGGTTCATGCTGCTGCGGCGCCGTCACCCCACGTTCTTCGTGGCCGCGACGGGTGCCGCCATGGCTGTGCACCTGCTGGCCTTTGTCAATATTTCACTCCTGGCTCTGGGAGTGACGCTCCTGGCCGCCGAGACCGCGCAAAGCCGGCTCATGGCGCCATGGCGCTGGGTGGCTCTGGGGGCGGTCCTGGTCGGCACCGGGGCCGCCGGCGGAAGGGCCCAGGAGGCGATCACCTCGCAGAGCGCGTTAATGAGCTGGGTCATTACGCTGACCACGGCATGGTCGCTGGTGACGGCCGCGTCCCTGATCGGCGTGGGACGACGGCGGGCCCGGGACCGGGTGACGCGGGCCCTTGAGCGGGCGGCGGTGCTCGAAGCACAACAGGACACGGAGCGCCGCCTGGCGGTCGCCGAGGAGCGCCAGCGCATTGCCCGCGATGTTCACGACCTGCTGGGTCACTCCCTGGCGGTCATCGCCATGCAGGCCGAGGGCGCACGTGCGGTATTGGCCACCGATGCCCGGGCCGCCGACAAGGCCCTGGCCGTGATCGGGGAGACGAGCCGGCGCTCGGTCGATGAGGTGCGCGCCCTCGTCGAGGTTCTGCGCACCGACGGCGCCCCGTCCGCAGACCTCGGTGCAGCCGCCCTGATCCACCCGGTAGAACCGCACGGCGCGCCCTCACCGGACTGTCAGGCGGCCGGTCTTGAAGGCATTGCCTCCCTGGTGTCCGGCGCCCGTCAAGCCGGCCTGCCCCTGGCCCTGCACCTGGAGATCACCCAGGAGCCGCCCGGCGCCGTCGGCCGGGTCCTGTACCGGGCCGTCCAAGAGTGCCTGACCAATGTGCTGCGCCACGGCGGGGCCGCGCCCACGCGCGTGGACCTGACGGTGACGGCACGACGGGCTGAACTCTTCGTGAGCAACGCGGCGCCAAGCGCCGCCCGCCCCTGTGAGGGCCGCCCCGCAGAGTGCCCCGCGGGTGAGGGCCGCCCCGCAGAGTGCCCCGCGGGTGAGGGCCGCCCCGCAGGGCCGCCGGCTCCCACCGCCGGCCTGAATGGGAGGAGATCTGAAGACGTCGCGCCCGCCAAGGACGGGTTCGGCCTCGCCTCCATGCACGAACGAGTCCAGGCCCTGGGCGGGAGCCTATCGGCCGGAGCGCTGCCCGACGGCGGCTGGCGGGTTGGAATCGTCCTCCCCCTGCCCGCGCGCACGCGGGTACCGGCATGATCCGTATTGGGCTGGCCGACGACGAGCCCCTGTTCTCGGCGGGCATGGCCATGCTGCTCGGGGCCCAGGAGGATATGGAGGTTCTCTGGCAGGCGGTTGATGGCGCGGATGCTCTGCGCCGCCAGCGCCGCGACCCCGCCGACGTGCTCCTGCTCGATGTGCAAATGCCGGTGATGGGCGGACTGACCGCCACCCAGCGGCTGGTGGAGGACAAGACGCCGGGCCGGATTGTCATTCTGACGACCTTCGACACGGATGGCTACGTCCTGGGGGCGATCGAGGCGGGGGCGGCCGGGTTCCTGCTCAAGAACACCGCCCCGCAGGACCTCATTGCCGCGGTGCGCACGGTTCACAGCGGTGACTCGGTGATCTCGCCGGGGCCCACACGGCGCCTGGTGCTGGCCATGCGCCAGGGCCTGGAAGCCCACGCCGCTTCGCGGACGGGGGCGGGCACCACCCTCAGCCCCGGTGCGCCCGGGCCCCGGGCGGCGGAGCCCAGTGGGGTGGCGCCCGCAGTGCTGCCGGACCATGTCACTGACCGAGAACGGGAGATCCTGGCCCTTATCGCCATGGGGTTGACCAACCAGGAGCTGTGCGACCGTTTGTGGCTGTCCATGGCCACGATCAAGACTCATGTCAGCCATCTGCTGGCCAAGACCGGCTGCCGCGACCGGGTGCAGCTGGTGCTGCTGGCCCTGCGCACGGGCGTGGTCGACATCGAGCAGATCCTCTCGGCGCCCTGACCGCCGCGGATACGCGGATGGCCGGGGCGCAAGCCCGAAGGCGACCGCGTCGGTGCGAGGCCTACCGGGCCCGGCGCCTACTCGACCGGGGATTTGGCCGCCTGCTGCTCCTTGGCGGCGCGCCGACGCAGCGCAATGAGCCCGCCGGCGGACAGCAGCGCCACCCCGAGTGCGCCAATGGCAATAGAGGTGCCGGTGCGGGCCAGTCCTCCCCCCGGTTTGGCCGCCTGAGGCTTGATCGCCGGGGTCACGGTGCTCTCCTGGTTCGCCCCGGGCTGCACCACGGAGCCCACGTCGCTGACCTCCAGGAGGAGGCTATTGAGTACATTGCCCTGGGCGTCAACGACCTCGACCGTCACGGAGCGGCAGCGCGCCCCGTCAATGGTGCGGCAGGCCCCGCTCGGAGCATCCGGGGGGACGGTGACGGTCAGGGTGGCGGTGCCGGTGGTGGGCCCGCTGGCATCGACGGCCACGTCAATTTTGGTGGAGGTCAGCTCGGTGGCGCCGTTCATGACGCGCACGCGCTGGGCCCCCAGGGTCTGCTCGGAGGCCGGGGTGTAGGCCAGGCCGTTGAGGTTCAGGGTGATGGTGCCCTCGGGGTTGCGCACCATCCCCATGCCAACCTGGTGGCGGCTGTAGGAGGCCACCATGGGGGTGGCGGCGGAGGCCAGGTAGCTGGTGGTGACGTCCCGGTCGAGTACGTCAGTGCTGACACTGTCTCGGCCGTCCAGTACCTCGTAGCCGTCGCCGCCGGACATGAGGGAGGAGTTGGAGGCGACCACGACCGCATCCGTGCTCGTCAGGATCTGGTCATCCACAATGACCTGGGTGATTAGGCGGGCGCGGGCGGCGTCAATCTCGGCCTGGCGGGAGGAGGCCGGCTCGCCGCTGGCGGCCAAGTCCGCCTGGATGGCGCTCAACTCGGCCTCGGCGTCCGGGTTGACAATGACCTGGACGTTGCTGGACAGCCCCAAGGCGAGCATGGGGTGTGCGGTGCCCGGTTGCCACTGCTGGGATAGGAGTGTGGTCAACTCGGCGCCGGTGAGGGTGGTGTAGACCATCTCATAGCCGAAGGGTTGGACGGTATTGGCCTCTGCGGCGGTGAGGACCCCGTCGCCCTCGGAGCCGCCGGCGGCGTAGAGGTAGTCGCCCCCTACTGCCGCAGCGTTCATGAGGCCCACGTAGTGGGTGGAGTCGGCGGGCTGGATGTCGGTGGCGAGCCAGTGGCGGAAGGAGTCGGCAATGAGGTTGGCGGCGGTGGACTCGGTGCCGCTGCTCACCCCGCGCAGGAAGTCGGAGCCAATGCGCGCCACCGGGGTCGTGCCGGCGGCGACTGCATCTGATTCCGCCCGCTGAACGATCCCGGCCACACCGTAAGCGTCGGTGGTGCAGGTGGAGGCGCGCAGGTCCTGGTTCTCCGCCGCCACGACGCTGACGGCCTTCGTGGCGGGGTCGTAGCGCAGGGAGATGCGGCCCAGGCCCCAGCCGTAGTGGTCGGCCTGGACGACGGCGATCGGCTCGCCGTCGGAGGTTGTGAGGGTCTGGGCGTAGACCTGGTGGGAGTGCCCGGCGAAGACGGCGTCGACATTCCCGGTGAAGGCGCCCGCCTGGAGGTTGGCGTCCTCATGGCTGAGCACGATGACAACCTCGGCCTCGCCGTTGGCGGCGTCCCCGTCCTTGAGCTCGGCGGCGCGGGCGTTGGCGGCGGCAACAGCAGGGCTGACGGTGAGGCCGGACAGGGATGGGAGGCTCGACAGGCCGTCGGTGCTCACCCCTACCAGGGCCACGCGCACACCATCGACCTCCACTATGCGGGTGCCATTACCGTCGCCCTCAGCGGTCAGGGCGGGTGAGCCGGAGACATTGGCCGCCAGGAAGGGGAAGTCGGCGGCGGGGAGAATCCGCCCGGTGAAGTCCTCCAGGCCCTTGTCGAGCTCGTGGCCGCCCAGGGCGGAGGCGTCCAGCCCTATGGCGTTGAGGACGTCAATGGTGGGCTGGTCCGCCAGCACTGAGGAGACGTAGGCGGAGGCCCCCACGGAGTCCCCGGCGGAGACGAACAAGGTGTTCGCGGTCGAGGCGCGGGCGGCGGAGACCTCGCAGGCCAGGGTCACGGCGCCGGGGTCGAGGACCGCTCCGGTGGCCGGATCCGTGGTGCGTGAGATGTGCCCGTGAAAGTCAGTGATGCCCAGGAGGTTAATGTCGACCGCGGCGGGCGTAGCCCCCGGCGTCGTCGGGGTGGCGGGCTCCGAGGTGGGCTCGGCGGTCGTAGAGTCGGCGGTGGGAGAGTCAACAGTCGTGGAGTCAGCGGTCGGCTGGGTGGCCACCGGCGCCATACCGCCCTCGCCAACGACATCCATGCCCTGGGAAACCGGCTGTACGGCAGCAGGCAGCGCCGTAGGCCCAACAGCTGCTGTTGAAGCTACGGTGCCGGATGCGGGCTCGGCGCCAAAAGCCGCTGCGGGCGACAGCGCCGCGACAGCGACGGCCGCCAGCGACGCGAGCGCCTTAGTCGGGACATGGAATCGCATGATGGGGCCTCATGTGACCGGAAAGCGAGAGACAGGGTAAGCCTAAGCCGTCAATCGCTCGTAGTCGATGCGAGCGGCAGTCTACCCGGGAATCAGCCGCTGGGGCAGGCACGGCGCGCCTGATTGCTTCAGCGGCCGGGCCGGGCCGCCGCCCCGCGACTGGGGGTGGCGGCCCGGCCCGGGCCCAAGGAGCTGGACGGTCGGGAAGGCTCCCGTCTCAGACGATGCCGTGGGCGATCATGACGTCGGCCACGCGGGTGAAGCCGACGGCGTTAGCGCCCAGCACATAGTCGCCGGGGTGGCCGTACTCCTCGGCGGCGGCCACGCAGGAGTCGTGGATGTCCGCCATAATGCCGGTGAGCTTGGCGTCGGCCTTCTCGAAGGTCCAGCGGGTGCGCCCGGCGTTCTGCTCCATCTCCAGGGCGGAGGTGGCCACGCCGCCGGCGTTGGAGGCCTTGCCGGGGGCGTAGAGGATTCCCGCGGACTGGAAAGCCTCGATCGCCTCGGGGGTGGAGGGCATGTTGGCGCCCTCGGAGATGACGGTGCAGCCATTGCGCAGGAGGGTGGCGGCCTGCTCGCCGTTGAGCTCGTTCTGAGTGGCGCAGGGCAGGGCCACATCCACGGGCACGTCCCACACGCTGCCGGAGGTGGCCAGTTTGGCGGAGGGGCGGCGAGCCACGTAGTCCTTGACCCGGCCGCGCTCGACCTCCTTGACCTGCTTGAGCAGGTCGAGGTCGACGCCCGCCTCGTCGACGACGTAGCCGGAGGAGTCCGAGAAGGTGATGGGCGTGGCGCCCAGCTGCTGGGCCTTCTCAATGGCGTAGATGGCGACGTTCCCGGCGCCCGAGACGGCGACCTTCTTGCCCTCCAGGGTCTCGCCCTTGGTGGCGAGCATGGACTGGGCGAATAGGACCGTGCCGTAGCCGGTGGCCTCGGTGCGCACCAGGGAGCCGCCCCAGCCCAGGCCCTTACCGGTGAGGACACCGGCGTCGTAGGCGTTGCGCAGGCGCTTGTACTGCCCGAAGAGGTAGCCGATCTCGCGGCCGCCCACGCCGATGTCGCCGGCGGGCACGTCCGTGCTCGGGCCGATGTGGCGGCTCAGCTCGGTCATGAAGGACTGGCAGAAGCGCATGACCTCGGCGTCGGAGCGGCCGTGGGGGTCGAAGTCGGAGCCGCCCTTGCCGCCGCCGATGGCCTGGTTGGTCAGGGCGTTCTTGAAGATCTGCTCGAAGCCGAGGAACTTGATAATGCCGGCGTTGACGGTCGGGTGGAAGCGCAGGCCGCCCTTGTAGGGGCCCAGTGCGGAGTTGAACTCGATGCGGAAGCCGCGGTTGACCTGGACCTTGCCGGCATCGTCGACCCACGGGACGCGGAACATGATCTGACGCTCGGGCTCGACAATGCGCTCCAGGAGGCCGCCGTCGGCGTAGTGGGGGTGCTTGGCGATGACGGGGCTCAGGGAATCCAGCACCTCGCGAACGGCCTGGTGGAACTCGGCCTCTCCGCGGTTACGTGCAACAACCTGCTCGTAGACCTTCTCGACGACGTCCTGCATGACGTACTCCTCATCTGTCGGGATGTGGGGCGCAGGAGCACGTCGTTGAGCAGAGCGGGCATCCCGCGCTGGACTCAAGCATCGCATCGGGCCGGAAACTGAGAGGAAACATCTCGCCCACCGACCGGGCGGCCGGCGGCCGGGGCGGGCGGGGGCCTCGCCGGCGAGTCCAGCGGCCATAACTCGTTGTCAGATAGTCTGCTATCTATGTAGTCTATCTACATGGATCGCACGACGGCACGTCTCCTGCGCGGCTTCCTCGAGCCCTGCCTGCTCGCTTTGCTCGAGCCGGGCCCCGACTACGGCCTGTCTCTGACCCGGCGCCTGGTCGAGGCGGGCATGGACGAGGTTCCCGGCGGCAGCCTTTACCCGGCGCTCACCCGTCTTGAGCGCCGCGGTCTCGTCACGACCTCGACGCGCCCCTCCAGTTCGGGCCCCGCCCGCAAGTACTACGAGCTCACTCCCGCCGGCCTCACCGAGCTCGCCGCCCGCCGCGAGGAGTGGCGGGCATTCCGCGCCGCGGTCTCCGCGGTCCTCGACGGCAGTGCGCATGCGGCCCGGACGACGCCGTCGACCGCACCGGCATCATCGGGCCCCGCCCCCTCCGCATCGAGCGCTGGGGCCCTGCCATGACCGGGGCCTCACCGGACCGGCACGCGCCGCAGTCCGCCGCTTCCGCAGACGAGGCGTGGTACCGGGGCCTGGCTTGCGAACTCACCTGCGTCGGGCTGCACCCGCACGAGGCCGAGCGCGCACTCGCGTCCACCCGCGCCGACGCCGACTCCGCGCGCCTCGCCCCGGGCGATCTGTTCGGGCCCGCCGTCCTGTACGCCCGCCAGCTCGCCTCGGCGCTGCGCGAGAGCGGCGCCGGCCCTCTGGACCCCGAGCACCCGATGCTCGGGCAGGTGGTCCTGCGCCTGTGCGGCGTCGGCGCCCGACGCGGGCGGCGCACCGTCCTGCGCGACGTCGACCTGACGGTGCGCCGCGGGGAGATCGTCGCGGTCGTCGGCGCGAACGGCGCCGGCAAGTCCACTCTCGTTGAGGTGAGCGCCGGGGTGCTGCGTGCGAGCGCCGGCACGGTCGAGCGCACGGCCCGCTTCGGCTACGCCCCACAGCTCGACGGCCTCGGACCACTGCTGACCGTCGACGAGCATCTGCGCCTTTTCGGCGCGTCCCAGGGCTCGGGCGCTCGCCGTTCGGTGTCAACGGGGCACCGCCTTCTGCGCCGTTTGGGCTGGGCGCCGCACGGCAACCAGGTCACCGGCACCCTCTCGGGCGGCACGCAGCAGAAGCTCAATCTCGCCCTGGCCCAGATGGGCTCACCGGACCTGCTGCTCCTCGATGAGCCCTACCAGGGCCTGGACGCGGCGGCCTATGAGGACCTGTGGGCCCTCATCTCCTCATGGAGGGAATCGGGGGCGGGTGTCCTGCTCGTCACGCACCTGCTGCGCGACATCGAGTTCGTCGACCGCGTCATCGAACTGCCCGCCCCGGAGATCTTGCAGGAGCACGCCGCATGACCGCGCCCGCATTACTGGGGCCCCTCGATGCCGATCCCCGGGCCCGCGGGCGCACCGCATCCATGACCCTTCTCGTGATGCGGGTGACCCTGCAGGAGAACGTCCGACGACGGGGAGCCCTGGCCCTGGCCCTGCTCCTGCCGCTGGTGTTCTTCCTGGCCCGGATCGACGCTCACTGGACGGCGCTCCGCCTGCTGGCGATCGGCCTGGGGTGGGCCGCGGCGACGCTCAGCCTGTTCACGACCGTCTCCTCGCGGCGAGTGGACCGGCGTCTCGCAGTCAGTGGCGCGCGCCCGACGGCGCTCGTTGTCGGCCGATACGCCGCCGTCCTCCTGCTCGGCTGGTTGATCGCCGCCGTGTACGCGGCGATCGTGGCCCTCAGCATCGGCGACCGGCTCGTGCGCCCGGCGTTCGTGCTGCCAATGCTGCTGCTGACAGTCGCCGTGTCGGTGCCGCTGGGATCGCTCGCCGCGGCGCTGGTGCCGCGCGACCTCGAAGGAGCACTGCTGCTCCTGGCGGTCATTGCTGCTCCTGGCGGTCATGGCCCCGCAACTGCTCGTGGACCCGGTCGCCGAGTGGACCCGAGCACTGCCCCTGTGGTCGACCCGCGAACTCGCGAGTTACGTCGTCGAGAACCTCGGCGGCGAGGCGGGCGACTACATGCGGCGCGGACTCGTGCACGGGGCCGGCTTCACCTTAGGGCTCACGGGGGCCGGATGGTTGGGCGGACTGCGACGACTGCGGCCGATCCGGCTGCCCGAACCGCGCCCCGGCGGGTGACCTGACTCGGCTCATTTAGTGCCGTGGCGGACCAGCGCCCAGATCTTCCGGTGTTCCCACCGGCACCCGGGTTGATCCTACCGACGTGTCATTCGTATGGGCTTAGGAAACGTTGACCATTGTAATGGATCATGTGGGTTGGATGATCGGCGCACCAAACGTTCGACTCCCAGGCGATCCTGTCCACATACTTCCGGAATTCAGCACGGCTCGGAAAGCAGGAAACGTAGACGAGGGCCGCCGTCGAAGATGAAAATAGATCAGCGAGCTCGGCTTGGCGCTTCGAGTCGACAGGCCCGTGAGAGCTTGCCGCCTCAAGAAGCACGAGCCAATTGCGGTGGGGTAGATAAATGACAAGGTCAGGCATCTTGCCGTGCTCGTTGACCTCGACATTAAGTGCCGCCAGGGCGTCGCGCTCGAAGAACGCCCATTTGCTGCCCGCGTCACCAATGTAGAGCACTTGTCCACCAGGGGTGAAACGAGGACAGAATTCCTCAACCATCGCCTTGAGCAGCACATTCTGGCCGCCAGGAGTCAACGTGAACGCCGAACCATCGGGAAGAGTGAGGAAGACGCGTCTCATTTCGCGCGCTGCTGCGTATCTGGCCTTAAGCCCCGGCAACTCGGAGAGGTACCGATCGACAGCTTGCTGCCAGGCGCCAGTGCCGTAGGTGCGCAGGACGTCTAATGCTTCGGCCGTGATTTGATAGTTCCATTTTGACGAGTTGACGGGGCGTCGTGGCTCATCAGGATTCTGCACGACGAGTTGCGCTTCCACAAACTGATGAAGCGTGAACCGTCGAACCGTCTCGCGCGTATTAGGGGCGTACTCCCTGCCATACTCGTCTCGAATGAAGTTCATGATTGCCCGCGTACCGAGCATCGGGTTGGCGGCTTCGGCCCAACTCTTGGATACCGACAAGCTCAGAAGAGCCAAAAGTACTAGCGCCGAACGTTCATTGCTGCGCTCGCCGTCCATGCCAAGCGCAGCAAGAACCATCCGAGCATCTTCTACACGCTCATACGCAGCCTCATTCAGCTCCTTCACGCGGCGATCAGCCCTCTGATCAAGGAGTCCACATCCACAGCGGACCCATCGTAGCTGCGGCCCAGATCGCACAACATGCCCATCGACGGGAACCGAAGGGTTCGCAGATCGGTGGCATTGACCTGCGTATGACCGGAGAATGTCCGGAAGAACTTGTCCACGACGGATGAATTGAGCCACATTGCCATGCCTTTGGCGATGAATTCATCCATGCCATGACCACTGACGTGAAAGACATTGAGATGATTCTCGAATGCCACTTCTCCGGGGTTGTCCACAGGCGACCAGACCGATGCAACAATCCGGCGACGCTCTTCCTTCGCACTAAATCGCTTGACGACCGTATACCAACCTTCCGGCAAGAGCATCCCGCAATCCCTGTCGTCACGGGGCTGGAACCACTGCGGCTTGCGAATCTCTCGTGGCCAGAACACACTGCCGTCGCGAAGGTTACCGGGGTAGATCAGCGGTACAGCGTCTGGCTGTTCGACACTACTCAGCGCGTGTCGTGATCGGAAGTCCACGACACGGCCAGTGGAGACCTGAATGCCAAGATCGGCCAAGGAGCACGGCTGAGACAGCACTGCCTCGACGGCAGCTGTGTCTTCCAAGCCTATTGTCAGTCGGATGAACCTGTGGGGGTCGCTCGGCAAAACAACCTCTTCGTACGCAACAGTCCGGGATGAGATGTCGTCAGTATGGTCGCGACTGACCGATAGTTCGACAGTCCCCGGCGGTGCGTCACGTGTTCCGGCGAAAACCACGTTCTCCTGGAGAACACCGGTATCGGCGAAAACTGTGGATCGGGAATCGAAGACATGAATTCGATCGAGCGCAATCGAGTCGAGCAAATGGGAGCGGAAGGCGCCGAAGTACGGGCCATTGAAGAATGAGCGCGGCGTGATCGCGACGACCTGACCACCGGTTCTGAGCGCCGCAACAGACAGAGAAAGGAACGCGGCATACAAGTTCGGTGTATCGACGCCATTAGCGCGCATGGCCGTTCGGTGCGCACTCGACACCGCCAGCTTTCCGTAGGGAGGGTTCTCGATGACGAGATCATATTGGCCGTCAAGACGGAGAACCGCACCCAAGCCAACGGAGTCGAGGATGAAGTCGGCTTCCATGGCCTCAGCGCGGACCCGGCCACCACCGGCCTGCTCACACGCGCGAAGCGTGGCATGGAGACTCGGCAGCAGGGCGGGATCTCGCTCCACAGCGACAATCTCAAGCGACAGACCTGGTCGCTCTGCCACCACACGGCCGACGAGCGCTGCGGCTAGCACACCTGAACCAGCGCCCGGGTCGAGGACACGCAGAATGCCGGCCTCGGGTAGCCGGGGTATAGAGGCGATGAGCCGAGCGGCCGCCATGGGCGTGAAGAACTGGCCGAGCTCGCTCCTCGTACGCGCGTCGAGCCCGCCAAGAGCGGCGGTTCGCTCACTCTCGGCGACACCCAGAAGGTCTTCTATCAGCACCATCCGATCGTATCTAGGGTCAGTGACACGCAACCAGGAACACGCACACGTCAGCCGCAGCGGCGCGAGGTGGCTCAGGGCCGCCCGGAACCCGGTGTTCCAGAAGGTCGTGTCGGCCTCCACCCGCATCGGTGCGGTGCAGGGCCTCCAGGAGTCCGGCGCCGCAGCCCTGGCCGGTGGCCGACGCTCTTGCCCATAAAAGGTCCGCTAGGGATGACTCCGCTAAGGGCGGCTGACAATGCTGACGATAGAGCCCTGCTCTGGGCATGCATTCTCCCGATTGGCTGATATCAATGGGCGGCCCGGCCCATGCTGTGCGAACCGGCTGAACCGCAGAGGCACACCGCGAGCGGATTCCGGGTCCGGACCATCCATGGCCTGAATATGGAGGTGCGGCTGTGTGGAGTTGCCGGAATTCCCGCATGTCCCGATCTGCACACCGGCACGGACTGCCTCGCCCGCGGATACCGCGACCGATCCTTCTCGAAGGTGCGCCAATCCAACGAAATGACCCGTCGCGGCGTCCTCGACGATCACGTAATTGCCCGCCAATCCGGGGAATCCGCGACGCATCCTCCCCTTCTGCGAGAGCGCGTAAAAAAGAAGTGGCACCGCTGAGCGACGAGCTTGGTGATCCGGTTCGCCGTCATGAACGTCGATCACGGTCCCATCGACCGGTGAATATATGGGTTGATCGAACGCGTAGAAATGTTGCGGTGATTCGGTTGAGAACAGCGGACGCGCGCCACCTCCTCTTGCCGTGCGCCCGCCCTCGTTCACGGCGATGAAATCCAGGGTGTATGTCGTGGCGAAAAGATGGGTTCCATGACTCGGGATTCTGCGCGTCGGACTGACTTCAGTCAGCCATTCGCCAACAAATGGGAGTCGGCCCACAACCCCTCCTCGGGGGATGGGCGGGGATATCGCTCGTGCATGCCGGCGCGGAGGGCATGAAGGAGGTTTTGGAGTCAGCAGCATGGGTTCATGCCCGCGAGGGCGCCGGGGGCCGGCTCCCCAAGGCCCACAGTGCCGCGACCACGGCAGCGACGCACCAGGACGCGAGAACCGCCCAGGAGCGCAGTGGCATCTTGAACTGCTCCGACACGAGTCCCGCGCGCAGGACCTCGGCCATTGGCTCGATAGGGAGCCACCGGTGGATCTCCTGGCCCCACTGCGGCAGGCGCTCGACCGGATAACTCACCGGTGAGAAGAGCATGGTGACGAAGATGAGGATCTGGGTCATCACCTGAGCCAGTGGCGGCGGCAGAACATTCGCCATGGCGTAGCCCACGCTGGCGGCGGTCAGGGACACCATGACCACGCCGGGGACGAGCCACCAGGCTGGGGAGAGGTCGACGTCGAGACGCCAGGCCCCGACCAGTGTGCCCAGAAGCATGCCGGGCAGCGCCATGAGGGTCCACACCGCCAGGTCCGCGATGAGGAAGGACAGGCGCGGGACCGGGAGAGTCCTCATCCAGTCCAGACTCCCCTCGGTGCGCGACTGCGCCACCCACTGCGGCGCCATGACCAGTCCCAGGGCGATGAGGAGGATCGTGGGCGCCCCGGTCGCCAAATAGGTGGCGGCCGTCGGCTCCGGGTCGCCCACGAGCAGTTTGTAGCCCAGAACCGTTGCCAGGGCCATCATGATCTGCACCGCGACGTAGATGGGAACGAGCGCTTTGGCGCGACTGAACTGCCAGCGCATGAGCAGCACCGTTTGGCGCAAGGCCAGCCGGAGACGCCCGGCGAGGCCGGGGGTTGGCAGGGAGCAGACGACGCTAGCACTATGCGGCACTGATGCTGCGGGCGACCCTTGAGCGGATCCGTCAGTACCGGCCGTGGGAGGGGCTCCGGCCCCGATCGCGGCGGGGTCCGGGGCGGGCAGGTGTGACGTGGTCATGCGGCGCTCCTTGAATCCGATGCAGCGGGGCGGGTCGTTGAGGGCTGCGAGGAACGGCGTGTCGTCAACGCCGTGTAGGCGTCCTCCAGGCTGACGGGGGCGAGCTCATAGCGTTCGATATCACCGGCCCGCGAGGCCCGGACGGCCCAGGCGACGGCATTGGCCGCCTCGCTGCCCGGCACCGGAAAGGACGCTCGTAGGGCGTCGTGGCGCGCAACCCGTCCCCAGCCCGGCCACAACGGCTCCCGTCCGCGGGCTATGTCGACCTCCATGACGAGTTCAGCGCCTCCTGCACCGACCTGGGAGACGAGCGCGGCCGGGGTCCCCGAGGCGATGACCCGGCCGCGGTCCAGTACGACCAGGGAGTCCACGGCGCGCTCGGCTTCATGGACATTGTGGGTCACCAGCAGAACGGCCGAACCGTCGTCGGCCAGAACGCGAATCTGATCCCACAACAGGCGGCGCCGCACGGGGTCGACGTCGTTCGTGGGTTCGTCAAGGATGACGAGGCGCCCCGGTATGACGGCGCACATGGCGAAGGCGGTGAGGCGGGCAATCCCCCCGGACACCCTTTCGGCCGGGGTATGCGCCCACTCCCCCATATCGAGGGCGTCAATGAGCTGCCCCGCCCGCTGACGCGCCTGGCGAGGGTTGCCTCCCCGGATTCTTCCAACGAGCTCAATGGCCCGTCGGGGGGTCAGTCCCGTAATGGGGACATTGGCTTGAGCCTGCACAGTCGTCAAACGCCGAGCCCGACCCGGGTCGGCCACAGCATCGCCCCCGTCCAGGATGATCCGCCCCGAGTCCGGGCGGAGCAGGCCGACGATCTGGTGGGCCAGGGTCGTCTTCCCGGCGCCATTGTGGCCCAGAAGCCCGACCACCTCCCCCGCATCGATGGACATGGAGATGCCGTCGTTCGCCCTGATCAGGCGCTGCCCGCGCCCGAAACTGCGGCGCAGGTCCTCAATGGCAAGCACAGCGCTCATATGAACCACCCTCTACTCGTACCGATCGGTTTCATACCTAACGGTATGCATATTCTAGACGGTATGCAATGACGGTGGCGTACTGTGTTGCCATGACTTCGAAAGACAAGGAGCGCCCCGAGTCCTCGTGGCACGCCCAGGACCGCGACAACGGCGCCAGTGGTTCTGCCGGCAGCGGGGAGCACGACGACGGGGCGACCCCTCAAGGAACCAACGGCGCCGACGGCACCGACGATCTTGGTTCGGCCACGCGCGCCTTGACTGACGCGTTGCGTCAGTTGACCAGGGTCGTCGCGGAAACGGCGCAGGAAGGCAGCCGCGCGACCGTGGCCTCGGCGCTTCGCCGCGTGTCCGCCGATATTGCGGCGACCTCGGAAAAAGTTGCCGGCTCCGCCCACGACTCCTCGGAAAAGGTTGCCGGCTCCGCCCGCGACTCGAGCAGCGAGTACCGCGCCCAGCAGCGTCGTCGTGCCGCGCAGACCCGCGAGATCATTATGGCCGCGGCGAAGGACGTCTTCGCCGCCAAAGGGTACGAGGGAGCGTCGGTCGCCGATATCGCAGCCGAGGCCGGCTACACCAAGGGGGCCGTGTACGCCGCTTTCCCGTCGAAGGAGGCCCTTTTCCTGGCGGTGGCCACCGACCACATCCATGAGCAGGCGGACGCACTGCACGAGGGCTCTACTGACGTCGAGGCGGCACCTGATCCACGCCAGGCCTGCCGCGCCTCCGACGAGGACATCCTTCTGGGTGCGGAGACCTGGATGTACGCGGTGCGCCACGAGGAGTCGCGCGCCCAGCTCGAATCCGTGTGGCGCCACTCCTTGGAAGCCGCAGCACAGGTCATCGCCCGGGCTCAGGGACGCCAGGAGCCCACTCAGGCGGATCGCGATACGGCCTTCGGGTTCACGGCGATCAACACGCTGGGCGGCCTGGCCCGGACGGTCCTCGATTCGGAGGAGATCGACGCCATGAGTGAGCGCCTAACCGCACGGCTCATCCCCACCGTCACTGAGCCTCCCGCCGAATGAGGCCCGCGGCGACCCCGCCTGCGCCGCTTACGCCCTCTGCTCCTCCAGGGCGGTGCGCGGCCGCGGCTCCTTCCAGCGCAGGTACCTTCCGGACAGGGCGTTGTACGACCAGCGCCACAGGAGTTCCATCGGGCCGCGGGCGTAGAACCGCAACCACAGCTTGCTCGCCACCACGAGGAACGCGGCGATCGGCAGGTAGAGCGCCAGGGTGTACAGCTCGGCCCACGGACCACTGATGCGCCGCGCCATCCCCAGGCCGTAGTCGTAGAAGACGAATGCTGCGATGAGGTTCTGCGCCATGTAGCAGGTCAGCGCCATCCGGCCGACGTCACTGAGCATCCCACCGATCAGACCGAGCCGCTGGCGACGCACGTAGAATGCCGCAACAGCCGCCAGAATGCCGATGGACACGCAGGCCGAGGTCACGTATCTGGTGACGGCACCAGTCTGCTCGGCCGCCAGGAGCCGCAGCCCCAAGTCCACCGGCAGGCCGATGCCGAAGGACAGGCCCATGACGATCGTGCGCAGGCGGGCGCCTTCGGGGGTGAAGATCCCGGCGCGGTAGAGGTGGACGCCCACGAGGTAGAGAGCGGCGCCCATGAGCAGAATGACGGGGATCTCCATCCGCATGAGCACGAAGTTGTCCAGCCGGAAGGCCACATCGCCCCAGTAGGACGAGTGATCGTAACCCCTCAGGGCCTCCGTCCCGGTCGCCTTGAGATCATCGCGACTCAAGTAGCTCAGGGCGCTCACCGCGACCATGGCCGAGACATGAACCACGAGCGCCGCCCACATCCAGATCTTCTGCGTCCTGGGATTACGGGCGGTGACGGCGGCGATGACCAGCGCGGTCATTCCGTAGCCCATGAGCACGTCGAACTCGAAGATGAAGACGAAATTCAGTACGCCGTCGAGGATCAGCAGTCCCGCGCGAATCGGGTAGGTCCCGGGCCAGCTCCGCCCCTTGCGGATCGCGGACTGCCTCTGAATCTCCAGGCCGATGCCGAACATGATCGTCAGCAGGCCAATGAACTTGCCATCGGTCGCGAGGTAGACGACGCGACTAATGGCCGCATCGACCGGGGCCCCCATCGACTGCACCCTCGTGACTTCGGCGAAGATCGCGATATTCGCCAGCAGCGTCCCGAGGATCGCTATGCCCCTGAGGACATCAAGGGCTATGACGCGCTTGTACTCGGTGAATTCGGCAGTCTTCATCGATCGGTTCTCATTTCGACGATTCGGCGGGTCGGTCGTCCGCATCAGGTCTCGACGTCGGTCACGGCATCAGTCACCGTCTCGGTGAGGAGACGGCCCCTCGAAAGAGCCGGTCGAAAGAGCCGGCACATGGTCGAGTCTCGCGTCCGCCCCGCGACCGGCGGCATCGTGTCCTGGGATGAGGAGTATCAGCCGCGCGGACGATATGCCGATGGGGCCCCTCGTCCCTCGGGACGAAGGATGAGGCGCACGCAGTGATGCGGGGGCACGGTCCGCACGGACCGACCAACGCCTTCGCGCCCTGCGGGCGGGTCGATGTCAGCACTGGTCATGTCCACCGCGCGAGCGAGAGCACCTCTCCCTCATTGTGTACACAGTGACATCTAGCGCTACTATTGACACATGGAGAGCTTGACGAGAGAGGTGTCGACGCGAGAGCTGCGCGCCGAGCTCTCCGACGTACTCGGCCGCGTGATGTATGCCGGAGAGCGCATCGGGGTGACTCGCAATGGTCGGCTGGCCGCTGTCGTGGTCGGCGTCGCCGACATCGAAGCCCTCGAAGAGTTCGAGATGGCCCAGGATGTGGCCGCCTACCGTGAGGCGAAGGCCACGGACGACGGTCGGCGCGTCACCCTCGACGAGCTTAGGACAGACCTGTCCACATGACCTATCGCATTGATCTGACTGCGGCGGCCGCGCGGCAGATCAAGAAGCTGCCGCGCGGCCGCGCGAGATCGGGTTCTCGACGCGATCGAGGACCTGGCTGAAGAACCTCGCCCTCACGGCGCCCGCAAGCTGGTGGGCGAGCAGCGGGCCTGGCGAATACGCGTTGGACACTACCGAGTGATCTACGACATCCTGGACGCCGAGTTGACGGTCACCGTCGTGCGTACAGCACACCGCCGCGAGGTATACCGCTGTTGCGCCGTCGCGATCATGTCGTCAGTTGACGGCTGCCGCCCCGACTGTTGACCTTCCACCCGCGCCGGGGAGAATCCCAGCATGAGAATCGTCGTCATTGGCGGCAGCGGCCACATCGGCACCTTCCTCGTCCCGCGTCTGGTCCGCGCCGGCCACGAGGTCCTCAGCGTCACCCGCTCCGGTGGTGCCGGCTACATCGACGCTCCCGAGTGGTCGCGGGTTGAGCACGTCACCGCCGACCGGCGGCAGCAGGACGCGAACGGAACCTTCGGCGAGACGATCCTCGACCTGAAGCCGGAGGTGGTCATTGACCTGGTGTGCTTCACCCTGGACTTCGCGACCGCGCTCGTGGAGGCCCTGCGCGGACAGGTTGATCACCTCATCCACTGCGGGTCGATCTGGCGATATGGGCCGAGCCGGAAACTGCCGATTGCAGAGGGCTCCGACTCCGCCGGCGAACCGTTCGACGAGTATGGCATCCAGAAGGCCGCTATCGCGCGAATGCTCAAGGAGGAGACCGCCTCGGGCGGGCTCATCACGACGTCGATCCACCCCGGTCACATTGTCGGGCCCGGCTGGAGCCCAACCGGCCCGCTGGACAACACGGATCCCGAGACCTGGCGGCTCCTGTCGATCGGCGGGACGATCCGGCTGCCCGGCAGCGGCACCGAGACGCTGCACCATGTCCACGCCGACGACGTCGCCCAGGCGTTTGCGCGGGCCGTCGCCCGCCGTGACACCGCGGCGGGCGAGGACTTCAACATTGTCGCCCCGACGGCGCTGAGCATCCGTGGTTACGTGGAGATCGCCTCGGGTTGGTTCGGCCAGAGCGCAAACATTCAAAGCGTCACCTGGGAGGAGTACCGGGCAGCGACCACCGAGGAATACGCGCGCGAGAGCTGGGGGCATCTCCACCGCAGCCAGGTCTTCACCATCGAGAAGGCGAAGGAGCTGCTCGGCTACGCACCGGTCTACGAGCCGGAACAGGCGATCCTGGAGTCCGTGCGATGGCTCATCGACCACAAAAAAACTCACCGTGGATGGCGACCTCCACGTCTGAAAAGGAAGCAACGAAGGGGTGTTCGAGGGCTTCTCGTGGGGTGGGGTAGTTCAGGGTGGCGCGGGGTTGTTCGCCCGTGTTCTTAGGCGATGGTGGTCAGGTATCAGCACCCCGGCGCCCAGGGCCGGGCAGGCGTCGATCTTGCGGGCCTTGGGACGCGCCCTGCGCCGCTGCGCGGCCACGTCCGCGCCACGGGTCGATACCCGCAAGCCCTGCGACTTGCGGACTACCTCCCACCAGACCACCGAGACATCACGACCGATCCGCTCAGCAATCCCCCAAGCAAGAATCCCCGCGCCAGCTCCCGCCCAATCGCAGTCCGATCCGACATCGCCAACACCCGACCCAACACAACCTCCCGCCCCCCGACAAGCACTATTGCCACGACCCCACGACACCACCCACCCGCACCCGTCGTCTGTCATCGTCGTGCTCCCCAGGGGATGTAGCCCGCGACGTGCGGAAGCCGCGCGAAGCTGACAGGTTCCTGCGGATCGTGCACCGCGAGTTTCCAGTCTCCCGACTCCCACACGAGTTCGTAGACGGCCGACATGTTGACCGCCTGACCGTCGACGCTCCCCGTCACCGCGATATCGACCCTGGCCGTGGCGCCGTCATAAGCCAACAGTAGGAAGCCGGCGATCTGCAAACGAGTTCCCTGCGATCCGCCACTGTTATTACTGGAACTCGTGTCCTGTGACATGAGTTCATCACGCTCAGGAGAGTCAGCCAGGAAGTATTCGAGCCAATTTACAACTAGTGTCGCGTGTCGTTAGTGTCTAGACGGTTGGGTGTTTGGGAGTATGTGGGTATGGCTCATCCTGGTGCTCCTGGTCTTGTGCTTCGTGATGGTGATGGTGAGGAGCTTGGGCGTTGGTTGCGT
>NZ_RYFV01000029.1 GCF_004104015.1 Actinomyces oricola | reverse complement strand
CCAGCACGCCCACCACCGGGTAGCGCACGCCCCTGCGGGCTCTGGGGTCGGATACCTTGGCCAGGACATCGAGCAGACTCTGGCGCGACAGGACCTCGATGGGGCAGGATGGCATAGCGGCGTGGCCGAGGGTGTCAGATGGTTTGTGTAAGGGGGTGTGATCTGAGCGGAAAGGAGACGAGACTGTGAGTGTGAGCGTGGATGAGGAGCGGGCTGAGGCTCGCAGGCGGCAACGTCAGGTTGCAGAGGAGCTCAAGGCGTCTGGGGCGTTGGATGGGATCTTCGCTCAGATGGATGCTGGCACCCCGTTGACAGGCGATGATGGTCTGTTGTCGGGGGTGGTCAAGGCGGCCTTGGAACGGGGTCTGGAGACCGAGCTGAGCGAGCATCTGGGCTACGACAAGGGCGACCCGGACGCGGCTGCCTATCCCAACTCCCGTAACGGCACGAGTCCCAAGACGATCGGAACCGAGGTCGGGGATGTGGACCTGGACATCCCTCGGGACCGTGCCGGGACCTTCACCCCGATGCTGGTGCCCAAGGGCCAGCGGCGCCTCGATGGTCTGGACGGGATGATCATCAGTCTGTATGCCGGGGGCATGACGGTGCGCGATATCCAGCACCATCTGGCTGTCACGATCGGCACTGAGTTGAGTCATGAGACGATCTCCAAGATCACCGATCAGATCGGCCAGGAGGTCCTGGCCTGGCAGCACCGGCCCTTGGAGGCTCTCTATCCGGTGATCTACTTGGACGCCATCACCGTCAAGATCCGCGATGGCGCCCATGTGATCAACAAGGCCGCTTATATCGCCATCGGGGTGGACATGGATGGGATCAAGCATGTCCTGGGCATCTGGGTCCAGACCCACGAGGGAGCCAAGTTCTGGGCGGGAGTGTGCGCTGAGCTGGCCAATAGGGGCATCAAGGACGTGCTGATCGTGTGCTGCGATGGGTTGACGGGCCTGCCCGAGGCGATCGAGGCGACCTGGCCCCAGGCCACGGTCCAGACCTGCGTGGTCCATCTGATCCGGGCGTCCACCAGGTTTGTGTCCTACAAGGATCGCAAGGCCGTGTGCGCCGCTTTGAAGCCGGTCTACCAGGCCGCCACCGAGGAGGAGGCCTTGGAGGCCCTGGAGGCTTTCGAGGCCAGTGAGCTGGGGCAGCGCTACCCGGCGGCGGTCAAGACCTTCACCGATGCCTGGGAGCGGTTCACGCCTTTCTTGGCCTTCCCCCCGATGCTGCGGCGGGTGATCTACACCACTAACAGTATTGAGTCGTTGAACTACCAGTTGCGCAAGGTCACCAAGAACCGGGGCCACTTCCCCACCGACGAGGCCGCCGTCAAGCTGCTGTGGCTGGCGATCTGCAACATCGAAGACAAGCGAGCCCGAGAGCGCCAAAAGGACAAAGGACTACCAGCCAACAAGCGACGAGCCCCGGGGCGACTCGTCGAGGGAGCCGTGACCACCAACTGGAAACAAGCCCTCCAACAACTCGCCCTGGCCTACCCCGAACGCATCAACCCCCACCTGTAACCCACACCACTTACACAAAAAAACTTGACAGGCCCGCGTGGCCTCACCTTCGAGGAATGCAGGACTGTTTAAGCACTATCCATCATCTCCCAAGCAGGCCACGCCGCAACCCCCGCACCCCCAGAACCCGCCATCACCCCAGGCCAGCCCCACAACAAACGACTTTGCCGAGCCCCTGGCGTTCCTGCGCACGCGTCGCCAGCGCCACCACTACGAACAACGGCTGGAACGATGGACGCACGAGCGCGCAGTACAACAGGAGCGATTACGGATCGCCCGTGACCTGCACGACCTCGCCTCCCATGGTCTGGGCACGATGACCGTCCGCGCCGCGACCGCCAAGCTCACCGACGACCAGGACGAGCGCTTGCTGGCGTTGGACGATATCGAACGGATCGGCAGGGCCTCCACCGCCGAGCTGCGCCGAATGCTGTCCATCCTCCGCGACCCGGAGGCCCGCAGCAATGCTCCGATGCGTCCGGCTGACACATTGGAGCAACTGCCGGGCATCATCGACACGGCCCGACGAGCAGGCATCGACGTAACTGTCGAACGAGGCGACCTGGGTGAGGTGCCTGCGGGCCTGCAAGTGACGATCTGCGCCATCGTTCGTGAAGCCCTCGCCAACACTGCACGCCACGCCGGAGCAACTACCGCGCGCATCATCCTCTCCCGGCACGCCGGCGGCATCCAAGTCGATGTGCGTGACGACGGCCCCTCACCCGGTTGGCGTCCCACCCCCGGTGCCGGGTACGGACTGGCGGGGCTGCGCGAACGGGTCGAACTCCACGACGGAACCCTCACCAGCGGCCCCTATGCGAAAGGGTTCCGCGTCACCGCCGACCTGTTCGAGGACAAGACGCCATGACCAACACCGACCGGGCCGCACCCGTCGCTCCGATCCGAGTCCTGCTTGTCGACGACGAGCCGCTTCTCCGACGGAGCCTGAGCATCGCCATTGCTCAGGAGCCCGACCTCGATGTCGTCGGTGAGGCCGGCACCGGCAGGCAGGCTGTCCAGCAAGTGGATCGACTACGCCCGGACGTTGTGCTGATGGATATCCGCATGCCCGACGGCAACGGCATCACCGCAACTCAGGAGATCACCCAGAACCCGGTGCACGCGGCTACGAAGGTAATCGTTCTGACGATGTTCGAGATGGACGATTACGTCTATGGCGCCCTCACCGCAGGTGCCAGCGCATTCCTCCTCAAAGACGCGACGCCGCAACAGCTCACCGACGCTATCCGCCGCGTCCACGCAGGAGAATCCTTGTTCGCGCCCCAGGTGCTCAACCGTCTCATCGAGCACTACGTCCAGCATCCGGTGAAGCGCTACGCCAAGCCGAATGCCGGCGGACTCACCGAACGCGAACGTGAAGTCCTCGCCCTCATCGCCAGCGGACTCTCAAACGACGAGATCACCGTGGCGCTGGCCGTCATGATCCACACGGTGAAGGCTCACATCGGCAGCCTCAAAGCGAAACTCCACGCCCGCGACCGCGCCCAACTCGTCATAGCCGCATACGAACAGGGCATCCGCTCGAACAGCCACTAAATGGCACGGCATCGCGCGTAGAACGCCGTCCCTCCTCTAATCTCCGTCATCTCGACCCCCACTTTGCAAGAGCAGCCACAGCCCCGACTTCATGCTCTTGGCCCCCCGAACTCCTACGACGTGACCGAACTGCACGGGTTCCGCCCTGCCGAGCACGCCGCATGGACGCTCACGATGCGCGACCGGGAGCACCCCGGCCGGGTGCTTAACCAGCCCGCCGCGATGGGGCTCGTCACCCTGTACGACGGCGACGACGCCCGCACTCAGGTCACCGAACAGGCGCGGCGGCCGACCACCGCGTGGAGCCCCGGCTGGCGTGGCGAGTCCGCGAACGACGCCTACCACCCCGGCCCGCGCCGAGCGATCGATTCGGCGTACTGCACACCGCTGTTGACAATGCCCCTGCCTGCCGTCGCCTGCGGGCAGCCGGTGAGGCACTCGACGGGCGCCGGCGGTTCGGAGTCCTGCAAACCCTTGACGACTGCGCCCCGACTGTTCGTGGTGGGCGGTGCCGCGATGGCGCTTGCCTAGGACGAAAGTCGAGTGACTCGCGACCTGGACGCCTTGTTCGTGCCCGCCCCCGAAGTGCGCCAGATCGCCGAGGCCATTTCAGTCTGTCCGTTCAATGGTCGCGGTGCGCGGGCCGGCCCAGTTCTTGAGAATCGACACGTCTACGTCCATGTGCCCGAGCACGGCGGTACCCGGCCAGTAACCGATCTTGGAGTAGTGCAGCACGATGACCTGGTGGCCGTGGTTGTAGCTAATGTCTGCGATCTCGGGATCGCAGCCCGCGGGCATCCCCTCCATAGTCAGCCGTTCAGGCAGATCGGCGAGAACCTCCTGGACGTACTTCAACGGTAGAGAGGTCGGCCTCGGGGAGGAAGTCCCTGTCGGTACCCCCGTCATCGGGGTCTCCCTCAGGGCGCGGGGTCGTGTTCGGTTTGATCGCGGGCTAGGGCGAAAGGCGCACGGCATGAGCCTCCTCACGAGAGCATCCCTGGCGAAGCGGGACTCACCGTCAGTGGCCGCCCACCTGCAGGCGCGTCGATCAGACCGCACCTCGGTCCGGCCGCGGGCGTGAGCGATCACACTGCATCGATAGCAGCCAGTCCAGTCGCCCTGCGACTCGGCCCTCACCGCCAAGATCCCGCCGCGCCACGAAGACGCCCTCCGCGGGCGATCCAGTCTCGTCGACGTCGTTGACACAACGTTGGGCGCGGCGATACCATATGACGCGTTATTCGTTCATGAATAAACATGCGAGGAGTGATCATGTCGAAGGAGACGAAGTACTCAACCATCGCTGAGGAGGTGCTCAGCGCCGTGGGGGGAGCGGCCAATGTGAGCTCTCTGATGCACTGCGCCACACGGCTCAGATTCGTGCTGGTTGACGAAGCCCGGGCGGACCTGGACGCGATCAAGGCCGTGCGCGGAGTGATGGGAGTGACGCGAAGCGGCGGTCAGACCCAAGTCATCATCGGGACGGATGTACCCGAGGTGTATGCGGCCATTCAGGGCCTCGGAGTCACCGGTGAGTCCAGTTCCGGGGCTGACGAAGGTGGGAAGAAGGGGCTGACGAAGGTATTCGACATTATTGCGGGCGTTTTCACCCCGATCATCTTCGCGCTGGCCGGCGCCGGGATGCTCAAGGGGCTCCTAATACTCGCAACGACCGCAGGGTGGTTGTCGACCGAATCCGGAACGTACACGATCCTGTACGCCGCCGCCGACGGCTTCTTCTACTTCCTCCCCCTGATGCTCGCCGCAACTTCGGCGAAGAAGTTCAACGCTGATCGCTTCGTAGCCATGGGCATCGCCGCCGCGCTGGTCTATCCGGCGCTGGTGTCGGCGTTCGATGCCGGGACCGAACTCGATTTCCTGGGTATCCCTGTCGTGCTCACGTCCTACGCCAATTCGGTGATCCCAATCATTCTTGCCGTGGCAGTCCAGGGACAGCTCGAGAGATTGCTCAAGAGGTTCATTCCCTCTATTCTGAATGTCCTCGTCCCCCTGATCACTCTGACCGTGATGGTGCCACTGACCCTGATCGTCATCGGGCCTGTCGCCACGTGGATCAGTTCGATTCTGGCACAGGGCTACACGGGCCTGGTGGCGTTGAACCCCACCATCGCCGGCTTCGTCCTCGGTGCGGCCTGGCCGCTGGTAGTGATGTTCGGCCTGCACTACGGGTTCGTCCCCATCGTATTCAATAACCTTGCGACGCACGGGCGTGACACGCTCTTCACCATCACCGGCCCCCACAATATGGCCCAATCAGGGGCGGCATTCGGTGTTTTCTTGAAGACGAAGAACAAGGAACTCAAACAGCTCGCCGGTTCGACCTCCATCACCGGTCTCGTGGCCGGAGTCACCGAGCCCGCGATCTATGGCGTCAACCTGAAGTACAAGCGCCCCTTCTTCATTGGAGCCGCCTTCTCCGGGATCGCCGGGGCGATCACCGCCACAGTCGGTGCCGGGTCGAGTGCTCTCGTTGGTACGGCGCTGCTGACACTGCCCGCATACATCGGGGTCGGTTTCGTCGGCTTCCTCGTTGCCTGCGCGATTGCCTTCCTCGGATCGGCCATCGTGACCTACCTCTTCGGCTTCAGCGATTCCATGCTGGAGATGCCGGCGACTACAACCGAAGACCCGTCGGCGAGGAGTGCCGGTGAACTCGCGGCGCCGGTCTCCGGACGCGTCGTGGATCTCGGCGACGTCGCCGATCCCGCGTTCGCCGAGGGTTCGCTGGGACGAGGGGTCGCCATTGCGCCGACCGCCGGCCCCGTGGTCTCTCCCGTGGATGGCGAGGTCACCATGGTCTACCCGACGGGGCACGCATTTGGGGTGCGCACCGCCTCCGGCGCCGAGATCCTGGTTCACATCGGTTTCGATACGGTACAACTCAAGGGGGACGGCTTCAGCGTTCTGGCGGCCAAGGGAGATCGCGTGCGCGTCGGAACACCCATTGTCGACGTGGATCTCGATGCCTTGTTGCGTCAGGGGATTGATATGACCACGTGCATGGTCGTGGCGGGCAGCACGACGGGGGAGCCGGTGGATATCGGAGCGAATGCTGTCGCCGGTCAGAGCATTGTTTTCACCTCAAAAGCAACAGCAGGGCGGGAGTGATCCGTGAATCTCAGCGTTGACGGCCGGCGCCGAATTCTCCTGCGCGACGGCTCGCCCTGGTTCTACCTGGCCGATACCGTGTGGAGCGCCTTCACCAATCCTACCGATAGAGAATGGGAGGAGTTTCTGCGCCTGCGGCGCGAACAAGGGTTCGCCGCCCTGCAGATCAATGTGCTTCCACAGTGGGATCGCTCGATACTCGCCCATGAACCCAGCCCGTATCGGCGCCTCAGCACTGGTCGATACGAGTGGTCACAACCGCGGGCCGAGTACTGGGAACGGGCGCGGGCGCGTTGCGCATCCGCAAGGGATGCCGGTTTCGTGCTGGCATTGGTGGGATTGTGGGCGAACTACGTGCCGAACACCTGGGCCAGCGGCATCCAGGACCGCGACGTCATGCCCTTCGCCCAGGTCCGCCCTTACGGGGAGTTCTTGCACGAGACCTTTGCTGAATATGACCCGATCTGGGTTGTCGGTGGCGACACGGACATTGCCCATGCGGACACATCGGCGTACTACGTCGAACTCAGTGATGTGTTACGCGCGCGAAGCGCGCACCTGCTTCAGACTATCCACATGCGGCGCGCGGATACAGGCATCCCTGACGCACTGGCTGATCGACTCGACTTCCTCATGTACCAGTCGGGGCATAACCCCACGGCCCAGGAAGCCGCCTATGAGATTCCCGCAGAGCTGTCGAGACGATTCGAGGGCAAACCCATTATCAACGCCGAGCCCTGCTATGAGCACATGGGCTTCAGCCGTCGCGCATACGGCCGGTTCTCCCGTGCTGACGTTCGCCGGGCCGGATGGACCTCTGTATTAGCGGGGGCCCACGCGGGTTTGACCTACGGGGCGCACGGCGTCTGGAACTGGCACCGTTTTGGCGCAACTGTTGATCCGGCACTGGGGGAGGGGTTCGACGAGGCGCTCCCGGCAACCCGTGCCCTGGGGCTGCCGGGAGCGTGGGACTACGGTGTGCTCCGCGAACGGATCGAGCCTTTACTGGGGGCCGCGCTGACGCCTCGCGCCGACCTTCTGGTCAACGCTGATCCTGCGATCGCATGCGCGAGCGCGGGGGATGAAATGCTGATCTACTTGCCCACTGCCACCCATGTCACGGTTTCAAGCGATCTTACTGGATGTCGCGTCCGTGCAGTGTCTCTGGCTACCGGGCAAATAGCCCACCCGGAGGTGCGTGTCTCCGAAGGGCGGAGCACCATCAGGATGGTCTCCCTGACTGGCGACCTTCTACTGAGCGTCCGGATGCGGAATCCAGCAACTCCGCCACTGAGCGCGGCAGACTCGTCCTGACCCGCAAGGACCACCCGCGCCCCCGATACGGGTCTTTCGGACTCGTCGACGAGCGGATGCCCGCCTCCACACGTGGAGGCGGGCATCCGCTGCTCACCGGCGACATGACTTCTCCTGCTGATGGCGACCTATGAACTGGTAGTGCGCCCCAGGGCCAGCCGGATGGGAATAACGTTGCGGACATGGACCGACAACGCGAGGTGGGCGAGTTCCTGCGCAGCAGGCGCGATCGCATCACCCCTGAGCAGGCCGGCATCATTGGCGGTGGGCGCCGCCGCGTGCCGGGGCTGCGGCGCGAGGAAGTCGCCCTCATGGCGGGGGTGAGTGTGGATTACTACGCCAAGATTGAGCGCGGCGACCTCGGCGGGGTCTCCCTGGAGGTGCTGGACAACCTCGCCCGCGCCCTGCGCCTGGACGAGGCGGAGACTGATCACCTCCACGACCTGGTGCGGGCCGCCGCGCCGAGCGCGGTGCGACGTCGTCGCAAGTCGGCCGAGCAGACGCTGCGTCCCGGCCTGCAGCGATTCATCAACGCCGTCACCGGCGCCCCGCTGTGGGTGCGCGACCGCCGAATGACCTTCATGGCCGCCAACCCACTAGGGCGGGCCCTGTACGCACCGCTGTTGTCCGACCCGGTTAACCAGGACAACATCGCACGCTTCGTGTTCCTCAACCCGGCCGCACGCGCCTTCTTCGTGGACTGGGAACAGGGGGCGGACGACATAGTAGCCACCATGCGCGGCTATGCGGGCAAGCACCCCCACGACAAGGCCCTGACCGACCTGGTTGGCGAACTGGTCACCCGCAGCGAGGACTTCCGGCGGCGGTGGGCCGCGCACAACGTGCGCCATCACCGCTCTGGCGTCAAACGCATCCGCCACCCCGACGTCGGCGACCTGGAACTGACCTACGAGGCCATGGACCTGCCGGCCAGCCCGGACTGGTTCATGTTCGCCTGCACCGCTGAGCCGGCCAGTCCCACCCAGGAGCGGCTCGCGCTCCTGGGCAGCCTGGCAGCTACCTCCCAGGACGCAGCCAGGCACGCCCCGCCGCACTAGACGCACGACCTGTTCCTGGTGCCGTGACGCCGCTTGGGAACGCTCCCGGACCACCGCCGGACAGGCGCTCAACCGACGCCGCAAGAGGGGTGGGGCGAAGGGCAAGGTGAGTCCTACCCGAGCGGCTCCGGGTGACTTGTCGCTGGGGCGCACTATGGTTGCAGCTGCACGCTAGCGCCGCCCCGGCGCGTTAGTCCCACATCATCAAGGGAGCTGACTATGGGATGGACACCCACCGGCACTGGGCACGAACTCACCATCCAAGATGGCCGGATCGTCGCCCGCAACGCCAAGGGCAGGATCCTGGTCAATGTCCCCGCCAAGGTGAAGAAGACTGAAGCCTATGAGCAGCTTGATGATCTCCTCATCTTCCTGGCCGACCACGACGCCGAGGTAGGGGAGCAGGTCGAGCGCTGGCTCCTGCGCTCGCTGCCAGTGCCCACCACCCTGCTGGCTCAGGTGTGGGCCGATGAAACCTGGCGCTCCTGGCTCACAGATCTGGTCATAGCCACCGACGATGAGGACGATGAGGTTGTCGGGTTCCTTCGCGCCGCGGATGCAACAGGGCTCGGCGTCATTGATCTTAACGGCGAGAGTCAGCGCCTGAACCCGGCCGCCATTGTCCTGCCGCACCCCGTGCTCCTGGCCGACCTTGACGAACTGCGCGAGTTCGCCGCCGAGCTCGGCATAGAGCAGCGCTTTGACCAGCTCTTCCGGGAAGTGCACCGCAAGCCGGACCCGCTGCCAAAACCGGAGGCCAGTGAGTTGGACACCTGGTCCGGCGGCCACTTCGATCAACTCCGTTTCGCCGTGGGCAGGGCCCAGGGCGCCGGTTTCCGGGTTTTGGGCGGCTACGCCGCCACCACCATCCATGAGGGGGACCAGGAGGTGACCGCCCGCTACTGGATCGGCGCGGACTACCCCGATGAGCCCACCGAGACAGGTCTTCTGCACTGGGTGCAAGCTAATGAGGTGCTGTCCTTGAAGCAGGTGGGCCCTGTGGCCTACTCAGAAGGAGTGCGCATGGCCAACCGCATCTACGCCGGTCGCAAGGTTGAGAAGGAGGAGCGGTGAGCTACGACAACGCCGCCATTGTCGCCCAAGGAGGGGTCGCCGCCGGACCGGTCGCGGGTGCAGTGCCTCTGCTCGCCCGCGCCTACACCCACCCGGTCCTGGAGGATCGCACAGTGGTGCGGCTCGTCCACGAACCTTTGCGGGAGGTTGAGGACCTGTCCTTGGCGGTCCTGGGAATGACGCCGGCCGGGGAGGAGCCAGTCGGCTACGCCCGCCCGCGCGCCGTCGGCTTCCCCGCCTGGCCGATCATCCACGACCCCGCCAACGCCAGGCACGCCCTCAACCTTGTCGCCGAGCTCAAACGCGCCGCCAAGCTGGCTCGCGTCAAGCTCAGGCCCGCCAAGGACCTCATTGACGACCTCGCCGCGCGCCTGGGCGCCAGCGCCCCACACTTCCTGCCCACCTTCCTGGAGGAGGCCGCCCGCGTTTTCCTGGCGGTGGGCAACGCCTCCTACGCCGCCCAGTCCTTCTCCAAGGCCCGCCAGGCCGAGCGCACCTACGCCCTGCCAGTGGACGAAGAGCGCCACCGCGCCGTCCTCCTGGAGTTCGCCCTAGCCGGGGCGTTGAACGCCAAGGAGTTGACCAACGAGTCCAAGTCCCTCCTGGAGCGCGTCAGCGCCCAGGACGCCCTGGAGCTGTTCATCCGCCTGAACGTGGACCGGGTCCGTGGTGGCCTGCCCCCCTATGCGGGCATGTCCACCGACCTGCGCCGCCTCATTAGGGCGGCCGGGGCCGACCGGGCCGCCACTGAGGCGGGGCTGTTGGTGGACCTGCTCGGCGCTCCCGCCCTGGCGCAGGCACCCATGACCTTCTGGAAGACCTACCTGCGGACCTTGAAGGCCCTGGGCAGGCAGAGCAAGGAAACACGGGCTGCCCTGGCCGCCATGGTTCCCGAACACGTCCCCGTCGATGACTGGGTCGGTGTCCTGGAGGCCACCGGCGTCGCCGATGCTCTGCGCTCGGGTGAGATTGACGCACGTGACTGGGTTACCCGCTACGTGCGCCGCCGCTGCGCGGCCTGGGATTCCGGCTACCCCCGCAAGCTGTCCCTGCTCGTGCGCGAACTTCCGGGTCTGACCGGGGTCGGCATCTCCTTGCACCGCCCTGAACCTGAGCTCGTTGACGCCCTCCTGAGCGCCGGGATGAGTGTGACCCTGGAGGTAACGTGGAGTTCGGCGCTGAGCATGGACAACTGGGCGGAGCAGGACACGCGGCCCGGTCTGGAGGTTCTAGCGGCCTCCGAGCATGCCGAGGCCGCCGCACGTGGTGTAGGAGACATTATCGGCTCCTCCTTGAACAAGCTCCTGGAGCACGCCGGCACCCGTTCGCTGCTGCACACCTGGGCGCGCAGTCGCTTGACCGACACCTCCACCCTCCTGGAGGTTGAGGCGGAGTACGAGCGCCTGGAGGATCTGTGGACCCCACGGGGGATTGACGAGCTCGGCGAGGAACTGGACCAGTTCACCGCCCACTGTGACGGTGACGAACTCCTGGCGACGGCCCTGCGCGGCGGCCTGCTCACCGAGCTGACGTGGCCGACCCTGGAGGCGGTGTCCGCCAGGCTTCAAGCCGAGGCGGGCACAGGTGGCGGACAGGAGAAGACCCAGGCCCCGAAGATCACGTTCCACGAGGCCTGGCCCGCCGTCGGCGTCGCCTGCGCCGGTACTGTTGTATGGGTCGACGGGGATAAGGAGGTCGCCACCGCCTCCTTCGCCCCGCCCAAGGGCGTCAATCCGGAGGACTGGAAGTACACGCTCATTAACGGCGTCACGGGCTGCCTGTTCAATACCGCCAACTACGACGGTTACAGCATGATCTGGTCCAATGACCCGGGCACCATCCACGATCAGGGGTGGTTCTATCCCGGTAGGGGCCGCACCCTGAGCTTCCCAGTGCCCGAAGGCAGGCTCACCGAACAGGGGCTCCAGCGCATTGGGGACTCCCAGCCCCTCTTCGACACCGGTCAGCTCTTCCACGACGGCCGGGGGTTCTGGCGCGAGGCGGAGGACACCCTGGAGGAGGTCGACCCGGACACGGGCCACCCCGGCCGCCGCTCCCTGCCCACCCGCATGGCCGAACTCATTGAGCCCCACCTGCGCGAGGGCTACGCACTCGACCCCGATCTGACCTTCTGGATGCCGACGCTTCCCACCACCGAGGGCTCGCTCCTGGGCGCCGCCGAGGGCCTCCACACCTGGGTGGCCATGCACGACGCGGACACTCGACGTTTTCTTGACCTGTCCGGCCGGGTCCTGACAAGCAACTCTCTGTCCCCCGCATACGGGCGCCTGGAGCGACCGGGGGGAGGAACCTGGATAGACTCGCCGAGAGGCTTGGCATTAGAGGCCGATGGCGCCTTCTCCGACCTGGCACCAACCCTCGACGCCGGAGGCCGGCTCCACCTGCTCCACCACCTGCCGCAGTCCGGCTGGCACCAGCTGCGGGTACGTGACGCAGCGGTGAGTGCGCGCCTGCGGGCCATGACGCCCGCCGACGTCGCTGGGCTGCTCGAGGCCGCCCCGTCGGCCCCTCACGCGGAAACCGGCCACTACTTCACCAATGAGCCCTACGGCGAGGAATGGACCGACCTCATCACCCCTGAGGCCAGGGGCACGGCCGAACGCCTCCTGGGCACCACCGACCCGGCACTGGTCGACGCCGTGGTCTGGCTCGCCGCCCGCGTCAAGCGACTAGTCGCCGACGTCAACGCCGCCCGCGCCCGGGCGCAGTCGCGCCAACCCATCGGCACTTTCGGGACCTGGGCGCCCAACGTCAAGACGATCTCGTGGACCGGGCGGGGCTTCTACCAGGACCAGGACCTGTCGCGTTCAGCGCTCATGGCCTACGGGGACAGGCTCAACGTGGCGACCTCGCAGGAGCCCCGCGCGGAGGATGACCAGGACCAGCTGTGCTACTTAGGGGACAACGTTCTTGTGGCGATCACCCACCCCGAGGTGCTCCTGGTCTGCGCCGCCGCCCCAATGCACTCCGTGGCTGAGGTGTGCGGGTCGGCCGGCCTCCTGGGGGCCATTGTCGACTCCGGCATGTGCACGCCCCTGACCCGCACCTACAGCTTCTCCCAAAGCCTCAACGGGCACTACAACATAGGGGATGTAGTGGGGCCGCCCGCCGCGCCGGGGGTCATTGTGGACCGGACCTGGAAGGCGGAGGAGTACCGGACCACAGTGCTCACCGTGTCCGGGACGGTGCCCGACAGCATTGATTCGTGCCCGACCACTGCGGGCTGGGGCGCCTCCGGAGTGGGGGCGCGCGACGTTGTCGCCGCCTTTGAACGGCTCCTGACCGCCGGCCCACCGTCCTGGGACCGTGAGCGTGCCGAACGGCTGGCGGAGGGGACCGGCTGGTCCTACGCGGCCGCAGCCCTGCTCATGGCATGCCGGCCCGGTATTGACGAGTGGAGCAGGAACTTCCTGCCCAAGGAGTTGCGCGCCCTCTTGGGGCTCAAGGTCGCCGAGGCCGACGCCGGCCGCCAGTTCCTGCGCGGGTTGGATACGGGCCTGCTCGTCTCCATGATCAGTGCCGGCGCCCGCGATCCCATGCAGGCGGTCGCTGAGGGCTTGGACGTCGAGGCCATGATCGCCTACTGGGCTGAGCACGCCGTGCACGGCCCGGACCTGGACGAGGAACTCTTCACCGAGATCGACACCCTGTGGCAGTTCGGGGAGGGCGCCCGCCAGTTGCACCACCTGCTGCGTGAAGGAGGGCAGGCGGACACGTCGGTGCCGGTCATGCTGTGGTTGGCGGCCCGCCTGCGGCGCGACGATCCCGCCCGCACCTGGTTGGCCGACCAGATGGAGGCCCACAAGCGGGCGGTGGGCACCGAGGCAGTCACCATGCATATTGGTACCGAGTGCCCCGTCCGCTCGGTTCTGGGGCTACCCGAGCGCACCCCGGGCGCATCGGCCACCCACACCAGTGGCGCCTGGACCGTGACCGGCTCCGATTACTATGACGAGGTCACGTGGAACCCGCAAGCGGTGACCGACTGGGAGGCTGAGAAGCTTCTTATTGCCGCTATCGGGGGGCCGGTTCAGGAGTTGCGCATTCGGGCGGACGCCGTCACAGGCACCTATGACGCCGTTATGCAGGACCTGCGGGTCGCGGGCGCCGGTTTCAACCAGGACCCGCTGGCCAGCGCCCCGGAGGTTGTGGACCAGGTGGTCGCCGAGTTGGGCCTGGACCAGGATCAGGCCCGCTACTGGCTCCAGATCCTCACCCTGGCCGACCCCACTGACGAGCACATACAGGAGTGGAACGACTGGGGCGCCGTGCGGCGCCAGGAGGTCGCGGCGGCCCTAGTTGAGCGGGGCCTGTTGGTGGAGGCTCAGCGGGAGCGGTCCGGGCGCAACGTCTTCCTGCCCGGCGGCTGGCGGGAGGCGACGATCCCCAACCGCCCCATGGAGGTGTGGAAGGCCCCCCTGTATCACCTCGAGGACTACATTAGGGTCCGCTCTCCCCTGGGCGCGGTGGTGGCCCAGGAGCCCCTGGGGACGCTGTTCACCAGGGCTTGGGAGCGCTACCGCAGTGGAGACGTCCCCGCCTACGTCGAGTTGCGGACCGAGCGCAGGAGGAGGCGCTAATGGCACGCCAAGCGGCACGTTCGGCGAAGAAGCCGTCCGGTTCCTCCCGGGGCGCAGCTCCGGGGCCCGACCCGCAAGAGGCTCCCGACCAGGGGGCGGCTCCAGGTCTCCAGCAGGTCCCCCCGCCGGAAGACCTCTACGCTGAGGAACTGGCGCGCCTGGAAGCCGTGCCCGGGGCGCGCCCGCCGGGCTGGCGGCTCACCCCTGCCGGAGTTGTCGCCTTCGTGTGCGGCTCTGAGTCCCTGCACGTGACCCGCAAGTTCGTTGGGGACGTCTCCTTGGTGGAGCGGTGCGTGGTCACTCTGGCGGGGGAGCGGGCTCTGCTGCTTGTGGGCGAGCCGGGCACCGCCAAGTCCATGCTCTCCGAGCTGCTGGCCGCCGCCGTGTGCGGCACCAGTGCCCTGACCGTCCAGGGCAGTGCCGGCACCACCGAGGACCAGCTGCGGTACGGCTGGAACTACGCCCAGCTCCTGGCCCAGGGGCCCAGCCGCTCGGCACTGGTGCCCTCCCCGGTCATGGCGGCCATGAGCACCGGCCGGGTGGCGCGCGTGGAAGAGATCACCCGCTGTCTGCCCGAGGTTCAAGACGCCCTGGTCCCGGTCCTCTCCGAACGGCGCCTGTCCGTGCCCGAGCTGGGGGACTACCAGGTCTCCGCCCGCCCCGGGTTCTGCGTTATCGCCACCGCCAACCTGCGTGACCGGGGCGTGTCTGAGATGAGCGCCGCTCTCAAGCGCCGCTTCAACTTCGAGGCGGTAGAGCCCATTGCCGACGCCGATGCGGAAGTCTCCCTGGTCACCGAGCGCACCCGGCGGGCTTTGACGGCCGCCGGGGCGCCCGCCAGTGTTGATGAGGTAGTCGTCCAGACCCTGGTAACGGCCTTCCGGGACCTGCGCAGCGGGGTCAGCCAAGAGGGCTGGGCCGTGGAGCGGCCCTCTACGGTGCTGTCCACCGCTGAGGCCGTGGCCATCTCTGGATCCATTGCCCTGGCCGGCGCCTTTTTCCCGCACGCCCGCGACGGGGTGCGCCTCATTCCCGGCCAGCTCCTGGGCGCAGTGCGCAAAGACGACCCCGACGACGGCACCCGGCTCTTGGCCTATTGGGACTCGGTGATTAAGCGGCGCGCCGAGCAGGGACAACACACCTGGGTGCAGATGTGGGAGCAGCGCCACGTCTTGGACGCATGAAGGAGAGCCCCCAGGCCCCGCCGGGCCTGAACGAGAACAACGAGAACAACGGGGACAACGAGGACAACGGGGACAACGAGGACGCTGGCGCCGCCGGGGCGGCCGGGCCGACCGTCCCCGACCCGCGGGCGTCAGTGACCGCCCTGGCCGCTAGCCGGGAGCCCTACCTCATCGGTGTGCGCCACCATTCGCCGGCGCTGGCCGCCGTACTGCCGGCCCTGCTCCAGGAATCCGACCCGCAGGTGCTCGCCATTGAGCTGCCCGCCCAGGCGGCCACGTGGCTGCCCTGGCTGACTCACCCCAGGGCCAGGGCGCCCCTGGCCCTGGCCTTCAGCCAGGGCGGGGACCTGGCCTTCTACCCCTTCGCCGACTTCTCCCCCGAACTGGTCGCCCTGCGTTGGGCGCGCGAGCGGGGAGTGCCGGTGGTGTGCATCGACCGGCCGATGGGGCAGGGCCGTGCCGGCGCAGGGGGCAACGACTCCGGCGACGACGCCCCTAAGGGGCCCGCCTCCGGCCCTGGAGGCGGGCCGGACCCCGACGGGATCACCGAGCGGGCGGAGGCGGAGGAACCGGAGTCGCTGTGGAGTCGGGCCCTGGCCACCAGGGCCCGGGCCGGCGCCCACGACACCGACGAGACCTGGGACCGGCTCGTCGAGGCGGTGAGCCCGGGCGCGACACCGGAGCAGCTGCGCGTGGCCGCCCTGGCTCACGGTTGGGCCCTGCGGCGCGCCACCGGACCCATTGACGAGGACACCGCTGAGCGTGAGACCAGCATGCGCGCGACCATTGCCACTGAGCTCGCCGCCGGCAGACGCGTCACCGCCCTGGTGGGGGCCTTCCACACCCCCGCCTTGCTGGGCATCGGCCCCAGCACGGCGCGGGCCGCTCACCGCCAGGAGCGCCTCTGGGAGCCGGACGGGACCCCGCCCGCGCAACCGCCCAACCGGAACGCGAACGGGGAGACCGCCGGTGGGCGGGACCGGGTGCCCGGCTGCGTGGTCGGCTACTCCTTCGCCCAGCTTGATGCCCGCTCCGGTTACCCCGCGGGAATCCGCGACCCCGGCTGGCAGCAGGCGGTCATGGAGTCCGGCCTGGACCCCGCGCGCCTGAAGGCGGCCACCACCGCCATTGTCACCTCAATCACCCGGGCCCTGCGCGCCGCCGGCCACCCGGCCGGGCCGGGGGAGGCCGCCGAGACCGTGCGCGTGGCCTGCGACCTGGCCACCTTGCGCCACCTGGCCGCACCTTCACGACGTGAGCTCATTGAAGCCGCCACCACGGTCCTGGCTCAAGGCGAGGTGCTGGGGCGCGGCCAGATCGTCGCCTGCGCCCTGGAACAAGTACTCATCGGTCAAAAGGCCGGGGCGGTCGCCCCCGGCACCCCTGTCTCGGCGCTGCGCGCCACCGTCCGCCAGGAACTGGAGGCCCTTGACCTGCCACTGGGACAGTCCGCCGCCCTGTCCCTGGCTCCCCTGCGCGGCGGGAACGACTTGGAACGCCACGTTCTCCTGCACCGCCTGCGCACCGGCGCCATCCGCTACGCCGACCTGGAGCAGGCCCAGGCCTGGCGCGGTGCCGAGACCGTGACCGAAACCTGGCACCTGGACTGGTCGGCGGCCACCGACGCCAGCATAGAGCTGGCCGCCGCCAGGGGTCTGACCCCGCTCCAGGTCGCCACCACCGCCCTCATGACCCGCACCATCCAGGACGCCGCCCAACTCGGTCAGCTCCTGACCGACGCCGCGCACTGCGCCTGCGGCCCGGCCCTGGAGCGCGCCCTGGAGGGCACCGCAAGGCTCGCGTCCACGGCCGGCTTCCGTGAGGCGGTCGCCCTGAGCACCGTCCTGGCCGACATCGCCCGGGCCCGCCTGCCCGGCGCCGCGCTCGTAGACCCGGCCCTGCGCGCGCGTGCCGCCGCCCTGCGCGAAGAGCTCACCAGTGCCGCCCTGCGCGAGTTGCGAGGGCTGCACGGCTCCGACGACCCGGCCGATGCCGCCGCCCTGGCCGCTTTCGCGGCCTTGGCCACCGCCCACGAGCTGAGTCTGGCCCACGCCCTGAGCGAGCTCGTCGCGCAGGGCTCGCCCCTCATGCAGGGCGCCGCCGCCGGGCTGCTGCTCGATGAGCATGGCGCCCCGGGGCGCATCGCCTCCTGGCTGGCCGCCCCCACCATTGAGTCCCGCCGGGCCCTGCGGCGGCGCCTGTCCGGCCTGCTCCTGACCGCCGGCCCCCGCTTCGACACCGCACCGGCGACCCTGGCCCTCATTGACGAGGTCGGGGCTCTCAACGACGACACCTTCGTCACCGTCCTGCCGGCCCTGCGCGGCGGCTTCGACATCCTGGACCCGCAGACGCGGCAGGAGATGCTGCGGGACCTGGCCCACCTTCTGGGCCCGGCGGGGGATCTGGTCTCCAGCCCCGAACAGGCCGTTGCCGCCGCCCAGTACGACACCCGGGCCCGGGGCCGCCTGGCCGCCCTGGGCCTGGCCGATCTCGCCTTCAGCCCGGCTCAGCGCTGGCGCCTGATCCTGGGCGAGGAGCGCCAGTGCCTATCACCCCAAGGGCGCCGCCTGGCCTCGGCACTTGACGAACTCTACGGGCGGCCGGCGGCCGACGCCCTGGACGAAGGGCAGCGCAGGGCCGGGACGGGCCCGTCCCAGCTCGGGGCGCGCCAGTGGCGCGGCGAAATCGAGGCCCTTTTCGGCGCCGGCGAGGTTCAGGAGATCCTTGGCCAGGCCGTTGAGAAGGGCCGCACTGACGTCCTGGAGCAGCTCGACCCGGACTCGGTCCGCCCCTCTGTGGAGCTGCTGACCACTGCCCTGTCCTTAACCGGGGCCCTCCCGGAGTCCCGGCTGGCCCGCCTGCGCCCCCTGGTGGCGCGGCTCGTCGCCGCCTTAACCGAGCAGCTGGCCATACGCCTAAGGCCCGCCCTCACCGGCCTGGTGGGCGCCCGACCCACCAGGCGCCGGGTCGGGCGCCTGGACCTGGAGCGCACCCTGCGGACCAACCTCGGCCATGTCGCCACCCTGGAGGGACGCCCCCAGGTGATCCCCGTCCATCCGGTTTTCCGCCGGCCGGCAGCCCGGCAGGCCGACTGGCACCTCATTGTCGTCGTTGACGTGTCGGGATCCATGTCCCAGTCAGTGGTCTTCTCCGCCCTGACTGCCGCAATCCTGGCGGGGGTGGCCTGCCTGGAGGTCACTTTCCTGGCCTTCTCCACCTCCGTTATCGACTTCTCCGGGCAGGTGGACGACCCACTGGCCCTGCTACTGGAAGTTGAGGTCGGTGGCGGCACGGACATTGCCGGGGCCATGCGTGTGGCGCGCTCCCGGGTCAAGGTGCCCGGCCGAACCCTGTGCGCACTGGTGTCCGACTTCGAGGAGGCCGGGCCCACCGGCCCGCTCCTGGGCGAGGTGGAGGCGCTGCACGCCAGCGGTGTGCGCCTGCTGGGGTGCGCCGCCCTCAACGACGCCGGTGAAGGGGCCTACAACGTGGGGATCGCCCAGCAACTGGCGGGCGCCGGCATGAGGGTCGCCGCGCTCTCCCCTCTTGACCTGGCCCACTGGGTGGGCAGGGTGGTGCGCTCATGAGGATCGCCCCCGCCCTCCAAGCGCAGATCGTCAATGCGCTGGCCCCGCGCGTGCGCCGCCGGGTTGATGCCCTTTTGGCCACGCCCATTGAGATTGGTCCCACGGTGCGCCTGGGGACGGCCACTGTCACTATTGAGCCGGCCGAGGTCATTGACGACGGCGGACAGATCGTGTGCGATTGCCTGCTGGCCCCGGCCTGTGCTCACCGGGCCGTCGTGGCCCTGACGCTAGAGCCCGCCGTCGCCGAGGAGGACGTCCTCAGCGGGGACGGCGCCCAGGAGGGCGCTGAGGCGCGCGCCGAACCCGGCGCTCAGGCGGTGTCCGCCTCACAGTCCCCGACCGCCGTCGGCCCCGCGGACACCGCCAGCGCCCCGGAGGCCACGGGCCCGGACGGCGCTGAGGGCCTGCGGGGGGCAGAGCAGAAGGACGGCGCCACCCTGAGCCCCGCGCAGCGCGAAACCTGTGAAGCCGCCTTAGGGCACCTGGCCCAGGTCCTCCAGATCGGCGCCCACCGGGTGCCCGCGACGCTGCGCTCCGCCCTGGCCGGCGACATGCACCGCATGCGCGTGTACGGACTCGTCCTGGCGGACCGGGCCCTGACTGCTTTCGCCTCCAGCCTGGGGCCCGCCCCGCAGGACGCCCCGCAGGAGCGCATCGAAGCTCTGGGCACCCTCCTGCGCAACCTCCACGAGTTGGGGCTGGCCGACGCCGCGGGGATGGTCACCCCGGCCCTGCTGGGCCGGGCCCGGGGCGCCTACCATGACGTCGGCTCCCTCAAACTCACCCCCGTGGCCGCCGAGCCGGTGCTCACCGCCTCCGGATTCGGCGGCGTCCAGGTCACCTTCGTCGACGCCCGGGGTCGGGTGTGGACGCTCTCACGCGTGCGTCCCGGGGGACGTGAGATGGTCGCCGCCCAGTACGTGGCCGGTGAGCCCTGGGGGCAACTCAGTGCCGCCCCCAGGGCCCTGTCCCGCTGCACCCTGCTCTTGACGCGGGCCAGGGCGCGCGCTGATGGGCGTCTGGGGGGCGGCAGTCGGGTGCGGGTGGCCACGGGCGCGTCCTGGAGCGGCTGGGGGCACGCCCCGCCCGGATGGAGTCTCCTGCACGGTGAAATCACCGGCGGAGACCGCACGTCCCTGAGCGTGGAAGACACCACGGTGGCGCTGACCCCCGCCGCCCGCGCCCTGGGGGCGGGGCTGGCCACGGAGCTCTTCGGGCAGGCCCTGGGCGCCACGGTCACCTGTCTGGTGCGCCAGGCCGCCTCCGGACCCGAGCTCATGGGCATGACCGCGGGTCCCCCCATTGAGGTCCCCGACGACCTGAACGGCGTGTGGTGGCCGGGCCTGGACCGGGTGAGCCGCGACTGGGTGGGGCGACTGCCCACAGCCCCCCAGGAGCCCGCCTCGGACCCCGACCAATGGGCGGCCCCGGTGCCCTCGGTGCGCCAGGTGGCGCGGCGCTGGCTCGCCCGGGTGTGCGACGCCGGGCCCAGCGTCCTGTCCTCGCCCACCCTGGAGCGGGACGCGCGGTGGCTCCAGGCCGCCGGGGCGCCCTTCGCCTGCGAACTCCTTAGGGCGATGGCCGCTTCCTCACATGCCGGCCAGCGCCGCTTCGACGGGACCTGGCAGGCCGACCCGCGGGCACTGGCCACCGCCTGGCTGGCACTATCCCAGTACTGACCAGTAATTAACCAGTAACTAACCGGTGCTGACCAGTACTGATCAGTGCTGACCAGTGCTTGAGGCGCAGCCGGCCCGGGAAGCCGCCTGTCCGGGTCGCGGTGCCGGGGGAGTGGAGAGGGGCAAGAGAGTGTTAGGGTGGCCTCACCTTACATCGTCCGAGGCTCAGTGAATCCGAGGTCCCGCGTGCCGACTCCACACTCCCATCCGGCTGACGCGGTTGTGCGCGCCAGGCGCACCGCCCGCCGACTCCTGTCGGGAACCGGCAGCTCCACCGTCACCGCCTACCACCTCGATCCTCGCGCCCCGGCGCTGCTGGTCGCCCAGGCACTGACCAGCGATGGCCGGCTTCTCGTGGCCGCATGCCCGCCCGGGCGCAGCGCACTGGCTGCCGTCGGCGTCGAGAAGCCGGTGGACGTGCGTCTTGACGTCACCCTCGACGCCTCCGAGCCCGGGATCCGTATTACCGCCGCGACCGCCCACCTTCTAGGGCGGCTGAGTTGGCTGGCCGAGGACGTCGAGAGCCTGCTGAGCAGTGCGCGCGCCTCAACCTGCCACTGCGAGATCACTGGCGGCGACCCCTTCGAGCGCCTCGCCGCCGTCGCCTCCAGCCCCGGCGGGCGCTTGGGGCGCGTGAGGTTCGAGCGCGTCGTCGTCCACGACGTCACCGGGGTTTCCAGCCATTGGCTGCGTGAAATCCTCAACCCGGAGGGTTCGCCCCAGGACGGGAGGGCCCCCGGTGCCCCCGTGCAGGAGAGCCCCTTCGAGGTCTGGTCGCCGCTGCGGCTGCTCAGTGCCCATGAGGCGGTGCGCCGCGTCGGTGAGATCGACCTGCGCGCCGTGTGCGACGGCGTGCGCGAGGGGGGTGTGCCCGGTGTCGTGTGCGCCAGGCGGCCCACCGTTGGAGTCTGCCCCAGCCTGTGGGGACGCATCCTGTGCGTGGATGTCGATCCTCACGGCGTGACGCTCATGCATGTGGGCGGGCGTGAGACCACGACAATCCACGTCGCCTTTGAGCGGGTCCCCGCCACAGACCGCGAGATCACCGCCATTCTGGTTGACCTCGCCCAACGCTCGGCCCCGGCGCGCCCCTCGCGCATCTGACAGCCGGGGTCGGGGCAAGGGCTGTGGGCCCCACCCTTGTGGTGGGGCCCACAGCCGCGCCTTGCCGCCGAGAGGCTGCGGTTTCTTTTAAGGGCCTCAGCGGGCCTCGTAGGCCAGGCAGACGGCGTCCTCACCAATGGCGACGGCCTCGGCGGTGCACATGAGGTCCGTGTTGTGCACGCACTCCAGGCGCTGGCAGGCGCCCACGTGGCCCTCCGCCACGGGTAGGCCCCCGCGGGCGTCCAAGGTGATGAAGGTGCCGCAGGAGGCTGCGCCCTCACCACCTCCAACGGTGATGGCGAAGGCCGTGCAGCCCTCGCGGTTGTAGGCGCAAGCCTTGGTAGCGCAGGTGGAAACAGCGGTGACAGCAGCCATAATAGGAATCCTCTCGGAAGGAACCGGTGACCGCGCATCTGACAATTCCAAGGTAGGTCCGCCCCGTGGGACTCTCAACGAAGACAAGGCTAGCCTTGCTATTGAGGGGCACTTTTCGTTGAGATGCCAATGCTAATGGTGCCGGGCCCTGGCCGCGCGGCCCTACCGGGGACACGCGTCCCCGGAGCACATGCGCGCGGCCCGCCTTGGCTAATACGCCTGCGGCCCATGAGCCACCGGCGCCCGCGCGCCGAGCCCCCTCCACGCCATGGTCCGCCCGGCGATCCCGCGCGCCTCCGCGGCCAGATGGCCGGCGGACGAGGCGGCGGCGTTGTCGGGGTTGTCGGGATTGTCGGCGTTGTCGGGCTCACCGGCCCGGTGTTGTTCAGCTGTGCGCGGCGGCCACCGCCAGGCGCAGCGCGCCGTGGAAGCGGGTCTCGCGTTCGGCCGCGCTCATGTCCCCGGAATGGTCCAGCAGGTGGTCGGAGACTGTTAGGACTGCCAGCGCCTGTCCGCCAAGCTCGGCGGCCACGCCGTACAGGGCCGCAGCCTCCATCTCCACGGCCAGCACGCCGTAGCGCGCCAGGCGCTCGGTCTGCTGCTCGGGAGTGAAGTAGAAGTGGTCGCGCGAGATAATCGTGCCGACGTGGACGGTGCCATCCGGGGCGGCCTGCGCAGTCCGCGACGCCTGGTAGGCGGCCTGGACCAGGTGGAAATCGGCGACGGCGGAGAAGTTGACTCCCGGGATGCGCAGCTGGTTCATGGCCGAGTCGGTGTGGGCGCCAGTGGCCACCACGATGTCGCCGATCTTGACCTGCTTGGCAATTCCCCCGGCGGTCCCCACGCGGATAATGCGCTCAACCCCGAACTGGCTGAACAGCTCAGTGGCGTAAATGGTGCAGGAGGGCTGGCCCATGCCCGAACCCATGACTGACAGGGGCTTGCCGTCCACCGTGCCGGTGAAGCCCAGCATCCCGCGCACGTCGGTGACCAGGCGGGCATCGTCCATGAGCGTCTCGGCAATTCGCTGGGCGCGCCTGGGGTCCCCGGGCATGAGGACGGCGGGGGCGAAGTCTCCGGGCTCAGCATTAATGTGGGGTGTGGCCATGGTGGTCCTTTCAGGTGCGCGGGCGCCACATTGAGCCGCCCTGCCAGTAACCCGACTCAGTGTGGCACAAGGCGGGGCGGGCCGGTCAATGGCGCGGTTGGCGCGCGACGGTGGAGCGCACAAGAAACCAACACGCGACGAAGTCCCGAATAATGGGACAACATGAGCTGTTCCTTGGACAGGGGCTAGCGTTCGGGCAACCGATGCCTGTGGTCCCAACCTCAGGCGCGGGGCGCGGCTCCCCGCGCGCCCGCCCACCCACCTCGAAAGGCTCCCATGACCTCCTCGACCGGAGTCGACGACTCCGCGCAGACATCACAGCGCGAGCAGTGGAGCGGCCAGCTCGGATTCCTCGTGGCGGCCATTGGCTCCGCCGTTGGACTGGGCAATATCTGGCGCTTCCCCGGCGTCGCCTATGAGAACGGTGGCGGCGCCTTTATCGTGCCCTACACCATCGCCCTGCTGTGCGCCGGCATCCCCGTCCTCTTCCTCGACTACGCCCTGGGCCACCGCTTCCGCGGATCCGCCCCGGCGGTCTTCCGCCGCCTGTCCGAGAAGCTGGAGTGGCTGGGCTGGTTCCAGGTGCTCATCTGCTTCGTCATTATGACCTACTACGCCGTCGTCGTGGCCTGGGCGCTGCGCTACACGGTGTTCTCCGTCACTAAGGCCTGGGGTGACGACGCCAAGGGCTTCTTCAATAACTACATTGGCCTGGGCGAGATCTCCGCCGCCGGGGCGCCCGCCTACTCCGCCACCCCCGTGGCCGGAGTAATCATCCCCCTGCTCATTGTGTGGGTCTTCGGCCTGGTGACCATTGGCCTGGGCGTGAGCAAGGGCGTGGAGAAGGCCAATAAGATCTTCCTGCCCCTGCTCGTGATCATGTTCGCCGCCCTGGTGGTGCGCGCGCTCCTGCTGCCCGGCAGCGGCGAGGGCCTTGACGCCCTATTCACCCCCAAGTGGTCCGCCCTGGGAGACTACCGGGTGTGGATGGCGGCCTTCGGGCAGATTTTCTTCTCCCTGTCAGTGGCCTTCGGCATTATGCTCACCTACTCCTCCTACCTCAAGAAGCGCTCCAACCTGGTGGGCACCGGCCTGGTGGCCGGATTCGCGAACTCCTCTTTTGAGATCCTCGCCGGCATTGGTGTTTTCGCGACCCTGGGCTACATGGCCCACGTGGAGGGCGTGAACGTCAGCGAATTAGACGACATTGCCAGTGTGGGCCTGTCCTTCGTCACTTTCCCCACCGTCATCTCGCAAATGCCCGGAGGCGCCCTGTTCGGGGTCCTGTTCTTCGCCTCCTTCTCCATGGCGGGACTGACCTCCTTCATCTCCATTATCCAGGTGGTCGCCGCCGGCATCGGCGAGAAATTCAACCTCGACCCCATGCGGGCGTCCCTGGCCGTGGGCCTGCCCTCGGCGGCCCTGTCCTTCATCCTGTTCGGCACCAGCTCGGGCCTATACGACCTCGACGTGGTGGACGCCTTCATTAACAACATTGGCGTCGTGGGCTCAGCCATTGTCATGTGCGTGGCCGTGGGCTGGATCCTGCGCCGCACCGGCCTGCTGGCCCGCCACCTCAACGCGGTCTCGGAGTCCTCCATGGTGGGCCTGTGGTGGAAGGTGCTCATCGCCGGTGTTGTTCCACTGCTGCTCGGCTACATGTTCATTCAGACCTTCTGGTCCTACGCCACTGAGGGTTACGCCTACACCAAGAGCTTCGAGGCAGTCTTCGGCTGGGGCATGCTGCTCCTATGCGCAGTGGGCACCGCAGTGCTCACGCTCATCCCCTGGCGCACACCCGTAGACTCCTTTAAACCACTCGACCTGGACGAGCACGAGGAGGTGAAGTGAGATGACCGGAGCCGCTGTTCTCATTATGCTCACCGCCATTGTCGTTATCTGGGGAGGCCTGGCCGTCTCGGTTTCGGCGCTGGTCGTGCGCGGGCGCCGCGAGGACCTGGAGGCCAGGAGGGCCGCCCTGGCCGCCGCCCGGGAGCACATGCGCCAACAACCCGAGGCCTGACCGCCCTTTAACAACACGAGGTCTGACCGCCCCTCCCCGGCGCACCCGCCGGGGAAGGGGTGGCGGTGGGCCCAGGGGCTCACGGCGGCGCGAGCGGGCCCGCCGGGCGGGGTGAGGGCGGTCCCACCCCCGAAACGCCGGCGCGGGTGAGGGCAGGATCGGAAGCGGTGAGAGACAGTTGAGAGACAATGCAGCCATGACAAGCTCCGCGCCCCTGCCACGGCTTGTGGCCTTCGACCTTGACGACACCCTGGCACCCTCCAAGTCCCAGATCCCTGAGCCCATGGCGGCGGCCCTGCGCGCCCTGCTCGACGTCGTCCCGGTCTGCATTATCTCCGGGGGCCAGATCAGCCAGTTCCACGCCCAGGTCCTGGCGCACCTGGGCGCCAATGAAGCTGAACTCTCCCGGCTTCACCTCATGCCCACCTGCGGCACCCGGTATTACACGTGCGCCGCGGAAGACTGGCGGTTGGTCTACGCCAACGACCTCACGCCCGCCCAGATCGCCGAGGGCTTCGCCGTGGTGGAGGCCGAGGCCCGTCGCCTGGGATTGTGGGAGGAGCAGACCTGGGGCCCCATCCTGGAGGATCGGGGCTCCCAGATCACCTTCTCGGCCCTGGGCCAGGAGGCTCCCCTTGAGGCTAAGAAGGCGTGGGATCCCACCGGTGAGAAGAAGAGCCGCCTGCGCGACGCCGTCGCCGCCCGCCTGCCCGAGCTGGAGGTCCGCTCCGGCGGCTCGACCAGCGTCGACATCACTCTCAAGGGTGTGGACAAGGCCTACGGCATGCGCAAGCTCGCCGAGGTCACCGGCATCCCCCTGGGCGACATGCTCTTCGTCGGGGATCGCCTCGACCCCAAGGGCAATGACTACCCCGTCAAGGCCCTGGGCGTGCGCTGCCAGGCGGTGACCGGCTGGCAGGACACGGCCGTCTTCGTCACCGACCTCGCCGCCCGCATTGCCAGTGGCCCGGAGTGACGGCTGTTGTTCACCGAACTCACTGAGGCCGCCGGGCGGGCCGCACGGCACTGGGCCAGTGCCCTGGCCGGCGTGCGGGGGAGGATGCGGCGCCGGGGCGCCAGGAGCGTCCACCGCTGGGCCGCCGTCCTGCGCCGCACCCGGGGGGCTGTGCGCGCCCTGTGGGCCAGGACGGTCGGGCGCTGGTGGGAGGACCGCAGCGTCGGCTTCCGCAGGACCATCCGCACCCTGGGGATGCTTATCGCCACCAGTGTGCTGTCCCTGAGCGTCGGCCTGGCCACGGCCACCGCCACCTCGCCCTGGGGCCCCCACGAGGCGACCTGGGCCACCACCTTGGACTCCGCCCTCACCTTGGACCTGGGGCCGCTGGGCATGGTGTCCATGGATTCACCAGCAGGAGTTCTCGGGGTCGAGGTGACCCTGGGCGAGATCCCCTCGCAGATGGGCGTCAGCGCCGTCGACGCGACCACGCTGGGTGAAACCCTGAACCGTGACGCCCAGGCCTATGTGGCAGTGGTCTCCCACCCCGAGCTCACCATTGGGCGTGGCCTGCGGGCCCTGGCGGACGACGCCCTGCGCCGCGCCGTCCTCATGGAGTCCATCATCCTGTGCCTTGTGGCGGCGGGGCGCCTGGCCTCCGGTGGGCGCCTGCGCGATACCGTGCGCCTCGTGCTCGGCCGGGGACCGGCCTCCGCGCTCCTGGGGACGGTGAGCCTGGCCTGCGTGGTGGCCCTGGTCGCGCCCCAGCTGCGGGCACCGGCCGGGGGCGGCCAGCCGGTGGCGGCCTTGGCCGGGACCGCCCTGGAAGGGGTGCGCATGTCCGGTCGCGTGGCCGACGTCGTGGCCGCCTACGGCACGGAGGTCACCGCCTTCCTGGAGGACAATGAGGCCTTCTACTCCCAGGCCCAGGAGAATCTGCGCGTGGCTTGGGCGGCCAGTGAGGCGGCTGGCGGTGTGGCCAATGCCACCGCCTCCCAGGGGCAGGTCGACCAGGCTGCCATAGACGCCCAAGTCCAGGAGGTGACCGGCCGCCAGGCGCGCGGCCTGACCAAGGCCGCCGCCCAGCGAGCCCAGGACGCGGCCCCGACCGGGCAGCCCGCCACAGCTGCAACAGCCACCGCCACCCGGCCCGCTGCCGGGGGCGCCTGGGCGCTGGCGGGCCAGAAGGTCACAACGGTGGTCTTAAGCACCGACCTGCACTGCAACCTCGACGTCATCGCCTTCTCCGGGGTCCTTGACGAGATCGCCGGCGCGGACATCCACATGGACGACGGGGACTTGACCATGACCGGCTCCGACCCGGAGCAGGTGTGCGTCGATGCCCTGACCAAGGCCGTGCCCGCAGGAGTGGCTCGCGTGGCCACCCTGGGCAACCACGACTCGCCCTCCATTGGGAACCATCTGCGCGCCCAGGGCTGGACTGTCACCGACGGCACTGTTCAAGAGGTCGGTGGTCTGCGCGTGATCGGCGACGACGACCCCGAGCGCACCACCGCCACCGGCACGGTGCCGGCGGGCACCGAGAGCGCCCAGGACGTTGGTGCGCGCCTGGCTGAGGAGTCCTGTCGCGCCGGGGGCGCCGACGTGGTCCTCATCCACCAGCCCTACACCTTCGGGCCCCTGGTTGAGCGGGGCTGCGCTCCGCTTCTTCTGGCCGGCCACGTCCACCAGGAGCGGGGGATGAGCACCGCAGTGGGCGCCAACGGAGAGGTGACGAGCCTCATATCAGGGGCCGCTAAAGGCGGGACGTCCCTGGGGCCGGTCACTGAGGACGCCTACCTGCATGTGCTCGCCTTCGACGACCAGGGCTTCTTGGTGGCCTGGCGCACCGTGGTTCTCCATACGGACGCCTCTGTGACCGTGGGGGCCTGGCGGCCGGTGCCCACTGCCGAACAGAGCGCCGCCGGCCAGACCAGCGCCGAGGCGACCCCGCCGCCCACCCCGACGCCCTCATCGACCGGAGCGCCGGCCTACGGGTGAACCGCCGCCCTGCACGACCTGCACGGTAAGGCACAATGACATCGATCAGCGCCCGCCAGATGGGTGCCCGGGTCGCGCAGACGCCGGGTCCACGCCCGGCCGAGTCCAAAAAGTCCGAAAAGAGGTGCCTATGGCGCACGTGCCCACCGAGGCCGATATTGACGCAATGAGCGAGGAGGAGCTCGAGGCCTTCCTCAACCGGGCCTCCGCGGGCTCCTCCGGGGACGAGGGCCTTGAGAGCGAACCGCCCCAGGACACGAGCGGCGTACCCGCCTGGCTGACGCCCACGGGTGCCCCCCGCTCCTACGCCTGGACCCTTATTGCCGGCTCGTCGCTGGGCATTGGCGCCAGCTGGGAGCTCATGGACGCCGAACTCCAGCAGCTGCGCGAACCCATGGGTCAGCTCACCTGCGACATTAACCCCCTGGTGTCCTGCGGTGCTTCCCTCAATGTGTGGCAGGGCAACCTTCTGGGGGTTCCCAATGCCTTCCTGGGCGCCATGGCCTTCGCCGTCCTGCTGGCATTCGGTGTCCTCCTGCTGTCAGGAGTGCGCCTGCCGCGCTGGATCTGGTGGGGCCTGTGCGCCGGCAGCCTGGGGGGCCTGGCCTTCGTCGCCTGGTTCCTGGGGGTCTCGGTGCTCACCTTCGGCAAACTGTGCCCCTGGTGCATGAGCATCTGGGCGGCCACCATCCCCATAGCGACCGCCACATGGGGTCAGGCCGCCGCCGCCGGGCACCTGGGGGTCAGTCGGGCCCGTGGCCGGCGCCTGGCCCGCCGGCACTGGTGGGTTGCCATTGGCCTCTACGCCGTGATCGTGGTGATTATCCTCACCGCCTTCTGGGACCAGTGGATGGCGCTGGTGTCATGACCCCCGGTACGGGCGCCGAGCGCACCGAGCTGACGGATTCGCCAGTCACCCAGGACTACCTCAAAGCGGTGTGGGCCGCCTTGGAATGGGGCGGCACCGGCGCCTCCATTACGGGCCTGGCCCGCCGCATGGGGGTGGCGGCCTCCACCGCCTCAGAGAACGTGACCCGACTGGTGGAGGCCGGCCTGCTCCTCCACGAGCCCTACCGGGCGGTGACTCTCAGCCGGGAGGGACGGCGCTGCGCCCAAGCCATTGTGCGCCGCCACCGGCTCCTGGAGACCTACCTGGTCGCCGTCCTGGGATTCGAGTGGGATGAGGTCCACGAGGAGGCGGAGGTGCTTGAGCACGCCGTCTCCGACCGCCTCCTGGAACGCATTGACGCCGCCCTGGGACGCCCGGTGCGGGACCCGCACGGCGACCCCATCCCCACCGTCGACGGCCGCATTATCACCCCCGAACTGCGCTCCATTGACACCCTGCGCGTGGGCCAGACCGGGGTGGTGGGCCGGATTAAGGACAACCCGCAGACCCTGCGTCACCTCGCCCGCGCCGGGATCGGTTTGGACACCCCGGTCACCGTGGTCGAGCGCACCGCCTCCGGGGTGCGCGACAAGCGCCGCCGGGCCACCACCGTGCGGGCTGTGCGCGCCGCCGGGACGCCCGCCCCCCAAGCGCCCGACGCCGTCGTACCCGCCAGAAGCCTGTGGGTCCTGACCTGAACGAAGGTCGGGCCGGCCCGACCGGGCTGCGAGTCGGGACCCGATCGGTCGCCGCTGGGGGACAATGCCCCCATGAGCACCCTCTTCACCAAGATTATGAACGGGCAGATCCCCGGCAACTTCGTGTGGGCCGATGACGTGTGCGTCGCCTTCGCCACCATTGAGCCGCACACCGATGGCCACGTGCTGGTGGTGCCGCGCGAGGAGATCGTTTCCTACGTGGACGCCCCCGACGAAACCCTCGCCCACCTCGCGGTGGTCGCCAAGCGCATTGGCAAGGCCCAGACCCGCGTGTTCGAGGCGCCCAGGGCCGGGATCCTGGTCGTTGGCTACGGCGTGGACCACCTGCACATCCACGTCCTGCCCATCCGCTCCGAAGCAGAGGTCTCCCCGGCCGCCGCCCGCCACAATGTCCCCGGCGAGCAGATCGAGGCCGCCATGGCGCGCCTGCGCGAGGGCCTGGTTCAGGACGGCTGGGGGGAGTTCGTGCCCGCCCAGACCGCCGACTGACCAGTCCCGCGCACCAGCCGGCCGTGGCGGCCCCACCGAATCGCCGACGGCGCCGTCAGTGACAACAGTGACAGCATAGATGGCAGTGACAGCATTGATAGCAGTGCCGGCATTGACAGCAGTGCCGGCATTGACAGCAGTGCCGGCAGTGACGGCGTCGTCGCCCCGGCGGGCCGCGCCGGCCGTGGTTAGTGGGGGTGGTCGGGGTGCACGATGTGCGTGCGCGTCGAGCCGGTGCCGCGATGCGGTTGGCGCACCCGGTGGCGCAGCAGTAGGGCCCCGGCGGCCGCGCTAATGGCCGTGCCCAGGATGACGGCAGCGCGGGCGTGCTCGGTGGTGGCCCCCTCCGTGAAGGCCAGGCCCGCCATGAGCAGTGCAACAGTGAAACCGATCCCGGCAACCGCTGAGAGCGCCAGCACATCGGCATTGTCCACACCGTGGCCCAGGCGCAGCCGGGTCAGGCGGGTCAACACCACCACCGACCCCCAGATGCCCAGGATCTTGCCCAAGGGCAGGCCCAGATAAATCCCTATGGCCACGGGGTCGCTCAGAACCTCATCCAGGCCCCCGCCATCGACCACATTGACTCCCGCGGCGAAAAGCGCGAACACCGGTAGGGCCAGCCCCGCGCTCCAGGGGTGGGCCGCATGGGCGAAGCGGGCGGTCATGCCCGCCGGCTCGGCGCGCGTGGGCCGGGCGGGGACGGTGGCCCCCAGGAGCACCCCGGCAATGGTGGCGTGAATGCCCGAGGCGTGCATAAAGACCCAGGCCGCCACTGCCAGGGGAATGAGCACGAACCAGCGGGTCATGCCCCGGTGGACCAACGCCGCGAAGACCCCGATCACCGCCAGGGCGCCTAAGAGGGCCAGGGCGTTGAAACCGTGGGAGTAGAACACGGCGATGACAATGATGGCCAGCAGGTCGTCCACCACCGCCAGGGTCAGCAGGAAGGTGCGGGCCGCAGGGGGCAGGCCCCGTCCGAAAATGGAGAGCACCGCCACCGCGAAGGCGATATCGGTGGCCGTGGGCACCGTCCAGCCCCGCATGTCGCCGTCGCCGGCGACCTGGACGACCGTGTACACCAGGGCGGGGCCAACCATGCCGAAGATGGCCGCCAACATGGGCAGGGCCGCCTCACGCATATCGCGCAGGGCGCCGACGACGAACTCCTGCTTGAGCTCCAGGCCCACCACGAAGAAGAACACGGCCAGGAGGCCGTCGGCCGCCCAGGTTGCCACCGGCAGGTTCAGGTGGAGGCCGGCAGGCCCCAGGACGGTCTCCGACACGGCCGTATAGGTTCCCCGCCAGGGGGAGTTGGCCCACACGAGGGCCACCGCGGCTGCGGCCACCATAATGAGCCCGGAGAGGACCTCGGACTCCAGGCAATGGGCGATGCGGTCGGGCAGGTCGCGCAGGCGCAGGGGCGGGCGGTGCCGGCGCGGCCCGTGACCCCAGGGGGCGGGGTGCTGCTTGAGGCTTCGAGGGTGGGCGGGGCGCCGGCCCTGGTGCTCGCCGGGGCCGGGTGAGCCGCTCGCGGGTCGGGTCATGCCTTCCTTTCACGAGGGGCCGCGCCCAGGCGGTAGATCCTCCAGCCGGCACGGCCACCTCAGGTGTTTGGGCCGCCAGGCTGGGCCGGGGCTGTCTCTGCGATTGTCCGCCGCCCAGGGTATCCGAGTATCCGACCGGGAAAAGCGCTCCTCATCGCCGTCGGCGGCCCATCTCACACCGGGAGGTGACCGTCATCGCCCGCTCGTCGGCCGGACAGCCGCAGGGGACGCCGAGGGGCGGGGGATAGGCTGTGCCCCAGCAGGACCGCCCCGTGCCTGATCCGTCATGGGGCGGCGTCCCGGCGCATCCACGCAGCAAGCACGGAAGAGAGCACTGCCGCAATGACGGACAACACCCCGCAGGGCACGGACGAGGCCACCCCCTACCGCTACACGGCGGCGTTGGCCGACTCCATTGAGACCTCCTGGCAGGACCGCTGGGAGTCCGAGGGCACTTTCCACGCCGACAACCCAGTCGGTGCGCTGGCGGGCCCGGGCGCCGCGCGGGAGAAGTTCTTCCTGCTCGACATGTTCCCCTACCCCAGCGGCAAGGGCCTGCACGTGGGGCACCCCCTGGGCTACATCGCCACCGACGTCGTGGCCCGCTTCACCCGCATGACCGGCAAGAACGTGCTGTACACCATGGGCTACGACGCCTTCGGCCTGCCCGCCGAGCAGTACGCCGTGGCCACCGGCCAGCACCCGCGCACCTCCACCGAGGCGAACATCGCCACCATGCGCCGTCAGCTGCGCCGCCTGGGCCTGTCACATGATCCGCGCCGCTCCCTGGCCACCATTGACCCCGGCTACGTGCGCTGGACGCAGTGGATCTTCCTGCAGATCTTCAACTCCTGGTTCGATCCCACCGCCCCGCGCCGTGACGGTCGCGGCACCGGCGCCGCCCGCCCGGTCAGTGAGTTGATCTCCAAGCTGGCCTCCGGCCAGGTGCCCACCCCCGACGGGCGGCCCTGGGCTCAGCTGACACCCGGCGAGCAGGCCGACGTCGTCGACTCCCACCGCCTGGCCTACATCTCCAGCGCCCCGGTGAACTGGTGCCCCGGCCTGGGCACGGTGCTGGCCAATGAGGAGGTCACCGCCGAGGGCCGCTCCGAGCGCGGCAACTACCCGGTGTTCAAGCGCAATCTGCGCCAGTGGATGATGCGCATCACCGCCTACGGGGACCGCCTGGCCGAGGACCTGGACACCGTGGACTGGCCGGAGAAGGTCAAGCTCATGCAGCGCAACTGGATCGGCCGCTCCGAGGGCGCCCAGGTCACCTTCGCCCTGTCCGGTGCGAGCCGGGCCGGCGCCTGCCAGGACTCCCTGGAGGTCTACACCACGCGCCCGGACACCCTCTTCGGCGCCACCTTCATGGTTGTCTCTCCCGAGCACCCGGTCCTGGGCGGCATCGCCTCCCCGGCCTCCGTGCGCTCGGCGGAGGAGATCGCCGCCGACGCCGCCGCCCTGACGGTCCCGGCGGCCTGGCCCGAGGGCACTAAGCGGGCCTGGACCGGGGGCCACGCCACGCCCGCCCAGGCCGTGGCCGCCTACCGCGCCCGGGCCGCAGCCACCTCCGAGGCCGACCGCACCGACGAGGGCCGGGCCAAGACCGGTGTCTTCACCGGCTTCTACGGCGTCAACCCCGTCAATGGCGCACTGGTACCGGTGTTCGTGGCCGACTATGTGCTCATGGGCTACGGCACCGGCGCCATTATGGCCGTGCCCTCCGGCGACCAGCGCGACTGGGACTTCGCCCGCCAGTACGACCTGGACGTCATTGCCACCATTGCCCCGCCGGAGGGGTTCTCCCTGGAGGAGGCCGCCTGGACTGGGGACGGCGAGCTGGTCAATTCCGCCAATGACGAGATTGATCTCAACGGCATGGGCAAGGACGAGGCCAAGGCGGCCATGACCGCCTGGCTGGAGTCCAAGGGCACCGGCCGGGGGGCGGTCACCTACCGCCTGCGCGACTGGCTCTTCAGCCGCCAGCGCTACTGGGGCGAGCCCTTCCCCGTGGTCTGGGATGAGGAGGGCCGCGTCCACGCCCTGCCCGAGTCCATGCTGCCCGTGGAGTTGCCGGAGGTCACCGACTACTCCCCGCGCTCCTACGACCCCGACGACGCCGACTCCGACCCCGAGCCGCCTCTGGGCAGGGCCACCGACTGGGTCAGGGTTGAACTCGACCTGGGGGAGGGGCCCAAGACCTACTTCCGCGAGACCAACACCATGCCCAACTGGGCGGGCTCGTGCTGGTACGAGATGCGCTACGTGGACCCCGATGACGAGAACAACCTCATTGACCCCGTCAACGAGGCCTACTGGATGGGGCCGCGGCCCGAGAACGGCAACGTCTCGGGCGGCACCGACCTGTACGTGGGCGGCGTGGAGCACGCCGTCCTGCACCTGCTCTACTCCCGCTTCTGGCACAAGGTCCTCTTCGACCTGGGCGTGGTCAGCTCCTCAGAGCCCTACCACCGCCTGTTCAACCAGGGCTACATCCAGGCCTACGCCTACACCGACTCCCGCGGCCAGTACGTGCCCGCCGAGGAAGTCGAGGAGGCCACCGCAGCGGACGGCTCCACCGTGTTCACCTGGCAGGGGCAGGCCGTGAACCGCGAGTACGGCAAGATGGGCAAGTCCCTGAAGAACATTGTCACCCCCGACGAGATGTACCGGGCCTACGGGGCGGACACCTTCCGCGTCTACGAGATGAGCATGGGGCCGCTCGACCAGGACCGCCCCTGGGACACGCGCGCCGTGGCCGGAGCCCAGCGCTTCTTGCAGCGGATGTGGCGCAACGTCGTCTCGGAGGCCACCGGGGCCGTCACGGTGGTCGACGAGCCGGCCGATGAGGCGACGCGACGCCTCATCGCCCGCACGATCGTGGGCGTGCGCGCCGACTACGAGGCCATGCGCCTCAACACGGCGATCGCCAAGCTCATTGTGCTCAACAACCACCTCACCTCACTGGAGGCGGTCCCGCGTGAGGCCGCCCAGGCCCTGGTCCTCATGACCGCGCCCGTGGCCCCGCACATCTGCGAGGAGATCTGGTCCAGGCTGGGCAATGAGCACTCCCTGGCCAATGAGCCCTTCCCCCGGGTCGAGGACCCCGAACTGCTCAAGGCCGAGACGGTGACCTGCGTCGTCCAAGTCAAGGGCAAGGTCCGCGACCGCCTCCAGGTCGCCCCGGATATCCCCGAATCCGAGCTGGAGAAGCTGGCGCTGGCGGCGCCCGGCGTGCTGCGCGCGCTGGACGGCAGGGGCGTGCGCAAGGTCATTGTGCGCGCACCCAAGCTCGTGAGCGTCGTACCCGAGTAAGGGGCCGCGACGGGCCCGATACGGATCGACCATACATCGGGAGTAAGAAGGAGAAGCAGTTCGAAGTGGCCCCGGACCAGGTTAGTCCGGGAATGCGTTTGTCCTCAGCAAGCACGATGATGCTGCTCACTTCTCGGCGTAGCTGGGCAGGAGATGAAATCAAGGTCGCGCATGAGCGACCGGAGCGTGTCGAGACAGGGAGGCGTACCTTTCTGAAGCAACAGGCCAGCGATGTTGCCGATCGTTCCAGTTCGATTTCAACCACAACCTCTGATTGAACACATCGAACTCTCTCAGTCCAGGCAGATCTCCTTGCTATCAGATCAAGGAAGAACAGAATCACGTAACGTCTGGGAGGCGTGTCTCAGCACGACAAAAATCACCGTTCTAATAATGCCGAAAGGTCTTTTATCATCGCCCTGATGGCAGGTAAATCGGTGGCTGGTTGCCACCTCTGATGAGTGTCGGATGACGCATACGTAATCTGAAATACGGCCTGCAAGAAAGAAGCACCTTCAGGGCAGTGGTCCAATAGCGTTCTAAGCTCTCTTCCCGCAAAACCTCCGAAAACCAGTGGGTCGTCAGAACTCACCGTAAAATGCAGGTCTCTGGTGTGACGTAGTTCCCACAAAGGATGACTGCTGTACTCTCGAGTCCCCGCTATTGCCATATTGGAAGTCGGACAACATTCTACGACAACTTTCCTCTTAGCCAGTTCTGATCGTAGAAACCCGTCAACTTTAAGAGTGTGCTGCATGAGGAACTTCTCGATCTCGCCATAGAGGTGTGCGTCAAACCGAAATACGAACTCCGGTGTCCTTCCGAGGGTACTGGTAGAGATGACTTCATTCCAAGCAAAGCACTGAATAGCGTGCTGGGTTGATTCAACACAGTTTTTAATCGTAGCTCGCCATGCAGACTTCGACGATTCTCGACACCATTGGTCGCCCTGTAGTCCAAGATTCTCGATCGCCCAATCGATCAAGTCGTAAGAATGTAAGAACTTGAAAGCCGCTATCCAAGAATCGACCGGTATTGCTGAACCACAATATGGTCTAGCAAGCCGTTCGATATAATTCGCACACTGAGTCGATCCACCCGTGTCTTCCAACTCTCTTAAGATCTCATGGAAGAAACACAGATCCAACATCGTCTCAGTGAAAGCTGCGGCATAGCCTAGCGGAGATACGATTGGATACTGATTACTCACCTTCCTTCTGTAGTTCATTCCAAGGGCTATACAGTGACCCAAGCGAGAGAGATTCTCTGAACCGTAAACGAGGAATTCTCCGATTGTTCGTAGGCCCCGATAGCCATGCCGGAAACATTCGCCCGCATGCGCGCCAAAAGGTACTTTGATACCGTTCTTGTACAGCCAATTCATTGCGGCAACATACGGCCAGCTAGCATGATCAACCTCAGCACCGCTGACATCAAACCATCCAACGTAACACCGAAGCTTCTCCGAACCAAGTTTTTCATGTAGTGATGCAATAGAGCTGCAAAGTGTCGCAGCGTAACTAACCTGTTCCCACGGCAGACTATAGCGCAAGTCATGTACGGGTATATCGGAGTCTGTCGCATGATTTCCTGGACATAGTGAGCTAGTCCAATCTACTCTCGGGCGTTGGAACGAGATCGGCGTGGAGAAACTGAAGCCGTTCGGAAAGTTAAAATCGTCTGGTAGATTATACAGCAGTCCATCAAAGGCCGACCAGAGCTTCTTGAAGCCAGAAAGAATATCTCTTTCCATTTCGGTCGTGGTAAGACAAGGGTCGATCTCCCGCCTTAACTCAAAACCGTTGCAGCGAAATGGGCGAGGAAAACCCACAAGCGCTAGCTCCATCGACGATCTGAGAGCGAGTACTTCGTTAGTATAGTCCTTACGAAGATTGAAAATACCCGGTTGAGGTCCCACAATTGACTTCCGCAACTGTGACGCATAGTCGCAGTGAGATTGAAATTCAGCGAATCCTTCACCTGGTATTGAGGCTACTTTAGAAAAGACCCTGACACACGCTCTCACAAGATTCAAGATAAAGACATGTCTCCAGTCGAATTCATTGTTATCAATAGTAATATGATAGCTCTGATCCTCATTTAAGAGACGTTGTTCAAAAACATCCTTTAGTAGTCGATGCGGCGTATCTTGGCTCGTTCCATTTGTGTCGAGATGAGCGAGCCGTTCGAAATCCTCAAACGATACGACATCATTGAATATTGTTTGGATCTCGGAGCGACCAATGTTGCTATCTTTAGAAACGATCCCGGAAACTATTGTCCAAAACTTGCCGTTAACGACAAGACTCCAAGCTCCAGCTGAATTGCTATGGTGCACGAAATCGGGTAACTCCCACGATCTAAATCTCACGATATCAGACAAACTCAAGAACGCCCATCTAATGCTGCTTAGCAGCACGACCATTTCTTGAGATGATGACGAGCCCACTTGAAAGCTGGGACCTCTGTAAATAATACTATTCAACAAGGTGCGTACATCATAAGCTAATCCAGAGTGAACGTGGCAATCTTGAACCCATGTCTGAGTTCCTGAGCGATCGTCATCCTTCCAGTACGTCGGCTCAGGACCGAATAGGCGATGCGCTAAGAATCTCTTCCATGAATAGTCCGGCGAAGGCAATTCCAAATCATACCAATTGATCAGACGAATCGGGTCGTTATATAGTCTGAAAAGGGTCAATAGAATGTTTTCAACCTTAACTTGATTACCTTCGGATACTATGTCCAAAGTGTCAAGCCACCACTCAACCTGATCGTCGCGAAATGTTGTTCCTGGAACGTTATGAGGAAAGGTAGAAGGGCTACCAAACCGATCCGAATTGAAAACTGTCCACGTCAAACAGGGAATAGTCCATCGTGCTAAGTCACTGTCAAGGTTCACGTGATTATTAAGTCTCGAAGTATTCACGTTGCTGCCTAAATGTCCGCCTTTGCCCATGCCCGCAACCTGGCGATAGTGAAATCTGTCAACGCGCGATTGCCGGATGGTTTGGTACTTGGGGCGGCAGGGTCGTCTGAAATCGGGACCGTTAGGCCTGCAGCAGACGTCCCGTTGCCCGAAAGCGAGGTCTCAATCGCAGAGTTTCCAAAGAGCTGCGTAGAAACCAGCCGATTCCACTCTCTTCGAAAAATATTCCATGTTGCCGGTACGTCAATCTTAAATTCTTCAACTACAGTTGCATAGCCCGCTACCCATGCAGCCTCGGCTAGCGATTCGGATGATCTGCCCATTTCAGAGGCGTGTTTTCGAACTCTCGCTCCTAAGGAAAACCGGGAATAGCGATCGGAGGGATGATCAACAGGATCAGTGCCGCCGGAAATTCTGACCATTTCTCTGCAGAACCGACGAATTTGGTCTTCATTGAATAGAGCTTCGTGCCAGTGAGACGGGAGAAATCTCTGGTACCAGCCTAAATAGTGAAGGTTATTCACAGGGGTTTGCGGGATTTCGTCGGAGGAGGCCGGAAAGGATGGTGGGTAACCGGGGGTGCGGAATGGAGTGGTTCCCGCCGCCTGGCGGGCTCTCCAGGTGGGTGACGTAAGAGAGGTTGTGGGTGGCGCCCCAACCAGCGGACAATTTAGGCGTCTAAACAAAAACCAGCCACGGGCAAGGGCGCCACCATGAACGGTATCACACGACTGGACCAGCGTCAGGTGAGCCACCTGTGCACCACCCTGGAACAGCATGTTGGCGCCCTGCCGGCGGCGGGCCTGCGGTCCCTGGGCCTGCGCGGGTGCGTCAAGACCACCTTGCTGTACCTGGCCCACAACCTCACCCAGGAACTCATCGCCGCCATCATGGACGTCTCACAAGCCACCATCAGCCGCGTCATCGGCGCCTACACGCCCCTGATCGCCCAGGCCCTCCAGGACGCCGTCCCCACCGTGGAGGACCTGGAGCCCACCACCGAACTCATCATCGACGGCACCCTGGCACCATGCTGGTCCTGGAGAGACCACCCCGAGCTGTACTCCGGCAAGCACCACACCAC
>NZ_RYFV01000028.1 GCF_004104015.1 Actinomyces oricola | reverse complement strand
TCATCGCCCTCGCCCACCGCCGCGTCCTCACCCTGCACGCCATGATCCGAAACGGCACCCTCTACGACCCCCAACCAGCCCAACCACTAGCCACCGCCGCTTGACACACCACATAGGGGCACCCCCCGGGCGCGCCCGGGTCTGGGCGCGGCCAGTCTCGTTGCGGACGAGGTCGTCCGGGGACCTCCGGGCGCGCCCGGGTCTGGGGGTTGCACATTCTTTCTTCCCTCGAGGAGTGGGGAGGCGCGGAATCCTGCGGATCTGCTCGGGATCTGGGGGTCCGGGAATGGGATGAATGTGCGAACGGGTACGTCGTTGCACATTCATCCTTGTCGAACCGACCCTCTGCGACGGGGGATCGTTGAAATATCAACGATCCCTCACGGGCCGGCGCAAGAAGAATGTGCAACACCGCCAACTCCTCGGGCCGTCCGCCCACCGGCGCCGCCGGTGGCCCGCAGCCGGCCCGCTTCGCGCGTCGGGCCGTCGTGAGCGGGGGTGCCGCCGGGGGCGCCAGGAGGCTCGGGGGCGGTGCGGCTTTCACGCCCGGCGTGAACATATGAATCGGATGACCAACAGCCACCTAGAAAGTGATGCAGGCCGCTAGGCTGACCCTGCATCCGACCAATCCACACCTAGGAGCACCAAGTGGCCCTCATCGAGACAGTTCACGCCCGCGAAATCCTGGATTCCCGTGGTAACCCGACCCTCGAAGTCGAGATCGTCCTGGACGACGGCTCCTCCGCGCGCGCCGCCGTTCCCTCCGGCGCCTCCACCGGTGCCTTCGAGGCCGTTGAGCTGCGCGACGGCGACAAGGGCCGCTACCTCGGCAAGGGTGTCGAGAAGGCCGTCGCCAACGTCAACGACATTATCGCCCCGGAGATTATCGAGTTCGAGGCCTCCGACCAGCGCGGCCTGGACCAGTGCATGATTGACCTGGACGGCACCGCCAACAAGGGCAAGCTCGGCGCCAACGCCATTCTCGGCGTTTCCCTGGCCGCTGCCCAGGCCTCCGCGAAGTCCGCCGGCCTGGACCTCTTCCAGTACATTGGCGGGCCCGGCGCCCACATCCTGCCCGTGCCCATGATGAACATTATGAACGGCGGCTCCCACGCCGACTCCAACGTGGACATCCAGGAGTTCATGATCGCCCCCATTGGCGCCCCCACCTTCCGTGAGGCCCTGCGCTGGGGCGCTGAGGTCTACCACGCCCTCAAGGCCGTGGTCAAGGAGCGCGGCCTGTCCACCGGCCTCGGTGACGAGGGCGGCTTCGCCCCCAACCTCGACTCCAACCGTGAGGCCCTGGAGCTCATTGTCGAGGCCATTGAGAAGGCCGGCTACAAGCCCGGCAAGGATGTCGCCCTGGCCATGGACGTCGCCTCCTCGGAGTTCTTCGACTCCAAGACCAAGACCTACAACTTCGAGGGCGAGGCCCGCGACAACGCCTACATGGTCGCCTACTACGAGAAGCTCGTCGCCGACTTCCCCATTGTCTCCATTGAGGACCCGCTGAGCGAGGACGAGTGGGACGACTGGAAGGCCCTGACCGACGAGATCGGCGACAAGGTCCAGATCGTTGGCGACGACTTCTTCGTCACCAACCCTGAGCGCCTGGCCAAGGGCATTGAGATGGGCGCCGCCAACGCCCTGCTGGTCAAGGTCAACCAGATCGGCTCGCTGACCGAGACCCTCGAGGCCGTCGAGATGGCCCACCGCGCCGGCTACAAGACCATGACCTCCCACCGCTCCGGTGAGACCGAGGACGTCACCATCGCCGACCTGGCCGTGGCCACCAACTCCGGCCAGATCAAGACCGGTGCCCCCGCCCGCGGCGAGCGCATCAACAAGTACAACCAGCTCCTGCGCATTGAGGACGCCCTGGGCGACGCCGCCGTCTACGCCGGTGCCAGCGCCTTCCCGCGCTTCAAGGCCTGAGCGCAGTCTCAGAGCCAGGGCTGAACCCTGGTGACTAGCCCGACGGTGGGGTGTGATGGAGAGATCCAGCACACCCCACCGTCGTCCTGTCGGCCGCGGCTCCGGGCATTCACCGCCCCGCCTCCCCATCCCGACGCCCCGCCGCCCGCCCCGTCACCAGGATCCGCGGCCGACGCACCGAGGGCGAGTCTCGCACCCCGGCCCTGGGCTGGGGCAGGATCGGCTCCATGACGCCGCGCCGACCCCCGAACGCCCGCCCGGGCACGCGCCCGGGGCGCCGTGGCGCCTCCGGGCCCGGGCGCGCCAAGGAACGCGAGACCACCACTGCCAGGCCCCGGCGCAAGGAGTCCGAGGAGACTCAACCCTCGACCGCCTCTGCGCGCGTCGGCGGCGAGGAGCGCACCATGCTGCGCGTCGGCGGCGCCCAGGGGATGCTCATCCCCGTGCGCGCCCTGGTTCTCCTCCTGGTGCTGCTCGGCGCCTTCGTGATCACTTTCCCGTCCGTACGCGGCTACCTCGCCCAGCGCGCCCAATACGACGCCGTCGTCTCCGACCTGACGCAGGCCAAGGCCTCAGCCACGGCCTATGAGGAGGAGCTCGCCAAATGGCAGGACGACAACTACGTCAGAACCCAGGCCCGGCAGCGACTCGCCTATGTCATGCCCGGGGAAACCACCTATGTGGTCGTCGGCGCCCAAAGCGTGGAGGACGCCGCTGAGGCCGCCGCCTCCAACAATGAGCGGCGCCGGCCCTGGTACGAGGTTTTGCGCGAGTCCTCCCGCGTCGCTGGTCAGGCTCAAGAGGAGCCGCCCTCCGACGACCCCGCCCAGCAGGGCTGGTCCACCACCGCGCCAACAGTGCCCACCCCCAGCGCCCCGGCCACGCCCGGCGACGCCGACGCGTCCGCCCCCTCCGATACCGGCGGTGAGCCGTGAGAGAGCGCCCCCTGAGATCCGCACCCCGCCCCGAGTCTTCGTCTCGCCCCGAGTCTGCGTCCCGGCCCGGGTCCGGGCCCCGGCCCGGCGCAGCCGGGAACGGGAGCGCGCCCGCCGGCCCCCGGTCCACGGCCGAGCCCGACACCGGGGCCGCCTCGCCGGGTGCGGAGCCCGGTGCCGAACAAGACCCGCTCGGCACCGGGGCCGTCCCCAGCTCCCGGGGGACCGCCGTCAGCCGGGCCGACCTGGCCGCCCTGCGCGAGCAATTGGGCCGGGAGCCCCGCGGCGTGGTCGCCATTGCGGCCCGCTGCGTGTGCGGGCGCCCCACCGTTGTGCGCACCGCCCCGCGGCTGCCCGACGGCTCCCCCTTCCCCACCAGTTACTACCTCACCCACCCCGCTGCGGTGAGGGGCTGCTCAACCCTGGAGGCTGAGCACCTCATGGACGCCTACAATCAGGCCCTGGCCGACGACGATCAACTCGCCGCCGCCTACGCCCGCGCCCACGAGGACTACCTGGCCCGCCGCGCCGAGCTTGGAGTCGTGGCGCAGATCGAGGGCATCTCGGCGGGCGGCATGCCCACCCGTGTTAAATGCCTTCACGCCTTAGTGGGCCACGCCCTGGCCGCCGGGCCGGGCACCAACCCGATTGGAGATCTTGCCCTGGCCGCTCTCGCCGAACGAGGCCTGTGGGACCCGTCCCGCTGCTCCTGCTGACTACCCTGACCCTCAAGGAGGACCCCGTCATGACCCGTGTCGCCGCCTTCGACTGCGGCACCAACACCATCCGTTTGCTGGTGGCCGACCTGGAGCCGGGCGACGGCGGCGCCGCCGGCCTGCGCCCGCTGCTGCGCCTCAACGAGATTGTGCGCCTCGGCCAGGGCGTCGACCGCACCGGGCGCCTGGACCCTCAAGCCCTGGACCGCACCCTGGCGGTCGTCGCCGACTACGCCGACCGCTGCGAGGAGCTGGGCGCACAGCGCCTGCGCTTCGTGGCCACCTCCGCCACCCGCGACGCCGAGAACCGGCAGGTCTTCGTCGACGGCGTGCGCGAGCTGCTGGGCATTGAGCCGCAGGTCGTCACCGGCCAGGAGGAGGCCCACCTGTCTTTCCGCGGCGCCCTCCTGAGCGCGGGGGACCAGGGCGCCAAACGGCTGGTGGTGGACCTGGGCGGCGGTTCCACTGAGCTGGTCCTGGGGGTCAAGACCCCTGAGTCCATCTACTCCATGGACACCGGTTCGGTGCGCATTACTGAGCGCTACCTGGCTGACGGCGTCACCCCGCAGGCCGAGGCCGCCGCCCGGGGCGAGGTGCGCTACCTACTCGACCAGGCCGGGGTGCAGGTGGACCTGGGGTCGGCCACCGAGCTCGTCGGCCTGGCCGGCACCATTACCACCATTACCGCCCACGCCCTGGGCCTGGACGACTTCGACCCTGCGGCCCTGTCCGGCGCGCGGGTGAGCACCGAGCAGGCCCTGATCTCCTGCGACGCGATCGTGCACTCCACCGCCGCCGAGCGGGAGTCCTGGGCCTACCTGCGTCCCGGGCGCCGCGACGTCATCGCCGCCGGCGCTCTGGTGTGGTCCGAGGTCATTGGGCGGGTCGTGACCGAAACGCGCACGGCCGGGCACCCTCTGGGCTCCACAATCACCAGCCTGCACGACATCCTCGACGGCATCGCCCTGTCCCTGGCCTGAGGCGACCCCATGAGCACCACCACTCCGCTGCCCATCCCCGGCTCCCCGGCCTGCGCCCGCCCCCGCCGCTGGGGCGGGGCCGTCATTGGCGGGGCGGTGCCGGTGGTGGCCGTCGCCACCACCGGGGCGAGCGCGGAACGCTGCGCCGCCCAGGCGCGGGGCGCAGCCAGGGCAGGGGCCGACGTAGTCGAGTTGCGCCTCGACCTGCTGGATGTCGCCGTCCTACTGGACAGCGCCACTCCAGCCGACCCGCTCCAGCGGACCGGAGAAGGCGCAGGCGCACGGCCCGCCCCCGACCCGGCAGCGGAGCCTGAGGCGGACCCGGCCGCACGGCCCGCCCCCGACCCGGCGGCGGGCCCCGGGCCTCGGCCGGAGTCGGGGCAACCCCGCCGGCCGCCGGCCGCGGGTGCGCCGGCCCCCACGGCACGGCCGAGGACGACAGTGCCCATGCCCGTGACCGGACCGGTGCAGGCCCCGGTTCCCATGCCCGTGCCGCCCGCCCCCCGGCCGGTGCCCCCACCGGCGCCGGAGCCCGCGCCCGCACCGCTCCTCCTGCCAGCACCGGGACCAGGGCCAATACCGGGGGAGGGCGACGCCGTCCCCGGCGACGCAGCGCGACTGGAGCCCCGGGCGCTTCACAGACTGGCCGCCTTCTTCGCGCACGCCGCCGGCGAGGTGGCCGAGGCGCTCGCGGACCGGCAGATCCCCATGCTCCTGACCCTGCGCACCGCAGCCGAGGGCGGGGCCCTGGCCCTGGGGGCGGAGGACTACACCACCATCCTTGACCTCCTGGTGCGACACCTGCCCGAGGACACCCGCCCGGCGGCCATTAGCGCCCTGGACGTCGAGTTCTCCAGCGGAGCCCTCCCGGCCCTAGTGCGCCACGCGCACGACTCGGGGCTCGACGTGGTCGCCTCCAGCCACGACTGCACCACCACGCCCTCCTGCGAGGAGATGAGTTCGCGCCTGGAGCGCATGGAGACCGCGGGCGCCGACGTTGCCAAGATCGCGGTCACACCCGCTTGCCCGGCCGACGTCGTCGGGTTGCTGGCCGCCACCGCCAGAGCCCGCTCACAGCTGGCCATCCCGGTGGTGACCATGAGCATGGGGGAGATGGGCGTGCTCAGCCGCATGCTGGCCGGGGTGTTCGGGTCGGCCCTGACCTTCGCCACCGCGGGGGGCCGGGCCTCCGCCCCCGGCCAGCCGCCAGTGGCCGAGGTCCGCCAGGCGCTGGCGGCCCTGACCGCCCCCGCCGCCCGGCAGGCCCCGCCCCCTGACCCGCTCCCCTGAGCCGCGCGGGGCGGCCCGGGCCCGCGCGGCGGGGACGCATGTACAGGGGCGGCGCTCTCACGGGCAGTGGGACCCGGGTCCGCGGGAGGCGCGGCCGGTTCGTCGGCTCGGGCCGCGGGCGAGGGCGGCCCGAGCCCGGGGGGCGTGACGCAGTGGACTCAAGGCGGCGGTTCCGGACAGTGGGCCGCCTCGGGTAGGGTGTGCCCCGTTGCCCCGGCGAGGGACACGCCCCGTGCGTGCGTCCGTGATCGACGTGGTGGCGTCGGGTGGCGCCGTGCGTGGTCGCGCCCTGCCGGATCACCATCCGCGGGGGACCCCCCGCCCGACCCGAGGAGACCCCATGGCGAACAACGCCGTTACCCTCAAGGCCCAGGACCGCACCACCTTCGGCAAGGGCTCAGCGCGCCGGGCGCGCCGCGCCGGCCAGGTCCCCGCCGTCGTCTACGGCCACGGCACCGACCCCCGCCACCTCCTGCTCGACGAGCACGCCGCCCGCCTGGCCCTGCGCTCCAACGAGAACGCTCTCATTGAGCTTCAGATTGGTTCGGAGTCCGTGCTGGCCCTGACCAAGGACGTCCAGCGCCACCCCATCCGCCCCGGTGTCCAGCACATCGACTTCCTCCTGGTCAACCGCCACGAGCGCGTCGACGTCGAGGTCCCGGTGACCGTGATTGGTGACGCCGCCCCCGGCACCATGCACATTATTGAGCTGGCCAGCGTCCTCATTTCCGCCCCGGCCGTCTCCATCCCCGAGGCCATTGAGGTCGACGTCACCGGTATTGAGGCCGGTAACGCCGTGCGCGTGGCCGATCTGGTGCTGCCCGAGAATGTTGAGGCCATGACCGACGCCGGGACCGACATCGTCAACATCACGACCTCCAGCGACACCTCCAGCGACGAGCCCGAGCCCGAGGCCGACGCCGAGGCCGAGTGAGCCACCGGCCCACCGGCGCCATGGAGTCCTCATGAGCGACCCCTGGCTTGTCATCGGCCTGGGGAACGTTGAGGCCCGGTACGCCCGCAACCGTCACAACGTCGGCCACATGGTGGTCGACGTGCTGGCCGGGCGCGCCGGGTCACGGTGGTCCCGCCACAAGGCCCGCGCCCAGGTCGTCCAGGCGCGCCTGGGCGTCATGCCCGGGGGAGCGCCGGGCCCCCGCGTCATCCTCGCCAAGCCGGCCAGTCTCATGAACGTCTCCGGTGGTCCGGTCAAGGCCCTGGCTCAGTTCTACGGCATTGACCCCGCCACCGGGCTTTTGGTGATTCATGACGAACTCGACCTGCCCGCCCACGAGCTGCGCCTCAAGCGCGGTGGCGGCGAGGGCGGGCACAATGGCCTGCGCTCCATCTCCCAGGCCCTCGGCACCCGCGACTACGCCCGCCTGCGCGTGGGCATTGGGCGCCCGCCCGGTCGGCAGGACCCGGCCGACTACGTGCTCTCGGACTTCCCGGCGCGCCAGCGCCAAGAACTCGCCGTCACCCTGGAGCAGGCGGCTGACGCCGTGGAGGCGGTTGTGACCCGCGGCTTTGAGGTGGCCCAGCAGGAGGTGCACTCGCCCTGAGGCGCCGGCGAGGTGCTGGCGTCGGGGCGAGGTGGCGGCCTTCAGGCCATGAGCCCCGTTTCGTAGGCGACGACCACGGCCTGCACTCGGTCGCGCACATCAAGTTTGGCCAGGACATTGCCCACATGGGTCTTGACGGTGGTGGCGGAGACCACCAGGTGGTTGGCGATCTCCGAGTTGGACATGCCGTGGGCCATGAGCACCAGGATCTCGCGCTCACGCGGGGTCAAGGAGGCGATTCGGGCGTCCTCCTGGGCTTGGGAGTCGCCACTGCTGGGCAGGTGGGAGGCGAACATCTCCAGCATGCGGCGGGTAATGCGCGGGGAGACCACGGCTTCCCCGCCGGCCACTGTGCGGATTGCCTCGGCCAGCTCGGCGGGGCGGGTGTCCTTGAGCAGGAATCCCGAGGCCCCCGCCCGCAGCCCCGCGAAGGCGTACTCGTCCAGGTCGAAGGTGGTCAGGATGAGGACCCGTGTGCCCGGGCACTGCGCGGCGATCGCCTCGGTCGCCTCAATGCCGTTCATGCCGGGCATGCGCACATCCATGAGGATGACGTCGGGGCGGAGCGCGCGCGCCTGCGCCACGGCCGAGGTCCCGTCAGAGGCCTCCCCGACCACCTCGATACCCTCCTCGGCGTCGAGCACCATGCGGAACCCCATGCGCATGAGGGCCTGGTCGTCGGCGAGGACGACCGTCACTGGGCGCTGGGGCGCGCCGTCGTCGGTCACTGGGGCATCTGCCACGAGGGGGTCCCTTCGTTGTTCTCGTCCCAGCGCAGCACCGCGTACACACGCCACCCCGTGGGCGTGGGGCCTGCCTGGACTGTCCCACCATAGACCGCGGCGCGCTCCCGCATGCCGATCAGCCCCTTGCCCGAGCCGTGCATGGGCTGGGAGCCGGGGGCGGCAACATTGTCCACCGTGAGGACGACCGTGCCGACGTGGCGCTCGACGGCGACGCGGACCGCCGGCGTGGTCGGGGCGTAGCGCAGAATATTGGTCAGCGACTCCTGGGCGATGCGGAATAGGGCCAGTTGGAGGGACTTGTCGCTGGGCAGGGGGTCGCCGTTCCAGGTGTAGGTCACCGGGATCCCAGCGGCGGTGAAGCGCTGGACCAGGACGGACAGGTCGGTCTGCTCGGGGGCCGGGGCCAGGGGGGTGGCCCCGGTGGAGCGGTCGGTGGAGGTATCGGTGGCCAGGCGGCGCAGGTTCTCAATGGGGGCGCTGGGCTCGCGGGGGGCGACCGTCCCCGGGGGCGCGAACTCGGGGACCGGCAGCTTGCGCACCGTGGGAAAGGACCCTGAGCCCGCCGACGACGCCGAGGCGCCGGTGGTCCGGGACTTGCCGTGCCGGCGCCGGGGGCGCCTGCCGGGGGCGCGGTCCGCCTCCGGGGGCGGGGCGCTGGGGGCCGGCTCGGCGGTGGCCTGGGTGGCCAGGCCGGCTACCGCCGGGTCCTCGCGCAGGACACCGACCAGGCGCCGGGTGTCGGCCAGGGCGGTGCGACCGGTCTCGGCGAGGACCTCCAACGCCTCCTTGGCCATGGCGGGGTTGCGGTCAATGGTGGCGGTCACGCCGTCGGCCATGGTGATCATGACGGCCAGGGAGTGGGCGACGACGTCGTGCATTTCCCGGGCGATGCGGCTGCGCTCGTTGGCAGCCGCCAGGAGTGCGGCCTGTTCCCGTTCCAGGGCCAGCCGCTCGGAGCGGAGTTGAGCGTCGACCAGTCGTAGCCGGTGGGAGCGGGTATTGAGCCCCACGAGGATGCCGGTGGAGTAGAGCAGGCCGGTAACTGTGATCTGGTAGGTCAGCTCGCCGCCATGGATTTCCTCCAGGAGGGTTTGGGACAGCGTCACCACAGTGAGCGTCACCAGCCCCGCCATCCAGGTGCGGCAGGGGCGTAGTCGTACGGCCAGGGTGCCCAGCATAATGGGCAGGCCAACCATCCACAGCGCGCTGTGGAGGCCGGAGGCCAGCCGCGCCTCAATGGGTGTGAGGTCGTAGATGGCTATCGCTGCCAGCTCGAATAGTGGTGTGACGAATAGGATCGTTAGCCACGCTTGGAGTGGGAAGCGTCGGCGCAGTGTCAGGGCGATAGCGCCCAGGAGCGAGGTCGTAACGGCGCCGGGGAGTAGACCGGGAAAGCCCTGTTGTAGGTCGTGGTCTGAGGATTGAACCACCATGATCACGGTGAGGATGTCCAGAAACAGGACTATTGCCGCGATCCCCCCGTCAATCCAGGTGGGGTGGCGCCTGAGCCGGGACAGGAATGCGCTAAAGGGGGCCGGCAGCGATGAGGGGGGCCGAGGAGGAGAAGAAGTCATTGGCATGAGTCTGTCACCTCTTCCCCGTGCGGTTGGGGGAGGCGGGCCCTTGGGGGCGCGCTGGGGCGGTGGGCTCCCAGCAGTGGCGGGGGCGGGGCTCTCGAGGGCGGCCCGGGCGGCGGCGCGGGCGAAACCCAGCGTCAGGACCTGGGGCTCAGGCGCCTGGCGCTGGGAATCGAGCTGAGTCATGGTGGGCCGGGAGCTGGGGCTCAGGCGTCGCGGCGGGAGAAAACAGCCCAGGCGGCCAGCACGGGGACAATGGCCCAGGCGGCGAAGACCGCCACCGCCTGCCAGTGCTCCAAGAAGTTGATGGCGTTCGGCTCGGTGCTGCCCCAGGTGGTCACCAGGCTGAACGGGTCAACGACGGCGCTTTGGACACTGGCGGGAAGCAGGCCGAGGATCTTGAGGGCCCAGTTCCACTTCTCGCCCAGTATCTGCAGGGGGATGGCCAGGACGAACAGGAGGGTCATGGCCACTGAGATCGAGCCGGCGGTTGAGCGCATGAGGAAGCCCAGGCCCATGCTCATTAAAGCGATGCCCGCGTAGCTCAGGCCGGCCCCCCAGAAGAAGCCCAGGTACTCCGCGTCGAGCAGCGAGCCGGCGTGTCCGTTGAGGAAGGGGGCGGAGATGGCCCAGGACAGGAGTATGGACACCACCCCCAGCAGGAAGCTGACTGCTGCCACGACGATCGCCTTGGCGGCCAGGAGCTGGCCGCGGCGCGGGACGGCCGCCAGGGAGGAGCGGATCTGGCCCGAGGCGTACTCGCCGGTAATGACGAGGGTCCCCAGGACGGCCACGGCGATCTGACCGAAGCTGAGGCCGGCGGTAATGGCGTAGCGGGCGGTCGCCTCCGTGTCACCGAGCCTGATATAGGCGATCGCTATGCCGGCGCCGAGCAGGACGGTAATGGCGACCGTGATGGCGGAGGTCAACCAGGTTGAGCGCAGTGTCCACACCTTGAGCCATTCGGCGTGCACGGCGCGTGGGAAGGTCTGACGACCTTGGACTCGAGTGGTGTGGTGGGCGGAGGAGCGGGCGGTCGCGGTGCGCGCGGGGGTGGCGGTCATGGTGGCGGCTGTGGTGGTCATAGTGGGGCTTCCTGGTGAGGGGGTGGAGGGGGGCGGCGGAGGCGCGCTCATTGGGCGGCCGGCCGGCGGCCGGTGGTGTCGGTGCGGTACTCCACGGAGTCGTTGGTCAGGCGCAGGTAGGCGTCCTCCAGGGAGGCGTGGATGGTGGCGAGCTCGTGCAGGACGATTCCGGCTGAGGCGGCGACCTCGCCGACCCGGGAAGCGGGTGCCGATGCCGTGGTCAGTACTCCGGGTTCGGCGGGCTCCACCGCAATGCCGGCCTTCTTCAGGGCGGCGGCCAGGTCGGTGGCCTGTGGGGAGGCGATGCGCACGACGTCGGTGGTGGCCTTGGAGATGACCTCGTTGACCGGGCCCTGCGTCAGGATCTTGCCGCGGCCAATGACCAGGAGGTGGTCGGCGGTCTGGGCCATCTCGCTCATGAGGTGGGAGGAGATGAAGACGGTCCGGCCCTCTGCGGCCAGGCGCTGGCAGGTCTCGCGCACCCATTTGACGCCTTCGGGGTCCAGGCCGTTGACGGGCTCGTCGAAGATGAGGACCTTGGGGTCGCCCAGGAGGGCGGCGGCAATCCCCAGGCGCTGGGCCATGCCCAGGGAGAACCCCTTGACGCGCTTCTTGGCTACCGCCGTCAGCCCGGTGAGCTCCAGGACCTCGTCCACGCGGCGGGAGTGGATGCCATTGGACACCGCCAGTTGACGCAGGTGGTTGCGGGCCGAGCGTGAGCCGTGCAGGCCCTTGGCGTCCAGAAGAGCGCCGACCTCGCACAGGGGGGCGGCCAGATCCCTGTAGTGCTTGCCGTCAATAGTGACCGAACCGGAGGTGGGGTGGTCCAGTCCCATAATGAGGCGCATAGTGGTGGACTTGCCGGCTCCATTGGGGCCGAGGAAACCAGTGACCGTGCCCGGCTCAATGGAAAAGGAGACATTGTTGACGGCGGTCTTCGAACCGTAGCGCTTGGTGAGGTTGACTGCTTCGATCATGGTGGGGCTCTGCTTTTTCCGGTGGGGTCGGGGCTGTCGTGAGGTGGGTGGTTGGGGATCGCGCGGGCCGGCCCGTAGGGCTTGGCGCCATCGAATAACTCCAGGCTAGGAAGCGGCGCCACGGCTGCCGTCGGCAGTGTGGAGGAGCTGTGGCGACCTCGGTGACCACACCTGTGGGGGAGGTCACTCCTCCTGGAGGAGGAGGGCGTGGTGGGGTGTTGTTCCCTTTAGCGGCGCAGGTCCTTCTCAGGAATCTGCGGCAGGATGACCCGTGGAGCGTGCGGGCGCCCCTCGCGGGGCGCCGGCCCGTCCCCGACTTCGAGAGGACACCGCACGATGAGTAACCCCTTCTTCGACCGCAACCCCATGTTCAGCCAGCGTGGCGCCACCGGCACCACGGTGGCGACCACCCCCAATGGCTACCCCACCATGCCCGGCTACCAGCCCGGTCAGGCGGCTTATGGCTACGGTCAGGCGCCTCAGGCCGGCTACGGGCAGGCCCCCCAGACCGGTTACGGCCAGGCGCCTCAGACCGGCTACGGGCAGGTCAGCCCTCAGCAGCTGGCCGGCATGGAGGCCGCCTACCAGGCGCCTTCGGCAACCAATGTTGACCGTGGCGCCATGACGTATGACGACGTCATTGTGCGCACTGCCGGCATGTTCGCGGTCATCCTGGCCACCGGGGCCGTCTCCTGGGTCATGGCGACCAACCCCTCCACGGCCCCCATCGGCTTCCTCCTAATGATCGGCGGGGCGATCGGCGCTCTCGCCCTGGGCCTGGTCAACTCCTTCAAGAAGGTGCCCTCGCCCGCGCTCATCCTGGCCTACTCGGCTTGCGAGGGCGCCATGCTCGGCGCCTTCTCCGGCGTTATGGAGGCGCGCTTCCCCGGGATCGTCATCCAGGCCGTGCTGGCCTCCGTGGCGGTGTTCGCAGTCATGCTCGGCGCCTACAAGATCGGCGGCTTCCGCCTGTCCGGCAAGGCCCAGAAGATCCTCCTGCTGGCCATGGGCGGCTACCTCGTCTTCTGCCTGCTCAACTTCGGCGTCATGCTGCTCTCCGACACCGGTGGCTCCTTCGGCCTGCGCTCCATAGAGATCGCGGGCATCCCGATCGGCATCATCATCGGCCTGCTCGCCGTCGTCATGGCGGCCTTCAGCCTGGCCGCGGACTTCGAGTCCATCCAGCGGGGCGTCGAGGCCGGCCTGCCCACCCGCTACGCCTGGGCCGGGGCCTTCGGGCTCGTCGTCACACTCGTGTGGCTGTACGTCGAGATCCTGCGGATTCTGGCCATTTTCTACGACAACTGATCCTCCCAGCGTCCCGCCCCTTCACGGGGATGCAGGGCCGGCCGGGCATGAGTCCGGCCGGCCCTGTCGTACGTGCTACCAGTGGGGCCCTGGCGGCCCTTCGGCTCCTGCTCGCAGCCCGTCGCGTAGGCTGGTGCCCATGATCAACACGAATATGCCCACTGTTGAGGGTGCCAAGGGCACCAAGCCTGTCCTCACCTTCTCCGGTGCTCCGGCCCCCGAGGGGCTTCAGGTCCAGGTGCTCGATCCCGGCGATGGTCAGGTCGTCGAGGCCGGCGACCAGATTGTGTGCCACTACCTTGGTCAGGTCTGGGACGGCCAGGTCTTCGACAACTCTTATGATCGCGGGGCCCCGCTCGACTTCCAGATCGGTGTCGGCATGGTCATTCGCGGGTGGGATGACGGCCTGGTCGGCCAGCGGGTGGGCTCGCGCGTGCTGCTGTCCATCCCCGCGTCCTTGGGCTACGGCGCGCGCGGCGTCCCCCAAGCCGGCATTAAGGGCGGGGACACGCTCGTGTTCGTCACCGAGATCCTGGGTGTGATGTGACGCACGGCGCCGCCTGCGCCTCAGGGGGATTAGCGCTCTGGTGCTGTTGACCGGGCCGGCGTCGTCGGCCCGCCGCTAGATATGCGGTGGCCCGCCGCGCCGGAGGGCCACTACCGTGCGCCGGGCCCAGGGCGCTGCGGCCGACGCCTCGACTGGCCTGTGTGGGCGCTACCGTGCGCCGGGGCCGGGGAACGTCCGGCGACTGGGCCTTCGCCGTCGGACGTCGGGGCCTGCGGGTAGGCTGACGACAGTCCGTCATCTCGCCTCTCGGGAGACCCCATGCCTCGCTACCGCAGCGCCACCTCCACCTCCGGCCGCAATATGGCGGGAGCTCGCGCCCTGTGGAGGGCCACCGGGGTGAAGGACTCCGATTTCGGTAAGCCCATTATTGCGATTGCGAACTCTTTCACCCAGTTCGTTCCCGGGCACGTGGGCCTGCGCGATGTCGGCCGGCTCGTCGCCGCGCAGATCGAGGCCGCCGGCGGTATTGCCAAGGAGTTCAACACCATTGCGGTGGACGACGGCATTGCGATGGGCCACGACGGCATGCTCTACTCCCTGCCCAGCCGTGACCTCATTGCCGACTCCGTGGAGTACATGGTCTCCGCCCACTGCGCCGACGCCCTGGTGTGCATCTCCAACTGCGACAAAATCACCCCCGGCATGCTCATGGCCGCTTTGCGGCTCAATATTCCGGCGATCTTCATCTCCGGGGGTCCCATGGAGTCGGGCAAGATGGTGGCTGCCGATGGCGCGCCCCGCAAGCTCGACCTCATCGACGCCATGATGGACGCCGCCGACCCCACCGTCAACGACGAGACGATCTCCGCCATTGAGCGCCTGGCCTGCCCCACCTGCGGGTCGTGCTCGGGGATGTTCACCGCCAACTCCATGAACTGCCTCACCGAGGCCCTGGGCCTGGCCCTGCCCATGAACGGCACCCTGCTGGCCACCCACGCCGACCGCCGCGCCCTCTTCGAGGAGGCCGGGCGCCGGATTGTGGACCTGGCCAGGGCCTACTACGAGGAGGACGACGAGTCCGTCCTGCCCCGCTCCATCGCCACCAAGGCGGCCTTCGAGAACGCCATGTGCCTGGACATCGCCATGGGTGGGTCCACCAACACCGTGCTGCACCTGCTGGCCGCCGCGCAGGAGGGCGAGGTGGACTTCCGCATGGCGGACATCGACCGGCTCTCCCGGAAGGTTCCGCACCTGTGCAAGGTGGCCCCCTCCACCAACCTCGTCCACGTCGAGGACGTCCACCGCGCCGGCGGCATTATGGGCATCCTGGGCGAGCTCGACCGTGCCGGCCTCCTCCACACCTCCACCCGCACCGTCCTGCGCGGGACGCTGGCCGACGAGCTCGCCGCCTACGACGTCGTCCGCCCTGGCCCCGACGGCGTCCCCGGCTCCGCAGTGAGCCAGGAGGTCCGCACCGGCTACCTGGCCGCCCCCGCCGGGGTGCGCACCACCGAGATGTTCTCCCAGTCCTCCCGCTGGGAGGCCCTGGACACCGACCGCGCCACCGGCGCCATCCGCGACCTGGAGCACGCCTACTCGGCCGACGGCGGCCTGGCGGTGCTCTTCGGCAACATTGCCACCAAGGGCTGCATTGTCAAGACCGCGGGTGTGGATGCTTCCATCCTGACCTTCTCCGGGCCAGCGGTGGTCTTCGAATCGCAGGATGCGGCTGTCGAGGGGATCCTCGGGGGGAAGGTGAAGGCCGGCGATGTCGTCGTCATCAGCCATGAGGGCCCGCGCGGGGGGCCCGGCATGCAGGAGATGCTGTACCCGACCACCTACATTAAGTCCATGCACCTGGGCAAGGAGTGCGCGCTGCTGACCGACGGGCGCTTCTCCGGGGGCACCTCGGGGCTGAGCATCGGGCACGCCTCCCCGGAGGCGGCCGCGGGCGGGCTCATTGGTCTGGTGCGCACGGGGGACGTTATCGACATCGATATCCCGGCCCGCTCCATCTCGGTGCGCCTGTCCGACGACGAGATCGCCTCGCGCCGCGCTGCTGAGGAGGCCCGTGGTCAGGCGGCGTGGACGCCGCACATCGAGCGGCCCCGGAGGGTCTCGGCAGCGCTTCGCGCCTACGCCATGCTCGCCACGAGCGCGGACCTGGGCGCCGTGCGCGACCTGTCCAAGCTCGGCATGTGAGGCGCGGCTTCAGCGCTGCCGTTCGGAGTGAGCGGCGCCACTCGCACTGAGATGGCGCCAATGCCCCAAGGCCCCCGCTCTAGGTGATCTCGCGAAGCGGTGTCCAGCCGAAGGGGATGGGACCGGTGATACTCGCCCTCGAGACGTCTCGCTGGTGGGACCACCCCTGGACCTCGTCACCGCCTGACGACTCTACGGCGCCCCGGGCGACGCGGAACCCGACATCGTCCAACCGGGCCGTGGGCATGCTCCCGCGTCGCACGGAAGCGCGGCAGCTCCACGGCTTGTCCGCCCACCCACCGCCTCGAAGGGATCGGTAGTCCGCGTATCGCGCGGGATCGGCGTAGTCCCAGCACCACTCCCATACGTTCCCCAACATGTCGTACAGTCCGAACGCGTTGGGTCGCTTGGTCGCCACGGGCGCAGGGCCGTCGAGTCCGTCCGTCTCCGTCCAGGCGATGTCCCCGACCTCGCCGTAACGAGGGCCCGTCGTCCCCGCGCGGCAGGCCCACTCCCACTCAGCCTCCGTGGGGAGCCGGTACCCATCGGAACCTACGTCCCAGGACGTGGTCGCGTCGTTGATCCGGTAGGCGGGTTCGAGGCCCTGAGCGATGGACGCGGTGTTGCACCAGCGGACCGCGTCGATCCACGACACCGGGCACACCGGGGCGGAGCCGCCGGCGGCGTGACTGATCTGGATCTGGGAGAACTGCGCCACTGTCACAGGCGTTGTCGAGAGGCTGAACGGCTCCACCGCCACGGTCCGCGTCGAGGATGTTCGGGCGTCGCGCATCACGAGCTCGCCGCCTTGGATTCGCGCCATCTCGAGCAGAGTCACGAATCGACCCTACCAGCGGCGCAATGCGGACCTGTCGGTGGCGCGATGCGGACCCTGCTGGCGGCGCAATCACGGTCCGGAGGCCATGCGAAGGCTGCGCCCGCGGCTGGTCGCCCTTGGTCGCAGGCTCAGTCCTGCACGCTCCCGACCTCCTGGCCTGCCAGGAGGCGGTCGCAGAATGTGGTGATGATGTGGGGCAAGCGCGGATCTGCGGGTGGTGGGGCGTCGTGTGTGCGGGCATAGTCCCGGATCGACTCAACGGTCCCGGTGACAAGACCTTGCGCGTCGTTGGTGCCTAGGCCCCAGGATTCCGCCTCGGCGACCAGGTGCTCGCATGTGAGTGCCGCGTGGCGGTACTCGCCGGCCACGGCCAGCGCCATCTCTCCGTCGCCCGCCCGGTGCGCCATGGGCACAATGTCATACGCCGGGGCAGGTCGCGGCTGGCGACCTGAGGGGTGGAGGATTGAGAGGTTCTTGGTGTGCATGTCCAGGTTCCCCACGGCGACCGACAGGGTCACCATGCGAGTCAGCCATCTCAGCGACTCCTCGGCGTCCGGCAGGCGGGCCGCCAGTGCCTGCGCCACCCGGGCGCAAGAGACGCGCCCGCCAATGCGCTGGTACTTCTGGTCGCCCACGACCCCCAGCACCTGGCTGAGGTCCTCCTGGTGGACGCGCCCAGGCGGGGTGCCCTGCGTGCGGTCGTAGCGCTCGATGACCAGGGCGTCGACGTCCGCGAACGACTCGATCCATGTTCGGTGCTCGGCCAGCCCCAAGTGCCGGGCGACCAAGGAGCCGTAGGCCTCGTCGCCGATCAGCGTGGGCAGTAGTGAGGAGCCTGGCTTGAGCAGGTGGGTCGATGGGTAGCCGTCCAGGGCCCGGTGCCAGAGCCCGTCCTGGAGCGTCAGGACGATCTTGTCCTGAACGCCGCCCAAGGACGTTCTGCCGTGCACGTCAGCGTTGCCCAAGGGGGAGTCCTGGACGGTACGCAGCAGGTTGGCCACTCCGTGTACAGACAGCGGCTGAAGGCGGGGCGTGCGAGGCTCGCCGGGGGCCTCAGGGTCCCAGATCTGCGGTGCACCGGCCAGGTCCCTCCCATAGCGCCGCAGGAGGCCAATGGTGTCGTGAACCGGCAGCCCAGCCTCGGCGGCGAGCCGGCTGAGCATGCGCCCTTCGGGCAGGAGCCCGGCGAACCATGCCTGGCGCCGCGCTCGCCCAGAACGACGGGGCGCCAGTGTCAGGGGGATGTCCACGGACAGTGCCGTCGACTCCAGGCCGAATCGCTCGATACCCTCGTGCGCTGCATGAAAGTCGAAGGTGCGCCACTCGCCCCGGAGTGTGCCGACCAGGGTTCCGTCCAGCTCAACGCGCAGGTCACTCATCGAAGAGCCTGTCATCGATGGTCAGGGTGGCGGTCAGGCGCATGTCGGTGGCGCGCATGAAGGCGAAGAGTCGGTCGGTGTACAGGGACGGCTTGCCGGCCTCCATCTCCCACACGTAGCGCTGGGAGATGCCCAGCCGCTCGGCGAGCTCGCGCTGGCTCATTCCGGTGGACATGCGGGCCTGGCACAGCAGGCGTCCCAGGGTCTGCGGCGACGTCACCTCGCCGCGCACTTCCATCTGCGCCACGGTCTACCCCCTGCTCTCGACGATCATAACATCGTCACACCTGGCGCTGAGTATAAGGTAGTCGCATGGCCGGCCCATGTGAGTTGAATTCGATTCTCATCGATGTCTGGGGTGCCGCGGGTGAGCGTCATGCTTGCTGGCCTGCGCGTACTCCACCGCGACACCACCGTCGTTGACGGCGTCGACCTCGAGCTCGCCCGGGCGCCTCCACCGCCCTCGTCGGCGCCTCAGATGTCGGCAAGTCCCTGACCAGCGCCGCCTCCTACACCACGCCGCCGCACATCCTGGACGGCACGAGCCTCCGCCTCACCGTCGAGGCGCACGGTCACGCGCACGTCGTGCGGGGCCGGCCCGCTCTCGTTCCAGGCTGAGATGATGCCGCGAGCCTCGGCCGCGACGTCAGTGAGCCGAGTGGCCTGTCCAACTGCGTCCAGGGCGGGGATGGAGAACACCCACCAGGTTCCTCCGGGGTAGACCTCGCGGTGGGCGATCACCTCATAGCTGTGCGTATTGGTCTTCATCATCTGCCTACTTCCACACTCTCGGAATGCTGAGACCGGCCCGCTCCAGCTGGGTGAGGACGCCAGGCGAGATATAGCGGTGTCCGGTTGGCACGACGATCGCGCGCGGCCGTACGAGGGAGGCCTAGGCCCGTCCCGTGCGTTGTGCCAGCCGTGGTGGTGGTTGCCCTCAACCTTGCCTTGGGTGTCTGAGAGGACCTGCTGGTACCAGAACCTGTCATATGACCTGCCGTACAGGCGGGCTGGGGCGCTGTTAGGCTGCCAATTCAATGGTAGGTCCTGACCAGAGAGGTTGCCATGGATCCCCTGATCGTTGTTATTCCTGGTATCGGCGGAAGTATCTTGGCCGACGACGACGGCAACACCGTCTACACAGTGGATGCCCCGACTGCTCTGACGTGCTGCCTGAATCCGGACGAACTGGACATGGCCCGCTCCCTGCACCCGGTGGGACTCATCCCCACCTTCGGCGTCTGCCACCCTCTCCTCATCACCGGCTACGACAGGATCATGGATCGTCTGACCCAGGTGCTTGGCCTGAGTCAGGCGGAGGTGGCCACGGCGCGTCCGCACGATCCTCAGCCAGTGCGGCCCGACGCATCCCTGGTGGCCTTCCCCTACGACTTCCGCCGCTCCGTGGCGCACAATGCCGAGGTCCTGGACCGGGAGATCCGTCGGCGCGCCCAGGGACGGCCGGTCGTCCTCGTGGCTCATTCCATGGGTGGGCTCGTGGCGGCGTCGTGGTGGGCCAATCTCAGTGACGGGATCGAGGTCAGGGAGATCATGACCCTGGGCACGCCCTACCGGGGGGCCACGAAGGCCCTCGAGGTCCTGGTCAATGGGGCGAGCGCGCGCGGCCTACCCCTGCCCGGCTCCTTCAACCGCGTGCTGCGGGGGTGGGACTCGGTCTTCGACCTGCTGCCCCATTGGAAGGCGGTCGAGGACGGGACGGGCCAACTCTATCCCTACCAGGTGGCCCAGGCCGTGCCCGGCTTCCAGGCCCGGGCCGAGGCGGCCTACCAGGCGAACTGTGCTCTGCACCAGGAGCTGGAGGCCAAGGCGGCCAGCACGAGCGGGAACCCCTTCAACATCTACTACACGCAGGGCATTCCCACCTTGTGCCGGGCCGTTCTGACCGGTAACCGCCTGAGGACCAAGAAGGCGGACCTGCCTGGGCTCGGCGCGAGTCGCCGCGGCGGTGACGGTACGGTGCCGATGATCTCCGTGATCCCAGATTTCCTGGAGGGGAGGCCGGACTCCTGGCACCGATTGAAGAGTAAGCACAGCGAGCTCATGGAGGAGGGTGCCGTAGACGGGCACGTCGCCGGTTATGGCATGGAGCCGCTGCCCGCTGCCATTCGGGGTGACGCAGACCGCCCTGAGGCCTACTTGAGCATCGACCTCGATGATGTGGTCCCGGCGGGGCAGCCGCAGACGGTGCGCATCGCCATTGAGGACGCCTCCGGCGAGGCGCTGGGTGCCAGCGATCTCCGGGTCTTCCTCACCTCAACGGGCGAGGTTCCCGTCGAGACCGACGGCGAGGCCTGGGTGGCGCAGACCCCGCCATTGAAGGCCGGGGTCCACCGTTTGAGGGCCACGGCCGCGGGCGTGTCCGGAGGGCTGGACCTGGAGGAGACCGTCCGGGTGGGGGTTGTGCCGTGCCCGAGCGAGTAAGGTGGGACGCCGAGCAGCACCCGACCTACCTGGCGCGCATGGTGCACGCCGGCTGGGTGCACCGTCTCCTGTCCGCGGCGGACGGTCGGCAGATGCCTGGGCCGGACTCGGGCAATGTTTCTCTCAAGTGCGAGCGGATCATAGAGCAGCTGACCCTGCTGGGCATCCGCTACGTGCGCGAGCCGGCGGACTCCGAGCGCGGGGCGCAGGACGTGCGCCCCCTGAACGAGGTGCTGTCCTGGCGACTGGCCACCTGCCTGGACATGTGCGTCACCTTCTGCTGCGCCGCCCTCGATGCGGGCGTGTACCCCATGATCCTCACCCTTAAGCGGGGCGAGCGGGAGCATCAGCAGCGGCACGCGATCGTCCTGGTGCCCGTGAATGCCTCCTGGGGCGTGGGCTGCCCGGCCCGGCTGAAGGGGGGTTTTACGCGCGAGCCCTTCCTCGACGATGACTTCCGGATTGAGGACCTTGTTACATCCGATCCTGAGCGCGCCCAGTCCTGGCTGGCGATTGACGCGCAGCAGGTGACGACCCCGCCCGGTGGATCTCCGGGCGACTGGGCAAAGGCTCTGGCCAAGGGCGCCGAGTACCTGCGGACCTGGCAGTGGGACGTGTGTGTGGACGTCGGGGGCCTGCGGGCCACCACGATGCTCGACGACGCCTCTGCACCCGAGGTCAGGGACCCTTCCGGGATTCTTCTGCCCGGATACCTCCCCCTGGCCGAGGGGGCGACGCCGTTGCAGCTGCTCCGCACACGCAGCGGGGTGGTTCCCTTCTGCCCCCGTCGGGAGCTGAACCAGCTGCGCGACTGGGCCTGTGCCACCGGTGGCACGACCGAGGACTCCAATACCGCAGGCACCGATCTGGCGGTGGCTCTGGTGACGGGCGCGGGAGGATGCGGCAAGACGAGGCTCGCGGCCGAGCTGTGTCACAACCTGAGCACTCTGGGCTGGTGCGCGGGTTTCCTGCCCGCACGGGCGGACCTGTCCGACGCCGATCTGGCCGAGTTCAGCAAACTGACCACCGAGCTGCTCATTGTGGTGGACTATGCTGAGGAGTCTCGCCAGGAGCAGCTGCGGCGCCTGCTGCGTGCCCTGGCCGCGCGCCGTTCTCCGACGCGGCTCGTCCTCACCTCCCGCGGCGCGGACGTGTGGTGGGAGCAGTTCCAGGAGAACATGGAGGAGGACGGGGTCCGCCTGGGGGCGGTGCTGCCCATGAGGCTTGAGCAGCGTCTTGATGATCCGGATGTTCCGGATGTTCCGGGGCTCCTGTACCGCCGGGCTGCCCACGCCTTCGCCAAGGCCATGGGCTCATCCGTGCCCGCGGACATGCCCTCTCCGGAGCGGGAGGGGAGAACCACCCTGGACATTGTGCTTCAGGCCTGGCTGACGGCGTTGCCGAAGCAGGAGGATGATACAAAGAAGATCGACGTCGAGAAACTGCCACCAACACGGGACAACCTGTATGACAGGGTGTTGGAGGTGGAGTTCGGGCGGTGGCGTGAGGAGGCACGGGACTCGGGTCTCACGATTATCAGTAAGGTTCATCATCGTCGGGCGGCGGCTGTCCTGACCATGCTGGCTCCGGCCCCCGACGCCGAGGCGGTCGACGAGGTTCTCTCCCGGCTGCCGGAGTGGAGCAACGAGCACCTCCTACGGAGCCGCTACGCCGAGCTCCTGGAGGAGACGTTGCTGCGCGGTGCCGGGGACGGCGGTGTGGTCCTCCAGCCGGATCCGGTGGCGGAGCACCTGGTCCTCCAGGTCTGCAGAAAGGCACCAGAGCTGCTTGATGAGGTGCTGCCTCAGGACCCGTTGACGGTGCCGGGCCTTGAGGATCCCGAGGCCGATGACTTGGTGGTTGCTCGGGCGCTGGCGCTGGGGGAGCAGGCGGAGCGGTGCTGCGGCGTCATTACCCGGGCTGCGGACCTCGACCAGGAACGAGCACTGAGCCTGGCCAGGCGAGTCCTGGCCGCACGCCCTCATCTGTGGCGTGCGGCTCTGCGTGTTTCCCTGGCTCGAGGAGGACCTTTTGCGCGGGCTCTGGAGGAACTCGTCACTAGCGGAGCCGACCTACCTCTGGCAGAGATTCATGAAGCCATTCCCTTGGGGCACAGCTGGCTGAGAGGCCTGGGTGTGGCAGTGGCACGACGGCTGGAGACCTTGGCAGGAGACGAACCTGCGCAACGAGCTCAGGCGCTGAATAATCTCGCTAACCGTCTGTCGGAGGCTGGGCGTCGAGATGAGGCACTCGAGACTGCCCAACAGGTTGCGGGCCTCTATCAGAAGCTTGCCGAGGCCAATGAGGCCGCTTACACCCCTGACCTTGCCATGTCCCTGAGCAATCTCGCCATCCGTCTGTCAGAGGCTGGGCGTCGGAATGAGGCGCTCGAGACTGCCCAGGAGGCTGTCGACCTGCGTCGGGCCCTGGCCGAGGCCAATGAGGTTGCCTACACCCCCGACCTCACCATGTCCCTGAACAACCTCGCCACTTTCCTGGCGGAGGCTGGGCGTCGGGATGAGGCGCTCGAAGTTGCCCAACAGGCTACGGGTCTCTATCAGAAACTTGCTGAGGCCAATGCGGATGCCTACACCCCTGACCTCGCCGTCTCCCTGAACAACCTAGCGGGCCATCTGGCGGAGGCTGGGCGTCGGGATGAGGCGCTTCAGGCTGCCCAACAGGCTAAGAGCCTTTATCAGAAACTTGCCGGAGCCAATGAGGCCGCTTACACTCCTAACCTCGCTGCCTCCCTGAACAACCTAGCGGGCCATCTGGCGGAGGCTGGGCGTCGGGATGAGGCGCTTCAGGCTGCCCAACAGGCTAAGAGCCTTTATCAGAAGCTGGCTGAGGCCAATGCGGATGCCTACACCCCTGACCTCGCCATGTCCCTGAACAATCTCGCCATCCGCCTGGCGGAGGCTGGGCGCTGGGATGAGGCGCTCCAGGCCGCTCAGGAGGCTGTCGATCTGCGTCGGGCCCTGGCCGAGGCCAATGCGGATGCCTACACCCCCGACCTCGCCGTCTCCCTGAACAATCTCGCCAACCGCCTGTCGGAGGCTGGGCGCTGGGACGAGGCGCTCCAGGCCGCTCAGGAGGCTACCAGTATCTATCGGAACCTGGCCCGGGACAATGAGGCCGCCTATACCCCTGATCTCGCTATGTCCCTGAGTAATCTTGGTAACTGTCTGTCGAGAGTTGGGAGTTGGGGTGAGGCGCTGCAGGCCGCTCAGGAGGCTGTCGATCTGCGTCGGGCCCTGGCTGAGGCCAATGCGGATGCCTACACCCCTGATCTCGCTATGTCCCTGAACAATCTCGCCATCCGCCTGTCAGAGGTCGGGTGTCGGGATGAGGCGCTCGAAGTTGCCCAACAGGCTACGGGTCTCTATCAGAAGCTGGCTGAGGCCAATGCGGATGCCTACACCCCTGACCTCGCCATGTCCCTGAGCAACCTAGCGGGCCATCTGGTGGAGGCTGGGCGCTGGGATGAGGCGCTTCAGGCTGCCCAACAGGCTAAGGGCCTTTATCAGAAGCTGGCTGAGGCCAATGCGGATGCCTACACCCCTGACCTCGCCGCCTCCCTGAACAATCTCGCCACCTTCCTGGCGGAGGTCGGACGCTGCGAGGAGGCCCTTCGTGCTGCTCAGGAGGCTGTCGATCTGCGTTGGACCCTGGCTGAGGCCAATGCGGATGCCTACACCCCTGACCTCGCCGCCTCCCTGAACAACCTCGCCATCCGCCTGTCAGAGGTCGGGCGTCGGGATGAGGCGCTCCAGGCCGCTCAGAAGGCTGTAGATCTTTATCAGCGTCTCGCGGAGGTTAATGCGGCTGCCTACACCCCCGACCTTGCCATGTCCCTGAGCAACCTCGCGAGCCGTCTGGCGGAGGCTGGGCGTCGGGCTGAGGCGCTCGAGACTGCCCAGGAGGCTGTCATCCTGCGTCGGGCCCTGGCCGAGGCCAATGCGGATGCCTACACCCCCGACCTCGCCGGATCCTTGAACAACCTCGCCAATCGCCTGGCGAAAATTGATCGCTACGATGAGGCGCTCCAGGCCGCTCAGGAGGCTGTAGATCTTTATCAGCGTCTCGCGGAGGTTAATGCGGCTGCCTACACCCCTGACCTTGCCATGTCCCTGAGCAACCTCGCGAGCCGTCTGGCGGAGGCTGGGCGTCGGGATGAGGCGCTGCAGGTCGCCCAGGAGGCTGTCGACCTGCGTCGGGCCCTGGCCGAGGCCAATGCGGATGCCTACACCCCCGACCTCGCAACCTCCCTGAACAATCTCGCAGGCCGTCTGGCGGAGGCTGGGCGCTGGGATGAGGCGCTGCAGGTCGCCCAGGAGGCTGTCGACCTGCGTCGGGCCCTGGCCGAGGCCAATGCGGCTGCCTACATCTCGGACCTTGTCATGTCCCTGAATAACCTCGCCATCTGCCTGTCGGAGGCTGGGCGCCACGATGAGGTCCTGGAAGTCTTCACCACGAACACAGAGCACCTGTCGTCGGCTGCCCGAGCCTATCTCCTGCTGGCGCGAGCACGTTGGCGCGGATCCGAAGGGGCCGAAGATGTGGTAGTTGCCGCCCAGGAAGCTAATAAGGACGACGATCCTCGATTTCTTGGACCGTGCCGGCGTGAGATCGCGGCGGCCCTTCGAGAACACGGTCTCACGAATGAGGACCTTCCCATCTGGGCAGTTGTTATTGTCGACGAGTCTCTCAGGCAATGTCTGGAGACGTGGCTTAACTGTGACAGCCCAGCCGAGCAGGCGACCTACCTGGAATCAGAATGGAACTCTCCCACCCCCTCCGACTGCGAGACGCTAGACGCGCTTACTGATCTCTTTATCGATGTGCCACCGATTAGCGTGCTTCATCAGTACGTCACCCAGATCAAGAGCCATGGTATTGATGAGATCGCTTCGCTGCTGAGAAGTCAAGACCTCGCCATAACATTGACCAAAGAGTGGCTCGCCGAGCATAGGCGGAGTCGTGGAGGCCAGTACCTGCGCAACCACCCCACGCTGCTGACCGATTCCAGGCTTGCAGACCTTGTTCCACAGGCTCTGAAGAATCTCACCTCCGCCGACGAGGCCGCCACGCTCACGGCACTGCTTGACCTGGCCCGCTTGTCCGATCCGGAGATCGCCTACGCGGTCACGAATGCTGACGATGCTGTTGATGCCCTCGCGGATCTTCTGGGACGAGGGAAGTGGCGGGCGATCCTCGCTGCCCTGGTTCTGAACCCTTCGCTGGCTAACCATATGTCGCTTGGCGTCCTCGCTGAGGTCCTGCGTGCGGCTGCGGCCGGAGAAACCGGGAAAGCAGAGGTCCGGCTCCAAGGCGCGCGCGAGTCGGTATCGTCATTCCACATTGAGCAGCTCCGTCTCCTGCTGTCCCAGGCTCTTCTCCATGAGGACTGCCCGTCAGGTTTCTCGGATCTGCTTGACATCCTCAATCATTCCTCGCGTGCGTCCTCATCATGAGATTAACCGTCGCGGATGTCACGCTCCTCAGGGATCTCAATGAACACTGCCGCCGCGGCACCGAGACGGAACGCCGATCGGCCAGGGAAGCGCGCCGCGCGTGGATCAAGAGCAAGCTCGAACAAGGAGTTCCTCTCGATGAACTCGAGATACTCTGTGACGTCGACCGTGACGAGATCCTTGCGTGGTGCGCGCCTGAAGCGCCAATTTATCCGCCGCCGCAAGTTTACATCGATCCTGCCCTCCTGCGTCGTCATCTCCCCGGCGAGCCGCAGCTGCCAAGACGGTCTGTAAACTTTATCGCTAAGTTCGAGACGAAGAAATGTCTACCTCCCGATAACCGGGCTGCCTTGGCGTTCATGGATATCGAGCTCGCGCGTGACTCGGAGGTCGTACCTAAACGCTCGCGACGAGGGACGCCGATCACCATTCTTATTATGACAGGAAGCGACAGCAACGGGAATAATTTCAATGCCGGAGTCACTCGGATCCGTGAACTCTTTCGTATCGCGAAAAGGGAGGCCGAGGCGTGCCCTAATATTACAGCGGACGAGGTGTCTCCGCATCGTCGATCCTCAATCCTTCACCTTGCCTTTCACTCGACCGGTAGTGCGGTGGAGCTGGCGGACTCCTGCGATCCCTCGAAACCCGTTCAGGTCGAAATCTCCAATCTGGCTGCCATGCTCGCAACAAAACCTGCGCCCGGTCTCCTCGTTCTCGCCGGGTGCAACTCAACTTCAATCGCCGCGCACCTTGGCAGCTGGTCGTCGGCAATTGTGTTCTGGCCCGGGGAGGTAAGTGACCTCGATGTCTCGCGATACTGCCACAGTCTTTACAGGTCGCTGCTCCAGGACAAGAAACTGGAAGATGCTCACCGGGCTGGATTAGCGGCCCTTGGCAGTGTCCCCCAAGGGCGGTACCCAAGGTGCGCCGGTGACATGGGCTGGACTCTCGCGCAGGGCTTCCTGTGATCGGAACGGCGCGGCGCGATCAGGTGGCATGGACGGATCAAGTCTCAGCGCGCGATGTGGGTGCATGGTCAGCACCACCTGGACATGGTCCTGGTCACCGCCGTGGGCGTCTTCCTCTTCGTGTGCGGCCCGCGCTGCCCGGAGCCGACGCGGGCGGAACATGGCGTAGTGCCGTCGTCCGCACGCCCGTCAACGCAACTGGGCCCGGCCCTGGTCGCCGTCGGACCGTCCCGCCGAACCTGCCCGAGCCCATCACCTCCCGACTGCCCGGATCCACCTGGCCGACCAGACAATCACCGCTGGCCCCCCACTCACATCCCAAGCCCAGGCCATCCTCAACACCCTCAACCTCGACCCCGAGACCTGGCGCCCGAGACGGGCACTGAAATGTCGAAACTCGGGCCGGAGGCTGCGGCACCGGGCCGCCGTGACTCAGCATGATTCAGCTCATACGGGCGCCTCAGTGGATATGAGTTCCCTGTGCCGGCGCAGGATCACCACCGTGGCGATCACCTCCAGGAGCGGCACCACCAGCGCCAGCGACGCCAGCGGCGAACCCGGGGTGATGGCACCGGAGAACCCGGCGTAGTCCCACATGGCGTGCGCCACGATGAGCCAGGCGATGCGCCGGGTGTAGAGGTACATCACGGCATAGGCCAAACCGGCCACGAAGGTAGACATGAGCTGCCGGAAGGTGTCAACGGCCGTTTGCCCGCCCAGAACATTGACGGCGTGAAGCACGGAGAAGATTGCTGCGCTGACCACTATGGCGCGCCTGGGCGAGGTGGTTCGCAGAAGAGATGAAAGCACGACCTTGCGGTAGATCAGCTCCTCGCCCAGGCCGACGGCGATGGCCAGCAGGAGCGGTGCGACAAAGGCCCAACTGGTCTGGGCCCGCGTGGCCAGAGCGTAGAGCGTCATCGCTCCTGAGGGAACCATGGGCAGCAGCATGATCCGCCAGCCCGAAGGGGCCGCGTCCGGCAGGGTCGGGCGCTGTGACCGGCAGTACGCAGCGCTGGCTGCCGCCAACAATGCCACTCCTAATACGGCGCCCTGGATGAACTCCGCACTTCCATAGCCGGCGCCCCGGATATGGTGCAGATAGGCGAAGATCGCGCCCATGGCGGCCGTATAGAACAACGGAGCAACGATATGCGGTTTCATAGAGTCTCTCGAATATGCGATCAGTAAGACCAATCGGTACGAGGCGCCCGTGAGGGCGCCAGAATGACGCGGGCATCTTACTGGTTTCCCAAATTCGCGACCCCGCCGTGGACTGTGGCCTTACGCACCGCCCTCACCCGCGGGTCGCGCCGCCTGCACGGCGGTGGGCCACAAGACCCAAACAGGCCAAGGAGTCGGCCGCGGGCCACGCCGCCCGCACGGCGGTGGGCTGCCTTCTCGCCGTCGATCGCGGCCCTGGCCGTCTGTGCCCTGTGGCCCTGTGCGTTCTCTCCCACCGTTCTCTCCCGCGACCCGCCGCCCCTGCGCACGCTCCGTCTTTGTGTCGAACCCGACACCCGTCGCGGAGCCTGACAGCCTCGCCTACAGGTTCGGCGGTAAGCGCCGAGTCCGGTGCCGGCGGAACGCGGGAAGGATGCGCGACGACGCAGGGGGAGGTGCACGGGAGGAGGAGTTGGAGGCAGGCCCGAGCCCCCGTTACAGTGCGTACATGACAATCGTTCTCGATTCCTTGCGGGTGGTCAGCGCCGGGCACGTCCTTGTCGACGATGTCAACCTCATTGTGGAGCCCGCCAGCCGCACCGCTCTGGTGGGCGCCAGCGGGGCCGGGAAGTCCCTGACCTGCAAGGCCCTGGCCGGCATCCTGCCGCCAGACCTGAGCGTAACTGGGAGTCTGACCGTCTCCAGCGTGCCGGGACGCGACCTTCTGCCCCTGCCCGCCCCCCAGCGTCCAGGTGACACTCGCATTGCCCTGGTCGCCCAGGACAGCGCCACCGCCCTCCACCCCCTGATCCCCATTGACCGGCAGGTCAGGGCCGCCGCACGGGCCAGCGGGGACGACCCCCGGGAGGCCCGGGTGCGCGCCACCGACCTGCTCTTCGCCGTCGGCCTGGACTCAGATTCCCTGCACGGGCGCGTCCCCGGCCGCCTGTCCGGGGGCCAGCGCCAGCGCGCCGCCCTGGCCCTGGCCCTGGCCTGCCGCCCCGCCCTGCTCATCGCCGATGAGCCGACCACCGCTCTGGATGTGGTTGCCCGCGCGGAGATCCTGGCCCTGCTGACGGACCTGACCGCCATCCCCCACGCCCCCGCCCTCCTGCTCATCACCCACGACCTGCCCGCCGCCGCCACCTGCGAGCAGGTGGTTGTCCTCAGCGCCGGGCGCGTCATCGAGACCGGTCCGGCCGCCGTCGTCCTGAGTGCTCCCCAGCACCCTGTCACCCGGGCCATGTGCCGGGCCGCCCGCGAGGAGACCCTGGCCGGGGCCCGGGCCGCCATGAAGGCCGCCGCATGAGCCGGGGCTCCTCCACCCTCCAGGTGCGGGGCCTGTCCCGCTCCCACCTCGAGGGCCGGGCCTGGCGCCGCGTCCTGCACGGCGTTGACCTGCGCGTCACTATCGGGGAGTCCCTGGCGATCCTGGGACGCTCAGGCTGCGGCAAGACCACGCTCTTGCGCGCCCTGACCCTGCTGGATCGACCCGGGCCCGCCGACACCGGTGAGATCGCCCTGGACGGCGCCCCCGTGCGCCGAGCCGGCACCCGAGCGCTTCGCCCTTACCGCCGCGCCGTTCAGTACGTCCCCCAGGACCCCGCCGCCAGCCTCGACCCGCGCCGCCCCGTCCTGGCCCAGGTCGCCCGCCCCCTGGCCACCCTGGGCGTGGCCGGAGCCAGGGAGGATCACGAGGCCATGGCGGCCGACATCCTGGAGTCCCTGGAACTGCCCCGCGACCTGTGGTCCCGTCGCCCCCACGAGATCTCCGGCGGCCAGGCCCAGCGCGTGGCCCTGGCGCGGGCACTGGCCCCCGCCCGCGCTTCTTGCTCCTGGACGAGCCCGTCTCCGGCCTCGACCCCTCCCTGCGCCGCCAGGTCCTCGACCTCCTGGTGACCGCCGAAGCCCTCCACGGCGCCGACCGGCCCGGCATTGTTCTTGTCTCCCACGACCTGGCCGCCGTCGCCCGCGTCTGCGAGCGCTGCCTGGTCATGGATCAGGGCGTCGTAGTTGAGGACGCCCCCACCGGCATGCTCCTGGAGGCCCCCACCCACCCGGCCGCACGGGCCCTGCGCGACGCCGTCCCCCACATGCCCGCCCCCGCCTAACCCGCGCCCCTCTCGCCACCCCACATCCGCCCCGCCCCCGAGCCCGCCGGGAGCCCCGGCCCCAGGCGGGCCCGTGGCGCCACCCTGTAAGGAAGGAATCCACATGACCCCCTTGACCCCCACTCGACGGCAGCTTCTCGCCCTGCTGGGCGTTGGCTCCGTCGCCGCCGTCGCCGCCTGCGCCGGCGGGAAGGGCTCAACCAGCACCGACGGGCGCATTCGCCTGGCCATGCTCCAGCCGCCCCGCTCGGGCCTGAATCCCCTGTCCGACGACGCCTTCAAGCTGTCCCGCTGGTCGTGCGGCGAGACCCTGGTCACCCTCGATGCTGAGGGCAACGCCTTGGCGGCGCTGGCCACCGAATGGGAGCGTGTGGACGAGCTCACCTGGCGCTTCACCATCCGCCCCGGCGTTACCTTCCACGACGGCACCGCCCTGAGCGCCCAGAGCGTCGCCGACGCCTTGACCTTCGCCGCCGGCTACTCCACACCTCCACGCATCCTCGACGGGGTCGAGCTCAAGGCCAGTGCCGAGGGTGAGAGCGTCGTTATTACGACCGGCACCCCCGACCCCCTGGTCCCTCAGCGCCTGTCCAGCCCCCAACTGACCATCCTCGCCCCCGCCGCCTACCCGCAGGACGCCAATGGTGCCGTGAACCCCGTGGGCTACGGCACCGGCCCCTTCAAGCTGACCGCGGTCGACGGCACCGCCGCCGCCACCTTGGAGCGCTACGACGACTACTGGGGGGACAAGGCGATGGCCCCCGGCATTGACGTCACCTTCGTGCCCGACGGCACCGCCCGCGGCGCCGCCCTGCGCACCGGCACCGCCGACATTGTCGAGGCCGTCCCCGTCTCCCAGGTCGCCACCCTCGACGCCGCCCTCCTCCACGAGGTGCCCATGCCACGCACCGCCACCCTCTACCTCAATACCTCTAAGGGCGCCTTCGCTGATCCCGCGGTGCGCGCCGCCGCCCGCAACGCCGTCGACCCCCAAGCCCTGGTGGAGACCGTCTACGAGGGGCACGCCGACGTCGCCGCCGGGCTGCTGGGCCCCGCCCTGCCCTGGGCCGGTGAGCTGCGGGCCTGGGGCCAGGAGCCCTACGCCGGGGCCGACGGGGTTGCCGCCAGCGGTTCGGTGCCCGGCGCCACCACCACCGGGAGTGTTCCGGCGGGCACCACTGTGACGCTGGGCTCCTACACCGATCGCCCCGAGTTGGCCGAGATTGTTGTGCTCCTCGCCCAGCAGCTCCAGGCGGCCGGCTTCACCGTTACTCAGGACGTGCGCGAGTACGCCCAGATTGAGGCCGACGCCCTGGCCGGCAGCTTCGACGCCTTCCTGTTGTCGCGCGCCACCGTCCTGGACTCCGGGGACCCGGTGGCCTATATGGTCTCCGACTTCTCCTCCACCGGTTCTTTCTCCCTGTCCTTCCTGAAGGACACCGCCGTAGACGACGCCCTGGCCGCCGCCGGGGCCCTGGAGGCCGGGGCGGAGCGGCGCCAGGCCACCATGGCCGCCGAGCAGCTCATCCTGGCCTCAGGTGCTGCCGTGCCGCTGCTGCACGAGCGCGTCCTCCAGGGCGAGGCCGCCACCGTCACCGGGGCTGAACGCGACCCCCGTGAGCGGGCCCTCATTACCGCCGCCACCAAGGTCGGGGCCTGAGCATGAGCCATGCTCCGCAGGAAGGGGAGGCAGCGCGCACAGTCGGTCGGCCGGCCACAGGGTCGCCCGACCCGGCTGTGACGCCGGCCGGCCCGGCTGTGGTCTCGACCGGCCCGGCTGTGACGCCGGCTGTGGTCTCGGCCGGTCCGGCCCGGGCGGCGGCCGGCCCTACCGGCCCTGTCACGGCGCCGACCGATCCGGTTAACCCCGCCGGCTCGCGGCCCGCGCCTGGACGCGCCCTCCTGCTGGGCCTGGTCGGCCGTGGGGACCAACTGGTGCCCGCTCTCTCCCGGATAGTCGCCGTGGTCGGGCTGGTGGGGTTGATCGCCCTCCTGCCCTGGCTCTCCGGGCGCGACCCGGCCCTGACCATCCTGCGGGCCACCTCCGCCGAGCGGGAGGCCACCCCCGAGGTGCTGGAGGCCATCCGCGAGCGCCTGGGCCTGAGCGGCGGCCCGGCGGGCGTCATTGGCCACTGGCTCTCCGGTTTCCTCCACGGGGACCTGGGCACCTCCTGGATCTCCGGGGGGCCGGTGGGGCCGGGCACCCTGGAGGCCTTCGGCGTATCCCTGACCCTCATGGCCGCAGCCCTGGCCGTGGCCCTGGGCGTCGCCGTCATCCTGAGCGCGCCGGCCCTGAGAAACGGCCTGCGCGGGGCGCCTCGTGCAGGCGGTGGGGCAACGTCGGCGGCGCTCACCTCCCTGCCCGAGTACCTGCTGGCCCCCGTCCTGCTGCTCGTCCTCTCGGTTTATGCGGGGCTCCTGCCGCCCTACGGGTGGGGCGGACCGGAGCAGATCATCCTGCCGGCCCTGGCCCTGGGGCTGCCCGGGGGAGGACTGCTGGGCGGCCTGGTCTCCGATGCCATCACCGCCGCCTTCCACGAGCGGTGGGTTGCCAGCTGGATGACGGCAGGGATTGGCGGCGCCCGCCTGGCCTCGGCCGTCCTGCGTCGGGCTCTGGCGCCCCTGACCGGCCAGCTGGCCCTGGTCGTCGTCGGGCTCACCGGTGGGGCGGTGGCCGTGGAGAAGGTCTTCGCCATCCCCGGGATTGGGCGGGCACTGCTGGGATCGGCCACCGCCCAGGACATTCCCGCCCTCCAGGCCGGCATTCTGCTCCTGCTGGCCCTGGCCCTGGCCGCCGGCCTCATCGCTCAGGTGGTCAGGAGGGTCATGCTGGGCAGTGCCATAGGCGCCGGGGCGCTGAGCGGGGCCGCCCCTACGAGCAAGGGCGGCCGGGCGGCCAGGCTCGTGGCCGCCGGCGGAGCCGTGGCGCTGGCGGGCATGGTGCTGGCCGGCTTCAGCCGCGACCCCTACTCCGTGGTCGGCCAGCGCCTGGCGCGCCCCAGTCTCTCCCTGCCCCTGGGCGCCGACGCCCTGGGGCGCGACGTCCTGGCCCGCGTCGCCCACGGCGCCCTGTCCACGGCCGCCTCCGCCCTGGCCGTCACCGCGGTCTGCCTGCTCCTCGCCCTGCTGCTCGGACTGGTGCCGCGCGCCTCCACCGGGTTCGTGGAGGTCGCCAATGCCGCCCCACCAGTACTGGCCGGCCTCATAGTCGCCGCCATCACCGGGCCCAGTGCCGGGGGAGCCGCACTGGCGGTGGCCTGCGTGGGTTGGGCGCCGCTGGCCGCCCACGCCGCCTCCCTCGTGGAGGAGACCCGCCAGCGCCCCGACGTGGTCCTGGCCCCCGTCCTGGGGGAGGGGAGGGTGCGCATCACCCTGACCCGCGTCATCCCCGCCGTCCTGCCGGCCCTGGTGCGCCACGCGGCCCTGCGCCTGCCCGGCATTGCCCTGGCCCTGGCCGGCCTGGGATTCTTGGGGCTCGGCGCCCAGGCGCCCACCCCCGAGTGGGGGCTCGTCCTGGCCGAGGCGCTGCCCTACATTGAGCGCGCTCCGTGGGCGGTGGCGACGCCGGCCGGGGCTCTCGTGCTGCTGTCGGTCACGGCGGTGGCCGCCTCGCGCTCGGGCCGGTCCTGAAAGCCGGCCCCCAAGAGGCGCTCGGGACGGCCGCTGGGGCGCTTTCGTTCTCGTCGATCACGAGCCGGCCCCCAAGAGGCTCTCGGGGCGGCCCGCGGCACGACGCGCTCCCGGACCTCTTCGCGCCGGGCGGCGGTGGGGCCCATGGCCCCGCTCTGAGGTTACTTCGACCCGGTCCTTGGCGGTGTTGCACATTCTTCTTGCGCCGGCCTGTGGGGGATCGTTGGTATTTCAACGATCCCTCGTCGCAGGGGGTCGGTTCGGCAAGGATGAATGTGCAATGGCGTACCCGTTCGCACATTCATCCCGTTCCCGGGCCCCCGGATCCCGAGCAGATCCGCAGGATTCCGCGGCTCCCCACTCCTTGAGGGAAGAAAGAATGTGCAATGAGGCTTCTCGTCGGGGTTGGGCGGGTCGGTACTGGGGTGGAGGGGGTCAGGGCGGTGATGGTTTTGGTGATGGCGGCCGGGGCCGGGGCGACTCGGGGCAGGGCTTTGACGCCACTCACTCCAGAGCGCGAGAACGCCGCAGGAGCGGCGAGCCTGTGAACGCCGTCGGTTCGAGCGATCGCACCCGGGTGGCGGGCCAGCGCCACGCTCGTGAGCGTATGCGGCCCGGGGGCTCGCTCATCTAGGGTGGGATCGTGAATGAGTCCGCCGTCGCCCCCTGGGACTCCGCCCACTACCTGCGCGCCATTCTGCGCGCTCCCGTCTACGAGGTCGCCGAGCACACTCCGCTCCAGCGCATGCCCGCCCTCTCCGAGCGCCTGGGCTGCACGGTGGAGGTCAAGCGTGAGGACCTTCAGCCGGTTCATTCCTTCAAGATCCGCGGCGCCTACTCCTGCATGCGCGCCCTGGGGGAGGAGGAGCGGGCCCGTGGCGTGATCACCGCTTCCGCCGGCAACCACGCCCAGGGGGTGGCGCGTTCCGCCGCCCATCTGGGCATGAAGGCCCTCATTGTCATGCCCACCGTCACCCCCGGCATTAAGGTCGACGCCGTGCGCGCCCTGGGCGCCCAGGTGCTGCTCAGCGGGGACAACTTCGACGCCGCCAAAGCCGAGGCTATTAGTCTGGCCGACGCCCAGGGCCTGACCTATGTCGCCCCCTTCGATGACCCCTGGGTCATCGCCGGCCAGGGCACCATTGGTCTGGAGCTCATCCAACAGGACACGGGTCTTGACCGCGTCTTCGTCCCCGTGGGCGGAGGCGGCCTGGCCGCCGGTATTGCCGTCCTCATTAAGCAGCTCATGCCCGAGGTGCAAGTCATTGGCGTCGAGCACGAGGAATCCGCCTGCTTGCGCGCTGCCCTGGACGCCGGGGGACCGGTGACCCTGGAGCATGTGGGGCTTTTCGTTGAGGGCGTAGCCGTGCGGCGCGTGGGGGAGGAGACCTTCCGCCTGTGCTCCGAACTCCTGGACGACGTCATGACCGTCTCCTCCGACGAGGTTTCCGCCGCCGTCAAGGACCTCTTCGAGGACCTGCGCGCCATCTCCGAGCCTTCTGGTGCCCTGGCCCTGGCCGGCCTCAAGCGCTATGCCGCTCACCGGGGGCTGCGCTCGGAGCGGCTGGCCTGCGTGCTCTCCGGCGCCAATCTCAACTTCCACCAGCTGCGCTACATTTCTGAGCGCGCCGAAATCGGCGAGCAGCGTGAAGCGATTCTAGGGGTGACTATTCCCGAGGTGCAGGGCGCCTTCTTGCGCTTCGCCTCCGTGCTGGGCGGGCGGGCGGTCACCGAGTTCAATTACCGCCTGGCCGAGGCCGGCGCCGGGGAACCGGCGCGCATCTTTGTCGGCGTGCGCCTGACCCAGGGGCGGGCCGAGCGCGGAGAGATCGTGGCCGACCTGGAGGCGGCCGGCTACGGCGTTGTTGATCTGACCGACGATGAGCTCGCCAAGGTCCATGTGCGTTCCATGGTCGGTGGGCGCGCTCCGCACGGCCTGCGCGAGCGGCTTTTCTCCTTCGAGTTCCCCGAGTCACCTGGGGCGCTGGTCCACTTCCTGGAGATCCTGGGCACCCGCTGGAACATTACCCTCTTCCACTACCGCACCGACGGCGCCGACTATGGGCGCATCCTGTGCGCCTTTGAAGCTGACCGGGATGACGCCGAACTGGTGGAGCACATGGACCGGCTCGGCTACGTCTACAAGGAGGAGACCGACGACCCCTCTGCACAGTTCTTCCTGGCGCACTAGCCCGCCCCTGCCGGGCCCGGGGCTCGCCCGTGCGGACTAGCGAGGACGGGTCGGTGAAGCAGCCCGCCCCTGCCGGGCGCGGGGCCCGCCTCGGCCGGGCTTTCGGCGGGGGAAAGGCGCCGCCACCGTTCGTGTCCCGAGGTGTCGCGGTGTCGAGCCGGGGTGAGCGTGGCGGGAGGGTGGTGTCTCACTAGCACATCGCGGGACTTTCGTCCTAGAGTGGTTGGTGACTCAACCATTCTTTGTTCAGGAGAGAACCATGACCCGTCTTGCCGTCGTCCTCGGCTCCATCCGCCCCAACCGCGTCGGAGCGGCCATCGCCCAGTGGGTGGTCGACAAGGCCAGCACTGTTGAGGGCGTCCAGGCTGAGCTCGTCGACTTGGCCTCCTTCGACCTGCCCCTCTTCGTTGAGGAGGTCCCGCCCATGATGGCCGCACCCAAGCACCCGGCGGCCGTGGCCTGGAACGAGACCATCGCCTCTTATGACGCCATTGTCGTGGTCACCCCGGAGTACAACCGCTCCGTACCCGGGGCCCTGAAGAACGCCATTGACTTCCTCGTGCCCGCGGCCCTGGCGCGCAAGGGCGTGGGGCTGGTGGGTTACTCCTACAGTGGCGGCATTCGGCCCATGGAGCACCTGCGTCAGATCCTGGCGAACTTCGACACTGATGTGGTGGCGCCCCAGGTGTCGCTGAACCTGGCCACTGACATCTCCGAGGGTGTTTTCACCCCGGCCGCCTACCACGACGGCGAGGTTCCGGCCATGGTCCAGGCCGTTGTCGCGCGCTCTGGGGCCCTGGCGCCCTTGCGCTGAGCCCGCCCGGTTTTCTGCGCCGCCGTCCCGGAGGGCTGGGAGTGGAGGCGGGCGCGCGATGAGGGTCGAGGGGCGTGTTGGAGGGCCGGCTCAGGCTAGCGCCAGCGCCCGGTAGCGGTTGACCGCTCCGGCCACATCCACTCGGCGTGGGCGCACCAGGAAAGCAGGCCTGTTGTCCAGGGCGTCCAGGCCCTCGTCGTCCAGGAGGGCGTCCAGGTCCTCCAGGCACTGGGCCAGCGTCGATGAGGCGTCGAAGCGACGCTCCAACAGTGCCCGCAACGCCAGCGCCGTCGCCTCCGCCTGCCCGGGGTCGACCACACCGGAGATGTCGCTAATGTCGATTTCCTCGCGGTCCAGAACCAGCACCTCGGTGCCCCGTGAGCGGGTGCGCACCGGGCCGCGGCGAGTGCGCGCCGGGGCCGGCAATGGCACCCGGTCCAGCACCACCGGGAAGTCCTTCAACTCGGTGTTCGCCCGCGGTTGGGCGGCCACCACCTCACGGGCCCGGGCGGTGGCGTCGTGCAGCGTGTAGTCGTCCATGAGCAGAACCAGGTCGGCCACATCCAGGTAGTCTCCCGAACCGCCCATGACCATGACTGTGGAGACCCCTCGTGAGCGCGACAGTGCCCCCACGCGGTCCACGAAAGGTGTGATTGGCTCGCGCTCGTCGGCCACGAGAGAGCGCATGCGCGAGTCGCGGATGAGCAGGTTCGTTGCCGAGGTGTCTTCGTCGAGCAGCACCATGTCGGCGCCGGCCTCCACCGCCTCGATCAGGCTTGCCGCCTGGGAGGTTGAGCCGGAGGCGTTCTTGGTGGTGAAGGAGGTCGTGTCCCGGTCGCCCGGCAGGTGTGAAATGAAAGGAGTCAAGTCCACCCCGGTCACGGCCCGGCCATCGGCGGCACGCACCTTGACGGCGTTGGGGAGTGTCGCCACCAGTTCGCGTCCGTCGCCGGGCAGGTGCGGGTAGACGCCCCGCTCAATGGCGTTGAGCAGGGTCGATTTGCCGTGGTAGCCGCCGCCCACGATCACCGTGACCCCGGTAGGGATCGCGGTGCCGCGCACCGTCCCGGCGTGCGGGAGCTCGACGGTTTCTGCTAGGGAGTCCGGGGCGGACAGGGGGACGGCGCCCGAGCGCATCGGTTCGTCACTCACGCCCGAGCGGCGCGGCAGCAGGGCGCCGTCGGCCAGGAAAGACACCCAGCCGCGCTCGCGCACCACCTCGCTCAGGGCCCGGTGATCCTCCAGGGCGTTGACGTGCGCCACCAGGTGCTCAGCCCGCTGTCCGGTCAGGTTCAGGACCTCGCCCAGCTCGCGGGTCAAGTCGCGGCTGACGATCCGCGCCGCCTCCCGACCCTGGATGGAGCGGCCCCGAGCGGGCAGGGATAAGCGGGCGCGGATCTCAATGGTCCAGCCGCCGGCGCCCCGGGGCTCCACGTCGCCGTTGGCCAGGAAAACGGCGGCTGAGCGCTCCAGGATCTCCTGGCCGGGGGCGGCGATCGACAGGGCCGTGCCGCGGAAACTGGCGTGCAGTTCGCGAATGAGGAAGTCCCCGACCGCCAGGCGCCGGTCGCGCGTGCTCAGCAGGTCGGCGTCGTCGAGGACCTCTAGTCCCGGCAGGGAGGCGGGGATCTCCAGGCGTATGCGGGTGGGGTGGGCGAAGGGATCGGGTTGGACGCGGTCAATGTGCAGCACCCAGCCGGTCGTGGCCGTGTAGTGCCCGACGATCGCCTTGTAGGCGGCGTAGGAGCGGCCGTCCAGGGCGTGAAGGTGGCCCACGAGGTCCCCCAGGGCGCCCACGCGCGGCTCGTCGTCGAACTGTCGACGCGGCCGGTAGCCGTTGTCCCGGTGACGCGCTGAGTAGCCGCCGTCGCGGGTGCGGCCGTTATTGTGGCCGCGCCCGTTGTCACGGTGCCTGGCGCCCGAGCTGTTGGAATGGTCTCGGGGGCCGCTGCGGCGGCTGTTGTCTCTGTGGTCGTTCATGGATTGATCCTGGCATACAGCCGAGCCGGGCCCGCCGTGGTTCCAGTGTGGCCTCCGCGGCCCTATCCCCGACATCCCGGCCCCGCCCCACCCGCCGGGGCGACCACCTGGTTGCGGGCCCGGCCCAGCTCAGTGAAGTCCTGCGCCCGCTGGGCGGTCGGGGTCGTTCCACCGTCGGCCGCCTTATCGGGCCTTGGAGGCTTTGCCGTGCCTGGAGGTTTTGCTGCGTGGGGTTAACCGGCCGCGGGCCGCCTCAGGCCGAGTGGGCCCCCTGGGTGAAGGCGGCCCGTACGGCCCGACTGAGCCGACTCAGGCTGGTTGACTCAATGGACCAATGGTGCCAGTACAGCTGGCGGTCCACTGGCCCCAGCCCTGGGATGACCCGCAGCCCTGCGCCGGCCGGGTCCTGTGCGGCCAGGACCATTCCCCATCCCAGTCCGCAGCGCACTGCGGCGGCGAAAGCCTCAGCGGTGGGCACCACGGCGCGCGGCGCGGGTGGGGCGAGTCCGGCGGCCGCCAGGGCCAGGTCCTGCAGATCGTCGTCGTCGTCAAAGCGGAGCACGGGCAGCTCCGCGGGTGAGGAGGCGTCCTGATGGCGCTCCAGGAGGGCGGGCGCGGCGCAGGGAAGGTAACGGATGGACCCCAGGTGCTCGACCCGGCACCCCGGGACCCGGGTTCGCGAGGAGGACACCGCCGCCATGACCTTCCCGGAGCGAAGCAGCTCGGCGGTGCGCGCCTCGTCGGCGGTGGACACGAGCAGCCGCACCTCGGGCCATGTTGTCGCCTGCTGGAGGACGCCGACGAACCAGGTGCTCAAGGAATCGGCGTTGACGGCCACAGCCAAGGGGATGCGATCGTCAACGGGTGAGCCGGGTGCGGGCTCCAGGTCCAGCTCAGCGGCGAGCTCGGAGGCCAGAAGCTGCTGCTGGCGGGCGTAGCGCAGCACCACGGCGCCCTCGTCGGTGAGACGGGAAGGCGCTCCACGGCGCACCAGCACGCGTCCCATTGAGGCCTCCAAGGCGCGCATGCGCTGGCTGACCGCCGAGGTCGACACGCCCAGAAGGCGGGCGGCGCCCTCAAAGGTGCCAGTGTCCGCAATGCCTGCGAGGGCCTGGAGGTGATCAGGGTGCATGAAGGATATCTTCATAAACTGAAGAATATCGCGCTTGGCTTCACTCGTGTGGGTGCCTAGCGTGGTCGCTATGACGAGCTCTGCGGTAATAACCCCGTTCCTGACTGGCCTGGCCGCCTGCTTCGGGCTGATTGCGGCTATTGGCGCCCAGAACGCCTGGGTGCTGCGCCAGGGGGCGCGCCGGGAGCACCTGGGGATGGTCATCGGGATCTGCGCCGCCTCCGATGCAGCGCTCATCTTTGCGGGGACGGGAGCGGTGCGCACCGTGGGCGCCCTGGCGCCCTGGGTGCTGGAGGCGCTGCGCTGGGGCGGCGTGGTCTACCTCCTGGGCTTCGCCGCCAACTCGATGCGCTCGGCCCTCCGGCCCGGCGCCCTGGAGCAGGGGGCGGTGCGGGCCGCCTCTTCGGTGGCACTGACGACGCTCGCCCTGACCTGGCTCAACCCGCACGTCTACCTCGACACCCTGCTCATGCTCGGGACAGTCACCAACAGCTTCGGGGCGGCCCGGTGGGTGGCGGCGACCGGCGCCATTACGGCCTCCGCGCTGTGGTTCACCGCGCTGGGGCTGGGTGCGCGCGCCCTATCCGGGCCATTGTCCCGCCCGGCGACATGGCGGGTGATCGACGGGGCGGTGGGCCTGGTCATGGCGGGGGTGGCGGCCGGTCTGGCGCTCGGGACCTGAGTGGCGGGCGGTTCGCCGTCCCGGCCGGCGGAGCCCGGCCGGCCTAATGCCCGGAGCCGGGACGGCCTAATGCCGGAGCCGGGACGGCCTAATGCCCGGAGCCGGGACGGCCACCTTTTAGACCGTGGTCGACGCCGGCGGCAGAACGTCCACTTGCGCGGGCAGGTTCGCCACGCCAACGGGACAGGTCACTCCGTTGGGGCCGTGATTGCAGTAGCCGCCCGGGTTCTTGGCCAGGTACCCCTGGTGGTAGTCCTCCGCCAGGTAGAAGGGGCCCCCGAACTCGGCATACAGGGCGGCGGTGTCGTCCACTGTGGTCACGCAGGAGCCCAGGCCCAGGCGCGCCAGCTCGTCGGTGAAGCCCTTCCGGATAGCCAGGGCCGCCGCGTGCTGCTCGGGGGTGGTGGTCCACACGGCCGAGCGGTACTGGGTGCCAATGTCATTGCCGTGCCGGTTGAGGCGGGTGGAGTCGTGGTTCTCCCAGAAAACACGAAGCAGGTTCTGAGTTCCGGGGCCGGCAACGGTGGGGTCGTAGGCGACGCGGACGGTCTCGGCGTGTCCGGTCTGTCCTGTGCACACCTCCTGGTAGGTGGGGTTCGGGGTGGTGCCGCCCATGTAGCCGACGGCGGTGCTCACCACGCCCGGCTGGCGCCACAGGATCCGCTCCACGCCCCAGAAACAGCCGCCCGCCAGGTAGATGACCTCGGTTCCCGCGGGCCAGGGGCCATCCAGAGGGGCGCCGAGAACAACGTGCTCGCCGGGGTGCGGCAGAAGAGAGGCCTCGCGGCCTGGAAATGTAGTGCTGCGTGTCGGGGTAGTCGTCATGGCGGTCACGCTACTGGCACTTTTCGACGACGACGTCCCTCGTTTCTCCACTTGTGAACGAGCCCGTTGTAACTAAAGGGCGACGGGCCGGGGACACGACTGCGGCTGGGGTGTCGTCGTCAGTTTTACGACTTTTGCGATTCGGGGGTGTTCGGGTCTTGTGGCCCGCACGGGGGTCGTCGGATGTATGACGAGTTCTCCACAGGTACTTTCGTAGGGGTAGTGCTGGACCACAGGGCTCGCTAGAGTGACCGCTATCACCACATTGTGGCGGTAGTTACATACCTGGTTGCCCTCTCACCCCTGGAGACACCATGGCCCCTCGACCCTGGCCGCGCAGCCCACGCACCTTTCGTGACAGGCGCGAAGATAACCCGGACACCGGCTGCGACAGTCGGGGTGCGCCACGCTACTGGTTGCGTCGAGCCGGCGCGGTGCTGCTCGCCCTATCGGTGTCCGCCCTGGGCGCTCTGGCCTGCTCCGCCGGCCAGAGCGCCGGGAGTGGGACGGCGACATTCACGGCCATTGCCGGCACCACCACCGCGACCATGAGCGAGGCGGAGGCCTCGGCCTCCGTCCAGGCCTCCCGCGACACCGCCATGGGACCCGAACTGGCCGCCCTGCGCCAAGCCGCCCTGGCCATGGAGCTGCCCACCAAGTCCTCCAATATGGACAACAACGACGCCGACGGCGCCGTCAATAGCGCCTACTATTTCATTGAACTCTACCGTTATGCTTATGTCACTGGTGATACTACCGAATTCGCCGCCATGAGCGAAGATGACTGCATCTTTTGTAACTCAGTCATAACAAATGTTACTGAAATGCATGCGGACGGGGGCTGGGCCGACCCCTGGGAACAAGACATACCCACTGCCGACTACTACCCACCCCCAGAGGGGGGCGAATACTCCAAAGTCGAACTCACGGCAAGCATGGGTGAGCACGTCTCTCACAGTGGTGATGGCACTGAAAACAGATCTCCCGCCACTCCATATTATATTCTGAGCCTCATTATGCGTTATGTCGATGGGCGTTGGATAGTCACCGAGGGCGTGGTCAAGGAGACATCATGATTGCGCGCCCCTGGATCGTCTTAACGGCCATAGCCCTTGCCGCATTGTGTCCACAAAATGCGACCGCCGTTCCCGGTGATGAAGACCTAAATTGGAATATTCAGACCAGTGGTAATGAGGCCACTTTTTCGGGGCAGTGGACTCAGACGATTCCTGCTCCTGAGGGCAGTGCCTCCCAGGGCGAGGACTCGGGCGCCTCAGTGGCATACACCGAAGAACCCACGGCCAGCCGCTACACCTGCACCAGCAGCGGACCGGACAACAAATGCCTGGGAACAGGATTCCTGCCCCACACAACCCCCGACAACACACCCACCACCACACCCGACAGCACCCCAATAACCATCACCATCCGCGACGTGGCCACCGTCATGATCAACGGCTCCGGCCTCAACCGCCAA
>NZ_RYFV01000027.1 GCF_004104015.1 Actinomyces oricola | reverse complement strand
ACGCAACCAACGCCCAAGCTCCTCACCATCACCATCACGAAGCACAAGACCAGGAGCACCAGGATGAGCCATACCCACATACTCCCAAACACCCAACCGTCTAGACACTAACGACACGCGACACTAGCTCCAGGTCGCAGGAGCCGACGCTGCGGTAGTTCGTGAGCCGGAGGCGCCGGATACGAACGCCTGGAGTCGTTGTCATGGCCTCAGCCTATCGGGCGCCCTCGGCCCGCGGCTGAAGGCGTGGGCGACCCTGGCGCCGTTGACATGGGCGGCGACGGCGTCGACCCTACGGGTCAGCGCGCACCACGGATCGTCCCCGACATCCTCAGCATCGAGTCGTGACCATCTGAGGAACATCTCAGACATCTCAGGGGCATCCGCGGATCACAGCCCCGCGCCCTCAGATACCCAGGCGGCGGCGCAGGTCCTCGGGCAGGGCGGCCATGGCGTCGGCAACCTCGTCACCGCTGTCGGCCCCGCCCATGGCGGGCGCCGCCTTCGGGGCCTTCCCGGCCGGGGCCCCTTGGCCCGGCATAATCCCGTAGTTCGCGACGGGGGCCGGGGAATCTTGGGCGCCCAAGCCGAAGGCGCTTCCGGGCGCGGGGGCACTGGGAGCGGCCTGCGCTCCGCCGGCCCTGGCCTGGCGCGCGGCTTTAGCGGGGTTGCCGCTGCGCCCCTTCCTGCCCCCCTTACGCCGCTTGCCCTTGGGGGCCTGCCGAGCCTTGGAGCGCTTGCCCACCGGGGGCAAGGACCCCATGCCGGCCATGGCGCCACCGGGACCGCCCATCGCTGTCGGGGAACCGCCGGCCGCCATGAGCTCCATCATCTTCTTGGCGGCCTCGAAACGCTCCACCAGCCCGTTGACGGCCTGGACGGTGGTGCCCGAGCCCTTGGCAATGCGGGTGCGGCGCGAGCCGTTGAGAATGGACAGGTCCGCGCGCTCCGCCGGGGTCATGGAGCAGACAATGGCCTCAATGCGGTCCACCTCGCGCTCGTCGAAATTCTCCAGGGCCTCCCGCATCTGCCCCATCCCCGGCATCATGCCCAGGATTTTCTTCATGGAGCCCATCTTGCGCAGCTGGCGCAACTGGGAAAGGAAATCGTCGAGGGTGAACTCGCCGCTGGCGAGTTTGGCGGCCGCATCGGCGGCCTCCTTCTCATCGAAGGTCCGTTCGGCCTGCTCAATGAGGGTCAGCAGGTCACCCATGTCCAGGATGCGCGAGGCCATGCGGTCGGCGTGGAAGCGCTCGAAGTCCTCCAGGCCCTCACCGGTGGAGGAGAAAAGCACCGGCGCCCCGGTCACACCGCGCACCGACAGGGCGGCGCCGCCGCGGGCGTCGCCGTCGAGCTTAGAGAGCACCACGCCGGTGAAGCCCACCCCGTCGCGGAAGGCCACCGAGGTGTTGACGGCGTCCTGGCCGACCATGGCGTCCAGGACGAAAAGAGTCTCGTGGGGGCGCACGGCATCGCGGATACGGATGGCCTGATCCATCATCTCCGCGTCAATGCCCAGGCGCCCGGCGGTGTCAACCACCACCACGTCGTAGCCGTGGGTGCGCGCCTGCTCCACACCGGTGCGAGCCACCCGCACCGGGTCGCCCACACCGTTGCCCGGTTCGGGGGCCCACACGTGGACCCCGGCGCGCTCAGCGATCACGCTCAGCTGGGTGACGGCGTTGGGGCGCTGGAGGTCGGAGGCCACCAGGAGCACCCGCTTGCCCTGGTCGCGCAGCCAGCGGCCGAGTTTGCCGGCCAGGGTGGTTTTACCGGCGCCCTGGAGGCCGGCGAGCATAATGATCGTGGGGCCGTGGGGGGCCCAGTTCAATTCGCGGGCCGCCCCGCCCAGGACCTCGATGAGCTCGTCGTTGACGATCTTGACGATCTGCTGGGAGGGGTTGAGGGCTTGGGAGCGGGCGGCGTCCTTGGCCTTGTCCCGCACTGAGGCGGTGAAGGCGCGCACTACTGGCAGGGCAACGTCGGCTTCAAGGAGGGCGCGACGGATTTCGGAGACAGTGGTGTCAATATCGGCGTCGGTGAGCCGGCCCTTGCCGCGCAGATTGTTGAAGGAAGCGGTGAGGCGGTCAGAAAGGTTGCCGAACACGCGGTGGTCCAATCAAGTCGTTGATGCCTCCCGGAGGTCACCGGGAGAGGTGCCGGCCCCAGAATAGCGGCAGTGCTTGACCGACTCGTGCCGGCTCCGGCCTCATGTGCCGGGCCGGGCGCCCACCGCGGCTCTCATCGCCGCGCCCAGCCGCCCGGCCCAGAACCTCCGAAGACTGAAAAGGCGGGCGGGTCGGTGGGCGGTCATCACCGTGGTGCTCACGCGGCCGCCGCTGCGGTGTGCAGCTCAGGCCAGCTCAGGCCAGCAGGGCGTCGACGAATCCCTCGGGGTCGAAGGGGGCCAGGTCGTCGGCGCCCTCCCCCAGGCCCACGAGCTTGACGGGCACGCCCAACTCCTTCTGGACGGTGACCACAATCCCGCCCTTAGCCGTGCCATCGAGCTTGGTGAGCACAATGCCGGTAATACCGACGGCCTGGGAGAACACCTGGGCCTGGCGCATGCCGTTCTGACCGGTGGTGGCGTCCAGGACCAGGAGGATCTCCCCCACCGGGGCGATCTTCTCCATGACGCGCTTGATCTTGCCCAGCTCGTCCATGAGCCCGGCCTTGGTCTGCAGACGCCCGGCAGTATCGACCACCACGACGTCCACACCCTGAGCGGCGGCCTCGCGCACGGCGTCGTAGGCCACGGAGGCCGGGTCGGCGCCCTCGCGCTCGGAGCGCACCACGCTCACGCCAACCCGCTCGCCCCAGGTGGTCAGCTGCTCGGCGGCGGCGGCGCGGAAGGTGTCGGCGGCCCCCATGAGAACGGTCTTGTCCTGGGCGAGCAGGACACGGGCCAGCTTGCCGCAGGTGGTGGTCTTGCCGGTGCCGTTGACACCGACCATGAGAACCGCCGCCGCTGGGGCGCCGTGGGAGGGGTCCGTGGGCCGGGGGTGGTCCAGATTCAAGGAGCGGTCCAGGCCGGGATCAACTAGGGCCAGCAGCTCGGAGCGCAGGACGGCGCGCACAGCGGCGGGATCCGAGGTGTCCAGGACCTTGGCCTGGGTGCGCAACTCGTCCATGAGGGCGGTCGTCACCTCAATACCCAGGTCCGAGGTCAGAAGGGTGTCCTCGATCTCCTCCCAGTCGGCTTCGGTGAGATCGCCCCGGGACAGGACGGAGAGAATCGCCTTGCCGAAGGCGCCGGAGCCGGCCAGGCGCGCGCGCAGGCGCTGCATGCGGCCGGGGATGGACTCAGGGCGCTCCAGGGTCGGGGTAGGAATCTCGGCGGCGGTCTCAGGCTCGGGCTTGAGCTCGGGTGCGGGTGCGGGCAGGACGTCCTCAACGCTGGTGGGGGCGTGGGCGCTGACGTCGGGGGGGATCTGGCCGCGGCGGCGACCGCCTACGAAGTACCACAGGCCGCCCGCCACGGCGATGACGGCCAGGACGGCGAGGACAATGAGGATCGGCTCCATGGGCACATCATGCCTGATAGCCGCGCGCCCGCCGCGACCTTCGCCTGCGCGGAACCACGTCCGCGGGGCGGGTCGACGACGGGCGCGCTTACCTCGACGACGGGCGCGTTCAGCCCGGTGCCGGGCTCAGCGGGCGTCAGCTGGTGCCGGCCTTGGTGCGGCGCAGGCCGGCGGTTGTGGACTCCGCGGTGTCCATGGCCTTCTCCACAATGTGGACCAGGCCGCTAAAGGAGTCCGTCCCGGTGTAGACGGCGGTGTCGCCCTCGACCATGAGATCGTCGAGGCTGACATCCTGAGGTAGGACCTGAACAGGCTCCTCCTTCTGGCGGGCAGTGGCGCCCAGGGCCCGCAGGCCACCGCTCCAGGTGGAGACGGGGTAGCGCTCGGCGATAATGAGGCCCAGCACGAGGAGTCCAACGATAAGAACAACAGCAAGAGCAAGAATCATGGCTCCCATGGATGTCATTGTGCCCCGCACGGGCAGCACCGTCGCAGCCCGACGCGCCACAGAGCCGCCAAGTGTGACGCATTGACAACGGCGCCTCGCGCCGGCCGCCCGGGGAGCCGAATCGGTTACGAGACGCCCACCACGAGCGCAAACCACGGTGTGCGTCCTGGCCGGTGTGGTACCTGTGGGGTAAGCGGTTTTCACCGCGGGGAACTGGGCGCGGCGCCGTCGGCCCCGGCCCGGGTACGCAGGAGGAAGGAGCGAGGTGTGGCCAAGCCCAAGTACGACTCCATCTTCCATGTGCTCAGCGCGCAGATCGAGTCCGGCCAGTACCGGTTCCAGCAGCGCCTGCCCTCTGAGAACACCCTGGCCGAGGAGTTCGGCTGCACCCGCAACACAGTTCGCAAGGCGCTAGCGCTGCTGGCGGCACGCGGCTATATCCAGACCATGCAGGGGCGCGGGGTCCAGGTGATCTACCGGCGCCGCCGCACCTCGACCTTCCTGTTCGGCACCATTGAGTCCCTGCGCGAGGCCGCTGCCCGCAACGGCTTGTCGGCGCGCACCCGCCTGCTGTCCCTGGAGCAGGGCACGGTCGACGACGAGCTCGCCGAGGCCTCCGGCCTGGAGGCCGGTGCCGCCATCACCATGGTGCATCGCCTGCGCCTGCTCGACGACGTGCCGCTCATCGTGGACACCAGCTGCTTCCTGACCTCGGTGGTGCCCGACCTGACGGCCGAGATCGTGGAATCCTCCATCTACCTCCACCTGGAGGAGGACCTTGGTGTGGGGGTCTCCAGCGCCACCCGGTCCATTACGGTGGAGCGCGCCAATGAGGAGGACCGCAGCCTGCTGCACCTGGAGGGGATGGACTGCGTGGTCGTGGTGCGCAGCTCGACCTTCGACTCGGCGGGCAGCATTTTTGAGTTCACCTGCTCTCGCCATTCCCCGGTGGGCTTCGAGTTCCAGGCCACGGCTCAGCGCCTGCGGCCCCGGCGCTGAGCCGGGCTGTGCGCAGCCCCCGCTCCTCCTGGATGCCCGCCGGGGGAGATGGTGTGAACGCCCGTGCCTCTCACCCCGTGCGGGGTGAGAGGCACGGCTTGGTTGTGGACCCGGGAGCACGAGATATTCATGCCCCAGGTGAACACCAGGTGACCGGGTGCTACTACTGCTGTGGGCCCGGGAGCAGCAGTGGTGGGGCCTCAGTTGGCAACCGGGTCGCGCTTGCCCAGGCGCACCTTCTTGACTTCCTTCTCCTGCCCCTCCTCCAGTTCGGCTTCGTTGAAGCCGAAGAAGTAGGTGCACGCGAAGGCCACAATGAGCGCGGTGAAGGAGGCCACCCAGAAGCCCCAGAAGGAGGAGTCGATTCCCTCAGGGTTGACGAATGAGGGGAAGCCGACGAAAGCGCCGGTAAAACCCCACATATTGACGTCGAAGAGCCCCGTGACCAAACCGCCGGCGGCGCCGCCGATGGAGGCGGTCAGGAAGATGCGGCCGTACTTGAGGTTGAGGCCGTACATGGCCGGCTCGGTGACTCCGCACATGGCGGAGATGGTGGCCGGGCCTGCCATGCGCTTAATGCGCGGGTTCCTGGTCTTGAGCCACACCGCCAGGGCGCCGCCGCCCTGGGCGATCATGGTGGCTGAGACGATCGCGTTGAGCGGGGAGTAGCCGGGATCGGCGATCTGGGCCGAGATAATGGGAATGACCGCCCAGTGCAAACCGAAGATGACCAGGCACTGGTAGAAGCCGCCGATGAGGAGGCCCGCAATCGGGTAGTTCAGGTTCAAGACGGCATTGACGAGGGAAGCGATGCCACCGGAGATGAACATGACGATGGGGCCGAAGACCACCAGGATGAGGGCCGAGACCACGAAGATCTCGATCAGGGGCGCGAAGATCGGGCGCACGACCGCCGGGATGACCTTCTTGAGCCAGGGCTCGATCCGGGCGGCCAACCAGGCGCCCACAATAATGGGGAAGATCGAGTAGGCGTAGGCGTTGCCCTGGGGCAGGGAGACCGGGATGCCGAAGAACTCGGAGTTGAAGACGGTCCGCCCCACCTCGGCGACCACGTGGTAGCCCTCGGCGTCGGGGTTGGACATGGTCACGACCGAGGGGAAGCACAGGACCCCGCCGATAATGGCCACGATAATGGGGTCGGAGCCCAGCCGGCGTGCGGCGGTGAAGCCGATAATAATCGGCAGGAAGTAGAACATTGACGAGCTCATGGCGTCAATGAACTGGTAGGTGTCCGAGGAGCTCTCCACCACATTGAATTGGGTGAGCAGGGCCAGGATGCCCTTGAGGATTCCCGAGGCGGCCAGCATGCCGACCACCGGGATCATGGAGCCGGTGATGACACCGATGAGGGAGGAGAAACCGTACTTGATCCAGCCCAGGACCGTGGTGGGGCGCTCCACCGGCTCAGCGGCCTCCTCGTCGCCCCCGACGGCGTCCGAGGGCAGTTGGCGCACAATGGCGTCGTAGACGTCCCCGACCTCGGCGCCAATGACGACCTGGTACTGGCCCCCCGCCTTGGCAATGTCAATGACGCCGTCGAGGCCGGCGACCATTGCGTCATTGGCCAGGTCCTGGTCCTTGAGGTAGAAGCGCACGCGGGTAATGCAGTGGATGACCGAGCGGACATTGTCCGCCCCGCCAATCCCGGCAATGATGTCGGCGGCCGTCGCGTCATGGCCGCTGAGGCCGTCGGTGCGCGGGCCCCCGGCCGCGGGCACGGCTGAGGCCGGGGCCGTGCCCGCGGCCGGGGCGTCAGCGCCCTTGGCGATGGCGGTGGCCACCTGGTTGCCGGCGGCCGCCGGACCGGTGGTCACGCTCAAGCCGGCCAGGGCGGCGGCGGTATTGGTTACGACCACAATGGCGGTGGTGTCTTTACCGGCTGCGGCAATGGCGTTAACGTCCATGGACCCCAGGTCGTCCCCCGCCTCGACGCGGTCGCCCACGCGCACGGTCAGGGAGAAGGGTCCGCCATTGAGTTCGACTGTGTCGACGCCCAGGTGGAGGAGTACTTCCAGGCCGGAGTCGGTCTTAAAACCGAGGGCGTGCCCGGTGGCGGCCACCATGGTGACCGCGCCGGTCACCGGGGCCACTACACGGCCATTGTCGGGCTGGACTCCCAGGCCGTCGCCGACCGCCTGAGAAGAGAAGACGGGATCGGGGACGTCGGCCAGGGCGATGACGGTTCCCGTCACCGGTGAGGCAATAGGGACCTCATGGTCCTGTTTCGGTTGGGGCATGTGTCTTCCTCTCGGGAACGGGACTGATACTCAGTTACTCAGTGTCGACGTGTCTGCTCAGTGTCGGGTGGTGGGCGCCGCGGTGGCGGCGGTGGAGAGCACGGCGAGCGCCTCGTAGGGCCGCAGGTCCGCGAGAGTGCCCCCTGGCGCCGGGGCCGGGTAGTTGCCTATGAGGACCTCGCCCCCGACGAACTCGTTCGGGATCTCAATGCTGGTGTCATGGCCGCGGAAGTTGCACAGAACCAGCAGGCGCGTGCCCTCGTGTTCGCGAACGTAGGCCAGGACGTCGGGGTGATCCAGGCCGTAGCCCTCGTAGCGGCCGGCGGAGATGACGGCGAGTTCTTTGCGCAAGGCGATGAGGCGCCGGTAGTAGGGCAGAATGCGGCCCTCCCGCTCCTCGCGCTCGACATTAATGGCCTCCTGGTTGGTGGGGCGCAGCCAGGGTGCGGAGTCGGTGAAGCCGGCCTGCGCGGAGGCGTCCCACTGCATGGGGGTCCGGGCGTTGTCACGGGCCTTGGAGTGGACAATGGCGAAGGCTTCCTCGGGGCTCTTGCCCGTGGAGACGAGTTCGTTGAAAGCATTGCGGGCCTCGACGTCCACGTAGTCCGCAATGGAGGTGTAGGCGGGGTCGGTCATGCCGATCTCCTCGCCCATGTAAACGTAGGGGGTGCCGCGCAGGAGGTGGATGGCGGTGGCCAGCATGGTGGCGGATTCGGTGCGGAAGCGCTCGACGTCGCCGAAGCGGTTAATGGCGCGCGGCTGGTCGTGGTTGTTCCAGAACAGTGCGTTCCAGCCGCCACCGGCCTGCATGCCCGCGGCCCACTGGTCGATAATGCGTTTGAGGGCGGCCAGGTCGAAGGGCATGAGAGTCCACTTCTGGCCGTCAGCGTAGTCGACTTTGAGGTGGTGGAAGCTGAAGACCATGGACAGCTCAGCATTGTCCGGGTTGGAATAGCCCACGCAGGCCTCCACCGAGGTCGAGGACATTTCCCCGACGGTGACGGCGTCCGGGTCCTGTCCGAAACTCGCGGCGGCCAGTTCGCGCAGGTAGGTGTGAACGTCTGGGCCGTCGGTGTACATGCGGCGGTCGTCGGTGCCGGCGGGGGCGTCGCGCAGGATCTCATCCTTGCCAATGAGGTTAATAACGTCGAAACGGAATCCTTTAACGCCCCGGGCCCGCCAGAAATTAACGATCTTGGCGGCCTCGGCGCGCACCGCCGGATTGTGCCAGTTCAGATCCGCCTGGGTGGGGTCGAAGAGGTGGAGGTAGTACAGGTCGGTGTCGCCGAAGGGCGCCCAGGCGGGACCACCGAACTTCGAGACCCAGTTAGTGGGCAGGGAGCCGTCCGCCTGAGCGGGGCGCAGGTAGTAGTAGTCCTGGTAGACGGGGTCTCCGGCCAGGGCCCGCTGGAACCACTCGTGGTCGGTGGAGGTGTGATTGAGGACCATGTCGAGCATGACGTCAATGCCGCGCTCGGCGAGGGCGGCGACAAGCTCATCAAAGTCCTCCATGGTGCCCATGGACGGATCAATGGCGCAGTAGTCGGAGATGTCGTAGCCGTTATCGCGCTGGGGCGACGGGAAGAACGGGTTGAACCAAATGCAGTCCACGCCCAGAGAGGCAATGTAGTCGACCTTCTCAATGACGCCACGCAGGTCGCCGACGCCCGAGCCCGTGGAGTCGCGGAATGACTTGGGGTAGATCTGATAGATGACGCTGTCCTGGAAGGACATGGCGCACTCCTTCTGCACGATGTAGTGGGAGGTGCGGCGCCCGACGACAGCACCGTCGCCGGGCGGGCAAGACGAACACGGGCGAGACGGGGAACGCCCGAGAACAGCACCTGGCCAGCTTGTGCACACAAGTATGGACTTGTGTGCACAAGCAAACGCGGATACTCCAAGTGTTCTACATCACATATGAGGGCTCTGGGTTCTTGCTCCTCGCCGCGGTCCGGGGCGGTGCCGGCGCGCCGGCCGCGTCCTCCACGGATCCGCCCGCCCCAATGCCGGGGTGCCGGCGGGCGGTTCTTAGCGCCGCGCGAGCCTTTGGCTGACCGCCCGGGTGACGCCGTCGCGCATAGTGATGCCGTACAGGGCGTCGGCCACTTCCATGGTGCGCTTTTGGTGGGTGACGATAATGAGCTGGCTCGTCTGGCGCAGCTCGGTGAAGATCTCCAGCAGGCGCCCCAAGTTGGTGTCGTCCAGGGCCGCCTCAACCTCGTCCATGACGTAGAAGGGCGAGGGGCGGGCCTTGAAGATCGCCACCAGGAGCGCCACCGCGGCGAGCGATCTTTCCCCGCCTGAGAGCAGGGAGAGGCGCTTGACTTTCTTGCCCGCCGGGCGCGCCTCGATCTCTATGCCGGTGGTGAGCATGTCATCCGGGTCGGTGAGCACCAGGCGCCCCTGGCCGCCCGGGAAGAGCCGGTCGAAGACGGTCGTGAACTCCCGGGCAGTGTCCTGGAATGCGCTGGCGAAGACCTCCTGGACCCGGGCGTCAACCTCCTTAACGATGGTCAGCAGGTCGGCCCGCGAGCGCTTGAGGTCGGCGAGCTGGGCGGCGAGGAACTGGTGGCGCTGCTCCAGGGCGGCGTGCTCCTCCAAGGCCAGGGGGTTGATCTTGCCGAGCCTGGCCAGGTCGCGCCTGGCCCGAACCAGGCGCTTCTCCTGCTCCACGCGCACGTAGGGGCGTGCGGCCGGCGGCGGCTCCTGGCCGCCACCATTCGCCTCGGGCCCGGCGCCGTCCTCACCGGGCGACTCGGCCCCCTCCCCCGGTGGCGACGTCGGGCCCCCGGGGGCGTCAATGGCCGGCGCCTCATCGTCCTGGCCGACCTCGGGCACGGGCATGTGGGGGCCGTACTCCTCGACCAGGGGGCCGAGCTCCAGGCCGAGCTCGTTCAGGGCGCGCTCCGCCAGGGCCTCCAGGCGCATGCGCTGCTCGGCGCGAGCGATCTCCTCGCGATGGGCGGCGTCGGTCAATGCGGCGGCCTCCTTGGCGAGACGGTCGAGTTCATGGCGCACCTTTGCGGCGGATTCGGCCGCCTGGGCGCGCTCGGTCTCAATGGCGGCGCGTTCAGCCTGCGCCGTGGCGACGGCCCGGCGGGCGGCCTTGGTTGCGGCCCGGGCCTGATCGCGCACATGAATGGCGACCTCCAGGCGTCTGGCGCGGCGGGCCTGGGCCTGTGCCTCGGCCGCGCGCTGCTCGCGCTCACGGCGTGCGGCGGCGCGCAGGGAGTCGGCTCTGCCCCGACCTGAGCGCTCGCGCTCCTCGGCGGTGCGCAGGGCTAGACGGGCCTCGGTTTCTTCCTCGCGGGCCTGGCGGGAGGCCGCTTCGGCGGCCTCCCGCCGGCTCCTGGCTGCGGCTAGGGCCTGCTCCATGTCGGCTGGTCCGGCCTGGGCCGTGTCCTGTTCCGTGGCGGCCACGGCAACGGTAGCGGCAGCCAGCTCGGCAGTGCGCTGGGCGGCTTCCGACTCGGCGCGTTCCAGGATGTGGCGGGCGCGGCCCGCTTCGTCCTCGGCGGCGCGGGCGGCGGAGGCCAGGCGCGCGCGGGCCTCTGCTCGACTGGCGGCCCGGGCGTCGGCGCGCCGCAGATCGTCCAAGGCGCGGCTGACCGTGGAGCGGACCGCTTCCTCCCGGCGTCGGGCGGCCTTCAGGGCGCTGGTGGCGGCGGTCTCGGCCCGGGCCGCCGCCTCGGCCCGGGCGGTGGCCTCCTCGTGGGCGGCTGCGAGTTCAAGCACCGAGGAGGAGCCTCCTCCGGCGCCCCTGACCCATCCGGGCCCCAGCACGTCCCCCTGTCTGGTGGCCACAACCGCGTCGGGCCGCTGGGCCCGCACCGCCTGGGCGGCGTCGAGGTCCGCCACTGCCCAGGCCCCGTCCAGGAGGCGCCTGAGGAGGCGGGTCAGCCCCGGCCGAGTGCTGGCCACCAGGGCGGAGGCGGCCAGGGCGCCGGAGGCGGGCGGGTCGGGACACGGGGGCGCGTCCACCGGCTCCTTGGTCGACGGCTCGGTGGGTACGAGCAGGCGGATGGCGCCCAGGTCCTGGCCGTGGGAGTGCTCCAGGGCCCCCAGGGCGGTGGCGTCGTCCCGGGCGAGCGCGGCGCCGGTGAGCTCGCCCAACAGTGCGGCCACGGCGGCCTCCCAGCCGTGCTCAACACTGAGATGGTCGGCTAGGAGCCCGATCACACCGTCCAGGCCCGCCGCGGCCAAGGCGGCGGTGCCGTCCTGAGCGTGTAAGGACAGGGCCAGGGTGTCGCGGCGGGCAGCCCAGGTGGCGTGCTCGGAGACGGCTTCGCGGTGGGCCTTGGCGGCGGCGGCCACGGCGGTGCGGGCCCGGGTCAAGGCGGCGCGGGCCTCCTGGTGGGCTTTGGCCGCCCTGTCCTGTTCACCGGTGTGGTCCTGCTCGTCGGCCGTGCTCCTGGGCTCGGCGTCGGCCAGGGCACTGCGGGCCGCCCGGGTGCGCTCACCGGCGGCGTTCATGGCGGCCCGTGCCTGGGCCAGGGCGGCCTCGGCCGCCTCGTGACGGGTGCGGGCCGAGGCCAGGCGGCCGCCCACGCGGGCCACGGTCTCGCGGTGTTCAGCCTGGCGGCGCTGAAGGGCGCTCAGGGCGGCCTCGGCGTCGGCCTCGGTGCTCTCGGCGTCGGCGCGGGCGCGGGTGGCCTCATCCAATGTGGAGCGGGCCGCCTCAATGGCCTTGGCGAGTTCGGCCTCCTGGGCGGCGGCCCTCTGGGCGCGCCGCTCCAGTTCTTCGGGGTCGGTGCGCGGGGCGGGGGCGGGGGCCGTGGACAGTCCGCGGGCGCGCTCAGCGGCGACGTCGGCCAGGGAGGCGAGCGACTGGGCGACGCCGGTGAGGTCCTCCCACACGTCGGTGGCACGGGCTAGGCGCCGCCCGGAGGCGGCCTCGACGTCGGCGAGCTCATCGAGGCGCCGGCGGGCCCGCCGCTCGGCCTCCTCGGTGCGGGCGCGGCGCTGCTCCAGGGCGAGAGCATCCTCCTGCCCGGTCTCCATGAGTGCCTGGGCCTGGACGACGTCGTCGGCCAGCAGGCGGGCGGTGGCGTCGCGAACTTCGATCTGGATGGTGCGGGCACGGCGCGCTACGGCCGCCTGGCGGGCCAGGGGGCCCAGGCGGCGGCGCAGCTCGGCGGCCAGGTCGGTCACACGGGTCAGGTCGGCGGCCATGGAGTCGAGTTTGCGCAGGGCCCGCTCCTTGCGGCGCCGGTGCTTGAGGACTCCGGCGGCCTCCTCGATAAAGCCGCGCCGCTCCTCGGGGGTGGCGCTGAGCACCGTGTCAATCCTCCCCTGGCCGACAACGACGTGCATTTGACGGCCCAGGCCGGTGTCGCTCAATAGTTCGGCGACGTCCAGAAGCCGGCAGGCCGAGCCATTGATCTGATACTCCGAGCCGCCCCCGCGGAAGAGGGTGCGGGTAATGGTGACCTCGGTGTAGTCAATGGGCAGGGCGCCATCGGTGTTGTCAATGGTCAAGGAGACCTCGGCGCGCCCGAGCGCCGGACGCGAGCCGGCCCCGGCGAAGATGACATCAGCCATGGAGCCGCCGCGCAGATTCTTGGCGCCCTGCTCCCCCATCACCCAGGTCAGGGCGTCCACAATGTTGGATTTTCCCGACCCGTTGGGGCCCACCACAGCGGTAATGCCGGGCTCCAGGCGCAGAGTCGTTGACGAGGCGAAGGACTTGAAGCCCTTGAGTGTCAACGTTTTGAGGTGCACTCGCCCACGATACCGGGGCGGAGTGCGCCACCGTCGGCGGCCGGCCGCGTGCCGGCCCGTCCTTGGGGCCGCACCCGCCCGCTCCTGGGGCCTCATGGCGGTGGCCACAGGGGCGCTGGACGCTGCCGGGACCGGCCTGCCGGCGCGGCCTGGTGGGCCGCGGCCGGTATGGGCCGGCAGGGGCTACTGAAGAGCTACTGGGGAGCTGCTCCGGCGGTGGAGTCCTTGGCCCCGGTGGGGTCCGCGCCGCCCGGCCCACCGGTCAGGAGCCGCTCAAAACCGGCCTCGTCGAGGATCGGCAGTCCCAGCTGGCGGGCCTTGGCCTCTTTGGACCCGGCACCGGCGCCGACGACAACATAGTTGGTCCGCTTGGACACGCTTCCCGCCGCCCTGCCGCCCCGGGCGGTAATGGCCTCCTTGGCGCTCTCACGGGTGAAGCGCTCCAAAGTACCGGTGACCACCACTGTGAGCCCGCTCAGGGTCCGTTCAACGGCCTCCTGCCCGGCGGGGTCGGCCATGCGCACGCCGGCGGCCCGCCAGCGCTGGAGTATCTGGGCATGCCAGTCCACGGCGAGCCATTCCAGCCAGGAGGCGGCTATGGTCGGGCCCACGCCGTCGACCTCGCTGAGCTCCTCCAGGCTGGCCGCGCACAGGGCGTCCATGGTGGCGAAACGGCCGGCCAGGGCCCTGGCGGCAGTGGGGCCCACGTGGCGCACGGATAGAGCCACCAGGACCCGCCACAGGGGGCGGTCCTTGACCACCTGCAGTTGGGTGAGCATGGCAGTGGCGTTCTTCCCCGGGACGGTGGCCTTCTTGACCTCGCCGTCGGGGGTGTAGGTCTGCTTGGACCAGAAGAAACGGGTCAGACGCCAATCGCCGGTGGGCGCGCCGCGCCGCGCCACGGGCCGCCACACCCGGATCTCACGCAGGTCCTCCACACCCAGGTCGAACAACCCGGCCTCCCCGGTGAGTACTGGCGTCTGCTCGGTGATGCCGCGCTCAGCCAGAAGGGCCTCGGCGGCACCGACGCGCTCAGAGGGGTGGAGGGCTTGAAGTTCCTCGGCTTTCATGCGCAAAGTGCCGCGCTCGGTGATCAGGCTGTTACCGGCGGCCAGGGCGGCCAGGGCGTCGGCGCGCCCGGCGTCGGGCTGGGTCAGGGCGGTGGCGGCCTCCTCGCCCAGGCCCTCAATGTCCAGGGCCCCCCGTGAACCGATGTGGGAGACGCGCTCGGTGAGTTGGGCGGGACAGGAACGGGTGTTGGGGCAGCGCACGTCCACGTCCCCCTCCTTGGCGGGGGCCAGAGGGGTGGAGCAGGAGGGGCAGGAGCAGGGCATGGTGAAGGGGCGTTCAGAGCCGTCGCGGGCTTCGACCACGGGCCCCAGGATCTCGGGGATGACATCCCCGGCCTTGCGCAGGACCACCATGTCCCCAATGCGCACGCCCTTGCGGGCAACCTCAGTGGCGTTGTGAAGGGTGGCGCGCGACACCGTCGACCCGGCCACGAGTACCGGCTCCATAATGCCGAAGGGGGTGACCCTCCCAGTGCGCCCCACCTGCACATCAATGTTGAGCAGACGAGTGTGAACCTGCTCAGGCGGGTACTTGTAGGCGGTCGCCCAGCGCGGAACGCGGGAGGTGTAACCCAGTTCGGCCTGCAGGGGCCGAGAGTCGAGCTTGAAGACTATGCCGTCGATCTCGTGGAGAAGATCGTGGCGGTGCTCGGCGTAGCGGGCAATGTACGCCTCTCGCTGACGACGGCCGCGCACCACGGCGGTGTATGGGGAGACGGGCAGGCCCCAGCCGGCCAGCAGCTCATACCACTGGTGTTGCTCATTGGGCAGCTCCTCGCCCGGGGCCGGGGTAATGGCCCCCACCCCGTGGGCGATCAGGGACAGGGGGCGGGAGGCGGTAATGGCCGGGTCCTTCTGGCGCAATGACCCGGCAGCGGCGTTGCGGGGGTTGGCGAAGACCTGGAGCAGGTGGCGGCCCTGGGCCTGGCGGGCGAGGTTCTCCTCGCGGCGGGCCTCATTGAAGCTGCGGAAGGCCCGAGTGGGGAAGTAGACCTCGCCGCGCACCTCCAGCAGGGCCGGGTGACGGTCACCGGCCAGGACCAGCGGCACGCAGTCAATGGTGCGCACATTGGGGGTGACATCCTCGCCGGTGGTGCCGTCTCCGCGCGTGGCGGCCCGCACCAGGACGCCATTGGCGTAGGTCAAAGCTACAGCCAACCCGTCAACCTTGACCTCGGCGGTCATGGGCAGGTCGCCGTCGGCGACACCGGTCTCGGCACTCATCCGTTCTGCCCACTCCTGGACCGCGTCCACGGAGAAGACGTCCTGGAGGGAGTACATGCGCTCGTGGTGAGCGGCGGGGGCGAAGCCGGTCATGGCCCGCCCGCCCACAGACCTGGTGGGCGAGGAGTCCAGGGCCAGGTCGGGGTGGGTGGCCTCCAGGTCCTCCAGCTCGCGGTAGAGGGTGTCGTATTCGGCGTCGGACATGGCGCTCTGGGCGTCGAGGGCGTCGTAGTAGGCGGCGCGAGCGCGCTCAATGAGGCGGACGAGCTCGCTCCAGCGGGCGCGGGCCGGCGCCGGGACCGCGGCCAGGCCACGAATACCGGGGGCGGGGGCAGACGGCATTGCGGCCTCAGAGGCCTCGGCGGGCGCGGCGGGCGCGGCGGGCTCAGTGGGCGCGGCGGGCTCAGTGGGGGTCATGGCGCTCATCCTCCCCCATGAGGCGGCGGCAGGCCCGCCATGGGCCCACCGCGAGCCCTTGGGCCGGAGCGGCGCGGGTCAGTGCCCTTAGGGCCCTAAGGGCCCTAAGGAGGGGCCGGCGCCACCAGCCGGCTCAAGGAGTTGGGGGCCTTGGGAATGAACGGAGCCCACAGCCGGGTCGACCTCGTGCCAGGCCAGGGCGGGGCGGGGCCCGCCCAGCAGCCCGGCGGCGCCGTGGCCGTCGGTCAGACCCGGATCGAGCCAGGCGCCCACGTCCTGGGGGCGCAGGACCACCGGCTCACGGTGGTGCAACCAGGCCAGATCGGGGCCGGCGGCGCGGGTGACAATGGCGCAGGTCAACAGCCACTGCCCGTGCCGGGCCGGCCCCGGCCGGTCCACTGGCCCCCGCCACCACGAGCACAGGCCCGCCAGCGCCAGGGGGGCGCCGTCGGCGGCCCGCAAGGCGAAGGGCCGCGGCGGCGCCCCCCTGGCGCTGCTTCCGGCGCTGGGACCGGCAATGTCAGCGCGCTGCCACTCGTACCAGCAGTCGGCGGGGACCACGGCGCGGAAGGAGGTCATGGCGTCGCGGAAGAAGGGCTTGGTGGCGGCGCTCTCGGCGCGGGCGTTAATGGCGCGGCGGGCCATTGCCGGATCCTTGGCCCAGGAGGGCAGCAGACCCCAGCGGGCCACCCGCAACTGCCTCGTGGCCACGGCGCGATCCCGGTCCCCGGCCGCGCGCTCGACGACGACGCGCACATCCGCGCCGGGGGCCACATTCCACGAGGGCCCCAGAAGAGCGGCCTCCTCGGTGAGCACAGCATCGAAGACCCCGGCCAGCACCGTGCCTGAACTCCACGACCCGTAGCGTCCGCACATGCCCCAAGCCTTCCACAGGCCGCATCGGGGCGCGGGCGCACCACCCGGCGAGTGCACCGCCCGGCCGGCGCACCACCCGGCCGGAAAGACACCCGGAAAACACCGATCGGCGTGATCTAGCAACAACCCGGGAACCACAGGCGTCCTCCTGGGCCTCCAGCGGCAACGCCCTCACAGGCGCCCGGCGGGAGGCGAGCCGCACCGGCCACCCTGGAGAGGTGCTCGCCCCCACCGTCCTGGTTCCGCCCCCCGACCCGCCCGACCGGCCGTCCCCTGTCACGGCGCCCACCCACCGGGGAGGCACTACCTCCGCCCCCATGGCCGACCCGCCCGGGACGGCCCCGCAAACACGGGCGCCCCAGGACCCGGGAGCCAAGGCGCCCGCGACCTCCGCAACCCCGGCCAACAAGACCACCTCCATCCTCTCGACCACGCCCGCCTCCGCATCCCCGGCCCATCACGCCACCCGGGCGGCACAGGAGGCCCTGGCCTCCCACTGGCACCTGGCGGTGCTACGCGGGCCGGAGGCGGGCCTGGTCGTACCCCTGCCCCGCTCCGGGGCGGTGGGACGGGGCCGGATCCTGAGCGACCCGGAGATCTCCCGCACCCACCTGCACGTCAGGGTCCGCACCGGACGCGTCCTGCTCACAGACCCCGGATCAACCAACGGCACCCGGGTGCGCCGGCGCCGGGGTCCGTGGCGCAGACTTGGACGGAAACCTCGGTCCTGTGGCGCGGGCACCCGCCTGAGGATGGGCTCAACCCTTTTGGAGTTGCGCTCGCGCCCCACCTGCCTGGAGGTGGCTGCGCCCCCCGGCCCCAGGAGGACGGCCTGGATAGCCCTCATGTCCCTGGCTGCGGTGCTGGTCATGGTCGTGGTGGGGGTGGTGGCCCTGCGCACCGGCAACCGCAGCACCATGGGGGCGGTCGCCATGATCCCCATGCTGCTCATGGTCGGCATGCGAGTAGTGCCCTTGCTGGGCGGCAAACGCCCGGAGTCGCGCAGCCGCACGGGCTGGCGCGGCCGGCGTGGACGGCGCCCCGACCCGGCCGCCATGCTGCTGGCGGTCACCGCCCGCACCCGGGGGTCCTCTCCGGCGCCGCGTGCACCGACCGCCGCTGAGGCGCTACGGGCCTGGAGCGGCAGGCGCAGGAGGCGCTCGGTGCTCACCGTCAATGACGGCGAGCACCTGGCCCTCACCGGCCCCAGGGCCCCGGAGGTCCTGGCCTGGTGGGTCGCCCAGGTCCTGGCCCGCGGTGCCGCCACCCTGTCCCCCACCGAGTCGGGGGCCGCATTGGAGTGGGGGGAGCCCTCCCGCCCCTGCCGGGCCGAGCTCATCGCTGTGAGTGCAGGGCCCGCCCCGTCCCGGGCCCTGCGCGTCCGCCCGGCGCCCCGGGGCGCCCCGGCACTGGGCCGGCAATGGTGGCAGGCCGTCCTGGCGGCCTGCGGGCAGGACGGCAGCGCTACCGCCGCCCACGGCAAGCCCCCTGCTCAGGTCCTCATTGAGGAGGTGGCCGGGGAACCGGACCGGGAGGTCATTGCCCGGCGGTGGGCGGACTCGCAGCCCGGGACCCTGCCGGCCACCTTGGGGGTGGGCGGCGATGGCCCGCTTCGCGCCGACCTCGTGGCGGACGGCCCCCACGCCCTGCTGGCGGGGACCACGGGTTCAGGGAAGTCCGAGCTGCTCACCGCCTGGCTGCTCCAGTTGGCCCTGGGCCTGCCCCCGCAGCGGCTGAGCCTGGTGCTGGTGGACTACAAGGGCGGAGCCGCCTTCGGCCCCCTGGCCGCCCTGCCCCATACCGCCGGGGTACTGACCGACCTGGATCCCGCCGCCACGCAGCGGGCCCTGTCCTCTCTGGAGGCCGAGGTCCATCGCCGCGAGCGCCTGCTGCTGGCCCATGGGGCCAAGGACCTGGCCTCTTTGCCCGAGCGCCTGGCGCTCCCGCGCCTAGTGGTGGTGGTCGACGAGTTCGCGACCCTGGCCGTGGAGCACTCCGATGTCCTGGAGACCCTGGTGCGTGTGGCCGCACAGGGGCGCAGCCTGGGCATCCACCTGGTCCTGGCCACTCAGCGTCCCAGTGGCGTGGTCTCCCCGGCCATTCGCGCCAATACGACGCTGCGCGTGTGCCTGCGGGTCCTGGACGCCGCCGACTCCCGTGACGTGCTGGGCCACAATGGCGCCGCCCACCTGGAGCGCCATCCCGGCCGGGTGCTGGTCACCGGCGCGGGCCAGGCCGACCCGGGGCCCCTGCAGGCGCCCTGGTGCTCCAGCCCCGAGCACCTGACGTGGATCGTTGAGGAGATCCAGGCCGCCGCCCAGGGCGCCCAGCGCCCCTGGCGCCCATGGGCCGAGCCGCTGCCCGGCCATATTGGGCGCGACGAGGCGCTGGCGCTCCCCGACCTTCTGGCCCCTCCCGGGCCGACCACGGGCGTCCTCCTGGGGCTCACGGACCTACCCGAGCGCCAAGGGCTGGGCACGTGGTGGTGGGATCCCGCCGAGCCCCTGCTGGTGCTGGGGGCAGCGGCCTCGGGGCGTACAACGACGCTGGATTCGGCTTGCCTGGGGGCCGCTGCCGCCGGCTGGGGCGTCCACCTGTGCGGGGCCGCCAGTGCCATGTCCGCCCTTAAGGAGGGGGCGCCGGGGATGGGGACGATCGTGGGTGCAGAGGACCCCCGGCGCCTGGCGCGCCTGTGGCGCCTGGCGGCGGCCGGGCAACTGCGCGGCTGCGTGCTGCGCCTGGATGACGTTGACGCGCTCCTGCCGGCCGTCGACGAGGCCCTGGGGCCCGGGGAGGGCATGATGCTGCTGGAGGCCCTGGTGCGGGCCGCCCCGGCCACCGGCACCGCCCTGGTCGTGGGGGGTCCGCTGGCGCTGGCCAGTGCCCGCTGGGGCACGCCCATGCGCCGTCGTCTTGTCTTGGGCGCCTCGCAACCCACCCAGGCGGCATTGGCGGGCCTGCCCCGGGGCGTGGTCACCGGGGCGGGGCCGGGGCGGGGCGTCCTGCTGACCGGGGCCGAGACGACCGCCTGCCAGGTGCTGCTCCCCGCAGCCCGGGAGGCCGGCATCGGAGCGGCCAGGGGCCCGCTCCTGCGAAGGCTGCCTCGTCGTGTGGAGCCCGCGGATCTGCTCCAGGGCGCCTGGGCCGTCGGCGGGGACGGGGCTGAGCCCATACCCGCCCCCTCGGGCTGTGTCCTGGTGGTTGGCCCACCGGGCTCAGGCCGATCCACGGCGCTGCGGGCCCTGAGCTCCGCATTGGGCCGTGGCCCTGGCGGGGCCAACGACGGGCCCCTGGTGGTGGACGACCTGGATCGGGCCGGAGCTCCAGTCCAGGCGCGGGTTGAGCAGGCGGTGGCCCAAGGGCGCCAGGTGTTGGCCAGCGCGACTACAGAGCGCGTGGCGGCCACCTACCGTGGGGCGCTGGCAGTGCTGCGTGAGCGCGGGGACAGGCTGGTGCTTTGGCCGGGGCTGGGGCCGGCGGCCCAGGTGGCGGGCATGAGCCTGAAGGAGGCCACTGACCCGCGGGCACTGGTCCTTCCGGGCCGTGGAGCGCTGGTCGCCAGGGGCGCCGTCGTCCCGGTGCAGGTGGTCGACGCGCCGGCCGCCCAATCGCCCCCGCGAGACGGGCGGGAATGCTCGACATAGGGATCTCGGCACAGGGATGTGGGGGCGACCGGCCCCACCGCCGGGGCGCCCTCGTAGGAGCGGCGGACTGCATGCGTCATCCACGTGCGCACCACCATTGAGAAAACCGTCCGCGGGCGGCGGACGGCGCCGGTCGCTTATGCGGCCCGGCCGCAGGTGGGCGGAAACCCTTCTGAGCATTGTTAACGGGGATCGCCCTGGATGTTGTTAATGAGTCCGGTCCAGCTGGAGGCCGGGGGTAAGGATTCCGGCCTCATTGTGAGAATTATGACAGGGCTCCGACGCAGGTCTCACCGCTGATCTCTTGCCCCTCCCGGGCCCGCATGTGAGGGTTTTCCCAGGAAGCGGGCCCGAGTTGCCACACAACAGCTGACGGTGCCGCAGCATTGACGCCTTGACGATAGGGGGCCCTCATGGACTGGCGCAGCCAAGCCGCATGTCTCACCGTCGACCCGGAGCTTTTCTTCCCCGTGGGCAACACTGGTCCTGCCATCGCCCAGATCGCGGAGGCCAAGGAGGTGTGCGCCCGCTGCGAGGTGGTCGACACCTGCTTGAAGTGGGCCCTGGAGAATGGCCAGGATGCCGGGGTGTGGGGCGGCATGAGCGAGGACGAGCGCCGCTCCCTGAAGCGTCGAGCCGCCCGGGCCCGCCGCTCCTCCTAGGGCGCCGCCAGAGGGCAAGAGCGCCCGCCCGGCCGTAGAGCCGCGGCGGGCGTCTTCGTCCCCGCCCCGGGATCCCTGCCCCCGCCCCGGGCTGAATCACCTGCTCCCCGGGCCGGGGAAACGCCCCTCCCCCGCCTGCCCGGCCCACTTCGGCCGGCCCGTCCCCGCACGGCCGCAAGGCTTCGCGCCCAGGCGCCAGGAGCCTCATGGCCTGCCCCATCCCGAGGGCCGGATCGGCCACCCCGGGGGCCTCGCGCCCGCCCGGGTGCGGCCGGCCCGTCTCCTTGGCGATGAACACGTTGGAGGCGTTCTCATCAGCCCCGGTTAAGGCGGGCGCGCACTACCACGTCGGTGCCGCACCCCTGGGGCACCGGACGCCACGAGATGGAGCCCCCCAGGTCACCGCGCACCAGCGTGGTGACGATCTGGGTGCCCAACCCGGACATAATGGTGTCCGGCGCCACCCCCTGGCCATCGTCAATAACGTGGACCGTCAGCTCGTTCCCCTCCCGCTCGACGCGCACCGTCACTGTTCCATCACAGTCCTCCAGACCGTGCTCCACGGCATTAGTGACCAGTTCGGCCAGGACTGTGGCCAGGGCCTGGGCGGTGTGGGCGTCAACCACCCCGAAGCTGCCCTCCAGGCGGGTGGTCACCTGGCTTGAGGGTGTGGCCACGACGGCGGCGCCCCGCAGGATGGAGGCGAAGACGGCGTCGAAGTCCACCCTCTCGTCGACGTTGTAGCTCAGTGCCTCATGGACGGTGGCGATTGTCGCCACCCGGCGCCCGGCCTCGCTCAGCGCCTGGCGCGTCTCGTCGTTGGTGGCGCGCCGCCCTTGCATGCGCAGCAGGGCGGAGACGGTCTGAAGGTTGTTCTTTACCCGGTGGTGAATTTCCCGGATGGTGGCGTCCTTGGTCATGAGCACCTGCTCGCGGCGGCGCACCTCGGTGACATCGCGCACCAGCAGCAGTGCGCCGGCGCGTCGCCCCTCCGAGCGCAGCGGAATGGAGCGCAGCGACAAGAAGACCCCGCCCGCCTCGACCTCGGTCAGCCAGGCCTGGCGCCCCATGAGGACGACCGCCATGGTCTCGTCCACGGGGGTGCGCTCGGGGATGATGTCGGCCACCGAGCTGGCCAGCTGGATGCCCTCGATCTCTCCCTCAATGCCCAGGCGGTGGAAGCAGGAGGAGGCGTTGGGGCTGGCGTAGACAATGACACCGTCCGTGTCTAAGCGCAGCACGCCGTCGGCGACCCGGGGGGTGCCGAAGCGCAGCCCAATGGCGGCTCCCCTAATGGGGTACTCGCCCTCAGCGATCATGGCGCACAGGGCGTCAGCCAGGTCCTCTTCGGGACGGTGAGTAATCCTGCCGCCGCGCACGACGCCCACGGAGGTCTCGCGGGTGACGACGGCGATGGCCCGTCCCTGGCTGACCACTGGCACGTACTCCTCGCGCACCGCCGTCGCCCCGGTCCACAGGGGTTCGGCGGCGACCTGAATCTGCCCGCTCATGAGGGTCTCCAGGACTACCGCCTCACGCGAGGAGGGCATGCGCAGGCCCACGACATCCTCGTGATGGACCGTCGACCCCGTCGAGGGCCGGCAGTGGGCGACGGCCACGAAGCGCCCGGAGGTGGTGCGGGCCCACAGGACCAGGTCGGAGACGGACAGGTCGGCAATCACCTGCCAGTCGGCGGCCAGCTGGTGGAGCCAGTCAATATCGGACTCCGACAGATCGACCAGAGCACGGACTGCGGAGGGCAGGAGTGTGGACATCCCTGCACCCTACCCGTCAGAGGACCATGGGCCGCGCCGCCCGTGCCTTGAGGCCATGGCGGGCGCCCGCCATGGCAGGATCGGGCGCATGAGGAAGACAGCAACCTTGACCTACCCCGCCGACCCGGCGCGTGTCGCAGCCATGCTCGCCAATACCGGCTACCAGCACGAGCGGGTAGCGCGCCTGGCCCTGGAGGACGCCTCGGTGGACGTCGAGGCCCGCGGCCAGGGTTTTGTGGTGACCTTCTCAGGTCTGGTGCCCCCCTCGCGACTGCCCGCAGCCGCCTCTCGGTTCGTCCGCTCAGCGGTTCGCGTCCTGGTCACCGAGTCTTGGGGCGAGCCCGCCGCCGATGGTGCGCGCTCCGGCTCCCTGGAGATCGCCGTCAAGGGCGCACCGGTGCGTGCCGGGGCAACCACCTCACTGCGCCCTGAGGGCGAGACCACCCGCGTAGACCTGGACTTGGATCTGAGAGTGCACGTGCCCCTGGTGGGGCCTTCTTTGGAAGAGCGCGCTCTGGGGATGCTCGGGCAGGCCCTGGCGGATGAGGAGCGCCGCGCCACCGCCTGGCTGGCCGGGCATTGACAGCCGGCACCATGCGCGCTCAACTGCCGACGCCGGCGGCTGGCTTCAATGGGGCGCACGCCGCACTATCCTCATCCTCGCAATCCTCGCGCCCGGCTGCTCGGCGCGGTGGTGGCCCGGCCCTGCAGGCCCATGACACGATCACCCCATGAGCGAGCAGACCGCCCCGATCACCCCCACCCCCACGAACTCGGTGTGGGCCGAACGCACCGGAACCCGCCAGTACCTCGGGCATAATGCCAATGGCGCCCAGGTGCGCATTGGCACTGGGCCCGGCGAGTTCTCCCCTGGAGAGCTCGTCAAGCTCGCCCTGGCCACCTGCAACAGCCTGTCCGCCGACCACCGCCTGGCCAAGGCCCTGGGCGCGGACTTCGACGCCAACGTCATCTGCGCCACCGTCAAGAACGACGATGAGGAGCGCTACGAGGCTTTTGACGTCCAGATCGTCGCCGACCTTTCCGCCCTGAGCCCCGAGCAGCTCGCCGTGCTCCGCCAGCGCGTGGACCGGGCCATTGACCGCACCTGCACGGTGGGCCACACCCTGGAGAAGGGCGCCGCCATCTCCCTGCACCTCGTGAATGACATCGAATAGCACGCCCGGGCTCCCGCCGACACCCCTCAGGAGGTCCTATGGCACACCGCCCCACCTGGCTGGAGAACGCCCTGGACAGGGCTATTGCCGTTCCCGCCACTCGGATTGAGGAGCGGGTCGCTGTCATGCGCCGTGACCGGCCCGGCGCTGACACCGCTGAGCTCGTCGAGCTGGCGGCCTCCCGCTTCCGCACCGAGGCCGCCCTGTCCTCGGGGATCGTGGGCGCCGCCGCAGCCCTGCCCGCGATTGGCACCGGCACCGCGGTGGCCCTGACCGCGGGCCAGGCCGCAGTGTTCATCACCTCGGCGGTCACCTACGTGCTCACTGTCGCCGAGCTTCACGGCCTGCGCGTGGTCGACGCCGAAAGACGACGGGCACTGGTGCTCTCCGCCCTATTGGGACGTGAGGGCTCTGAGGTGGTCCAGGGCCAGTTGGGGCTGTCCACCCTGTTCTGGGCGGCTCAGGTGCTCACGCAGATGCCCACGCCCACGGTGCGCTCCGTTAACGCCCAGCTCGCCAAACGGGCCGCCAAGCGCACTGCCGCCAAGAGCGGGGCCCTGGCGCTGGGAAGGCTGGTGCCCTTCGGCATTGGGGCGGCCATTGGCTGGACCGGGGGCCGCGCCCTGGCCGGGCAGGTCATTGAGGGCGCCAAGGCGGCCCTGGGACCGGCCACGGTGCACTTGGAGGACGCCGAGGTGATCGAGGGGTGAGCACCTCGCACTACCCCCACCTGGAGCGCATGGGGCTGGTGGCCCCTCGGGGCGTGGACGTCGCCTATGAGGAGCTTGTGGCCGAGGTGCTCATGGACGGGGTTGCGAAGGCCGACCGTACCGGCACCGGCACCCGTTCCCTGTTCGCCCGCCAGTTGCGCTATGACCTGGCGGCCGGTTTCCCGCGGATCACCACGAAGTTCGTGGCCATGAAGGCCGTCAAGGGCGAGTTGCTGTGGTTCCTTCAGGGCGCTACGAATGTGCGCTGGCTCCAGGAGCGCGGCATCACCATCTGGGATGAGTGGGCCAACGCCGACGGCGAGCTTGGCCCCGTCTACGGATCCCAGTGGCGCTCCTGGCCCTCGCGCGAGGGCGGTGCCATTGACCAGATCGCAGAACTCGTGACAACGCTGCGGCACGACCCGGACTCCCGGCGCATGCTGGTGTCGGCCTGGAATGTCTCAGAGTTGGACCGCATGGCGCTGGCCCCCTGCCACGCCTTCTTCCAGTGCTATGCGGCTGGCGGACGCCTGAGCCTACAGGTCTACCAGCGCAGTGCGGACCTGTTCTTGGGGGTGCCCTTCAATATCGCCTCCTACGCCCTGCTCACTCACATGCTCGCCCAGCAGGCGAATATGGAGGCGGGTGAACTCATCTGGACCGGCGGGGACTGTCACATCTACAACAACCATGTCGAGCAGGTGCGCACTCAGCTCTCCCGGGTCCCTGCCGCCCACCCCTTCCCGGTGCTGCGCCTAGAGCGGGCCGCGTCCATTGACGCCTACACCATGGCGGATATTGACGCCTCGACCGGCTACACGTACCACCCGGCCATTAAGGCGCCCGTGGCCGTGTAGGCCCCTGCACGCGCAGGCCCTCGCACCAGGCGGGGCATTGTGCGTTTCGAACCTGTCAGGCCCCGGCCGCGGGCCTGCCCGAATCCGACCCGGTGCGGGCGCGGTGGTCCGCATCCGCCATCCCCTGCCCGGCCCTCTGCGCCTCACCGCCCGCCAGAAGCGGCGCGAGGACTTTTTCACCACATGACCAACCACCGCCAAACCCCCACCCAAAAGCCCGAAACCTTCTAACGAAGAACCAATACCCCTCTTTAGCAACCGCATTGGTTCCGCACACTTGTGTTCACCAGCCCACCGCATAGAGTAAGAGGCATGCGCACCATGGCCGCACGCCAAATGGCGATCCTGGAGACCGTCACTCGCGACGGCAAGGCGTCCGTCGCCGCCCTGGCCAAGGCCCTATCAGTCTCTCAGGTCACGATCCGCAAGGATCTGGACGCATTGGAGGAGCAGGGCCTGGTACGCCGGGAACGGGGAATCGCCACACCAGTGTCCAGCGACGACCCCGCAAGTAGGATCGCCCACCACTACGCGGCCAAACTCCGCATCGCGCGGGCGGCAGCGGACTCCGTCTCCGAGGGGGAGACAGTCATGATCGAGGCCGGATCATGCTGCTCGCTTCTGGCCGGGGAGATCGCCCGCACCAAGCGCTCCTGCACCATTGTGACCAACTCGGCCTTCATCGCCGAGCACATCAGACGCCAACCGCACGCTTCGACCATCCTGCTCGGCGGCAACTACCAGAACGACTCCCAGGTGATGGTGGGTCCCATGATCCGCCAGGCCGTCAGTCAGTTCCTCGTCGACAAACTGTTCATAGGAACCGACGGATTCTCCCCCCGTGTCGGCTTCACCGGCAGGGATCAGCTCAGGACGGAGGCCGTGCGCACCATGGCCGAGCACGCCGAGCACGTCATCATCCTCACCGAGTCCGACAAGTTCGGCTCCCACGGCCCAGTCCCCCTTCTAGAAGCCTCCGCCGTGACCCGGGTATGGACCGATGCAGCGATCACCGACCACACGATCGAAGAACTAACCACCGCCGGCGTTAACGTCTCCACGGTCGCACCCGATGGAACCATAAACAACCACGCGGCGAGGACACCGCTGCCTCAGGCGCTTGAGGCCGGGCAGGGCAGTGGCGGGGCGGCCCGGGGCTGAGAGCAGAGGCCTAGAAGTAGGCGGCGACGCCGTCGCCGACCAGGGTGCGGCGGAAGTCCTCCAGGTCCTCCTCGTGGAGGGCCGGCACCCCCGAGAAGCGGTACTCCCAGTCCAGCAGCTCGTACTTGCGCTCCCCGAACTGGTGGAAGGGCAGGAGCTGGACCTCCTCGACCCCCAGGCCCCGCAGGACCCGGGCGAAGCCGTGGGCGTCGTCCAGCGTGATATTGACCCCGGGGATGCAGGGGATGCGCACCACGGTGGGCACGCCCTGCTCAAGGGCGCGGCGCAGGTTCGCCTTGGGCAGCGCGTCGTCGACGCCGGTCCACGTGCGGTGCGCGGCGGCGTCCCAGTGCTTGACGTCGATGAGGAGGGTGTCGATGCGGTCCAGGACCTTCTCGAAGATGGCGGGGGCGCAGTACCCGGTGGTCTCGATGGCGGTGTCCAGGCCCTCGGCGCGGAAGGCGTCCAGCAGGGCGATGGCGAAGCGGTGCTGGACGAGGGCCTCCCCTCCGGACAGGGTGACCCCGCCGCCGGAGTCCTCGTAGAAGGGCTTGTCCTGCATGACGACGTCGAGGACCTCCTGGACCGTCCACTGCCTGGAGTCCGGCACGAGGACCCCGGGCCGAGCGGGGTCGTGGACCTGAAGGACCTGGAGCTTGCGGGATCCCGGGTTGGCGCACCAGGGGCAGCTCATGGGGCAGCCCTTGAGGAAGACGACGGTGCGGATGCCCGGCCCGTCGTGGATGGAGAACTTCTGGATGTTGAGGACCTGCCCCCTGTCAGCCGGCACCGGGACTCCTTCACAAACACTTGCATCTTTCGTTCGTAAGTGTATATGCTTTCTCTTGAAGCGGGCAAGAGATCCGACGAAACTCCCGCCCCGGGGCTCCGCCGCCCCCGCTCGCAGCAGCCGACCGCCCCCAACGAGAGACGCAGCAATGACCATCCTCCAGTCCCCCGCACCCACCCGCAGCGCCGACGCCGCCCCGGCGGGCCCCGAGCCGCACTTCGGCGCCCTCACCCCGCGCATGGCCGCCTGGCGCGACCGCCTCCTGGAGACCACGCCGTCGGTCTGCGCAGAGCGGGCCGTCATCACCACCCGCGTCTACCGGGAGTATGCGGCCGACCCCGTTGTCCTCAAGCGCGCCCACATGCTGCGCTCCGTCCTGGAGTCCATGAGCATCTACATCGAGCCCGAAACCCTCATCGCGGGCAACCTGGCCTCCGCCAACCGGGCCAGCGCCATCATGCCCGAGTACGCCATGGACTGGGTCATCGAGGAGCTCGACGAGTTCGACAAGCGCCCCGGCGACCGCTACACCATCACCGAGGAGACCAAGCAGGTCCTGCGGGACATCGCCCCCTTCTGGGAGGGGCGGACCCTCAAGGAGCACGGGCTGGCGAACATGCCGCCGCAGGCGCGCGTCTTCTACGACCTGGGCATCATCCATCCCGAGGGCAATATCACCTCCGGCGACGCCCACATCGCGGTCAACTACCCGCGGCTCCTGGCCGAGGGCCTGGTCACCTACAGGAGGCGGACCCAGGAGGCGCTCGACGCTCTGGACGCCACCGACGCCGAGGGCCTGAGGAAGTCCTACTTCTACCGCGCGATCCTCATTGTCATCGATGCCGTCGTCGCCTTCGCCCACCGCTACGCCGACCTGGCCGAGGGCATGGCCGCTGCCGAGCCGACCGCCGAGCGCCGCGCCGAACTGACCGAGATGGCGCGGATCCTGCGCCGCGTGCCCGAGCACCCGGCCACCACCCTCCACGAGGCCGTTCAGGCGGTCTGGCTCATCCAGGCGGTCCTGCAGATCGAGTCCAACGGCCACTCGCTGAGCTTCGGGCGCTTCGACCAGTACATGGGCCCCTTCTACGATGCCGACCTGGCCGCCGGCCGCATTACCCGGGACTCGGCCACCGAGCTGCTGACCAACCTGTGGCTCAAGGTCATCACCGTGGCCAAGTTGCGCAGCTGGTCCCACACCCGCTTCTCCGCCGGCGGCCCGCTCTACCAGAATGTCACTGTCGGCGGGCAGACCCGGGACGGGAAAGACGCGGTCAATGCCTTCTCCTATGTGGTGCTGCGCGCCGTCGCCCAGGCCCACCTGCCCCAGCCCAACCTGACGGTGCGCTACCACAGGGCGATGAGCGAGGAGTTCCTCTCCGAGTGCATCGAGGTCATGCGCCTGGGCTTCGGGATGCCGGCCTTCAACTCCGACGAGGTCATCATCCCCTCGCTCGTCGAGAAGGGGGTCGCCCCCGCCGACGCCCGCGACTTCTCCGCCATTGGCTGCGTGGAGGTGGCCGTACCCGGCAAGTGGGGCTACCGCTGCACCGGCATGAGTTTCCTCAACTTCCCCAAGACGCTGCTGGTGGCCCTCAACGACGGCCTCGACCCGACCACGGGCACGCGCCTGGCCCCGCCCTGCGGGCACCTGGAGGACATGACCTCTTTCGATGAGGTCATGCGCGCCTGGGACACGACCGTGCGCGCCTTCCAGCGCGCCGCCGTCACCCTGGACTCGGCCTGCGACCTGGCACTGGAGGAGCTGGTGCCGGACATCCTGTGCTCGGCCCTGGTGGAGGACTGCATCGGTCGCGGCAAGCCCCTGAAGGAGGGCGGCGCCGTCTACGACTACATCTCCGGCCTCCAGGTGGGCATCGCCAACCTCGGCGACTCCCTGGCCGCCATCAAGAAGTGCGTCTTCGAGGACCGCAGCGTGGGGGCCGGCGAGCTGTGGGCGGCCCTTCAGTCCGACTTCGCCGGCGAGCGCGGCGAGGAGATCCGCGAGCTGCTCGTGGCGGCCCCCAAGTACGGCAACGACGACGACTACGTCGACGACCTGCTCGTGGAGGCCTACAACGACTGCATTGACGAGATCCGCAAGGGCCGCAACACCCGCTACGGCCGCGGCCCCATCGGCGGCGTCTACTACGCCGGCACCTCCTCGATCTCGGCCAACGTCCCCCAGGGCGCCGGCACCGCCGCCACGCCCGACGGCCGCCGCGCCGGCGAGCCGCTCGCCGAGGGCTGCTCGCCCAGCCACGGCGCCGACGTCAACGGCCCCACCGCCGTGTTCAAATCCGTGGGCAAGCTGCCCACGCACGACATCACCGGAGGGGTTCTGCTCAACCAGAAGGTCAACCCCTCCATGCTGCGCAAGCCGGAGGACCGTGCCAAGCTCATGATGATGCTGCGGACCTTCTTCAACCGCCTGGAGGGGTTCCACGTCCAGTACAACGTGGTCTCCCGCGAGACTCTCCTGGACGCCCAGGCACACCCGGAGAAGCACCGCGATCTCATCGTCCGCGTGGCCGGCTACTCCGCCTTCTTCAACGTCCTGTCCAAGGCCACGCAGGACGACATTATCGCCCGCACAGAGCAGAGCCTCTGAACCGGGTGGACGGGACGAGGAGCAGGAGCGCACGAATATGACCACCACGGGACTGGAGATCCTCTTCGACACCGCCGACCTCGCTCAGGTCGAGGCCGGCACGGACATCTACCCCCTGACGGGGATCACATGCAACCCCAGCATTATCAAGAAGGAGGGTGCGGTGGACCTGCTGGATCACCTGCGCGCCATCCGGGGCATCATCGGCGCCGAGCACGACCTGCACGTGCAGGTGATCGCCCCGAATGCCGACGGAATGCTGGCCGAGGCCCGCGCCCTCCTCAAGGGCGTGGACGAGGGGGTGTACGTCAAGGTCCCGGTGACCGAGGAGGGCCTGCGCGCCATCAAGGCGCTCAAGGCCGACGGCGTGCGCGTGACCGCCACCGCCATCTACACCCGCCTGCAGGGCACCATGGCCATCGCGGCAGGGGCGGACTACCTGGCCCCCTACGTCAACCGCATGGCCAACCTGGATGTGGACCCCTACGCGGTGGTGGCTCACCTGGCGGCCATGGCCGACCGGGCCGGCACGGGCTCGAAGGTCCTGGCGGCGAGCTTCAAGAACGCCGGACAGGTCAACCACGCCCTGGCCGCCGGGGCCCACGCCGTGACTGCGGCCCCCGAGGTGGTGCGCGGCGCCCTGGAGTCCGCCGACGTCACCGCCGCCCTGGCCGGCTTCACCCGGGACTGGGCGGGCACTTTCGGGCGCAATACCCTGCTGTAGTCGGGCCGACAGGCCCGGAGCCTGGCAGGATGGGCGTGTGGACGTCGCGCGCACGGGGATGATCTGGGCCCAGGACCACCACGGGATCCTGGGCGGTGGAGGCCGCATGCTGTGGCGCGTACCGGCGGACTTCGCTCACTTCCGGGCAACGACCATGGGCTGTGGCCTGGTTATGGGGCGCACCACCTGGGAGTCCTTGGGCGGGGCACTGCGCGGTCGCCGCAATGTGGTTCTCACCCACAGGGCGCAGTGGTCGGCGCCCGGTGCGGTGCGCGCCTCGGGACTGTCGGAAGCCCTGGCGTTGGCGGGCAGGGACCTGGAGGCCGAGCTCGGCCCGGAGGCGCGCGAGGGCCTGGCCGCCGCGCTCCCGCGGGTGTGGATCATTGGCGGCGCCAGCGTCTACGCCGAGGCTATGAGGGCCGCCGTCGGCAATGTCCTGGTGGTGAGCACCATTGACGTGGACGCCTCGGAGTACGCCCGCCGGCGCGGCCTGGCGGACTCGGCCCTGGTGCACGCGCCGCGCATCGACCCGACGATTTGGTGCTTGGACGACGCCGGCAGCGACAAACCGGGGACCTGGCGATCGCGCTCCGGGGATGCCGCCTGGCGGGTGGAGACCTGGCTGCGCCAGTGACCCCGCCGGCGACCGCCCCGCACCACCCTCCCCTCCAACCCCCTCCCTTCCAACAAAATCCTCACAGCACAACGTCCGTGGGCGTTGTGCTGTGAGGATTTCGTTGGAGGGGAGGGGAGGGAGGGAGAGCCTTGGAGCCTTAGACCAGGCCCGCCGTGGCCAACCAGTCGGCGGCAATGGTCGCTGAGTCGGCCTGCTCATCGGTGGAGCGGGCGTTCATGGCGCGCAGCGCCTCAGGCGTGAGCACTGCAGAGACGGCGTCGAGAGCCTGTACGGCGCGAACATTGAGGGTCACAGCCACCAGGGGCGTCAGGTTCTGGGGCTGGATGAGCCCCTTGGGGTCCTGGAGAGCGACCAAGTCATTATTCTCAATGGCAAGGTTGGAGCTGTAGATGTCTGCCACTTCCACGTCCCCGTCGGTCAGGGCCTTGACCGTCAGCGGCCCGCCGGAGTCCTCCACGGGAGTGACCTTGGCGTCAACGCCGTAGGTGGCCATGAGGCCCTGGGGTCCGTAGGGGCGAGTAGCGAGCTCGGAGTTCGCAGCTATCCGCACCGTGCCGCCCAGGCGCGTCAGGTCGCCAATGGAGGTCAGCCCGTGTTCTTCCGCCAGGGCACGAGTGACCACATAGGTGTCCTGGTCGGTGGCCGGAGCCTGGTCCAAGACGGCCAAGGAGGCGGGCAGGGCGTCGAGCAGGGCTGCTTGGATGGCGGCGGCGTCCACGGCGGTAGCGGAGGCGTCGTAGTACCGCAGGAGGTTGCCGGAGTACTCCGGGATGACGTCAATGCGCCCGGCCTCGAGCTCGGGCAGGTAGACCTCGCGCTGGCCGATCTGGAACTGGCGCTCGGCCTTCAGACCCACACCCTCAATGACTTGGGCGTAGATCTCAGCAATGATCTCGTTGGAGTAGTACTGCTGGCTGCCCACGACTACGGTGCCGCCCACAGCCCCACCCCCGCCGTCCTGGGCGAAGGGATCGGCATTGGAGCAGGCGGCCAGCGCGGTGGCCATGGTCAGGGCGCCGGAGCCGGCCAGGAGCTCTCGACGACTGAGACGACTGATTCGTCGGGCAGCGGTCATCAGGTGTCCTTTCGGGTGCGGCGTGAGCCGGCCGGGGCGCACAGGCGCTGAAGTGTGGCAAAGACGAGTTCGGAGGCCAGGGCCAGGGCGATGACCAGCAGGCTGGAGGCGAGCATGCGCGCGTAATCCTGGGTCTTGAGCCCCAGGAACATGAGCCGCCCTAGTCCTCCAGCACCGGTGTAAGCGGCCAGTGTGGCGGTGGCGATCACCTGGAGGCTGGCAGCGCGCAGCCCGCCCAGGAGCAGTGGGGCGCCCAGGGGGACTTCGACGCGCATAAGGACCTGCCAAGGGCTCATGCCGCAGGCCCGAGCGCCATCGACCGCCTCGGGGTCGGCGGAGGCCACACCGGTGTAGGCGCCGGCCAGAACACTGGGCAGGGCCAGGATGACGAAGGCGAGTAGCGGGGCCTGCAACCCGATCCCCAGCGCCAGGCCGAATAGGGTGATGAGCCCCAGGGTGGGCACGGCGCGAGCGGTGGTGGAGGCCGCTACGGCAAGTCCTCGGCCGCGACCGGTGTGCCCGACCCACCACCCTAGCGGCACGCCCACGACGGCGGCCGCCGCCACACCCGCCAGGGAGTACCCCAGGTGTTGGGCCAGTAGCACACCTATCCCCTGCGATCCGCCCCAGGAAGCGGGGTTGAGTATGTAGGCCAGGGCGGCTACGAGGAATCTCATGGATGCCTCCCTCCTCTTGTCCAGGGCATGGCCAGCCGGCCGCCGAGCACGACGAGCCCGTCGAGCAGCAGGGCCAGGGTCGCCGAGAGCACCAGCCCAGTGATGATCTCCGCAGCAATGTTGCGCTGAAAGCCGTCCACGAAAAGGCTTCCCAGGCTGGGCACGCCCAGGACGGCTCCCACTGTGGTCAGGGCGATGGTGGACACTGTGACAACCCGCAGACCCGCCAGGATGGTGGGGCCGGCCAGGGGCAGCTCGACGGTCAGGAAGCGGCGCACCCTCCCCATGCCCACGGCGGAGGCGGCGTCCAGGGCGGCGGGGTCGACGGCGTCAAGGGCCTCAACGGTCACGGGCAGCAGTAGTGCAATCCCGTAGAGGGTCAGAGCGACCACGACGTTGATGACGTCACGGATGCCGGTGCCCAGGATAATCGGCAGGATGACGAAGAGCGCCAGGGAGGGCACCGCATACAGCAGGGAGGAGCCGGTGGTCAGGACGGCGCGCAGCGGGCGCGCACCCTGGGCGAGTCGGGCCACCGGGATGGTCAGCAGGAGGGACGCCGCAATGGCGGGCAGCGCCTGGGCCAGGTGGGCCAAAAGCCGCAGGCCCACCAGGGGCAGGTTCGCTATGAGCCAGCTCATTGGCTTCGCCTCGGTTTGGCGCCACTGCCGGGCGCTGTGAGGTCTGGCCCGCTGGCAGGTTGGGTGCCCTGTCTCCGATGTGCGCCGCGGACTGTCGTACTTGCCGCGGTGGCATGCGGTGCGCCGGCGGCCGGCTCGCCGGCGGGGTTGCTGCCGACGGCATCGAGGCGGCCCACAGCGCGCCCCGAGGAGTCAACAACGACCCTTTGGCCGGCGAGCTCGCGGAGCCCCAAGCTGCGTCCGGCGTCATCCAGAGCGAGGAAGCGTGAGACAAATCCGTCCGCCGGTGCGGCCAGGAGCTCGGCGCCGCTGCCGTGCTGGGCGATCTGGGCTCCTTCGCGCAGCAGGATGATCTCGTCCCCCAGGGCCAGGGCTTCTTCGACGTCGTGAGTGACCAGGACGATGGTTTTGCCGAGCTCGGCCTGGATGCGGGTCAGCTCACCTTGCAGTTCGCGGCGCACCAGTGGGTCCACCGCACCAAAAGGTTCATCCATGAGCAGGATGCCCGGGTCTCCGGCCAGTGCCCGCGCCACCCCGACGCGTTGGGCCTGTCCTCCGGAGAGCTGGTGGGGGTAGCGGCGAGCCAGGGCGCGGTCCAGACCCAGGAGCTCCATGAGCTCGTAGGCGCGCCCGTGGGCGTCGGTCTTCTTAGCACCCTCCAGCCGTGGGATGAGCGCAATGTTGTCAATGACTCGCCGGTGGGGCAGGAGGCCGGCGTTCTGCATGACATAGCCAATGGAGCGGCGCAAGCGCACCGGGTCCCGGGCGGAGACGTCCTCGCCGTCAATGAGCACGCGCCCATCGTCGGGCTCAACCATGCGGTTAACCATGCGCAGCAGCGTGGTCTTGCCGCACCCTGACGAGCCCAGCAGGACGGTAGTGGTTCCGGCCTGGACGCGCGCGGAGAAGGCATCCACAGCAGGGCCCCGGTCCGCTGAGGACTCGGCCTTATAGCGTTTTGTGACGGCGTCGAACTCAATGGTGTTGCTCATGCGCCCAACCTTCTTCCAGGCGACTCGGGCGTGGACACGGACCCACGCTAACAGCAACACCCACGTTATGTCGATTCGATGCAAATTTGCGGGGTAGCATACCTGGTGTGCTCGACCTGCAGATCCTCGGTCTCCTGGATGACGGCCCCCTCCACGGATACGAGCTGCGCCGCCGCATCACCGCGCTCAGCGGCCCCGGCTCCCACGTGAGTGAGGGGAGCCTTTACCCGGCACTGGCGCGCATGGAACGGGCCGGGCTCCTGACCCGCCACGACGAGCCCGGGGCGCGCGGACGGGCACGACGCGTCGTAAGAATCACTGAAGCCGGACGTCAACGCCTTCACCAGTTGCTGCGCGGGGCGCAGGGGGCGGATATCGAGTCAATGCCGCGCTTTATGAACGTGCTGGCCTTCTTGTCCCACCTCCCGCAGGCCCACGAGCGGGAGGCGGTGCTGCGCCGTCGTCTAAAGGTGCTCCTCTCCCCTCCCCCCGCCTTCTTCTACGACGACGGCGCTCCACGACGCGGCCGGGACGAGCCCGACCCCTACCGGCGCGGCATGACATGCGTGGCCGCAGCCGCCCGCCGCGCTGAAATCGCCTGGTTGCGCGAGACTCTTGACCACGAGCCCACTCCTCCGCAGCCCCCTGCCCTGCAAGGCACCCCGCCTGACACGCCTGCCCGCACCGGCTGCTCTCAACCGCAGGAGCCCCTATGAGCACCACGCCCCCTACCATGCGCGCCGCCCAGCTCACCGCGCCCGGCATAGAGAACCTCCGTGTCCTCGATCTGCCGGTCCCCGAGCCCGCCCCCGGCTGGGTGCGGCTCAAGGTCATGGCCTTCGGCCTCAACCGCAGCGAGTACCACTCAGTGACAAGACTCGCCGAGGGCATGGACCTGCCACGCGTGCTGGGCATTGAGGCCGGCGCCCGCCCCGGCCCTCACCGGCATTCCAAGGCAGGAACAAGACAGAAAGCTAATGGATGGAGTCAGCCACGGGCCGCATAGTCCTCGGAGACGATCTCCACCCGGTTGCCTTCGGGGTCCAGTAGGGCCAACTCGTAGTAACCGTCGCCAGTGCGGCGCGGGCCGTCAACCACATCGACTCCGCAGTCCGTTAGGCGGGCGGCCAGCGCATCCACAGCGGCTGTGCTCGGGACGGCGAAGGACAGGTGCGCCCATCCAAAGCGATCTCCCGCCCCGGTGTCGACGACGTCGGGGCGGGTCATGAGTTCCAGGCGGGCCCCGTCATCGAAGGTGAGGATGTAGGTCCGCAGTCCGGTGCGGGGGTTGTGGTAGAGGTCTCCGGCGGCGCCCGCGAACCACTTGGTGTAGAAGTCCCGGGCGATCTCGAGATCACGGACCCAGAGGGCGGCGTGGTCAATGCGGGTCATGGCGTCTTCTCCTGATTACGGCGGGTCAGTGGGCCTGTTCGAACTCTCTCAGACGGGCCTGGATCCTTTCGCTCCTCTTCTCGCTCCTCTTCTCGGGCGGCGCTCTCCTGGGCGATGGCTTCTGAGAGCGTCCAGCGGTTGAACAGCCCGTGGAGGCGTTTGCCATTGAGGTATATCACGGGTTCGCCGGGCTCCTCGGTCAGCCCGTCTACCTCCAGGCTGTCGCGCAGAACCTTGGACTCGTCAACCGCGCTGCCAATGCGCTCCCACATGGCGTGCGCGTCCAGGCCCGTGTCATGGGCCGCCCGGGTGATGGACTTCTCTGTGACGCGACCGCGCAGATTAGCAATGGCGTCGTGGAGCGGGAAGGCCAGTTCCTGTCCCGAGGCCGAGGTCTTCTGCTCGTTCCACGCCGCCTCTAGGGCCAGGGCCGCCAGGAGGGAGTCGGGGCCGGTTACCTTATGCCGCATGGCCATGAGGAGTTCGCCGGACGCCACCAGCGGCTCAATGGCCTGGAGGGCCTCCATGAGCCTCCAGCGCTCCTCGTAGGCCATGTCGGCGTAGTTCACCAGGACATTGGGGGCGTCCGGCGACCCAACGATGAGGTCCGTCTCCCGGTCGAGGGGGCGGCACATGGTCTCGCCCTTGGCCTTCGGCAGGGGGAAGTAGCGGTCGCCCAGGCGGAAGATAACAGCGGCCAGGACGAGGGCCAGCAATGAGGCGCACAGCACGCCTATGCGAGCCTGGTCGCGGGAGGCTTCGTCGTTGAGGGCCAAGCCCACTACCAGCAGGGAGATGGTGAAGCCCATGCCGGACAGGGCGCCCAGCCCCATGATCCGGAACATGTCCAGCCCGGGGAGCCGCGAACTGGGGACAAGGTGGAGCACGATTCCCGCCCCCAGCGAGACCCCCACAAGCTTGCCCAGGACCAGACCGGTGATGACCGCCCAGGTGATCCGGGAGGAGAGGGCCGCGCCAATGGTCTGCCCCGATAGGGCCACACCGGCGTTGGCCAGGGCGAAGAGTGGCACCACCACGTAGTTGACGTATGGGGGCAGGAGGAAGGACAGGCGTTGGTTGAGCGGCATGGAGTAGGACAGGGCCTCGCGCAGTGCCGCTGCCGTAGCCGGTGCGGGCGCCTGGCGGTAGAGACTCGCAACCTCCACGGCCCCGTCCACGTCGCGGCTGCGCACGCTGTAGACGGGCATGAGCAGGGCAATGAGCACGCCGGCCAAAGTGGCGTGGACCCCGGAGCGGTAGAGGGCGTACCAGATGGCAACGCCCAGGGCGAGGTAGGGCGGCACCCGCCACACCCCGCGTTGCGCCAGGAGCCAGACAGCCACCAAACCCAGGGCCGCCAGGCCCAGGGCTACGAGGTCAATGGAGGAGGAGTAGAAGACGGCAATGACCAGTAGCGCACCAATGTCGTCAATCACTGCGAAGGCCAGCAGGAAGAGCCGCAGCCGCGGGGCCCGTTTGGGGCCGATGAGCGCGAGCATCCCCAGGGCGAAGGCCGTGTCGGTGGAAATGACTGAGCCCCAGGCGTGGGCGCCATTGGACCCTCCTGCCACCAGGAGGTAGACGCCCGCTGGAACTACGAGTCCGCCAACGGAGGCCGCTGCGGGAAGCAGGGCGTGTCCGGGCATCCGCAGCTCCCCCAGGGTGAGATCGTGGCGCACATCGAGACCCACCATGAAGAAGAAGACCGCCATAAGGCCCTCATCAACCCACTCGTGCAAGGTCAGCTCAATGCTGAAGGGCCCTGCCGCCAGGGACGTCTGGGTGTCCCAGAAGTCGTGGTAGCTGTGGCCGATGTTCGCCCAGATGAGTGCCACGAGGGTGGCCGCCGCCAGGGCGATCGCGGCGTAGGTCTCATTGGTTTGGAAGTCTCGTTGACGCCTGCGGCGCCGCAAATAAGTATCGACGGTCTCGCGAAGCTGATGGGAGGCTTCCGCGTGACTGTTCACTGTGTCTCCTTGAATGGGGCCGGCAGGCACTCGCGCATGATGGCGTCGGTGCAGGTGGGGCCTGCCCAAGACTACCGGCACCAGGAGTGGCCGTGTGCGCAGTCACGGCGGAAGCACGACGGCGCCGCCCAGGACCCCAGAACGGGCGGCGCCGTCGTGCAGAGAAGGGGCCGCTCAAGAGGCGGCCTGCTGGGAGACCCAGGCGATGAAATTGTCCTCGCCGCTGCCAGTGGACTCGGCCATGGTGTGCCCCTGCCCCCAGACCGTGGCGAAGTCGACGCTGCCCACCTGAGCCTGTTTTAGCGCCAGGGCCAGGTTGATCTCCACAGTGGAGGCGGTGTCGCCCTGAGTGATGCCGGTGCGAATGCGCCAGGAGGGCGCCACCACGGAGGTGCCCGCGTACCGGGAGCCCGCCACCAGGTAGGACAAGGGGTCGTACATGTCCACGCGCGTGGGCACGGTGGTGCCCACCGAGTCCGTGATGGCCAGGTCCGTGTCGTAGGTTGAGGACCCGTAGTCATCGTTCCACCCGCTCAGAGCGGCGTAGGCGGGCTCGCCGGCGGCAATGACATCGCGGCTCATGGTCGAGAAGTGCAGGCCGCTGCTGCCCCGGCCGAAGACGACGTTCTCGGTTTGGCCGCGGTCGACGCCGTCGAAGGCGCCAACGTCCTTGGTGGCGCTCTTCTGGGAGGTGACGAACCCGGCCAGGTCGGCAATGGCGGCGGTGTTGGTGGCCGCATCGTAGGTGACCCATTCGGAGTCGGAGTTAAGGGAGGCGATGTACTCCTCGACTGTGCTGTAAGTGGTGGACTCGCCCACGCTGTCCGTGCCCCCGCTGGCGGGCGCCTGCCCCGAGGGGGGTGCACCGCCCGCTGCGGTTCCGGCGTCCGCTGGAGGCCGTCCGGAAGGAGCACCGCCCGAGTCTCCCGAGGGGCCGCCCCCCATGCCCGCCATCTGCTCGGAGGAAGGCGTATAGGGGAAGGTGGTCACGGCCAGGAATTCGTTGAGGGAGTCCTCGATAACGCCGAGGAGATGGTCGTAGTAGGTGCCTGCCAGAAAGGTGCCCTCGCTGCTGCCCTCCAGGGTGAGCGCCTGCCCTGAGGAGTCGGTGAGGCCCAGGCTATTGAGATGGTTGGCGTAGGCGGCGGCCAGGTCCTGGGAGTAGGCGCGCGTCCAGGTGCCCTCGGCGCGGGTACCGGTGGTGGCGAACTGTCCCATGTTCCACTCGTAGGCGGCGTTGGCGCTGTCCAGGCTGGTAATGGGGCACCAGCACATGGCACCGGCCACCGCGTCGGACAGCACCGTCCCGTCGCTGCCGGTGCTTGCGGCGCCGACCGCCTGGAGGTAGGGGGTGAAAAGATCAGAGTCGCCCGAGGCGCCCATGATGGCGCTTTGGGCACCGCCCCCGGAGTGGCCGAAGACATAGACTCGGGCTGCGCCCCCGGGGATGAGGGCGGCGTTGTAGCGCAGGTAGCGGACGGCCGCCTTGAGGTCAGTCACACCCCAGGGAGCGCCGCCCGAGTAGGAGTCGGTGTTGGAGTCCTTGCCGCGCAGCCCGGCGTGAACATAGATGAGGCCCGCCTCCATATAGGCCTTGATGGTGTCGTAGGAGTACTCGTTCAGCGGACTCTGGGCGGAGTAGCCCGGGGTGTTGACGGGACAGACGACCGGTGCGGCAGGGGCGGTCAAAGGGCCCACGACACCGGAAGGGTTCACGCTGGCGGTATAGGTGCCCCCGCCGTTGTCCGTGGCAGACATGTACGCGCCCGGGACGAAGATCGCCAAGGTTTGGTAGTCGGGAGCCTGTGGCGCCGAGACGTAGGTGACGCCGAGCTGGTAGTAGACGTCTCCTTCGGGGTCATAGCTCCACGACGCAGGGTCCAGGGTGAGGGATGCCGCGGTTGTGCTGGGGCCATCGGCGGGCTCGCCCGGCGAGGTGCAAGCCACCAGGCCCGTTCCCAGGACGGCGAGGGGGAGAGCCCCGAGGACGGAACGTCGTGAGACAGCCATGATTCTCTCCTTCCTTGCGCCTTCCTTGCGCCGGCGCCTTCAGCAGTAAGCCCAGCCGCTGCAGTGAGGAGCCCGAAAAGAAACACCTGTGCTCAACCTGTGAAATACACCGGCCCCGCCCGAGGCCGCTCAGGGGTCGGTCAGGGGTCGGTCGGGGCAATGGTCTTGCCCGGCCGCAAGGCCCGCCCCACTCTTCCATTAGGATTCCGCGCTGCCCCGACCGGCCAGACGTGCGGCGGCGCCCCGATCCACCAGGATCCCGGGCGCCGCCACGTGCCATTACGGACCCGCATTCAGTCCTTGGCGGCGCTGGGGTGCGTCATGTCAACGGGCACCACCCAGGCATCGAACTCCGCCTCGGTGACGAAGCCGAGCTCCAGGGCGGACTCGCGCAGGGACAAACCCTTGTGATGGGCGTTCTTGGCGATCTTGGAAGCCTTGTCGTATCCAATGTGCCGGTTGAGCGCCGTGACCTGCATGAGGTTGGTTTCCAGGTTGTGGGCGATCCTCTCCCGGTTGGGCTCAATGCCGTAGGCGCAGTGGATGTCGAAGGAGACGCAGGCGTCGCCCAGGAGACGAATGGACTCCAAGACGTTCCAGGCCATGACGGGCTTGAAGACATTGAGCTGGAAATTGCCCTGGGAGCCGGCGAAGCCGACGGTGGCGTCATTGCCGAAGACCTGCGTGGCCACCATGGTCATGGCCTCGCACTGGGTGGGGTTGACCTTGCCGGGCATAATGGAGCTGCCGGGCTCGTTCTCCGGGATGAGGAGCTCACCAATGCCGTTGCGCGGACCGGAGGCGTACCAACGCACATCGTTGGCGATCTTCATGAGGGCGTCAGCCAGGACGCGCAGGGCCCCCGAAACCAGGACGAGGGCGTCGTGAGCACCCAGGGCCGCGAAAAGGTTACCGGCCTGCGTGAACTCAATGCCGGTCTCCTGGCTAATCTTGGCCGCGCACAAGGTCCCGAACTTCGGGTGGGCGTTGAGGCCCGTGCCCACCGCGGTGCCGCCGATGGCGAGCTCGCGGGCCCGGGAGTCGGCGTAGCGAATGCCGTCCAGGGCGAAGTCGATCTGGGCGACCCAGCCGCTGAAAACCTGCCCCAGGGTGATGGGGGTGGCGTCCTGGAGGTGGGTGCGGCCCACCATGACCACGTCGCCGAACTCTTCGGCCTTGGCGTCCAGGGTGTTGCGCAACTGGAGGACGCGCGGGTAGAAGGCGGCCAACTCCTGAACGACCGCAATGTGCATGGCTGTGGGGAAGGTGTCGTTGGAGGACTGTCCGCGGTTGACGTGGTCGTTGGGGTGGACGGGGGTTTTGGTGCCCATGGTCCCGCCGGCCAGCTCAATGGCGCGGTTGGAAATGACCTCGTTGGAGTTCATATTGGACTGCGTGCCCGAGCCGGTCTGGAAGACGACCAGGGGGAACTCGTCGTCGAGCGCGCCGGAAATGACCTCGTCGCCCGCCCTGGCAATGAGGTCGGCAATGTCCTGCGGGAGTTCGCCGAGCTCAGCGTTGGCCAGGGCCGCTGATTTCTTGAGGATGCCCAGGGCCTTGATCATGGGACGGCCCCACACGAACGTGTTGCGGCCAATGTCGAAGTTGTGCAGGGATCGCTCGGTCTGGGCGCCCCAGTAGTGGTTCGCGGGGACCTCGATAGTCCCCATGGAGTCGGACTCGGTGCGCGTGGTCGCGCTGGTACTGGTCTCGGGTGCCATGCGGCCAAGGCTACCGTTCGTCCCCCGGGCGCGCCCCGCCCCGGACGCCGCGGCTACAGCGGCCACAGCAGCGGCATACGACGCGCCCACTGCCGTTGGACCGGCCCCTGGCGATCCCGCCCTACTGCGGCGACCCCGGCCCTACCGGCTCCACGGAGCTGGCCTGACCGCTACTGGGCCAGGCCGGCGGCATGCGCGTAGAGCAGGGGGTCCACGGGTCTGCGAGCCCTGGGCAGGGCGGCAACAACCAACAGATAGGAACCAATGATGAGCTCGCGGAGGAGAATCGGGTCGGTCTCCTCCCCTGGCGTCATGGTGATCCAGTGGCGCTTATTCATGTGATAGCCCGGCGCAATCCAGTCGTGCGCGGCCCGCAGCGCCCGCGCCTCCTCCGGGTCGCACTTGACGTTAACCATCTCGGGGCTGGCGGCCTCGTTGATCGCCAGGAACATCTTGCCGCGCACCTTGTAGACCTCCCAGCTCGGCCCGAAGGGCCGCTCCAGTGTGCTGCCGGGCAGCTCCTGGGCCACCTGATGGCTGCGCGCCATAATCTCCTCGCCGTTCACGGGGACACACTATGGCGACACGGCCCCCTCCCCACCTGTTTCCCACCCGTGTGCGCCACGAGGTGGGGCTGCGAGACGCCACGGTCCGGACGCCCTTCACCCACCCTGTCTGCGTTCTCCTGGCGCCAGGAGAACGCAGACAGATGGAGGCGTCGACCTCACAGCGCGCCCAGGACCGCCTCGACGCCGGTGGCCAGCGTCCGGTGAGCCGCGCCGGCCAGGCGCACGACCTCCTGCGGATCAGTGGGCTGCTCGGCAAAGGACAGATCAGAGACGACACTCATTCCGGCCACCCGCACCCCCAGTTGATGCAGGGCAATGGCCTCCAGGACCGTGGACATGCCCACGCAGTCCGCCCCCAGAAGCGCCAGCATCCGGGTCTCGGCCCCGGTCTGGTACTCCGGGCCGCGCAGCGCCGCATAAGTACCCTCGCGCTGGGTCACGTCCCGCAGCACTGCCACGAGCCCCTCGTCCCACACGCCGCGCACATCCACAAACACCGTGCCCTCAAAGGGTGAGGCCCCGGTGAGGTTGAGATGGTCGGTAATGGTCACAACCTCCCCCAGACCCCACTTGCGCAGGCAGCCATTGGCGTTGACCAGCACTGCGCCACGCACGCCCGACGCCGCGGCCGCCCGGGCCAAGGCCACCACCGCAGCCGGACCATGCCCCTCATAGAGGTGGGTGCGGCCCTGGGCGACGAGCACCCTCCTACCGGTCCGCTCATAGGAGTCGAGCCGGTCCTCATGCCCGGGGGCCGACGGCGCCCGCACCCCCGGCAGGTCGGACAGCGGCAGGCTCGCAGCCGGCTCGCCCCACCCGCGCAAGGCATTGGCGGCGCCCGAGCCCAGGACCACGAGCAGATCGTGGGACGCAGCCCCGGTGCGCCGGGCAATCTGGTGAGCCCCCTCCATGGCGGCCCCTGGCCCCGCCGCTCCCCCGGACTCGGCTAAGGCGGCCAGCAGCCCCGGGCCGGGGATGTCCACGCTCATGCCCCAGCCTCCTCAACCGTAGAAACCGTAGAAGCAGCCGCCTCCTGGGCAGTTACACGGGCCCGCCCTAAGAGCAGGTGGCCCAGGAAGCCAATAAGGAGGGCCGCCAAGACCCCGAGGTTGGCGAAGGCCCAGGCACCCGTCTTACCCCCCAGGTGTCAAGCCCTGGGTTTTGTGGAGGGTGTTTTATCTGGAGCCGGTGGTTGCCGGCTGGGGTTCGTCGATTGTCTGGCTGGTGCTCTGGTTGTCGGCTTGGTCGGTGTCGTCTGGTGGTGGGGTGTAG
>NZ_RYFV01000026.1 GCF_004104015.1 Actinomyces oricola | reverse complement strand
GCCTCATACGCCTGACCTACGGACCCCACGCATCCATAGCCGAACGACTACGACACCTCACCTACGAACCATCAGAAGCAACACGCCTGGTCACAGCACCATAGAAACAACTTTGCCGAGCCCCTGGGGCATCGTGCACCATGATCACGATGCCGGAGTGTCAGGATCGACGACGCCGCTTGCGAGATTCGGCCCGCCCCCGCCCCCGTGCCCGCCGGCGGCTTCTTCGGACCCAGGGGCGGCGGCGTTCTTGGGCGGCACCGGCGGCGATGCGGCGGCGGCGCTTACGGATACCGGCCCAGGCCACGGCGGCCCCAACGAGTGCCACCGCCCCTGCGATCCACCCCCCGAAGCGGTCCCAGAGGCTCAGCCCGCGGGAGGCGGTGGCGTAGCCGGAAGCGCTTACGCCGTCGGAGAGTACGTCCGCGTCATCCCAGGACACCGTGGAGCCCGAGACAGTCCCGCCCCCGGCATCGACAACGGCTCCGGGGAAGGTGATGGTCAGATGGGCGTCGACCATGGCGTTCAGGGAGATGGTGGGGGTCGCCTCTGCTCCTCCCGCAGTTGGGGCGCCAGGGGCGGCGCCGGCCTGCGGAGTGGCCCCGTTGTCGGGATTATCGGCATTAGCGGCATTATCGGCGGCCGGGGTGGCGTCGGCGGGCTGCGCGGTGCTCGGGGGCGCCTCGGGGAACAATCCGCTGATGGTGACCACGTAGAGGTCGCCGTCGCGCACTACCAGGGCGCCGTCGGTCTCCTCGGAGGCCTGGGGGATGCTCACCCCGGTGACAGTGACCAGGCAGCCCAGACCGTCCTTGTCGCCGGCGCCGCCTATGGGCGTGGAGGTCACCTTCGTCCCCTCCGAGGCGCCAATGATCGCCGGATCGGCGTAGTTGGCGCAGTCGGTGTCCGCCGTTATCACCTCCCCAGTGGTGTCCCGCATCTCCAGGACGACGTCGTAGCTGTCCTTCGGCGAGATCGTCATCTCCATGTGGGCGGTGCAGGCGCCCAGGGTCAGGCAGGCGGCGGCCACCAGGAGCGCGGCGGGCCGGCGGGGTGTGGTCGACGCGGTCGCGAGCATCCTTAGACGCTACACCGGGCCTGCTTCACTGACGGCGGAACCAGCGGTCGTCAAGGGATTCGGCTGCCCGAAAACGGCCTGATTCGGCGAGAAACCGCCGGATTGTACGCCTGTGCCGGGCCTGATGTGGGACTTATGGTGGCGTGACCGTGTCTCCGGCTTAGGGGAGGATGGGGCCTGACCGATCGAGAGTCGCACACAACCCTAAAGAAGGGACTCCATATGACCGTGTCTGAGAAGGACGTCCGCGCTGCGGCGCCGGCCAACGCTCCTGAGGACGTCATCGCCTTCGTCACCCGCATTGCGGAGCTCGGCAAGCCTGACTCGGTGTACTTCTGCGACGGCTCTGAGGAGGAGTGGACCCGCTTGACCGATGAGATGGTCGAGTCCGGCATGTTCATCCGCCTCAACCCCGAGAAGCGCCCCAACTCCTTCCTGGCCCGTTCGCTGCCCAGCGACGTCGCCCGCGTTGAGTCCCGCACCTTCATCTGCTCGGAGAAGGAAGAGGACGCCGGCCCGACCAACAACTGGTACGACCCGGCGGAGATGAAGAAGATTCTCAACGAGAAGTTCGACGGCGCCTACGCCGGGCGCACTCTCTACGTGATCCCCTTCTCCATGGGTCCCCTGGGCGGCCCGATCTCCCAGCTGGGCATTGAGATCACCGACTCGCCCTACGTCGTGGTCAACATGCGCATTATGACCCGCATGGGCTCGGAGGCCATGGACCTCATTAACGAGGGTCGCACCTGGGTCCCGGCCGTCCACTCCGTGGGCGCCCCGCTGGCCGCTCACGAGGCGGACACCGCCTGGCCCTGCAACGAGGAGAAGTACATTACCCACTTCCCGGAGACCAACGAGATCTGGTCCTACGGCTCGGGCTACGGCGGCAACGCCCTGCTGGGCAAGAAGTGCTACGCGCTGCGCATCGCCTCGACGATGGCGCGCCGCGACGGCTGGATGGCCGAGCACATGCTCATCCTGCGCCTGACCGACGAGAAGTCCGGCAAGCAGTACCACGTCACCGCCGCTTTCCCGAGCGCCTGCGGCAAGACCAACCTGGCCATGCTCCAGCCCACCATTCCGGGCTACAAGGTTGAGACCATCGGCGACGACATCTCCTGGATGCGCCCCGGCCCGGACGGCCGTCTGCGCGCCATCAACCCGGAGGCGGGCTTCTTCGGCGTCGCCCCGGGCACCTCCTATGAGACCAACCCGATGGCGATGGAGACCATGAAGGCCAACTCCATCTTCACCAACGTGGCTTTGACCGATGACGGCGATGTGTGGTGGGAGGGCATTGACGCCCCGCTGCCCGAGCACCTCATTGACTGGCAGGGCAATGACTACACCCCTGCCGACGCCGAGGCCGGCAAGAAGGCCGCGCACCCGAACTCGCGTTTCACCACGCCCGCCTCGCAGTGCCCGATCATCTGTCCGGACTGGGAGGCCCCTGCGGGCGTCCCGATTGACGCGATCCTCTTCGGCGGCCGCCGCGCCACGAACGTGCCGCTGGTGGCCGAGCAGTACGAGAACGCCCACGGCGTGTTCATTGGCGCCTCCGTGGCCTCCGAGGTCACTGCCGCCGCCCTGGACGCCAAGGTCGGCTCGCTGCGCCACGACCCCTTCGCCATGCTCCCCTTCTGCGGCTACCACATGGCCGACTACTGGAGCCACTGGCTGGAGATGCAGGACAAGCTGGGCGACAAGTTCCCGAAGGTCTACCAGGTCAACTGGTTCCGCAAGGACGAGGACGGCAAGTTCATGTGGCCCGGCTATGGCGAGAACTCGCGCGTCCTGGACTGGATCGTCAAGCGCGCCGCCGGCGAGGTCGGGGCCGTCGAGGGCGTGACGGGCCGCTACCCCAAGTTCGAGGACTTCAACCTTGAGGGCCTGGACCTGGATGAGGCCACCTGGGCCAAGCTCTTCGAGATTGACCCCGACGCCTGGGCCGCTGAGATGGACGGCACCGAGGAGTACTTCGCCCAGTTCGGCGACAAGCTCCCCGAGGCCGTGACTGAGCAGCTGGCCAAGTTCCGCGAGCGCATCGCCGCCAAGAAGGCCCAGGCCTGAGCGCCTGAGAACGGCTCCAGATCGGCGCGGGCCGGCCCTGCGCCAACACGGAGCCATCACTGAGCCGCACGATCGACGCCCCCGGGGGAGACACCCCGGGGGCGTCGGTCGTGCGGCGCGAGCGCCGGTCAGGGGCGACGGCGGGCGGGGAGGTCTGCCCGGTGACGTCGCCGCGGTTCGTTCTCACGCCCGGTTCGCCGGCGGGAGGGAGGACGCGAGCGAGGGCACCAATCTCCTCAGTTCCCAGGTGCAGTGGGACGAGTGGCCGGCCCTCCTGCCGTCAGATGACCTGCAGCGCGTGACCGACGCCGTCGGCACCACGGACTTCGGCTCCCAGGCTCTGATTGTGTACGGCCAGTACCAGTGTCAGGCGAAGTGGAGTCTGCGCACTCCTGCCAGGGGCGCCGTGCTGATTGTGGTGGACGACTCCGAGGGCCTGCACTGTGTGCAATCAGCGGGCGCGGGCGGGTGCCCTCGCCCAGGGGGCACCGCTACAAACGCAGTCGTCCGTGGGACGCCCGCGTTCACCCACCTCTTCCTCTAGGCTTGAGCCTGTGAAGATCCTGCTTCTGGGGTCCGGCGCGCGCGAGCACGCCCTGGCCCGCGCCCTCGCATCCGACCCCGCCACCACCGAGCTCGTCGTGGCCCCCGGCAACCCCGGCACGGCCTCCATTGCCACCAACTTCGCCGTCAACCCCTGCTCCAGCGCAGAGGTGGTGGATCTGGCCACCCAGATGGGCGCCGACCTCGTCGTTGTTGGTCCGGAGGCCCCGCTGGTGGCGGGAGTCGGTGATGCTGTGCGTGAAGCGGGCTTCGCCTGCTTCGGCCCCGGTGTCGAGGCCGCCCGGCTCGAGGGCTCCAAGGCCTTCGCCAAGGAGGTCATGGCCGCCGCCGGCGTGCCCACAGCCCAGGCGGTCACCTGCGCCACGCCCGAGGAGCTCGCCGCCGCCCTGGACCGCTTCGGGGCCCCGCACGTGGTTAAGGACGACGGTCTGGCCGCCGGCAAGGGCGTCGTCGTCACCTCCGACCGCCAGGCCGCTCTCGCCCACGGCCTGGCCTGCCTGGCCAAGGAGGGCGGGCGTGTTCTCGTTGAGGACTACCTTGACGGCCCCGAGATCTCCCTGTTCTGCGTCTGTGACGGGGCCACGGTCCGCCCCCTGGCCCCCGCCCAGGACTTCAAGCGCCTCAGCGACGGCGACGCCGGGCCCAACACCGGCGGCATGGGCTCCTACACCCCCCTGACCTGGGCTCCCGCCGACATTGCCGAACAGGTGGTCGACCACATTGCCCAGCCGGTCATCGACGAGATGGCCCGTCGCGGGACCGCTTTCATCGGCCTGCTCTACTGCGGGCTGGCCCTGACCCGCGACGGCTTGCGCGTGGTGGAGTTCAATGTGCGCTTCGGTGACCCCGAGACCCAGGTGGTCCTGGCCCGACTGACCTCGTCCTTGCCCGAGCTACTGCACGCCGCCGCCACCGGGCGCCTGGCCCAGGTCCCCGAGCCGACCTGGTCGACCGACAGTGCTGTGGATGTTGTTCTCGCCGCCCCCGGATACCCTGCCGCAGCCGCCACTGGCGGAGTGATTACGGGCCTCTCGCAGGCCGAGGCCGTTGAGGGCGTCCACATTCTGCACGCCGGCACCGCCCTGGACGACGACGGCGCACTGATCAGCGCCGGGGGCCGCGTCTTGTCCGTGGTTGCCGTTGGCCCCACAGTCCAGGCCGCCCGTGAGCGCGCCTATGAGGCGGTGGGTCGCATCCACCTCGACGGCGCCCAGTACCGCACTGACATCGCCGCCGGACGCTGAGGGCCCTCACCCCCTCGTTCATGGTGTTCATGGTGCCGGCGGGGCCCGATTCAGCCGCGACGGTCCGGCGCGGGCGGCAGCCTCCTGCCACCGGCACCACCTGGGAGCTGGTGGCAGTATTGCGCCATGACCCTGACCGTCAGCCCCGCCTCTTCGAGGCCCTGGCCCTGCCAGGACAAGAATGCGGCTCCCGCGAAAGGGCCGGCCATATCCACACCCCTATCACTCACGGCTCCTGGGAATGATCAAGAGCCTGGTAGCGGCCGCCCGGCGGGCCGCCACCACGAGCCGGCGGCACTGCACTGGAGGCGCATATGAGCAGCTATCCGGAGTACGGCAACGCGTCGAAGTGGGACAAGCAGCCGCAAGACGATGACGCCTCCGGCTCAGGCGGCGACGGCGCCGCGCCACAGGACGCGGGAGGGAACGGGGCGGGGGCAGAGGCCCCCGGCAGCGGTGGGGGAGCACCCGGCAGCATCCCCGCCATGGAGACCTTCGAGTACCGGGCCATCGGCTCGTTCGGGGGACCCACTTCTTTGGGCTCCTCGGCAGATCCTCAACCCCCGGCTGCGCCCCCGACCGGCCGAGTCAGCCCGCCCCTGACTGGCCGGGTCGATCAACCCTCGCCCGGCCCGGTCGGCCCGCCCCCGACCGGCCCGTCGTCGGCCCGCCGGGCCACCCCGGGCCCCGGTCAGACCTCAGCTGAGCCACTGGCCCACGGCGCTCCCAGCGACTACGGCATCACGCGACCCGGTGGTGATGCATGGGGCAGCAGCGCCCCAGACGCCTCATCCCGCGCCGCCACGAACACGGCTGATGGTGATGGCCCCGAAGATGACGACATTATTGACTCTGAGATCGATACGCTCCCATCCAAGCTATTCGTCAGTGCCTTCCTCGGCGGAATTCTGGCGGCCATTATTTTTTTCGGATGCGCGTTCGTCATCCCCCAGCACGGACCCAGCGCCCTGTGGCCCTATTTCATCTTCCAGACCCTGCCCTGCTTCGTCTTCATCTCGGCACTGGCCTCGCTACTGCTCCTGCCGCCCTGGGATCTGCTTGTTAAGCAGCGGCGCCGCGACCGCGCGGACGACCGGGCCGGCCGGCCCAGGCGGCCCCGCCAGGCGGCCAAGGGCATGACCGCTGTGCTCGTCATTGGCATTGTGCTCCAAGCCGTGGTCCTGGGCGCACTGGGGTTCCAGGTGCGCGACGTCGTCATGGACCAGGTCTCAGGGCCGGTCACGGTGGAGGTTGCTCAATGCACGAAAATGGAGCTCCCCCATAACTCTTTCACAGAACGGGCTGAACTCGAATTCGCGGACGGCACGCGCATAACCGTGGGTTGGGGGCGCCACAAAGATATTGGCGCCGACCTTGAGAGCTTGTGCTCCACGCACTCCTCCTTCACCATGGAGTGGTGGAGGCGCACTGGGACCATCCGGCACATTACCGTCACGCCGTGATGAGGCGCCCACCGTGCCGCAACCCGGTGGCAGGATGGACCCATGAGCCAGCCCGTCAGCTCCAGCACAGCCGACTCCAGCCCGTCCGGCATCCCTGAGGCGCCCACCCTGCCCGGCTGGGAACACCGCTCCAGCGGCAAGGTCCGCGACGTCTACGCCCCGGCCGACGTCGGGCCCTGGGCCGGCCACGATGTTCTGCTGGTGGTGGCCTCTGATCGTCTTAGCGCCTACGACTACATCCTCTCCCCTCCCGTGCCGGACAAGGGCAAGATCCTCACCGCCCTGAGCGTCTGGTGGTTGGAGCAGCTGAGCGACGTCGTGCCGAACCACCTGGTCAGTCTGGAGGTGCCTGCGCAGGTCTGCGGGCGCGCCATGATCTGCCGTCGCCTGGAGATGTACCCGGTCGAGTGCGTGGCCCGCGGCTACCTCACCGGCTCGGGCCTGGTGGAGTATCGGGAGTCCCGCTCGGTGTGCGGGGTGCCCCTGCCCGAGGGCCTCATGGAGGCCTCGCGCCTGCCCGGGGCCATTTTCACTCCGGCTGCCAAGGCCGGATTGGGCGAGCACGATGAGAACGTCTCTTTTGAGCGCGTGGTTCAGATGGTGGGGCCTCATGCCGCCGCCCAGCTGCGCGAGATCACCCTGGAGCTTTACACCCGCGCCGCCCGGGTCGCCGCGCAGCGCGGGATTATCCTGGCGGACACGAAATTCGAATTCGGTGCCGGCGCCAGTGGCGAGCCGGTCTTGGGCGACGAGGTTCTCACCCCTGACTCCTCGCGCTTCTGGGCCGCCGACCAGTGGGCCCCCGGCCGGGTCACCCCCTCCTTCGACAAACAGTACGTGCGCGACTGGCTCACCTCCCCGGACTCCGGGTGGGACCGCTCCAGCGGCGCCAGGCCCCCGGCCCTGCCCGCCGAGGTCGTCCAGCGCACCCGCGAACGCTACCTGGAGGCCTACGAGCGCCTGACCGGCCGCCCGTTGGCGCTATGAGATGGTGACGTCTCCGTGAGTACCCCACCGACTCAGCCCACCGGCGTCCACCCGCCGGTGACCACACGGAGCTTCCAGCCGGGGCCCGGGTTCTTCATCGCCATGGCCCTGGGGGCTTTAGCCGCGGTGCTGGCACTGTCCGCCGCCATGGCCGGGGCCCTGGGAGTGCGGGGCGCCTCCAGCGTGCTGGGCGGGGCGGCCCTCGTGGTCGTCGGCGCCGGGATGCTGGCCCTCCTGCGCGTCCCCGCCCGCTCCTTGGTGGTCAATGCCCCACGCCTGCGCCTGGAACGCACCCGTGCGCGCCTGGCCCAGCGCCGCGGGCCCGCAGGCGGCGCACCCGATCCCGGGCCCGCAGGCCGGCGGCAGCAGTCGGCGGTCAGGCCCGCCGGCGCGCAGGCGCAGCCCACCGGCGACGCCGGGGCCGTCTACGACGTCGGGGCCGCTGGGGCCACCGGAGCCACCAGGACAGCCGGGGCCACCGGGGCCATCTACGACGTCGGGGCCGTCGGGGCCGCCGGGGCCACCGAGACGGCCGGGGCCGTGCGTTCAGGTGCCGAGCTCCTGCGGACGCCCGGCACCGGGGTATTCGTCCCCGGTTCCACGGGCGGGCGCGAATTGACCACACTCGATATTGTCTCCGGGCCCGTGACGGCGACCTTGGCCTCCACCAGCGCCGGACGCCTGGCCGACGAGCACCTGGCCGGCACCACCATCGGGGAGACGCTGGTGCGCGTACTCCAACTCCTGTGCGCGGCCTTCGGCTTCGTGCTGCTCGCCCTCGGGCTGGCGACCATCCTCATGCAGGTGCTGTCATGACCGCGTCCGCGGACGACAGCCGGCGCCCTCGGGGCGAGAGCCCCATCGACTGGGGCGGCCCCCGCCCCGCCCAGAGCCGGCCCGCCCCCACGGGTGCGGCCGCGCGCGCCGTCGACCCCGACCTGGACTGGGGGAGCGGCCGGCCACGCGATTCCTCGCACCCCACTGCCGGGCCGCCTCCCGCCGATTGGACGGGTGCGCCCACCCGGGCCCCTGATGCGCAAAGCCCTCGCGGCTGGACCGCCCCCGGCCCGGCCACGGACTGGGGCGTGAGACGCGACCGGGCCTCCGCCGGGCCCGCCCCGGGTCGCCGGAGTCGCACCCCCTGGCCCGCTGCCGTGTGGCGCCAGCGCCTCGGCGGAGTGGTCTTCGCCCTGGCCGGCCTGGCCCTGGCCACCTGGTCGGCCATGAACCTCGCCCGGGCCGCCGACGCCGGGCACCCCTGGGTCCCGCCGTGGCTGCTGGCGGTCCTCGGCGGCGCGGGCCTGGTCTCCGCCGCCGGCTACCTCGCCTGGGCCGGCGGAACCCCCGTCAAAGGAGAGGAGCGCCGCTGGACGCCCACCGCCCTGGACGCCGCCGCCGGCCTCACCACTGGCGTCGTCGAGGTCGTTGACCCGCACCACCTGCTGGACGCCGACACGTCCGGGCGGCTCCTGGCAGCCGGCACCCCCGGCCAGGGCGCCGTCGGGGACGGCCCCGGAGACCGCCGCGGCCCCGGGGACGGCCAAGGCGGGTACGCCGTGGTCGACTCCGGGCCAACGCCCATTATGGGCACCTCCACCCTCGACCAGTCTCTGCACGCCCCGGCCGGTGTCGCCGGGGCCGTGGGCGGATTCATGCTGGCGGCCGCCGTCGTCTGCGCCGTCATCGCCCTGGTGCTCGGCACCGTCTGGCTCCTGGCCACCGGCGTACTCGCCCTGGGCGGGATCATTGCCATCCGCCTGGCCGGCGACTGGCTGGGCGCCATGTGAGGGCGCCTGTTCCAGGCGCCGGCGGGGGACGCCGTGACTACCGACGAGCTCTTCGGCAATGGAGACCCGTGACCGGCGCCGGCGGGGGACGCCGACTTCCCGGGCAGGCCGGCCCGATGCGGAGCAATGCGCAGCCGCAGGAGCCCTGCGGGTAGAGTACGAGGCGCCGCCCTCCCACCACCCCAGGAGCACCGATGGGACGCATTGTCGTTGAGGTCATGCCCAAGCCCGAGATCCTTGACCCGCAGGGCAAGGCCGTCGTCGGGAGCCTGCCCCGGCTTGGATTCGACCAGTTCACGGCCGTGCGTCAGGGGCGCCGCTTCGAGTTGAGCGTGGAGGGGCCGGTCACTGAGGAGCATCTGGCCGCCGCCGCCGAGGCCGCCTCGACGCTGCTGTCCAATCCGATCATTGAGGACGTTGTCTCGGTGCGGGCCGACGAGGAGGCCTGAGCCGTGAGCCTGGACGCCCGCATTGGGGTCATTACTTTCCCCGGCACGCTCGACGACGTCGACGCCGCTCGCGCCGTGCGCCTGGCCGGGGCCCAGCCCGTGGCCCTGTGGCACAAGGATGCCGACCTTCACGGGGTGGAGGCCGTCGTCGTCCCCGGCGGCTTCTCCTACGGGGACTATCTGCGCTGTGGCGCCATTGCCCGCTTCGCCCCCGTCATGGACGCGGTTGTCGAGGCGGCCGGGCGGGGCATGCCCGTCCTGGGCATCTGCAATGGCTTCCAGATCCTCACTGAGGCCCACCTCCTGCCCGGCGCCCTCATCCGCAACGACCATCAGAAGTTCATCTGCCGCGAGCAGCGCCTGCGCGTGGAATCCACCAGCACGGCCTGGTCCGCCGGTTTTGCGCCCGGCGAGGAGATCGTCGTCCCCATGAAGAACGGGGAGGGCAACTTCATCGCCTCACCCGCCGAGCTCGACCGGCTCGAGGGCGAGGGCCTGGTCGTCTTCCGCTACCTGGGCGGCAACCCCAACGGTTCCGCCCACGACATTGCCGGCGTGCGCAACGAGCGCGGCAACGTCGTCGGCCTCATGCCCCACCCCGAGCACGCGGTCGAGGCCGGCTTCGGCCCCGACTCCGCCACCGGTCCCCGCACGGGCACCGATGGGCTGAGGATCTTCCGCTCCGCCATGAGCGCGCTGCTCGCCGTCTGAGCAGGCGCGTCCGTCGCCTCCCGTCCGCGCGCTCGAGCGCGCGCCCCGGCGCTCTCGCCACCGCTGCCCCTGCCGGCGGTGGTGAGCGCTGCGTCATCGGGCCGGCCGTGCGCTGATGCGACGGGTGCGCCCAATAGCGGCTCACAGTCACCTCGATCCATATTTAGGTCAAACGTCCCTTGGACTTACTTAAGTAGGTAAGTTAACTTAGTCGTGGTTGCAGGGACTCGTCCCGTGGGACCGCCGGGTCGTGCAACGCGACGAAGGCCCGGCATTCTCAATCTCGCCAAAGGTGGCGACAAGGAAGGAAGACGCGTCGTGAAACTCTTGGACATCCCGATGAGGCGCAGGGCGTTCCTGGCCTCCACAGCCACGGCCGCAGCCACGGCGCTGGCGCTGACGGCCTGCTCCGGCAGCGGTTCGTCTGGCTCCGGCTCCGTCCTCACCATCTTCAACGGTGCCACCGGAACCATCACCACCAACTTCAGCCCGTTCTCCGCCACTGCGCTCCAGCCCACGCGCGGCCTCATCTTCGAGCCCCTCTTCTGGTACAACCTGGCCACGGGTGCGGATCCCGAGCCCCAGCTCGGCCAGACCTTCTCCTGGAACGAGGACGGCACGCAGCTCACGATCACCGTGCGCGAAGGGGTGACGTGGAGCGATGGTGAGCCATTCACCGCCGCCGACGTCGCCTTCACCTTCAACCTCATTGAGAAGACCCCGGCCCTCAACACCTCCGGGCTGAGCGCCACCGCCGAGGCCACGGACGATGCCACCGTGGTCCTCACCTTCCCCGAGCCCTCCTTCACCCAGGAGCCGGACGTCCTGGGCGGCCAGGGCATCGTGCCCGAGCACCTGTGGAAGGACGTGGACGACCCCACCACCTTCACCAACGAGGCGCCGGTCGGCACCGGGCCGTTCACCCTGGACAAGATGTCCTCGCAGAGCTACTCGCTCAAGGCCAACCCCACCTACTGGGACGGGGAGCCCGCCGTCAAGGAGGTCCGGTACATCTCCCTGGAGAGCGCCGACGCCGCGAGCGCGTCCCTCACCGCCGGCGAGGTGGACTGGATGAGCGCCTACCTGCCGAGCATCGACACCATCGTCGGTTCCAAGAAGGAGCTCAGCTACATCAACACCCCGACCATGACCACCTGCCTCATGACGGCGAGCAACGCGGAGCTCGGCTGCACCGGCCCTCAGACGGACCCGGCGGTGCGCCGGGCGATGTACTACGCCATGGACCGGACCCAGCTCAACAAGCTCGCCGGAGGAGGGTTCGCCGGGGTGGCCTCGCCCACGCTGCTCCTGGCGGAGCGCGACTCGGACTGGATCGCCAACGCCGACAATCGCGAGGTCCCTCAGACCGCGGACACGGACAAGGCCAACCAGATCCTCGACGAGGCGGGCTGGACCATGGGGGCCGACGGGGTGAGGGTCAAGGACGGGGAGCGCCTCTCCATGACCGTGATCACCGTGACCGGCTGGTCGGACTACATCTCGCTCAACGACACGCTCGTCCAGCAGTTCGCGAAGGTCGGCATCGAACTCAAGCCCAGCCAGGTCTCCTGGAACGAGTGGAACCAGGCCGAGTTGACGGGAAACTACCAGCTGGCGCTGGACTCAATCGGTCTGGGGAGTTCGACTAACCCGTACTTCACCTACAACCCCAAGCTCAACTCCGCCAATACCGTGCCCGTGGGCGAGTCCACCTCCGCGGGCAACGTGGGGCGCTACTCGAACGCCGACGTCGACGCGGCCATCCGGGCCGCGGCCATCACCAACGACGTCGAGGCGCAGAAGCAGGCCTACGCCACGATCCAGGACCGGCTCGTCGAGGACATCCCCTACATCCCGATCTACGTGAACTCGCTGCTCACCGAGTTCAACAACTCGCGGTTCACCGGATGGCCCAGCGAGGAGGATCTCTACGCGCTTCCCGCCTCCTGGAAGGCCTGGGACTGCGGCATCATCCTGCGAAAGGTCAAGCCGGTCGAGTGACGCACATGGGTGGGCCGGTACTCAACGGCCCGGCCCACCCGGTCACGACTCGGACACACGGAAGGCTCCACGATGCGGTACCTCATTCGAAAAATCGGCTTCTACGTCATCGCCCTCTGGGCGGCGGTGACCCTCAACTTCCTCATCCCCCGCATGCTTCCCGGCAACCCGGTGGACATTATGGTCTCACGGCTGGCCGCCAAGGGCCCAGTCTCCCCGGCGACGCGGTCCGCGGTGGAGGCCCTGCTCGGGGCCGACAGCAGTCAGAGCATCTGGCAGCAGTACATCGGCTACCTCGGCCAGCTCGCTCACGGCGATCTCGGCGTCTCGGTCGCCTACTTCCCGACTCCCGTCGGCCAGGTGATCTCCCAGACGCTGCCGTGGACGGTGGGCCTCATCGGCCTGGCCACATTCATCTCCTTCCTCCTCGGAATCGGCCTGGGCACGATCGCCGGGTGGAAGCGGGGCTCCTGGCTGGACAACATCATCCCCGGACTCACCATGCTCCAGTCCGTCCCCTACTTCTGGCTCGCACTCATCCTCCTGTTCATCTTCGGGAGCCTGTGGCACGTCTTCCCGCTCCACGGCGGCTACGACGTCTACGGGGTCGAGATCGGGTGGAACTGGCCCTTCATCCAATCCGTCCTGTACTACGGCACGCTGCCGGCCCTGACGATCGTCATCTCCTCCGTGGGTGGATGGACGCTCGGGATGCGCAACATGATGGTCTCGACCATATCCGAGGACTACATCCTCACGGCCGAGGCGAAGGGGCTCACACCACGGCGGATCCGCACCTGGTACGCCGCACGGAACGCCGTGCTGCCGTCCATCTCCGGCTTCGCCATCTCGCTCGGATTCGTCGTCGCCGGGTCGATCGTCACCGAGCAGGTCTTCTCCTACCCCGGGATCGGGACGGCGCTGTTCCAGGCCGTCAACAACAACGACTACTCACTCATGCAGGGCGTGTTCCTGGTCATCACCCTGTCCGTACTGGGGGCCAACCTCGTGGTGGACCTCCTCTACGGCGTCATCGATCCCCGCACACGCGCTCGGTCCTGAAGGAGCACCCATGACCACCAGCCTCAGTACCCAACCGGATCAGAGCCGCCCGCGCCGTCACCGCGGTCCGCGCCTCACACCGAAGCTCGCCATCGGCTCCACCATTGTCATCCTCACCGTGCTCTTCGGCGCGGTCGGCCCCCTGGTCGTGGGAAACCCCTCGACCGTCCGCGACATCGCCATGACCCCTCCGTCCTCCGATTTCATCCTGGGGACCACCCAGACCGGTCAGGACGTATTCGCCCAGCTCGCGTACGCCACTCGCGGATCGCTCACCATCGGGGTCGTCGTCGGGGTGCTCACCCTGGTGCTCTCGGCCTTCTTCGGCGTAGTCGGCGCCTTCGCCGGCGGTTGGCTCGACGACGCCTTCTCGCTGCTCAGCAATGTCATGCTCGTCATCCCCGGCCTGCCGCTCGTCATCGTCATCTCCTCCTACGTCTCCGACAAGAGCATCTGGCTGGTCGCCTTCATCCTGGCCATCACCGGCTGGGCGGGCTCCGCCCGGGTCCTGCGCGGATTCACACTCAGCGTCCGCAACCGCGACTACGTGCTGGCCGCGCAGGTCGCCGGCGAGAAGCGGTGGCGCATCCTCGCTGTGGAGATCCTCCCCAACCTCATCCCGCTGCTCGCCTCCCAGGTGGTCTTCGCGATCATCTCCGGAATCCTCGGTGAGGCCGGCCTGTCCTTCCTCGGGCTGGGGGCCTCCGGCACCTTCACCTGGGGCACCATGCTCTACTTCGCGCAAAACGGCCTGGCGCTCCGACTCGGCGCGTGGTGGTGGTTCGTTCCACCGGGGCTCATGCTGGCGCTCTTCGGCGCCGCACTGTCCATGATCAACTTCTCGATCGACGAGACCATCAACCCCAAGCTGCGAACCGCAACCACCGCCGCCCGCAAACGCCGCAAGGCGCCCCGTGCCGCAGCGCCGTCCACCACCCGCATCGAGGAGGCAGTCGCATGAGCACCGCGAACCGCACTCGGTCAGCATCCTCGCGCACCGTGGCGAGTAGCCCCGTCCTGAGCCTAGAGCGCATGACGATCGACTACGAGGTTGACCCGCCCGTGCACGCGGTCAAGGACGTCACCCTCACGCTCCACCGCGGCGAGATCCTCGGCCTGGCGGGCGAGAGCGGATGTGGCAAGTCGACCCTGGCCTACGGGGCGATCCAGCTGCTCAAGCCGCCGGCGCGCCGGGTCTGTGGGGCCGCCGTGTTCCACTCCCGCGAGGGCCACGACATCGACCTCACGGCGCTCTCAGGCGCCGACTTGCGCGCCGTGCGCTGGGACAAGGTCGCAATGGTCTTCCAGGGGGCCATGAACTCCCTCAACCCGGTCCTGTCCATCCGGACCCAGCTCGACGACGTCCTGCGGACCCACAGGCCGGAGATGAGCAAGGAGGACCGGCGCGCGCGCTGCGCCGAGCTCCTCGAGAGCGTGGGCGTTGACCGCAACCGGCTTCAGGCCTATCCGCACGAGCTCTCCGGGGGCATGCGTCAACGCGTCATGATCGCCATGGCGCTGGCCCTCGAACCCCAGATCCTCATTATGGACGAGCCCACCACCGCGCTCGACGTGGTGGTCCAAAGGGAGATCCTCAGGGAGATCTCGCGCCTGAGGGAGGAGTTGGGCTTCGCGGTCATCTTCATCACGCACGACCTCCCGCTGCTCCTGGAGATCTCCGACCGCATCGCCGTCATGCGCAACGGCGTGGTCATCGAGCTGGCGGACGCCGTCGACATCTACACCAGGCCACAGCACGAGTACACCAAGCGGCTGCTCTCATCCTTCCCATCGCTGACGGGGGAGCGGGGCGCCTTCGTGCGAACCGGACGCACCCACACCAAGGAGGAGTCATGACAGTCCTGGAAGCCAGGCACCTCGTCAAGGAGTACACCCTGCGCAACGGGCTGCGAACCAGCACGCTCCGGGCGGTGAACGATGTCTCCTTCTCGCTCGTCCCGGGCAAGACCGTCGCCCTGGTCGGCCAGTCCGGTTCGGGGAAGTCGACGATCGCCAAGCTGCTCCTGCAACTGGAGCGGCCCACGTCCGGCGAGATCCTCATCGACGGAACGGCCGTGGGCCGGCGCGGGCGGCGCCTGGCCGCCTACCGCGGCACCGTCCAGATGGTGTTCCAGGATCCGTTCGCCTCGCTCAACCCGTACCACTCGATCGGTCACCACCTGGCGCGCCCCGTCAGGCTGCACCACCGGGGCATGTCCCGCAGCGATGTGCAGGAACGGGTCCTCGACCTTCTTCGCCGTGTGCGCCTCGACCCCGCCGAGGACTACGCCGAGCGCAAGCCGCACGAGCTCTCCGGGGGCCAGCGTCAGCGCGTCGCCATCGCCCGCGCGCTGGCACCAGACCCGGGCATCCTCATCGCCGACGAGCCGGTCTCAATGCTGGACGTCTCGATCCGCCTCGGCGTCCTCAACCTGCTGGCCGACCTCCAGGAGGAGAACGAGCTCGGCGTCCTGTACATCACCCACGACCTGGCCACCGCTCGACACTTCTCCGACGAGATCATGGTGCTCTACCACGGCGAGGTTGTGGAGCAGGGCCCTGCGGACAGCGTGATCCTCCACCCGCAGCACTCCTACACCCGATTGCTGCGCGAGGCGGCACCAGATCCGGAGCGCCGCCTGGCCGAGCTGCGCGGCGCCGGGAGGGGAGCAAGCCATGTGTGAACGGCTGGTCCTCACCGGGGACTCGATCACCGCTTGGGGACGGGCGGATCCCGCCGACCCCCACGACCTGGGAACCGGGTACGTTTCGCTGCTGGCCCGCGAGCGGCTCGACGGCCTGGAGGTCCTCAACACCGGCATCGGCGGCGACCGCCTGGCCGACCTGGCCGCGAGGTGGGAGAAGGACGTCCTCGCCCTCGAACCGGACGCGGTCAGCGTCTACATCGGGATCAACGACACATGGCGCCACGTGGACTCGGGCCTCGACTCGCCCGTGGACCGCTTCGAGGAGGAGTACCGCTCGCTCATCGAGCCCCTGGCCGCCTCCGGCACCACGACCGTCCTCGTATCCCCCTTCGTGCTCCCGGCGCCCGGGGAGGACCGGGACTGGGAGGGGGACCTGGGCCCGCGCGCCGCCGCCATCGAGCGCCTCGCAGCAGACACGGGCTCCCGCCTGGTCCGGCTCCAGGAGCCCATGACCCGGCTCGCGGCACTCACCAGCCCCTCGCGCGTCGCCCTGGACGGGGTGCATCCCACGATGCTGGGGCACGCCCTCATCGCCGACCTGTGGTGGGACGCCTGGACCAGGTGACCCGCCGGCCGCCACCACGGTCGAGCGGCGGCCGGCCCGCACCAGGGGCCGACCGCTCGCAGTCCCCATGACCTACACGGTCCCCGGAACCGAACCATCTCAACGAGGAGACACCATGACCACCTCCACCGTGCTCGACCAGGGCTGGACGCTCAGCCTTCTCGGCGGGCCCGCGCCCAGCGGCCTCGACCTGCCGGCGAGGATCGACGCCCTAGTGCCCGGCTGCGTCCACACCGACCTCCTAACGGCCGGGCTCATCGACGACCCGCTCGACGGTGCCAACGAGTCCGAGCTCGCCTGGATCGGGCGGTGCCGCTGGTCGTACCGCACCAGCTTCGCGACGACCGCCCCGAAGGACGGCGAGCACCTCGAGATCGTCCTCGAGGGGGTGGACACCGTGGCGACCGTGCGTCTCAACGGCGTGGTCCTCGGCCAACCGGACAACCAGTTCCTCACGTGGCGCTACGAGGTGACCGACCTGGTGAAGGACAGCGGGAACGAACTCGAGGTGCTCTTCGAGTCGGCCCTCGAGACCGCCGAGGAGCGCGAGCGGGAGCACGGCCCGCTCCCGCACGTCAATGCCCACCCCTACAACCAGATCCGAAAGATGGCCTGCAACTTCGGCTGGGACTGGGGGCCCGTGGCCGTGACCGCGGGCCTGTGGCGCCCCGTACGCCTCGAGCGCTGGCGGGGTACGCGCGTCACCTCCGTCCTCAACCACAACGACCTTGTGGGCGCCGCGGACGCCCGGCCCACCGGCGTCGCCCGGCTCACCGTCGGCGTCCTGCGCGATCCGGGGGCGCCCCCGGCCGAGCTCACCATGACCGTGGCGGGCCGCACCACCACGGCGGCCGTGACGGGCGAGGGGAGGCGGACCGTCGAGCTTGAGGTCGAGGTCCCGCAGGTCTCACCGTGGTGGCCCCGCGGCTACGGGGATCAGTCGCTCTACGAGGCGAGCCTCAGCCTGGAGGGCCAGACGGTCTGGAGCCGCCGCCTCGGCTTCCGCCGGGTGGAGCTCGACATGGAACCCGATGAGCACGGCACGCCGCTGCGCCTCGCGGTCAATGACCGCCTCGTCCTGGTCAAGGGGGTCAACTGGATCCCCGACGACGTGTTCGTGACCCGGATCACCCGCGAGCGCTATCGCGCCGCCCTCGCTGACGCGATCGACTGCGACTGCAACCTGGTGCGGGTCTGGGGCGGCGGCCTCTACGAGGGCGAGGACTTCTACGACGCCACCGACGAGCTCGGGCTCCTGGTGTGGCAGGACTTCCTCTTCGCCTGCGCCACCTACCCGGAGGAGGAGTGGATGCGGGGCAGCGTCGAGGCCGAGGCCCGGGAGGCGGTCGGCCAGTTGGCGGGCCGGGCCTCACTCGTGATGTGGTGCGGCGGCAACGAGGACGAGACCGCCTACCACGAGTGGGGCTGGATGAAGGGGCTTGTCGGGGAGCGTACCTGGGGCGAGGGGTACTACCGGGACCTGCTTCCCCGGATCGTCGCCGAGCTGGACCCGGCCACGCCCTACATTCCCAACAGCCCCTTCTCACCGGACCTCGGCGACGCACCCAACGCGGCGGCGACCGGTGACGCCCACATCTGGGACGTGTGGAACGAGAAGGACTACCGGGAGTACGCCGCCTGGACGCCCCGGTTCGCCTCAGAGTTCGGCTTTGCGGGCCCCATGGCGTGGTCCACCCTGGTCCGCTCCGTTCACGATGCGCCCCTGGCCCCCGACGGCGACCAGCTCGCCGTCCACCAGAAGGCCGAGGACGGCGCCAGGAAGCTGAGCCAGGGGCTCGCCGGTCACCTGCCCGAGCCGACGGACATCCGCAGGTGGCACTGGGCCACGCAACTCAACCAGGCGCGCGCGGTCGCATTCGGGGTCCGTCACTGGCGCTCCCTGCAGCCGGTGTGCACCGGGACGATCGTCTGGCAGCTCAACGACTGCTGGCCCGTCATCTCCTGGGCCGTGGTGGACGGGGACGGCGTCCGCAAGCCCGCCTGGTTCGCCCTGCGGCGGGCGCACGCGGACCGCGCCCTCGTCCTGGAGCGGGTCGGGGACGGGACCCTGCGCTTGAGCGCCGTCAACGACCTTCCGCAGCCGTGGCGGGCAGTGGTCCGCGTGGGGCGCGGACGACGTCATGGGGACGGCGTGACATGGGACGAGGGGCGCAGGATCGACGTCCCGGTCGCAGGCGCGACCGCCGTCATCCTGCCCGAGGACGACGACCCGGACTCCTTCGTGGTCGCCGAGGCCGACGGCGCGCCGCGGGTGGTCTGCTTCCGCCACGAGGACGTCGAGGCGGGCCTGCCGGCACCCGCCTACGACGCCCGCGTCCTGGAGCAGCCGGACGGGTACGAGGTCAGGGTCCGAGCCCGCTCCCTCCTCAGGGACCTCGCGGTTGACCCCGACCAGGTGGCTCCGGGCGCCGCGGTGGACGAGATGCTCGTGGACCTCCTGCCCGGTGAGGACGTGTCGTTCCGCGTCACCTCCGGGCGGTTGGAGGATCCCTCGGCGCTGACGAGGTGGCCCGTCCTGCGCACGGCCAACCACCTCCTGCACCCTGGGGGCGAGTCCCTGGCATGAACGCCGGTCAGGGGCGGGACCGGACGGGGGCCCCACCGGCGCCCCCCGAGCCGGTCCGCTCCGAGTCAGCGCCCCGGGGCCGCTCCTACGGAGGCCCGGGGGATCCAGTGGTACGGCGGCTCGGAGAGCACCGGGGCGCTTGCCGGGTCCTCGGTGAGGGCGCACTGCCCGGCCAGCCGCCCGAACTCGTGCACGTCCACCGCGACGGCCGCGATCGGCGGGTTGGCGAGCTCGCAGGCGGGGGAGTCGTCCCAAGCGACAATGCTCAGCTCATCGGGGACGGCGATGCCGGCCTCCCCGGCACTGTGCAGGCCGGCGAGCGCCATGGTGTCGTTGTCGAAGACGATGGCGGTGGGCCGGGAGCGGTCCGTGCGGGTCAGGAGGGACAGGGTCGCCTCCTCACCCGACTTCGCCGTGTACTCGCCGGGAATGATCGACAGATCGACACCGTGGCGCTCGGCCGCCCGCCGGCAGGCCTCGTCACGGACTCGCGTGTGCTGGAGCGCACGCGGGCCGCTCACCCGGGCCACCACTGTGTGCCCCATGCCGGCCAGCCGCTCGATGACGGCGAACGCCGGGGTCGCATTCGCCGCACGGACACACCCCAGCCCTGGAACCGGCTCCTCGGCTCCTGCCATGACGCCCTTGAGCCCGAGTTCGCGCAGAAGCGCCGGCCGAGGGTCGTCGGCCTGGGCGTTGACGAGCAGGACGCCTTCCACGAACCCGGTGGTCGCCCAATCCCGGTAGACGTCGAGTTCCTTGGCCGTGCTCGTGACGAGGCGGACCACGAGCACGGCCCCAGTCCCGAGGAAGGCCTCCTCGACGCCGTCGACGAATTCGGTGTAGAAGGGCTCGGAGATGAGCAGGTGAGGGGGGCGGGCCAGGACCAGCCCCCATCGACTGGTCCCGCTGCGTGCTGTGGACATGGTCTTAAGTCCTCGGATGATCGGGGCGGCGCTGCGAGCCTGCACGGCGTCCGCCTCCTGAAGAATGGGCCTGTTGGCCTGGTACCGGGAGATTCTAGGTCTAACGCCCGACCGGACCACTACCTACTTCAGGAAAGGATGACTCATGCGGACTTCTGACACCCGGTCGCTCGTCTTCGACCTGGTGAGGGCGGCGGGCCAGGTCAGTCGAGCCGGCCTGGCCGAGCGGACAGGACTCACTGCGGCGACCATCTCTACCACCGTGCGTCAGCTCCTCGCCGACGGGCTGGTGGCGGAGTCGGGCCGGGCGCCCTCCACCGGCGGCAAGCCCCGGACCTTCATTTCCGTCGTGCCCGAGGCGCGCTTCGCCGTGGGGATCCAGGTGGGGCACTCCGGAGCGGTCCTCGTCGTCACCGACCTCACCGGCTCGGTGCTTGCCATGACCCGTCGGCAGACCGGAGCCGATCCGGGCACCGCCGAGTTCGTCGACCGTCTCACCGAGGAGTTCGACGAGATCCTCCTGGCCGCGGGGTTGTCACGCTCCGACGTCGTCGGGGCGGGAGTCGGATTGTCCGGCCTCATTGACCGCCGGCAGATCTCGGGCAGGCAGCAGGACTACCGCGGTCACCGCCCCGCAGGCCTCCGGGGGGACCTGGAGCGCGCGCTCGGTGTCCCGGTGGTGGTGGACAACGACGCCACCGCCGCAGCGCTGGGCGAGTGGTGGGTCTCCAGCGCTGGGCAGACGGAGGATGCTGTCGTCGTCTACCTCGGGGCCGGCATTGGCGCGGGACTGCTCATGGAAGGGCAGGTGGTCCAGGGCGGGTCCGGCAACGCCGGTGAGCTGGGCCACGTGTGCGTGGACGTTCACGGGCCGCGCTGCGTGTGCGGTGCGCAGGGGTGCGTCGAGGCCGTGGCCGGGCCGTGGGCCGTAGTCGAGGCCGCGATCAGCCGGCCCGCGCTCGCCCGCGCCGCCGGTCTCGGGGCGGAGGTGGGTACCCACGGGTCGGTGGAGGCGGACTTCGCCGCGGTCGCCCGAGCGGCGCGCCGGGGCCTCCCGGAGGCCGAGCGCCTCCTGACCGAGTCGGCGCGGGTCCTGGCGGTCGCCGTCCGGTCCGTGGTCAACGTGGTCGACGCGGACGCCGTGATCCTCACCGGCCCGTCCATTGCCGTGGCGGCTCCGATCTACCTCCCCGTCATCGCCTCCGAGATCCGCACCATGTCCTACGCGCGGACGATCCACGAAGTCGCCGTGCGGCTCTCGCCCAATGGCTCGACCGCAGCGGCGATCGGGGCCGCGGCTCTGGCGCTCTACGAGGACATCCGCTCGCCGGCCGCACCCTGAACCCGGCGCCACGAACCCCGGGATCCTCGGCGCCGCCGTCGTCGAGGACCCCGACCGATCCGTCCACGGCACTAAGGAGAGACACATGACAGACACGACGGGCACGACGCCGGCGAGCAGCCGGGCCTTCCCAACCTCGTTCCTCTGGGGGACCGCGACCGCCTCCTACCAGATCGAGGGCGGGGCCCATGAGGGCGGACGCGGCCGGAGCATCTGGGACGACTTCAGCGAGACGCCCGGCCGCGTCCTCAACGGGGACACCGGCGCAGTGGCCTGCGACCACTACCACCGGTGGGAGGAGGACCTCGATCTCCTCGCGGACCTCGGTGTGGGCGCCTACCGGCTGTCGATCGCGTGGCCGCGCCTCTTCCCGACGGCGGACGAGGTGCTCAACCCCCAGGGCGTCGCCTTCTACCGCGAGATTCTCACCGGCCTGCGCTGCCGCGGCATCGCGCCGGTGGTGACCCTGTACCACTGGGATCTGCCGTCCTACCTCGAGGCCTCCGGCGGGTGGGCCGAGCGGGCCACCGCCCTGGCCTTCAGCCGCTACGCCCGCGCCTGCGCCGAGGTCTTCGGCGATCTGGTGGACACCTGGACCACCCTCAACGAGCCCTGGTGCTCGGCGTTCCTCGGCTACGCCTCAGGGGTCCACGCCCCGGGCCGGTGCGAGCCCGAGACGGCCCTGCGCGCGGCCCACCACCTCAACCTGGCCCACGGCCTGGCCGTGCGGGCCCTGCGGGAGGCGCTGGGCGCGCGGGCGACGGTGTCCGTCACCCTCAACCTCCACGTGGTCCGCCCGGCCGACCCGGCCGACGCCGATTGCGTGGCGGCCGCTGACGCCATTGACCTCGTGGGCAACGAGATCTGGCTCGGGCCGCTCCTGCGGGGCGAGTACCCCGCCGAGCTGCTCCGCCTCACCCGGGGTGTCACCGACTGGGGCTTCGTCCAGGACGGCGACCTGGAGACCGCGCATGCCGGGGTGGATGTGCTCGGCGTCAACTACTATTCCCCGAACACGGTACGGCGCCGGCAGGAGGGCGCGGCCCCCGGCGGCTCCGGGGGGCACGGGGCGGGGAGCGCCTCTCCGTGGGTTGGCTGCGACGACGTGGAGTTCCTGCCGCCACCTCCGCCTCTGACGGCGATGGGGTGGGGCGTCGACCCGAGCGGGCTCACCGACCTGCTGACCTCGCTCGCACAGCGCTACCCGGGACTCCCGCTCATTGTCACCGAGAACGGCGCCGCCTACGACGACGTTCCTGTGGCCGGTAGGGTCCATGACGCGCACCGGGTGGCCTATCTGCGGGACCACGTCGAGGCTGTGGGGAGGGCGCTCGACGCCGGTGCCGATGTGCGCGGCTACTTCCTGTGGTCATTCCTGGACAACTTCGAGTGGGCCTACGGATACTCCAAGCGCTTCGGGATCGTCCGGGTCGACTACGACACCCTCACCAGGACGCCCAAGGACTCCTTCGCCTGGTACCGGCAGCTCGTCCGCAGCGGCAGCCTGCCGCCGGTGCAGGCGGGCGGTGCGGAGTCGGCGTGAGGGGCGTCCAATGACAACGACCGCAATCCACAGGCCCGCGGGGCGGCCTGTGGACAGAACGCCCTTGTACCGGGTATTCCGCCCCAGAACCGCGGGGCGCCCCCCTGGGGTGGCCGGGGTCTCCAGCGCCCGCCCGCAATGCGCCAATGACGTAGTGAGAACGGCCGAACGGAAGCGCCCTTTCCGACCCGATGCCGCCCCCCGCCGTGAGAAATCTTGTTCTTTCGTTGTTATGCCAACGATCTGGTCACGCGAAGGTCGATGTGATATAGGGCGCGCAAGACGCGCTCGGAGTCTTCAATCAGAATCGCTCGCCGGGAAGGTCTTCGTCGCAGGCTCTTACCCACAGGCGCCACGGCGTCGTACTGGCTTTCCGCTCTCCTGTGCACACTCCTGTGGACAGCACCTGTGGATAACTCGCGTCGGTGTGCGCGCCAAGTGACCCGAATGCGGCGCCGCCCCGGCCCCCATCACAGTGGGGGGCCGGGGCCGGCAGAGAGCATTAAAGGCGTCTAGGCGGTCTCCAGAACCCGGGCGAGCACCTCAATGAGCTCTTGAAGATGACGGTCGGGAAGGAAGCTGCGCCGCACCGACTCGTGCGCGGTCCTGCCCATCTCCGCGGCCCGCTCCGGGAAGAGCAGAAGATCCGCCGCGGCCTGCGCCCACGCCTGCTCGTCATGCGGGTCCACCAGGCAGCCGTCGACGCCGTCATCAATCTGCACCCGAATACCGCCGACAGCGGAGGCGAGCACCGGCGCTTTCTTCCACATGGCCTCAGCTACCGTCAGTCCGAAGGCCTCCACCAGCGAGCGCTGCGTGACCACGTCGCTGACGCGTTGAACCGCGTTGACAATGGTGGCGTTGACCTCCCGGTCGCGCATGGGCACGGCGGCAATATGGACACGGCAGGCCACGGACTCCGGCAGCAGCTCGGCCCGTTCAATAACGTCGGTGAACACCCGGACCGCCTCGGCGTCCCGCTCCCCCTGCGGGTCGGGGCCCACGAGCAGGAGGTGGGCGTCAACGGGCAGCAGCGCCACATGGTGCGCGAAGGCCTCCACGAGCTCCTTCATGCCCTTGAGGAAGTCCCAGCGCGAGACCTGGGTGATCACCCGCGCGCCCTGCGGCACGGGCAGGCCGAAACCGCGGATCCCCTCCAGGGCGCGGATGGCGTCGGCGCGCCCGTCCTCGCGCACGAAGGGCACCGCCTGGAAGGGCGGCTCTCCGGCGAAGATCCCTGACAGGCGCGCCACCGACCAGGAGTCGTCAAGGTCCAGGACCCGGTTCTTCGGGCTGTCGGGGTTGATCGAGGGGGCGATGACCGCGCAGCGCTCCGGTTCCACAATCGGGGGGCGGTAGTCCTCCCGTGAGACCACAACCAGGTCCACCTCCTCCAGATAGCGGTCCAGGAAGGCCCAGGCGCGGTGGGCGGCCTCACCGCCGTTATCGGTCCCCAGGTGGCAGCGCCAGACGACGGCGGCGCCGGCGGCCTTGAAGAACTTGGCGAGACCCGCCGTCGGCGGGTCGTGGAGCAGCACAATGTCGCCCTCGCGTACGGAGTCCATCACGTTCTCGGCGTTGGAGGCAATGACGTGCTCGTAAATGTCCCGCTGCTTCTCCCCGAGCTTGCCGCCGTCGCCGTGATCCCCGTGGATGCCGGCGTGGAGCCGGGCGGCAATGGTGATGAATTCGGCGGGGGCGTCCAGGGTCAACCAGCGGGCGTCCATGCCCAGGCCAATGGCGTAGCCCACCAGCGGAGCCACCGTCTCAGCCGGCCCTGACCCGGCCGACGCACTGGGCGTCACTGTCCACACGGTCCGCCCGTCCAGCAGGTGGCGTCCGGCCTCAATGCCCCCGCGTAGACGACGGACAGCAACCTCGTCGAGATGGCTCTCAAGGTCTGAGAGGCGTAGCGGTGCGACATCGATTGTTCTCATGTACCGATAGTGCCCCGAATTCCTATTATTTGCAGCACTTTGAGCGGTGCGGCGTGCGGCCGGTGCGCACCCGGCGCGTGTCGCCCCCGGCCCGGCCGCCCCGGAACCGGACCGGGCGGCGCACCGCCGGGCGGGGCGGGTATCCTCAAGGCTGGCCTACCCCGATCCCCGGTCAGGAGCACTCATGGCGCCAACCGCCCAGCCCATGCCCGTCGAGCACCCGGACACCGTCGCCGACGCCGCGGCCACGCCCGAGCGCGAGATGCCCTGGAAGGAGCTGGGCCTCAAAGCCGAGGAGTACCAGGACATTAAGCGCCTCCTGGGGCGCCGCCCCACCGCCGCCGAGTTGGCCATGTACTCGGTCATGTGGTCCGAGCACTGCTCCTACAAGTCCTCCAAGATCCACCTGCGCCAATTCGGGGAGAAGACCACCCCGGAGATGCGCGAGCACCTTCTGGTCGGCATGGGCCAGAACGCCGGCGTGGTCGACATCGGGGAGGGCTGGGCGGTGACCTACAAGGTCGAATCCCACAACCACCCCAGTTTCGTTGAGCCCTACCAGGGGGCCGCCACCGGCGTGGGCGGGATTGTGCGGGACATTATCTCCATGGGGGCGCGGCCCGTGGCCGTCATGGACCAGCTGCGCTTCGGCGCCGTGGACCACCCCGACACCGCCCGCGTCGTCCACGGCGTGGTGGCGGGCGTGGGCGGCTACGGCAACTGCCTGGGCCTGCCCAATATTGGTGGTGAAACCGAGTTCGATTCCTCCTACCAGGAGAACCCCCTGGTCAACGCCCTGTGCGTGGGAGTGCTGCGCCACGAGGACATTCATTTGGCCAACGCCTCGGGCGCGGGCAACAAGGTGGTCCTCTTCGGCGCGCGCACCGGCGGGGACGGCATTGGTGGGGCCTCAATCCTGGCCAGCGAGTCCTTCGAGGACGGCATGCCCGCCAAGCGCCCCTCCGTGCAGGTGGGCGACCCCTTCATGGAGAAGGTCCTCATTGAGTGCTGCCTGGAGCTCTTCGCCGCCGGCCTGGTGCTCGGCATCCAGGACCTCGGGGCGGCCGGCATCTCCTGCGCCACCTCCGAGCTGGCCTCCAACGGCGACGGCGGCATGCACGTGGACCTGGAGAACGTGCTGCTGCGCGACCCCACCCTCACCGCTGGTGAGATCCTCATGAGCGAGTCCCAGGAGCGCATGATGGCCGTCGTCTCCCCCGACAAGCTCGAGGAGTTCATGGCGGTCATTGACAAGTGGGACGTCGAGGCGGCCGTCATCGGCGAGGTCAACGGCTCGGGGCGCCTGACCATCGACCACTTCGGGGAGCGCATTGTCGACGTCGACCCGCGCACCGTGGCCCACGAGGGCCCCACCTACAACCGGCCCTACGCCCGGCCCGCCTGGCAGGACGCCCTCAACGCCGATTCCACCGACCGCCTGGAGCGCCCCGGCAGTGCCGCCGAACTCACCGAGCAGGTGCGCGCCGTGGTCACCAGTCCCAATCAGGCCTCCACGGCCTGGGTCACCGACCAGTACGACCGCTTCGTGCGCGGGGGCACCGCCCTGGCCCAGCCCGACGACGCCGGCGTCATCCGCGTCGATGAGGAGACCTGCCGCGGAGTTGCCATCTCCACCGACGCCAACGGCCGCTTCACCAAACTGGATCCGGCCACCGGCGCCGCCCAGGCCCTGGCGGAGTCCTACCGCAATGTGTGCACCGTGGGCGCCCGCCCGCTGGCGGTCACCGACTGCCTCAACTTCGGCTCCCCCGAGGACCCGGACGCCATGTGGCAACTGGTGGAGGCCATTACCGGCCTGGCCGACGCCTGCAAGGCCATGGGCGTGCCGGTCACCGGCGGGAATGTCTCCCTGTACAACTCCCACGGGGCGGCTAAGGGCCTGCTCGACTCCTCAATCAACCCCACCCCGGTGGTCGGGGTGCTGGGCGTCATGGAGGATGTGCGCCGGGCCAACCCCTCGGGCTGGCACGAGGAGGGCCTGGCCATTATTGCCCTGGGCGAGACCCGCGAGGAGTTGGATGGCTCGGCCTGGGCGCGCGTGGTCCACGACCACCTGGGCGGGACGCCGCCGGCCGTTGATCTGGAGGCCGAGATGGCGCTCGGCCGGGTTCTCATCGCCTTGAGCCAGGCTGACGGGCCCAATGGGAGCCGGATTGTGCGCGCCGCCCACGACTGCTCGACCGGTGGCCTGATTCAGACTCTGGTGGACTGTGTGCTGCGCTTTGGCGTGGGCGCCTCCATTGACCTGGGGGCCGTCGAGTCCGAGGAGGTGGACGACTTCACCGCCCTGTTCTCCGAGACCGGCGCCCGCGCCGTGGTGGCCGTCCCCGAGGCGGCGCTGCCCGCCGTGGCCGCGGCGGCCGAAGCGGAAGACGTGCCGTGGCGCCGGGTGGGCACCACCGGTGGGGACCTGCTCGTGGTCACCGGCACCGACGTGCTCACCCAAGCCCCCCTCGTGTTCGACCTGGCCGAACTGCGCGAGACCGTGGAGGCCACCCTGCCCGCGCTGTTCTGAGGGACGTGGCGGCGCCCCGGGCTGCGGCACCTCGCCCCAGATGGAGGGTACGTGGACGGTGACCTCCGCCAAGGGGCATGAGCTGCTGGCCTGGGATGACTGGTCCAGGTGATGCTCGGGCTCAGAGGTCAAGAACCAGGCGCAGCCCGCCGTCGACCCGAGTCATGAGACGCGCCGGAAGTGTCCCGAAGTCCGCTGTCACGAGGCATGTGCGAGTCTGAGGGGCCGGGCGAGATGTGTGAGGAGCGGTGGAGTCGTGCGGAGTGACGGGACTGGGGCCGGGCCGACTCGTGTTCGAGGTCGTTGAGGGACTCATCAGGCGCGAATGGGAGTTCCTGCTCGGGCCGGGACCGGGCTGGTAGGTACCGCTGGTAGGTGCTGGTGTCCACAGGACTGGCATTGAGGGCGCTGGTCTTCCGGGGTACTGCCGAGAACCGCATGATTCCCCGAGTTTGGGTGGCGGCGTCGGACCGGGTCGCTTCCGGAGTCCTATCTGTGGACACCGGCGCCGGTCGCGGCGCCGGCGCGCTCCCGGCCGGCTGGGCGGATGCTCCCGTGGCCGCTACCCCGCCCGCTCGCCGCAGACCGGTGCCACACTGGGGGCATGCCTGCGCACTCGCCGCCCGACCAGTCACCGCAGTGGTGGGCCCGGGCGGCCTGCTGGCTGTGCCTCGCGTGCGCGCTGCCCTCGGCGGCCTGGCGTGTCGCCATGCTGCTCGGCGTCGACACGGGCTTCCGGCTCGCCCACCTCTATCGGGGGAGTGCCTTCGGCACCGCCTACGTGCTGGGTCTGGAGGCTCTGCAGGTCGGTGCTGCCGCTGCGTGCCTGGCGCTCTGCGGCTCCTGGAGCGAGCGCCTCCCGAGCTGGCTCCCCTGGATTGGCGGCAGGGCGATTCCCCGATGGCTGCCAATCGTGGTCGGGAGCGTGGGAGATGTCCTGCTCTATGTCATTATCTACGGTGTGACGATCCTCTTCTCCCTGCGGTGGCTGGGATGGGCGCAGGGCTTCACGCCCACGCCGGGGATGAGCCCAGCGCAGGTGGTGGTCCTGGCTCTCGCCTACGCACCCATGCTGGCCTGGCCGCCGGCGTTGACGGTCGCGCTCGCCGGCTACCGGAGGCGGAGGGTGCGGAGGGTTCCGTGACTCTTCGGGGCCGCCAGGCTATTCGACCCGGGCCAGGGCCTCGCCGTGCACGACCACGAACCAGCCGTCGTCGGCGGCCTGCCACTGCTGCCAGGCCGATGTCATCGCCTCCAGGTCCTCCTGGGCGGCCAGGCCCAGCGCTATCGCCTGGGGACCGAGACTTGTGGCTGTCCGTTCGGCCCACGTCCGCGCCCACCAGGCGCGGTCCTCCGCGGTGGCGAGGCACCAGGTCGACGCCGAGCTCGCCACCTGCGTCAGGCCGGCGGCCAGGCACCAGGAGAGCAGCCGGGAACCGGCGTCGGGCTCACCGCCGTTGGCGCGCGCCACGGCCAGATAGACCTGGCGCCACATCTCCAGGCCCTCGGGCTGCGGGAACCACGCCTTCGCCGAGTAGATCGAGTCGCGCACCGCTACGAGCCCGCCCGGGCGGGTCACCCGGCGCATCTCCTCCAGTGCGTGCACGGGATCGGCCACGTGCTGGAGGAGCTGGTGGGCGTGGACCACGTCGAAGCTGTTGTCCTTAAAGGGCAGGTCGTGAACGTCTCCGCTGGTCAGTTCAACCGCGTCGGTCAGGTGGCGCTCGATGAGGGTGGCGCGGGCCGCCTCGATGGCGGCGGACGCCACATCGAGCCCGACGACGCGCCCGGGCGCGACGAGGCCCGCCAGGTCAGCGGTGACGGTGGCCGGGCCGCATCCGACGTCGAGCAGGTTGAGGCCGCTGCGCAGGTGCGGCAGGAGATAGGCGCAGGAGGTCGCAGCCGTGCGTCGCGAGTGACTGGCCAGGGCCGCCGGTCCGTGACCATGGGTGTAGCGGACTGAGCGGGACATGGGGGCACGGTATCGCACGATCTCATAGTCGTTGGGCGGGGATCGGCCGCGAGGCCGCGGCCCAGGCCTGGTCATCCTCCCAGCAGGACGTCGGCGGCCCGCGCGGCGCCGTCCTCCTGGGCGATGAGGGCGGAGAACCTGCGCGCCCTGCCCTGGTAGCCCGCCGTCTTGGGCCCCGCGGTGAGGGCGTGAAGAAGGCGCTCCAGGCCCTGGCCGTGAGCCCCCGTGAGATCCAGGTCGCCCGGCCCCAGCCCGAGCGCCGCCACCCGGCGCGCGAAGTAGGGCTGGTCAAGAGAGAACGGGATGACGCCCTGAGGCACCCCGGCGGCAAGCGCCGCATGGGTCGTACCTGCGCCGCCGTGGTGGATCGCCGCTGTCGTCCTGGGCAGGAGCCACTCGTGGGGGGCGCGCCGCAGCACATGAACGTGCTCGCCCCAGCCCGCGTCCCAGGCGGTGAATCCGGGCGCCGGCTGGAGCACCGCACGCAGCCCGATACGGGCGACCGCGCGGGCCTGCTCCTCGACGGCACCCGCCGGGTCGCGCAGCGGGACGGAGCCGAAGCCGATGAAGACCGGTGGATCACCGTCGGTGAGGAAGCGCGTCAGGTCCTGCGGCGGCTGCCAGAAGGCGGCCCCGGGCATCCGGAGGTGTCCGGTGATGACCACGTCCTGCTTCCAGTCGGGGGCTGGTGGCACGAGCTGCCGTGAGCACCCGAGGAGGACGTGGGTGCGGTGCCGGGGCCTCGTCCGCCCGGTACCGCGTAGGCCTGAGGGCAGGCGGCGGCGCAGTGCGGCCGCAATCGGTGCGCCGACACTGAGGGCGGCGCGCCGCAGGCTCCAGGAGTACGGCCGGTTGACAGCGCTGCGCCCGGGATGAGGTGCGCCCACGAGGCTCGCGCCGTAGGCGGTTGGCAGCGTGGGCGCGAGCATGAGTTCGGCGAGCGCACAGCCTCGATGCTCGCTGAGGAGCCGGCAGGCGGGCAGTGACAGGAGACCGGAGACGACGTCGTCCCCAGGCGCCACGACGTCGTCCAGCACGGCTGCGATGCGCTCCGCGTTCGCTGCGAGCCACCGCCTGACAATGACGGCGCCGACCGTCTGGTTCCCTGCGGCGACCCGGGCGAGGACCGGAGAGCGGATCGGCTCCATCGTGTGGACCCGCATCGGGGTGAAGGGGACGTCCGCCTCCTTGCAGGTGTCCGCGTAGTCATCCAGGCCGACGACGAGTGCCTCGGCGCCCTGGTCCTGGAGGGCCCGGGCCAGGGCGAGCTGGGGACGCACGTCTCCCATCGACCCCAGCGCCACGAGGACGTAAGTCATCGGCTGCCCTGTGGTGCCGGGGCCGGCAGGAGCCCTTCTACCACCTTGATGGCGTCGGCCCGATCGAGCTGGCCCGTGACGACGGCGAAGACGCAGCCGATGAGACAGGCGTAGAAGGCGTGCGCACGTGCCGCCGCCTCCGGGGCGTCCGGCTCCAGGCCCAGGACCTGGGACCAGCACAGGGTGAGTCGTGCCACGACCGTCCCACGGTGCGCGGCCCCGCCGGTCTTGGGCCCGACCTGGAGGAGTGCACGCAGGTAGTCGCGTGAGAGCTGCGTCCCCGCCTCGGTGAGACCCGGCGTGGCGCGCACGAAGTCGCGCAGCGCCCTGTCGGGGTCGCTCTGGGCCTCGAGCGCGGTCAGGGCCGAGGCGGTGGCGAGCTCTTCCATGCACCTCAGGAAGAGTGCGTCCTTGCCCCCCATTGAGGCTACCGTCCCCACGGACACGCCTGCCGCATCGGCGATGTGTCGCACCGAGGCGCCGGCGTACCCCTTGGAGATGAACAGGCGCCGTGCCTGGCGCAGCACCTCGGCCTCCGTGCGATGACGACGTCCCACAACCACTCCTGAACATGTTCATTTTAGAACGCGTTCAGTTTACATCGATCCCTCTGTGCGATCAACGTCTGCGCTCCGGAGGGCCCCGACGCCGTGTGGCAACCGGTGGAGGCCGAGATGGCGCTCGGCCGGGGCCTGATCGAGCCCGGCGACGCAACGGTTAAGAGAGAACGCGGCCCGCGCGGACGAGGGCCGTTCTCGCGCGAGCCACGGAGCCTGTAGTGCGCGCTACGATCGAGGTGTGAGTGCGGCGGGAGAGGTGAGGCAGGCCCGGGCAGGCGACGTCCTGGCCGAGGAGCGTCGCGTGTCCCACAGGGAGCTGCGCAATGAGTCAGGGCGGGTCCTGCGCGCGGTCGAGGCAGGTGAGACTTTTGTCGTTACCAACGCGGGAGTCCCTGTCGGGCGGCTCGTGCCCCTTGACCATGATCCTCCCGGACTGCGCATCGTCAGGCCAGCCAGGCGCGTGGGCGGGTGGAGCACCCTGAGGGTCTCCCGCCGTGGCGCCGGTTCCAGCGTCTCTGAGGTCCTTGATGACCTGCGTGGGGAACGCCAGTGACTGACGGACCGCGCGTCTACGTTGATACGTCCGCGCTGGCCGCGCTCCTGATCGAGCAGCCCGAGACCGAGACGCTGCTGGCCTGGCTGGATGGTGCGCCAGCAGACCTGGTGTCCAGCGACCTCCTGGAGACGGAGATGCGCCGCATCACGGTGAGGGAAGGGCTCGACCAGGCGGACGTGACTCGACTTCTCGACGGGGTCTCGCTCGCAGCGCTCAACCGTGCGGCACTCCGCGGTGCCGCGCTCCTGCCGATGCTGTACCTGCGCACCCTGGACGCGATCCACCTGGAAGCGGCGCTGCGTCTTCAGGCCGATGCCGTCCTGACCTACGACCATCGACTGACCGAGGCTGCGCTGGCGTTAGGGGTTGACGTCGTGGCGCCGGGCGCCGGGGAGTCCTGAAGGGCCGGACCGTCGGGCTCGGTGGACGCCAGGCTGCGCCATGGGTGGCAGGCGTGAAATGGGGCTTTGGCGCGCCTCATGGGCTCCGTGGATCGCGGGTGCGAGGAGGTCTGACGCCTTGGTCCGCCCGGGATGGAAGTGGCGATGCGGTGCACCGAGGCGCCCCGGGACGGAAGTGGCGATGCGGCGCATCGAGGCGCCAGCACCGGAGGCAGCCAGTTGCCCGCGGCGGGGCGCGATGTCGCTCCCGCTGAATCCCCTTTACAACATCGAGCCCGGCGACGCAATGGTCAAGAAATGGTATATGGTCCGCGACGGGCACCCGGTGGTAGAGTTCGTGGCATCCCCCGATTCCCTGCGAGGTTCCTGCGAGGTCGCTGTGTTCCTTACCATGCTCGAGACCAGTGGAAACCAGCGCTACGTCTTCTCCTCGCCGCGCCAGAAGGAGAACATTGGCGGCTCCTACCTGCTGACCATGCTCGCCCCGTGGACCGCAGAGCTTGCCGAGGCCCACGGCATCGGCACCACCCCGGTCTCCGAGTCGTCCGGCAAGGTCATTCTCCTGGTTGACACGCAGGAGGACGCCAGGACGCTCATCTCCGCGGTGACCCGCCGGGTCGCGGCCCTGGCCCCGGGCATGGACGTCACTGGGGTCTTTATGGAGCTCCCCGGTGGTCAGCGCTCCCAGCACGGGCGCGCCGTCACCCAGGACGACCTGAGGAGGATCCACTCCCTGGCCGGCCGCTACAACCTCAGTCGGCCTCCGGCGGAGGCCCGCTTCTCCCAGCGCCCGTACCTCCAGCGCGCTGACGACTCCGTCCTGCCCGCCGCGCCGCCCACCACCCTTCTGCGTACCAGGCCGCCGGCTGGGAAAACCTATTCCCTGCCCAGCCAGGTCAAGCGCGCCTGTGCGGCCCTGGCGCGCGACCGGCTCGTGAGCGAGGCACGGAAGGACCAGGCCCTGCAGGACCTGGTGGAGGACGCCCCCGTCCTCCTGATGGATAGCCTCAAGGCCCTCGAGGACGCCTTCGACTCCGCCCCGGAGCCGGACTCGGACCCGGAGGCCGCCGCGGCCAAGGAGACCCCGAATCCTGAACCCGCCGAGGCCTCCCCGGAACCGGACGCCGAGCCCGCCGGCGCCGGGCGGGTTCCCATTGACCTGGCCCGCATCGCCGTCGTCCACATTGACGGCAACGGGGTCGGCGCCATTATGCGCGACCTTCAGAGCTCCAAGGACTGCATCCCTGCGCAGGTCTTCACAGAGCAGGTCGGCTGCCCTCCTGACCACCCCGAGGCTCTGCGCCGCTTCCTCATACAGATCAACACCCGCTTCGATGAGGCCGTCAAGAAGTCCTTCTTCCACGCCTGGGCCAAAGTCGCCCGGTGGTGGCGGGCCGACAACTCGGGGCGGCCAATCGCAGACATTATCCCCGTGGTCCCCATCCTCCTGGGCGGTGACGACCTGACGGTCCTGACGGAGGGCCGCTACGCCCTGCCCTTCATGGAGACCTACCTGAAGGCCTACGAGCAGCGCACCCGGGAGGACCCCCTCCTGGGCTACCTGGGCCCCCGCTCCACCACTGAGCAGCCGGGCCCCATGACCGCGGCGGCCGGTGCGGCGATCGTCCCGCGCCCCTTCCCCTTCCACCTGGCCTACACCCTGTCTGAGCGGCTCGTCTCGGCTGCCAAGGGGATCGGCAAGACGCAGGGCAAGGAGTGCTCCACACTCACCTTCCACGCCCTGTTCGACTCCACGATCACCGACGCCGCCGAGCTCCTGGCCGGCTACGCGAGCTTCACCGCCCGCCCCTACCGCCTCACCGGCGTCGGTGCGCAGGAGACGGGCTCACTGCAAGGGTCCGTGTGGGGGAAGATGCTCGGACGCACCGTCGCCTTCCGCGGCATGATGGCCGACGACGTCCCCGCCTTCCCCAAGACCCGTGCCGCCCGCATCCGCTCCCTGCTGTCCAGGCGCGCCGCAGCAGGGCCGGGCACCAAGGAGCGCGAGGACCTGGAGGAGACCATTCGGGTCGAGTGGGCCGACGCCGGCCGCGTCCTGGGGGACAGGCTGCTCGACGAGATCGGTGACCCCCAGTACCTCTTCGACCTCATCGAGCTCTCCGAGCTGCTGCCCGCGTCCTACCTTGAGGAGAAGGACTCGTGACTCCCGCACCCCTGACCCTGAGCCTCACCCTGGACACCGACTGGGGTGCCGCGACCGGTGCGGGCATTGCCGGGGGAGTGGACAATGTTGTCGAGAAGGACTCCAGCGGCCGGCCCGTCCTGCGCGCCACGATTCTCACGGGCATTATGCGCGAGCAGGCCCTCAACGCCGCCCGCGCCCTGGACGGCCCTGAGGGCACGGCCTGGCAGAACCTGGCCAGGGCCCTGTTCGGCACCGCCGACCACCCTCGCCTCATTACCTTCTCCGACGCCCCCATCGCCGCGGCCGAGGAGGCCACCACGCAGGACGCCACCCACACCGTCATCGGGGTGTCGATCGACGAGAGGACCGGCACCGCCAAGGAGGACTTCCTGCGACTGTTCGAGCGCGCCGGCCGGGGCAGCGGTGAGGCCCGGATCGACCTGCTCACCGAGAGCCTGGACCGCAGCCCCATCACATGGAGCCCCGCCCAGCGCGGCGACGCCCGTCTCCTGCTGGCACTGGCCGCCCAGCTGGTGCGCGCCGTCGGCTCGGACCGCACCAGCGGCGACGGCGCCTGCCGCGCGGTGGTTACCGACGGCGACACCGTCATGGACCGGACCTGGTGCGCCACGCAGGTCCGCTCCCTCATGGGCGAGGACGGCACGGTCCGCGCGCCCGAGGTCCCCGAGCGCACGCGCTCCGCCCCCGCCATCGTCTCCGACGGCGCCCCCACGGCCGCACCGACCATGGCCGCCACGGCCAGACTGACCATGAGCCTGCGCGCACCCCTGGTGTCCTACGAGGTCCCTTACTCCAACGAGGTGCGCTCCCTGGACTTCCTGCGCGGCACGGTCCTGCTGCCCTGGGTGCACTCCCGACTGCGCCGCGCCCTCCCCGACAACCCCCTGGTGCGCGACGCCGTCGTGCGCGGCCACCTGCGCCTGTCGGACGCCACCCCCGTGGTGGACGGGGTGCGGGGCCTGCCCGTGCCACTGGTCCTGTCCCGGGAGAAGCAGGCGGGCCAGGACGGTGGTGAGATCACCCTGTGGAACCGCCTGCGCTCCGAGGAGCCCACGCAGGTCCACGTCCCGGTGCGCAGCGGATACCTCTTCGATACCGGCACCACCGTCCACCTGGGATCCCCGGCGCTCGTCGGCCGCCAATCCACCGCCATCTTCGCCACCACGGGGGCGGCGGAGGCGGGTCAGCTCTTCATGGTGCGGGCCCTGCCCGCCGGAGTGGTTCTCCAGGCGCAGGTCACCATGTCCGCCGAGCTGCGCGACGCCGTCGGCCAGAAGTGGGAGGAGATCCTCTCCATCCCGGCGCGACTGGGCTCCAGGCGCCTGTCGGGCACGTACGGGCGGGTCGACTGCGTACTCGACCCGGTGGAGGACGTCCCGGAGCCCGACTTGGGCGGGGAGCAGGAGGAGGCCCTGACCATCTGGTGCGTCTCCGACATCCTCCTGCGCTCACCGGGTCTGGGCGCCACGGGCGGGGTTGCGCCCCTGCTGGAAGCACTGGGTGCGGGCACCAGGCTGCGGCTCGTCCCCGATCCTGACACCGAGCCGGAGGATCTGCGCTACGCCGTCGGGCTCAGGCACCGACGCGTGGACACCTGGTCCGCGACCGCCCAGCAGCCACGCACCAGCCGCATCGCCGTCCAGGCCGGCACCGCGCTGCGGGTGGCCCCGCAGGACCCCGCCCAGATGGGGCGGCTGCGGGCTTACCTGGCCGTGGCGCAGCGCGAGGGGATCGGGCACCTGCGCGAGCAGGGCTACGGGCGGATCGTCGTCGGGCACCGCCTCCTGGAGCTGAAGAAGGGCACTTTCGAAGCCCAGGGCCTCCGGCAGGCCGACTTCACCAGTGAGGGGCAGGAACAATGAGCATCACCCGCTACGAGCTCAACCTGGTTCTGTGCACGGACTCACCCCTGCACTCCGGCGGTGCGGAGTACACCGTGGACCGCTCCAGGCCGTCGGACGACGCCGAGGACGCCCCCGAGCGCCAGACCGAGCGGCGCGACCTTGCCCACGATGCCTCAGGCAGACCGGTCCTGAGCGGACGAAGCGTCAAGGGCGCACTGCGCGCCGCCTGGACGGAGGCCTACGGGAGGGACGAGGACCACAAGGCGGTACGCGCCCTGTGGGGGGACCAGGACCGGGCCGCCGCCCTGACGGTCCACGCCATTGACCTCACCGACGCGCGGACGGCGGACCGCACGGGCATCGCCGTGGACCGCTACTGGGGCACGGCCGGCGACACGGCCCTGTTCGAGCACGAGATCATCCCGTCGGGTGAGGACCTGCACCTGCGGCTGACCGGCCAGGTGGGCTCCGTGGGCTCCGTCGACGACGAGGCCGACCGGGCCGCCTTCGAGCGGCTCCTGGGCCAGCTCGTGGGACTGCTGCGAGCAGGTCGCGTGAGCCTGGGCGGCCGCCAGAACGCCGGGTGGGGGCGCGTGAGCCTCCAGGAACCGGCTACAGGCGTGCACGTGAGACGCGACGTCCTGGACGGGCCCGCCGGGCTGCTCGCCTTCCTGGAGGACAGTGACCGGGACGTCGTGGTCGACGTGGTCGATCCGCCCGGGCCGCGGGTCGTGACCGTGACCATTGACTGGTCGAGCCCCACCGGCATCCTCGTGGCCAGACCGCGCAACGCCCACGAGCGCGGGAATGATGAGACCATCCCGACCAAACCCCTCAGGGAGCGCTCCCGGAGGGACACGGACCCTGAGGACCCGGGAGCCATGGTGCTGCCCGGCTCGAGCGTGCGCGGGGCCCTGCGCACGCGGGCGAGCCGCATCGCGCGGACCATCCTCGGTGTGGAGGGCCGTCTTCCCGAGGAGGTCCGGGACTGGTCGTGCACGGGCGTCCACGACCAGCTCGCCCAGGACCCGTGGCTCGTGCGCGAGCTCTTCGGGTCCACCGAGCGCCGCGGCGCCGTGAGCGTGCGGGAGACCACGGCCAGCAGGGAGCGGGGGTCCTTCCGGCGCATGCACAACGCGATCGACCGGTGGACCGGCGGGGTGATCGACGGCGGCCTGTACTCCGAGACGGCGGTGGACGCCAGCTGGAACGCCCTGGTGCTGAAGGTGGACCTGCACCGGATCGCGGGGGACGCCGGCGCTGCGGCCGCCGGTAAAGCGGCAGATGCGCTCAATCGCCGTCGCGCCGCCCTGTGCCTGCTGGGCCTGGTAGTCGCCGAGCTGGCGACGGGCACCCTGCCGTTGGGCAGCCGGGGGACGCGGGGCATGGGGGCGGTCGAGGTCAAGAAAGTGACCGTCAACGGTCCTGCCGATCTCATTGGGGCGCCGTGGCGGCTGGGGGCCAGCGCGCCCGGCCTGAAGGGCGGCCGGCAGATCGCCCGCGACCTGCTGACGCAGCTGCGCACACTCAATGAGGCGATCGCCTCCGATGGCGGCGGCGAGTGGGCCGACTACCTGGATGAGACCACGACGCACCGGGAGGCACAATGAGCGCCCAGGCGAGGGAGCCGAGGACCGGGCAGGAGGTCGCCCGTGACCTGGGCAAGGACCTGCCGGCCCTGAGCGAGGGGACCTGGACCTGTCAGACGGACGGGGACGCCACCTTGAAGGGGGTCCTGGAGGCCCTGCCGGGCGGGGACTGGACGGGACTGGCGGAGACGACGCGCGGCTCGAAGGTGGTGAGCCGGGCCGACGCCGAGACGCTGACCGAGTCCGGTGGCTCCTCGATCGAGGTGGGCACGGTCTACGAGCTGCGGTTGTGGCGGCCGCTGTCCGGCGCCGGGGGCGGGGATACCACGGGGGACGACGGCGTCGCGGCGCATGAGGTCCGCTGGCTCAACGGATCGGGCAGCGCCCAGATCCGCCTGTATGTGGACGGTGGGCCACAAGCGCCCGGTGAGCCTTGCTGGTGGCGCACGAACTCCTACCTCCAGCACCAGGGCGCCGGGCGCAAGGGACCGGCCCAGCGCATGACCAGCCTCGAGGTCTTCATTGAGGAACCGCGCTTCGGCAACACCGTCTTCGCCGACGAGCTCTTCACAGGAAGGTGGGGCTGAGATGCCTGAGATGACCTGGCACCACGCGTACAACGGTCTGCCGGCGGAGCGTGATCCGCGAGCGGCCTCCGAGGCGGAGGAGGACAGGAAGGCTCGCGGGTTCTATGGGGACGGGAGGATGCGGGGGCACGACCGTTTCACCACCTACAGCCAGTCCGGGGAGATCGAGGTGGAGATCACCGTCAAGAGCCCTACACTGCCCGCGCATCAGATTCAGGAGGAACCACGCAAGGGCCTGCTGGTTGTCCCTTCCCTGTCTGGTGATCCTCAAGGGGCGCAGAGCTGGGAGGATGCCACGATCCCAGTATCCTCGCTCAAGGGCATGCTCTCCTCGGCGTACGAGGCCGTCACCATGTCTCGTCTCCGGGTTTTTGGTGATCACAGCCATGTCGTGACCAGCCGCCGGACTGCCGAGGAGGCGACAGGCCTCTATCCGGTCTTCCTGAGGCTCGACGAGGATGAGGGCGGGAACGGCGAGGGTAAGCGGCGGAAGTGGCATGTGCGAGTCATGCTCGGAGACAATGACCGTCCCCGGGTTGGGCTCGGAAACGATGGATGGAGGAATCCTCCTAAGGTCGCATGCGCGGCCGTCTTTCCTGACGATCTCGGGTCCGCAGTCAGGTTCCTGAATGATGGCGGCGCCTGCGTGTACACCGGGGCAGCAAAAGAAGAGGACTCCGAGGGAGACCCTCATGCGGCGAGCAAGAGGCTCGAGACATATCGGAAGCGTCTTCCTCACGGGAGGAGGGTGACCTTTGAGGCGCGGAGAGAGGGTTTCTACAGGGATCACTACCGGTATGTTGTGAGGCGCATCTTCGATAGCGCGGGTGGCGTGCTCCATGTCGCCGACAGCAAGACAAACGACAATGATGACGACTTGAAGACGTTCACCGGTTACGTGGTGCGCGTCGCGACTTCTCACGCCTCCTCGCTGGTCGAAACAAAATACAACGAGTTCGTGTTCTTCAATCGCCCGGGTCAGGAGATCGACATAGCTCTTGAGGAGCAGGCGGGTTCCTGTCCCGCGATTGACTCGCTTGTGGAGGTCCTGTTCGACTACCTCTCGAACGTGAGGGCCCTCGCTCTGCGCGAGCACAGATCACACGCGACCGACGGAGACCGGATGGCTGCGCAGGGCCGTACGAGCCTGAGCCCCAACAATCGGTTGGTTGAGGAGCTGATCGACTCGCTCTGGGGCGACATGCCCCGACCAGACCTTCACGACGTGACAATTGTCAGAAGCGACATCCTGGACCTACTGGAGAAGTGGGCCGGCTCCGGAATCGACGGCCTGGGCATTCCGTTGTTCGCATCCATTGAGAAGGGTCGAGTGACCGGCCTCCACCCGGCTCAGGTGGGGCGACGGGCAAGCCGGGTCTCCCCGGGCAGCCTCGCTGAGGACGCTCAGGTGAAGCCTGCGGGAGACGGCGCCACGATGTCTCCGGCTGAGCGGATGTGGGGGTATGTTGCTCCTGCGCGCGACGATGACAGCAGTCAGCCGGCTGCCAGGGGACGGATTCGGATCTCTCGTGTCGAACCAGTTACCGACCGCCCTGACGGTGCCCGCGACCCGTTGCAGAAGGGTCTATGGGCGCTTCCTCTCGTCGGGGGCCCAAAGCCGTCCACGGGCACCCCATATATTCGTCTGCAACAAGGGACCACAGGAAACTATGAGGCCCTGACACGAGGGCAGGCGTACGGTGCAGGACAACGGCTCATCCGCAAGGTGTACCCCGTGCACCGCGTGAGACTGGGTGATCAGGCACTGTCAAGGGGCGTCTCCCTTGATGGCGCGAACATTGACGTTAATGACAGTCAGCCGCGTGTAGGGTCGTACCTTGCGCCAGGGGCTAGATTTCGCACGACCATCCAATACGAAGGATTGGCTATCGGAGAGCTGTGCGTTCTCCTGTGGCTGCTGACCCCGGAGAGGCTCGCACCAAGATCGGCGGCCGAAAAAGCGTCGGGCGCCATGGGGCTGCACAGAATAGGCTACGGGAAGCCATGGGGAATGGGCGCCATTGAGGTCAGGGCCGTGTCGATCGTCTACGCTCGTGGAGATGGAATCGCTCAGAGGTACCGGAAGCTCACGAGGTGTCTTGGTCTTCCGCTGGGAGAGCGCCCACTGACCTTGGAGGGGGAGGAGGGGCGGAATCGCGCGGACAATCTGTTCGACTGGCTTCCTGACGGGTTCGAGGAGAACGAGGCGGTTCGCCTCTTCAGGCGGTCATGCTACGGGTGGGACGATTTTCAGAGGCGTCGCGGGGGCCCTGATGACAACGTGTCCTATCCTGACGAGTTCAGAAGGGTTGGGGGTAACGAGATATCGCCAATCATCACGTGGTTCAAGAATCGCGAAAAAAATCGAGTGGATGTCTGGAGCGGCAGGAGAGAAGGTGGACACGGGGGGAACCCTGTCCAGCTTGATCCAAAATATGATCTTCCGGGGCTGGAAGATATGTCATGACACTTCTTGTGCACGTTGCCGGTAACGCCGACCTGGGTTTTACGCAGAAGGCGGACGCGGTGGCGGATGCCGCCCGCGCACGCTGCGGCGAGTTGACGGCCGGCGACGATCCGGAGGCTGCGCACCGCCTGATCCTCGACCTGGCGTACACGACTCCTGTGCCGGACGGTTGCCAGGCCACTGCTGGTCTCCGGGCGCCGCTTGCCCGCGAGCTCGCAGCCGTGGAGCACCACATGGCAGCGGCTCAGGGAAGGGGCGGGAAGAAGGAGTCTGAGGGTATTGAGGTCGTCATCGTCGGCGTCGAGAAGGGAAGCACGCCAACCGCGGACCTGGCTGAGGCACTGACTCGTGCACTGAGGCTCGCCCTGCAAAGCCGGGCGCACAGCGGTGTCAGCGGTGTCACGGTGACAGTCCACGACGCGTGCGTTCTGCCCGACCTCCTGGAGGAGTCGAACTATGCGCAGCTTGACGGCGTGATCGGGGAGCACACCGGCCACGTCGTCGTTCCGCTGGGCGGCGGGGCGACGAGTGTGACCGTGACCGTAGCAGCGGTCGCCGCGACGACCCACCCCGACAGCTGGTCCGTCATCCTCATCGACCGTGCACCGGCGTCGGACTCACAGGCCTCCGGCTCACCGGCCTCGCCCGACCCCCGCCGGGCCCACCCGGTCCCGCCCGTTCTCGATATGTCCCTGGAGGGCGACCCGATCAGCGGATGGCTCATGGGCCTGGGACTGCCCACTGTCCTGGAGGCCGTCAAGGACGCCAGGAACGAGCCGGTTGACTGCGTAGTGCGCAACGCTGCCGCCGCGATTCGTCGGGCACTGGGTGAGGACCCGCAACACCGAGCCGCATCCGTCGCCGACGTCTCCACGCTGCTCGCCGCCGACGTGAGCCGCGGCGACCTCGCCGCGGGCATGACCTTAAGAATGTGGCTCGTCGCGAACTACCTGGACCTCCACAGGACCACGCCCGACCACAAGGACCTGACCAAGAACGGCAAGAATCAGCTCGGGAGGGTCCTGGAGAAGGCTAAGAAGCTGGATGAGCCTCGCCCTGCTCCTGAGGACTGGTTGATTCGCCACGCGCACCTTAAGGACCCGGGAGTACAGGCCACCCACAGGCTCGCCTCGGGTCGTGGTGCCGGCGGTCCGCGGGAGCTTCATGATCAGGTGCAGGAGGCGCTCGGCTGCCGGATTCCGGACTGGCTCTCCTGGCCCGGACCGGATGTCTGCCTCTTGATTGCGCAGGGCCTGGATGGGAACCGTTCGCGGCCGGGTAGCTCCAACCCTTCAAAGCCCCGCGCTCCCTTGGCGGTCAACCTTCTCGCGCAGCCTCCCGCAGACGAGCTGCGTGAGGCCTGCAGCGCCAGTGGACCACTGAGGCTGAGTGTCCTGACCGCGTACTCGCCGGATACGCATAATGCGGCACGCTCGCTCTGTCAGGGTCTTCGGCACGGAGGTGATGGGACCCAGGACTGGCCCTCACGAAGCAGCGACTGGGACCTGGGCGACGCCGAGACGTGCGGATACAGCACCTCCATGACGGAGTCGGGTGTTGGCTCCAACGATATCCAGCGCACTATGACGGCGCTGCGAGACGACGCGCTCGGCTGGCTTGAGAGCAGGAACCCGCGCCTTCGAGCGATTACCGTCGGGACGACTGGGCAGAAGGGCGCAGTCATCGCCCTGCTCCAGGCCGCCCAGGCCTACGGCGCCGGGCACGGGGTGCCCGTGTTCCTCCTGTCCTCGGTCAAGGACTTCCCCACCGGGGCGGAGCACTTTCAGTTCCACCAGTTCGGCCTTGACCGGGACGTGCGGGACGCCCTTCTGGAGGCGGCCTCCCACTGCCTGGACCACCTGGACCTGCTGACGGTCGAGCGCCTGCTGAACCTGGGCGGCCCGGAGATGAAGGCCCTGGCCGCCCGCGCCAGTAGCCTGGCCGACGAACTGGTGGACATTGTCAACTCCCTCAACCTCGATCAGGACGCCCCTGTGGTCCTGTCCGTTCTTGAGGCGATCGCGGCCGCGATCCACGACGGAGTGCCTCCCGACGCCGAGGTTCGACTGGCGACCATCGCCGGTGAGCTCGTCCGACCCGCGCGGCCCTCCGACGCCCAGAAGCAGCAAGGGGTCACGGTCACCGCAGCCACGATCATGGCCATGAGGGGGAGCATCAAGGACGTGGCCGGCGGCGTCGCCGTCGCCGACCTAGAGGCTGCAGACCTGCTGAGGCTCGTCTACGCGATCCGCAACGAGACCCCGGTCAACCACGGCGCGAGCGGGCTCGCGGACGCAACGCGCTCCGTCCTGAGAAAGTGCCACCTAGACGAGGCAACCACGTATCCACAGCTGGTCCTGCGGACCGTGGAGACAGTGCACAGTGCCCACCCGGATATTGCCCACTCCGACTGGCACGACCGGCTGACCGGGCTCAGAGGCGAGATCAACACCCTCCAATCCGGAGCCGCACAGACCCAGAGAAAGATCTACCCATGACCCCATCAGAGGACCAGCCCCTCACCCTCGTCAACCTCACGCCCCATGAGGTGGTCCTCCAGTATGCTCAGGGCCAGTGCCTGCGCGTCCCGGCCGCCGGCCGTGTGCCACGCCTGCTCCTGGGGGACGGCGAGCTCCGCTCACTGCGCCTGAAGGACCCTGAGGATCCGCAGCAGGTGCACGAGGTGCCGCTGGTCGTCGGTGACCAGCTGCTCGGGATCGACCCGCCCCTGCCAGCGCCACGGGAAGGGACCCTGTATGTGACCAGCCGCGTCGTGGCGCAGCGCTACCCCGAGCGGGCCGACCTCGTGTGGCCGGACGACCTTGTGCGCGACGACGCCGGGCAGGTCGTCGGCGCCCGACGCCTGGCCTGCGCCGGGAGTCGGCCCACGACCGACGCGGGGCAGGAGGGGAGGCCCACCGACGGCGTCGGACAGGACGAGAGGCCCGTCGACGGCGTCGGACAGGACGAGAGGCCTGTCGACGGCGTCGGGCGAGGAGAATGGGACGTCCGTGACTGACGAGGCACCGGCAGACCCTGTTTCATCGCCTGAACCCACTCCACCGCCTGAACCCGCCTCACCACCCGAGTCCGCCCCGCCATCGGAGTCCGCCTCACCGCCTGCCTTGAAGGGCACTGGCTTTATCCACCTGCGCGACCCCGACGAGATGCGCCTGATCACCCTGTGGTGGGCGGAGGTCCCCGACGGCTGGGAGGCGACCTTCGCCAGGTGGAAGCCGGGCGCCCTCAACCTGCGCACACGCAGTGCCTACGGGAACACGCTGCGCTCCTCGACCTTCTGGCGGCGCGCGTACTTCCATCCTGAGGTCGCTGATCGTCTTCTCGACGTCGGGAACCGGCGATCCCTTCTCCTGCTAGAGCTGGCGGACTATCCGGACCCCGGCACGCCGGGTGCTCCCGGGGCCGGCTGCGGGCCGGTCCTCCAGATCGGCGCGCTGGAGGTGCTGAGGGTTTCGGGCGCGGGGGACGGGCCGTGCACGGTGGTTCTCGTGGTGCACGCGATCGTGCCTCGCCCGGACTACGGGCGCCTCCACGCCACGGTGGTGCGCCACGGCGCCCTGTCGCAGGTGGGGGAGGCGATCAGCACGATCCTGTCGGATTCGGACGTGTGCGGTCCGCATCGCGTGGTTCTGGGCTCTGACAGGGCCGGCCGTGCCGGCTGGGTCGCACCGCCGCTGCTGACGATCACCTGGGTCCCGCGCAGCGTCAGCTCCTGGTGGGAGCCTCGGCCTCACGAGACGGCTCAGGAGATGAGCGCACGCCTGGGGGTTCCCGTCTCCGCGGAGCACCTGGGTCGCCTGCGAGAGAGGGCCAGCAAGGGGACGGATACCGCCCTGCTGACCTCTGCGGGCTGGCAGCGGACGGAGCACCCGCTGCAGGGCGGCGTCGAGCTGAACGGCGAGATGTACGAGGACCAGGAGCGCCGCACGCATGCCCTGTCCCAGAGCTGGGCCATGACGGTCAGTGAGCGGAGCATCGCCTACCTGTCACGTCAGGAGGACGAGTTCCTCAACGAGGCCAGGCTGCGTGCCTGCTCGGTGGACCTGGACGTGTGCCTTCTGATAGTCCTGGACCACCTGCGCGTGCGCTCGCTCTCGCAGGACCTTGCCCGGGCGGCCACCGAGCTGCGGGACCTGCTGCGGCAGGCATCCCGTGGCGCTCCCCCCGTGGATCGGCTCAACAGGCTCATCGACTCCGCAATCGCACTCGACAGCGACGCGGTGTCCTTTATGGTCTCCGAGTGGTGGACGGACGTCTCCTCCCATCAGCGGGCCGACTACGTCCTCACCTGGATGATGGAGGCCAGTCGGCTCGACGACGCCGTGGCACAGGTCGTGGAGCAGGCGCGGCTGCTGCGGGAGGCCATGCAGACCCTGCTGGACCGCGAGGAGCACCGAGTGGAGGTGGAGCGCCGGGAGATTGAGCGACGCCGGGAGGTCATTGAACGACGTCGGCAGGCTATTGAACGACGTCGGCAGGAGTCCTCGCGCATGATGGAGACGGCCCTGGCGGCCCTAACTGTGGTGGGCCTTCCGGTGACGATCTTCCTGCAGGTGTGGTTCGGGTGGGACCCCACCCGGAGCGTGGGGCGCGACTACGCGCTCTTCTTCGGGTCGACCGTCCCCTGGTGGGTGGTCATGGGTGGTGGTGCGGGCCTGTCGCTGGGGGTGGGTCTGGTGAGCCACTGGTGGATCCGGCGCTGGGCCCGGCGCGGCAGCGAGAACGAGGGCGACGGCCTGCCGCACATCGGGCGCTGACTGTACTGCCTCCACGTCCAGCGCCCCACTAAGAATTGGCCGGGGCCAAGGAAATTGGGGAGTCGTCGAGACTGGAGTGCTGGGTGTTTTTCGGACTGTGTGTGTTTTGTGTGTCATGCTGCGATTTCGCAGCTCAATAGTTCGCGTTCAACTTCGTTCGGGGTGCGATAGCCGAGCCCTGAGTGAAGCCGTTTGTGATTGTATGTCCGCTCTATCCAGGACGTGACATTCTTGATGGCGTGCTCTCGTGTGGGGTACACCATGCGGTGTATCCGTTCGTTCTTCAGCGTGGCGTTGAACGATTCGGCCCGGGCATTGTCCCAACACACACCGGTCCGACCCACTGAAGCGCGGATACCGTACTTCCGCAAACGCTTGGAGAACTGGTGGATCGTGACCCGACGGCGTCGCCACGTGCGCTCACGCATCTCGACGGGCCGGCATAACCCCAGGAGCCCAGACACCCTCATCCTTGACCGATCGCCTCGAGGTCGGTGCAGGGCCCAGTAAGCACGATCCGGATCTTCTTCTCCGCCAGGATCGATGGTGGTCTGCCCGTGCCTGGATTCTCATCCAGGACCCGCACAACTGCCCCGCCACCAAGTCCGACGCGCGACAATTCGTCTGCCCGAGGCGCGTTTCACCGAGTGAGGGGCCGGGTCCGGGTCCGGCTGGGGGATGCTGGGGCCATGTCGACCCGGCCCCGGCTCTGACGCTCGACCGCCGTATTATTCTTCGGCCACCGTATTGCGCCAATGACATGGTCGAAGAACAGGGAGGTGGCGGCGGCACCCGGTGTCGCCGCGGACTCCCGCCCTCTTGGGCTCACTCATCTAGAATGGAATTATGGCCGGCTTTAAACAAGATCGTTGTCGGGGGGCGTTGTTGGTAGGTGTTCGAAGTCGTAGTCGAAGGTGCGGCTGTTGATGTAGTCAAGGAACGCGTCGTATGTTTGTTCGGGGGTGTCGCGCTGGATGTTGGCGATGCTTCCTTTGGCCGTGTTCCAGA
>NZ_RYFV01000025.1 GCF_004104015.1 Actinomyces oricola | reverse complement strand
TCTCTTACGTCACCCACCTGGGGAGCCCGCCAGGCGGCGGGAACCACTCCATTCCGCACCCCCGGTTACCCACCGTCCTTTTCGGCCTCCTCCGACGAAATCCCGCAAACCCCTGTGAATAACCTTCATAGTCAGTCGTTCGACTAGACCGCTGTTTACCCCAAACAAATGAGCCCCATTCCTGAGCCCACTGCGTAAGCCCCGAGAACCGGCGCACCTTCTGGAGGCATACGATCCCGCTGATGGAACCGTCCTCCAGCGACATCTCGTGACGCGCATCCGCAAGGGATGGGCGTCGGTGAGTGTAATAGCAGTTCCTCCCTCGATCGTTCTTGCAGGCCTACCGTCGTTGCCAGGGACCTCGCCGCGTTCCCATGAGCTTGAGGAGGTAGGCCATGACACAGGAGAAGAGCCGCGCTCAGCAGTTGGTGGGTGACATCGCGCCGAAGCTGGCGGAGCTGACCGACGAGGTGCTGTTCGGCGACGTGTGGGCGCGCCCCGGCCTGTCACCGCGGGATCGCAGCCTCATCACCGTAGCGGCCCTCACCGCGCTGGGCCGCATCGATCAACTCCGTTCCCATCTGAATCTTGCGCTGGACAACGGCGTGACCCGCGACGAGCTCGCCGAGGTCGCCACACACCTTGCGTTCTACGCCGGCTGGCCGGCCGGAATAAGCGCGGCGACCACCTTGAAGCAGGTCCTCGATGCCCACTGAGGACGCGGGCCGGATAAAGCAACTGCCGTCGCTCGTGATGACGAAGGCCCCAGCGGAGCGATGTGCTGGCAACGTGCGGGTATACCTCGACGCCATCTACCCGTACGCCAACACGGCCACGTCACGTCCCAGGTCACCACGTCGATGGACACTTCCTTGCCCGCCTTCGCGGTCATGCTCCGCGAGGCCGAACCGGCCCCGACCGCCTTCGCGGTCTTCCTCATCGAACACTGGAAGAAGATCTGGTGGAACAGCCCCATCGAACGGGTCAACACCGAGATAAGCCGCCCAATCCGGGCACACCCGGCTGACTCGGTCTACGTCGCCCGCTGAGGCGAGCCATCGTCCACACCCCCGGCCCTAGGAGGCGGGCACCAGGCCGGTCATTGCACATTCTTTCCCTCGCCGCAGCCGAGAGGCCGGCGCCATTCCAACGATTCACCGCGAAAAGAGCGCCCAGACAAGGAAAGAATGTGCATCGGAGCGCTCCGTTGCACATTCATCCCCTCCCAGACCCCTGACACAACCCGCCAGAACCGCATGATTCCGCGGTTCATAAATTCAAGGTCGCGGAAAGAATGTGCAAGTCGCAGCATCAACGCACAGCGCGCGGCGGGCGCTTGGGGCCTTGGCCCTGTTCTGGCGGAACGGCTCAAGGGCGCCGGTGCGATCGAGAAGGGGGACGGTGCTTGGTACCATCCTCACCGCAGGGTGAGGGGATACCATCCTCACCGCAGGGAGAAGAGAGGCCATGGGGGTGCTGGACCATCAGCGGCGTCGCGCTCGCCGTCATCGCGATCGGAGTGGGAACCCTTCTAACCAGGCTGTGGGCGTACGGCGTTACCGCAAAGCTCGGCCGCAGCGCGCCGGGCTGAGGAGCAGGCAGTAATGACCGAGCTGCTCGCGCGACGCCCCGTGGCGGGGTTCTTCGTTCTTGCCTACCTCGGCTCCTGGATTGCGTGGAGCCCATGGTGGCTCTCCCGCAATGGGATCGGACTGCTGCCGACTGAATTGCCGTTGCCCGCGATTGTGGTGGTCAATCAGCTCGGGCTGTTCGCCGGACCATTTACGGCGGCGCTGCTGATGACCCGCCTGACGGAGGGCCGCGACGGTGCACGCCGGTTCTGGCGTCGCCTTATGCAATGGCGGGCGCGTCCGCTCTGGTGGGCCCTGGCCGTCGCCGCCGTCCCCCTGGCGGTGGGCGCCGGCTATGTGCTGAAGCCGGGCACGACCTTCGCCGTCGAGGAGGGCGGAGCCGCGATGCTCGGGATGCTGATAAGCACCTACCTCGTCTATCTCCTCGGCGGCCCGATTCAGGAGGAGCCGGGCTGGCGCGGTTTCGCTCTTCCACGGCTTCAACGCCGACTGCATCCAATGATGGCGGCGCTCGTGCTCGGAGTGGCTCACTGCTTCTGGCATGCACCGTTGTTCCTCACCGATGAGTGGGACACTGCGCGGCAGGATCCTGGCCAGTATCTGGCCTATCTCATTGTGGTCATCAGCGTGTCGTTCGTCCTGTCCTGGCTCTTCAACGGGTCGCGGGGTTCTGTACCGGTGGTGATCTTCGGTCACAACGGCGTGAACTGGGCGTTGCTCGCGGTGGGCGTTCTGACCGGGCACACGACCGCCTCCAACTGGCCCGGCGCTCTCGGACTCGCTGGTCTGGCCGTCATCGCCATCATTGCGACACGCGGACGACTCGGCTACGCCGGGGTCGACGAGCCCGGATGTCGTGGAGCCCGCACGGCCGATTCCGTCCGCTAACACATGCGCGCCGAGGCGGAGGGGGCATGGGCGCGGCGATCGTGGAGGGCGGGCGCGCGGACGGGGAGTGCTCCTCCTTCGCCCGCACGCCCTCCGAGGCGCTGCTGGGATTCTCGTAGCCGCCGGGCTACTGGCGGGCGGGATTGAGGCAGTCCGCACCTCCGGCGGGCGGGAGTGAAACCGGATGGCACCGGGATGAAGCCGATCTGAAAGCGCGGGGGTCCAGCCTCGGGGCATGGACGCAGCAACACGAGCACGACCGCCTGAGCCCTCGGTCCCGCACCGGGACGCCCCCGCCATCGAGACCCGGGGCCTGACCCGCTCCTTCGGCTCCTTCACCGCGGTCGACCACCTGGACCTGGAGATCCCCACCGGAATCGTCTACGGGCTCCTGGGGCCCAACGGGGCCGGGAAGACCACCACCCTGCGCATGCTCACCACCCTGCTGGCGCCCACCGGCGGATGCGCGAGGATCATGGGCCACGACGTGGTCCGCGAGCGCCACGCCGTGCGCTCCATGATCGGGGTGACCGGCCAGTACGCCAGCGTCGATGAGATGCTCACCGGCACCGAGAATCTGCGGCTCTTCGGCCGCCTCCTGGGGCTGGGCCGACGGCGCTCGCGCGAGCGGGCCGAGGAGCTGCTGGAGGCCTTCGGGCTGAGCCATGCCGGGGGCAAGCGGGTCTCCGCCTATTCCGGTGGGATGCGCCGCCGCCTGGACCTGGCGGTCTCCCTCATTGCCACTCCCCCATTGGTCTTCCTCGATGAGCCCACCACGGGGCTGGATCCGCGCACGCGCGAGCAGATGTGGGGCATTATCCGCTCCCTCGTGGACTCCGGCTCCACTATTGTGCTGACCACCCAGTACCTCGCCGAGGCCGACCGCCTCGCCCACCTCGTGGGCATTATCGACAACGGGCGCCTGGTCGCCCAGGGCACGCCCGATGAGCTCAAGGACCGCGTGGGCCACCGCTCCCTGACCTTGAGCCCGGTCACCCCCGACGACGGCGCGGCGACCGCCGCCGTCGTCGAGCGCATTACCGGGCGGATCCCGGCGGTCCTGCACCGCGGCGCGCAGGTGCGCACGCCCCTGGACGATGTCGCGCAGGCCACCGACGTGCTCCTGGCCCTGCGGCGCTCGGACCTGACCCCCAGGGCCGTCTCGGTGGACAAACCCAGCCTGGACTCGGTCTTCCTCACCCTCACCGGCCAGCCCACCACCGCAAGCGATACCCCCCAGTCTCAGGAGTCGTCATGACCGCCATCACCAGCAGCGCACCCGCCTCAGTATCCGACCCGGCAGCCGGCCGAGCATCCGGCTCAGCACCCGCCGGCACGCGCTTCAGCGAATCGCGCCTCATCCCCAACACCGCCTCCATGGCCTGGCGCTCCCTCATCACAATGGCGCGCAACCCCGGGGAGTTCTACGACGTCCTCATCCAGCCGGTGCTCTTCACCGTCATGTTCGCCCAGCTCTTAGGCGGCGCCATCGCCGGGGACGTTGAAAGATACCTGCCCACCCTCGTGCCCGGGCTCATGGTCGTCAACGCCCTGACCACCAGCCAGAGCGCGGGGGTGGACCTGCGCGAGGACATGGACAAGGGGGTCTTCGACCGCTTCCGCACCGTGCCCATGTCGCGCATCGCCCCCGTCCTGGGACCGGTTGTCACCGACCTGCTGCGCTACCTGGTGTGCGTCTGCCTGACCCTCCTGACCGGTGTCGTCATGGGTTACCGGCCGGGCAACGGCTGGTCGGGGGCGATCGGCGCCACCGTGCTGACCATGGGCTGCGCCTGGGCGATGTGCTGGGTGTTCCTGTTCCTGGGCACCGTCTTCTCCTCAGCCCAGGCGGTCACCTCCTTCGCGGTCATCGTCCTGTTCCCCCTGACCTTCCTGTCCTCGGCCATGGTGCCGGTGAGTACCCTGCCCTCGTGGCTGCAGGTCTTCGTGCGCCACAACCCGGTCTCGCACATCATTGACTCCAGCCGCTACCTGCTCGACGGTGCCACGGGCTCGACCCGGGACGTGTACATGGCGATCATCGGTTCACTGGTGGTCCTGGCCGCCATGGCGCCGCTGACGATCGCCCGCTACCAGCGGCGCAACGCCTGAGTGCATCACCTCGGCGGCGCGCCGCCGCCCGCCCATGCGACCGGGGCCCCGAGGCGGCCCTCCCGTCAGCGGCCCCAGCCGGTCTCCCCCGCCAGGCGTCGGGCGAGACCGGCCGCGCGGGCCACCAGCTCGGCGCGGCCCAGCTGCCGGGCTCGCTCCTCGGCCCCGGCCAGCGCCCGGGCGTCGAGCCCTTCGGCGCGGGAGCGCAGGTAGTCGTGGGAGAGCAGGCGGCACGTCTGGTTGGTCCCCACCGCCAGTGCCGTGGCGACCAGCTCGGCGCCTGCGCCCCGCCGCGCCGAGTCCGCCGGCGCGGCGGCCATGGCGGACAGGCCGACGGCCGCCGCGAAGGCCATGATCGTGGGGATGTCGCGCTGGCGCGGTGCGGGGTCGGACAGCATGTCGCGCAGGAGATGAGCGGCCCGGTGGCGGATCGCCGGGGCATCGAGCTCGGTGGCGTCGTGCGCACTGAGCTCGATGTCCGTGACCAGGCACATCGACAGGACATAGAGCTCCCACTGGGATCCCGCCCCCAGGATGGAGCGCCAGTTCCCGGCGTAGCGCAGGCTCGCGCGCTGGATGAGGGCGGCGTTGCGCACGCGCCCGCGCGTGAGCTCCAGTTCTCCGCGCACGGAGCGGGCGATGAAGCGCATGACTCCTGGCAGGTCGACGGGATCCAGGCTCTCCAGCAGCGCGTCGGCAGTCTCCGGGCGCGGATCGAGGTAGACCGCGCAGTAGGCGCCCTCCAGTCGCAGCGTCGTGCGAAAGAAGCCGCCCCAGCTCGGCAGGATCCGCTCCAGGATGACCTGCGCCCGCGTGCAGGCCTCGACGACCTGGCCGTATCGGCCCAGGGACATGAGCACCTGGAGCCGGTGGAGATGCAGCTCGAGCAGGTGGATCCCGGCCAGGTCGGTGCTGTGGAGCCGACCCAGGAGGGTCTGAAGGGTCCTCAGGGAGGCGTGGGGGTCCCCGTCGTCCTCCTGCTTGGCGGCCAGGCAGCGGGTGGCCGCCCAGGCGACCCAGGGGTCAGGATCCCCGGCCAGCTCGGGCCACTGCGCCTCGCCGGCGCGCAGGAAGCGCCTGACGGCCGACCAGCGCCCCTCGCCGTCGAAGGAGGGGGGCAGGAGCGAGCGGATCCGGGCGGGCATGTTGCCCAGGAGCCCGAATAGGGTGACGCACAGGGCCAGGACGCTCAGCCCCGCCTCATTGCCGCCCGGGCCCTGGGCCGGCTGCACGGCGGGTGGGATGAGGCGTGAGCAATAGTCCACGATGCGCTCATAGCTCCAGGTGAGGCTCCACAGTCGCATGAGGGCGGCGCCGATGAGGCAGATCGCGTCGCGCAGGTCCCCCGGGAGGTGATCGTCGCCCCGGTCCTCGGCCTGCCCCAGGAGCCGGTCGAGCTCCTGGACAATGACCACCTCGTTGTCGACGATCCGCTGGAAGGCGCGGTCCTCCCGGCCCGCCTCAGGGCGGTCGGCGTCGCCGAAGTCACCGGCGTCGATGGGGAATCGGATCTGGGAGCACAGGTCCACCACCCAGGCGCGCAGGTCGGCCCGAGCGGCCGCCTCGTCGCCGGAGTCGGCCATCGCGGCCAGGGCGAAGTCGCGGACGGTCACCAGCATGTGGAAGCGGGGCAGGCCGCGGTCGCGCACCACGAGCAGGCAGTGGGCCACCAGGGCGTCGAGGAGGTCGGCGGCGTCAGCACCGATGAGCGCCTCCGCCGCGTGCAGGGTGAAGCCGTCGGCCAGCAGCGCCAGACGCGCCATGGCGCGGCGCTCGCCGGCGTCGAGCAGGTTCCAGGACCATTCGATGACCGCGCTCAGGGTGCGTTGGCGGGCCGGCGCGTCGCGGGAACCGGTGAGCAGCCCGGGCCGGCCGGGCAGCCGCTCGGCGATCTGCCCGACTGACAGGGTGCGGGTGCGGGCGGCGGCCAGCTCGATCGCCAGGGGGATGCCGTCGAGCCGGCGGAGAAGGTCCTTAAGCTCCCTATCGTCGATGACCTGGCCGGGGCGGGCCGCCAGGGCGCGGGCGCGGAAGAGCCGATCCGCTGAGGCGGCGTCGAGGGGCTCCAGGCGGTGAACATGCTCCGCGGCGAGGTCGAGGGCCCGGCGCGAGGTCGCCAGGATGCGCAAATCCGGGCAGGTGGCCAACAGCCGCCCGATGAGGTCGGCGACCGGATCGACCAGGTGCTCGCAGTTATCCAGAACCAGGATGGTTCCCGGCTGGGCCAGGGCGCCGCTCAGGGACCGGTACGGGTCGCCGTCTCCCGGTGCGGGACCCCCGAGGGCGTCGAGCACGGCCCTGACCACGTCGGCGCCGGGCGCGATCTCGGCGAGGGCGATGACGTAGACGGCGGGGCGGCGGCTGCGGGCCGCCACCACCTGGGCGAGGGTTGTCTTGCCCACCCCTCCCGGTCCGGTGAGGGTCACTAGGCGGTGGGTGCTCAGGGCCTTGAGCACCTCGGCGACATCCGCCTGGCGTCCCAGGAAGTGCGCGGGTGCGGGCTGCAGGCCGCGGCGCACGGGGTTCTCGGCGGCGAGGACGGCCTCGTGGGCGGCGCGCATGGCCGGTCCCGGCACGGCCCCCTGCGGGCGCAGCCGACGGCGGTGCTCCTCATAGATCCGCAGGGCGGCGGCGGGCGAGCGCACCGAGGACTCGGCGCGCATGAGGGCGGCCAGAACGACTTCGTCCCCGGCGTCGCGCCGGGCGGCCTCGTGCAGGAGGGGGATGGCCCGCTCAGCGTCACCACTGGCCTCCAGCGCCAGGGCGCGATCACGGCGGAGCGCCCGGGCGTGGGCGGCGGCGCGCTCCCGCAGCCGGGCGAGGGGGCGGGCCCCTGCCTCCGCCGCATTGTCGGCCCCGTCCGGGACGGCCACGTCGGGCAGGTCGTCGGTGAGGTTCAGGACCTGGTCCCACTGGCCCGCCGCGGCGCAGGCGCGCCCCCGTTCCGCCCGCTGCGCGAGGTCGTGGGCATCGACATCCGCCACCGGCAGCGCCAGCCGGTACCCGTCGTCGGCGCGTTCGACGACGCCCTGCCCCACCGCGGCCCGCGCCCGGGAGACGACGACGTGCAGGGCCCGCAGGGGGCGGGCGGGGGCGTCCTGGGGCCACAGGGCCTCAATGAGGGCGCTGTCGCTCACCCGCGGATCCGGGCCGCCGGCCAGCACCGCCAGCAGGTCGCAGGTTCGCCCGGTCACCGGCTTGCCGCGCCAGGTCGGCGGCGTCGCAAGGAGGGCCAGGCGGTGGGTGGGCGTCACGGGCCCTATCCTCCTTCATCGCACCTGGCTAGCCGCCAGGAGCCGTGAGCCCATTGCGGCGTTCGTCACCGAGTAGACGGCTATATTCCGCAGAATGCTGCGGCCCAGCCGTGGGCGAGGAGCGCCGCTGATCAGCTCGTCACTCGCGCCCGGTCTGGTCAACGTCAACGCGCACATCGCAGGCGTCGATCGCGCCGGCCAGCATGGCCTCGACCGCGGGTTCGTCATCGCCGCACGCCAGGGCTGCGGCCGCACGCGCGCGCAGCCCATTGACGGCGTGGACCGTCTCGCCAGGGCGGCATTCCCAGTAGATGAAAGTCCCGGCCGGGATCCGCCCGTCCAGGCTGGTGCCAACGACGGTACCGGCGGCGGTCTCGAGGAAGCGTGCGCCCGCGTGGCGACTCATCTGCGGGATCGGCCCCAGCGCCTGGCCGCGCAGGGAGTCGACCAGTTCGCCGTAGAAGTCCAGCCCCGGGCGCACCGCGGATACGAGGTCGGGCGCGATGAAGTCCCCACCCTGCCGGACATGGAACTCGCCCCACACGACCTTGTCCTCAGGCGTCACCCAGAACTCGGCGTGCAGGTGCCCGCACCGGATCCCCAGCGCGTCAATGCAGGTCTGGAGCTGCTCCTCCAGGTGGCATGACGCCGGGATCCTGTCCGGCCCGGCCGGCTGGAGGTGGCCGGTCTCGACGTAACGCTCGTTGATCATCTTGGCGGTCGTGGTGTAGACGCGGACCCGCCCGTCAACGGTGAGGCCCTCAACGGAGAACTCCGCCCCCGTCACGAACTCCTCCAGACAGTAGCCCCCTGCCATGACCTCGGGACCGAGATCGGGCAATTCGTCCAGCGACGCGATGCGGTGGACGCCTACGCTGCCCATTCCGGTCGCCGGCTTCACGATCCAGCCGCCCCGGGCGGGGCGGGGTGCCGGGACTCCCGTGCCGGCCGCATCACCGAACAACGGCGCCCCATCGGCCGCGGCACCGAGGATCCGCAGGCTCTGCGGCTGAGGCACGCCGGCCTGACGCAGAGCCCGGCGGCAGGCCGGCTTGTCCTGGATGAGCCTGATGCAGGCGATGTCGTTGGCCATCGTCCCGAGCGCCTGGGCGAGCTGACTGTTGAGCAGCTGGTAGTTCTCCCGCAGCGCCGTGGACAGGACCACCTGACCCCCACAGCGCGCTCGGATCTCCTCCACCACCGCGGCAATCTGCTCCGCGCCCAACTCGCTCGTATAGGGACCGGGCACCGTGACCAAGCATTCGACCGGAATGGGCGTGACCCCCTGCTGCAAGGACTCGTGGAAATCCACGCCGCAAATGCGCAGGTTCCGCTCGCGGCAAGACGCCAGGAAACCTTGAAACCAGTGCGCTGAGGCGTGCGACCCGGAGGCGGTAACACCGACGAGCACCGCCCAGGCGGATGTGTCACCAGACAAGGACATCCAATCACTCCCCTCTTCCAGAACCGGTGTGCGCGCAACGGCGGGGGACATCCTCCGCCCCCTCGCGCCCGGCGAGCGGCCCGGGAAGAGGGGCCGTCCTCACCCGGCCCCGGAGGGGAACCGTCCTCGCCTCACAGACTGAGCTGCTCCTTGACGACGTCGGCCAACTCGTGAGCCACGCCGTCGGCCTCCTCCTGGGTGGCGGCCTCGACCATGACGCGCACCAGCGGTTCGGTGCCCGAGGGGCGCAGCAGCACCCGCCCCGTCTCTCCAAGCCGCTCCTCGGCACCGGCGACGGCCTTCTGGACAACGGTGTTGGTGCTGGCCGCGTCCTTGTCCACGCCCTTGACGTTGATCAGGATCTGGGGGAGGCGCTGGACAATGGAGGCGAGTTCGGCCAGGGACTTACCGGTGCGCTTCAGGCGGGCGGCCACGCGCAGCGAGGTGAGCACGCCGTCACCGGTGGTGGCGTGGATGGTGTCAATGACGTGGCCGGACTGCTCCCCGCCCAGGGTGTAGCCGCCGGCGAGCATCTTCTCCAGGACGTAGCGGTCGCCCACACCGGTTTGGATTATGCGGATGCCGTGGGAGCGCATGGCCAGCAGCAGGCCGAGGTTGCTCATCACAGTGACGACAAGGGTGTTGGAGCCCAGCGTGCCGTCCTCCTTCATGCCCACGGCGAGCATGCCCATAATCTGGTCCCCGTCGACGAGGTTGCCCTCGGCGTCCACGGCCATGCAGCGATCAGCGTCGCCGTCGTAGGCCACGCCCATGTCCGCGCCCACGGCCCTGACATAGTTCTGGAGCTGCTCGGGGTGGGTGGAGCCGCAGCTGGCGTTGATATTGAGACCATCGGGTGAGGCGTTAATGGCGATCACCTCTGCGCCGCAGGCGCGCAGCGCCGCCGGGCCCACGACGGAGGCGGCGCCATTAGAGGCGTCCACCACAATGCGCAGACCCGACAGGTCCGTGGCCACGGAGTCCACCAGGTGGTTGATGTAGTTCTGGTCGGCAACAGTTTCGCCCTTAATGACACGGCCCACGGCGGCGCCGGTGGGCAGGTCGGTGACCTTGCCGAGCAGCGCCTCAATCTCATCCTCCACGGAGTCCTCAAGCTTGTAGCCGCCGCGGGCGAAGAACTTAATGCCATTGTCCGGGAAGGGATTGTGGGAGGCGGAGATCATGACGCCCAGGTCAATGTCCTGGGTGGCGGTCAGGTGGGCGATCGCCGGGGTGGGTAGGACGCCCACCCGGGTGACATCCACCCCGGAGGAGGCCAGTCCGGCGCTAATGGCGTGGTCGAGGAACTCGCCGGAGGCACGAGTGTCGCGGCCCACAATCGCCCTGGGGCGGCCGGAGCGCGAGTGGCCGGAGGCCGGGCCGTCCTTGGTCAGGACGCGGGCGGCGGCCTCACCGAGCTGGACGGCGAGGGTGGGGGTGAGCAGGTCGTTGGCAAGGCCCCGAACACCGTCGGTACCGAAAAGTCGAGCCATGTGTTGTCCTCCTGGTGTCAGAAACGCCCCCCATCATTGCACGCCCGGGTGGCGGCGCGCGCCGGGCGCCGACCGGTGCGCGGGCCCGCCCACGCCGACGCCCCGCCTACCCGCCCGGACTGGCCGGGGCGGGTAGGCGGGGCGTCGGCGTGCAGTGCGACGCTCAGCGCTTGGAGTACTGCGGAGCGCGGCGGGCCTTGTGCAGGCCGGCCTTCTTGCGCTCGACAACGCGGGCGTCACGAGTGAGGAAGCCGGCCTTCTTGAGGGTGGGCCGGTTGGCCTCACGGTCGATCTCGTTGAGGGCGCGGGCAATGCCCAGGCGCAGGGCGCCGGCCTGGCCGGAGATGCCGCCGCCGTTAATGCGGGCGACAACATCGAAACGTCCTTCCAGGTCCAGGACGGTGAAGGGGGCGCGCACGAGCTGCTGGTGCAGCTTGTTGGGGAAGTAGTCCTCCAGGGTGCGGCCGTTGAGCGTCCACTTCCCGGTGCCGGGCACAAGGCGGACGCGGGCGACGGCCTCCTTGCGGCGACCGAGGCCTGCGCCCGGGGCGGTAATGGACTGGCCGCGGCCCTCGCCGGCGCGCTCGGTCTCAGTGGTGTAGCTGGAGGGGGCGTTGTCCTCATCCAGCGCGTCAATGTCGACAGTGGTCTCAGCCACGATATGTCCTTTGCTTGTCGCGGGGTGCCGAGCGCTAGGGCGCTTACTGGGCGACCTGGGTGATCTCGAAAGCCTGCGGGCTCTGCGAGGCGTGCGGGTGCTCGCCGCCTGCGTAGACCTTGAGCTTCTTGAGCTGGGCGCGGCCGAGCTTGGTGTGGGGCACCATGCCCTTGACAGCCTTCTCGACGACGCGTTCGGGGCGGGTGGCCAGGAGCTCGCGGTAGGGGGTGGCGGTGAGGCCACCGGGGTAGCCGGAGTGGCGGTAGGCGAACTTCTTATCGGCCTTGCCATGGGTCAGGACGACCTTGTCAGCGTTAATAATGATGACGTAGTCGCCGCAGTCCTCGTTGGGGGTGAACTGGGGCTTGTGCTTCCCACGGAGCAGGCTCGCGGCCTGAGCCGCGAGGCGACCGAGAACGACGTCGGTGGCATCAATGACGTACCAGTTCTTCTCGACGTCGCCGGGCTTCGGTGTATACGTGCGCACGGGCGTTGCCTTCGTTTCTCTTGGCGGGTGGGCACGCCGAAGTGCGTTAGAACGTCGCAGCCCGGCGGGACCACCATGGTCAGGTGAGTGGTCGGAGCACAGGCGATCCGGGGCGAGTGGGATGGCACCGCGGACGCGCTTTCACGTGCTGCACGACAGTTTCTCACCTTACCGGCCGCCCAGAAGCAGGGTCAAAGGAACCGGTGAGCCCTGCACCGTGAATCCCACCACGCCGGGCCGAGCTCGCGGCCGTCGCGGCCGCGCGCCCGCGAGCACTGTGAATCCCACCACGCCGGGCCTCCCTAGGAGCAACCGCAGCCGGTTCCGCCGGCCCCGTCGCGGTTCCTGTCGGCGCCGCCCGCGCCGCGGGTCGGGGCGGCCGTGCGCACCACCCGGGCCCGCTCTGCCTGGGCGGCATACTCGGCCTCGGGCGGGTAGGAGACGGACTCCAGGGTGAGCCCATGGGCGGGGGCGACCGGCGCCGCCTGGTCCCGGCTGCGACGCGCCAGGAGCTCGGCGGGCCACGTGGGGGCGGCCCTCCCCCGCCCCACAGCCAGGCCGGCCCCCACCAGGGCGCGCACCATGGAGTGGCAGAAGGCGTCGGCGACAACGGTCAGCCGCACCAGCCCCGCGTCCGGCCCCGGGCTCCGGGCCGGCAAGCGCTCCCAGTGCAGTCTGGTGAGCGTGCGCACCGTGGTGGCGCCTACTCGCGGCTTGCAGTAGGACAAGAAGTCGTGCTCGCCCAGCATTCCGGCCGTCGAGCGCACCATGGCCTCCACGTCCAGGGCCTGCGCCAGCCACAGGACGTGGCCCCGGCGACGCGGGTCGCGGGCACTGCTGGGGCCGCCGTCGGCGATGCGGTAGATATAGCAGCGCTCCAGGGCGGAGAAGCGGGCATCGAAGTCGGCGCTAACCGGGGTAGCGGCGGTGACGACGAGGTCGCTGGCGCCACGCGGGGCGCTCACCGGCAGTCCGGAGGCCCTGGCCCGGTGCGCCTCGCGGGCCAGCACCCCGGCCAGGCGGGTGAGCAGGGCCTCGGCGGGCGGGCGGGCGGCGCGCCCGGGCAGTGCCGCCCAGCACTGACCGGGGACGTCGACGTGGGCGACCTGGGCGGCGGCGTGGACGCCGGAGTCAGTGCGCCCGGCCACGGTCAAACGCACCGGGGTGCGCAGGACCGTGGCCAGCGCCGCCGATAGAACCCCCTCCACAGTGCGCAGCCCCGGCTGGGCGGCCCAGCCATTGAAGGCTCCGCCGTCGTAGGCCAGATCCAGGCGCACGCGCACCTGTCCATCCGGCTGCTCTGAGGTGCTCATGGGCTCATTCGACCATGGTGGGGCGGGGGAATAGTAGCGTCGTGCCTGTGAGCACTCCCTCCACCTTGTCAGTCGACTGCGGCGGCGGCGGTATTAAGGCCTCGGTGCTGAACGCCGAGGGCACGATTATTTCGCGCGCCGTACGCACCCCCACCCCCTACCCGCTGCCGCCACAAACCCTGGTGGACACCATTGTGGGACTGGCCGAGCAGCTACCGGCCGCCGATCGCGTCACCGTGGGCATGCCCGGCATGATCCGTCATGGCGTGGTGGTGGCCACCCCGCACTACATCACCAAGGATGGGCCGCGTTCGCGGGTCCTGCCCGAGCTGGTCGAGGCCTGGGCGCGCTTCGACATGGGCCATGCGATCTCTACGCGCCTGGGTATCCCCTCCTTGGTGCTCAATGACGCCGAGGTCGCCGGCGCAGGCGTGGTCACCGGGCACGGCCTGGAGATGATCGTGACCTTGGGGACCGGTCTGGGCAATGCCGTGTTCGACAATGGCGTCCTGGCCCCGCACGTCGAGGTCTCCCAGGGTCCGGTGCGGTGGGGGTTGACCTATGACGACTACATTGGCGAACACGAGCGTCTGCGCCTGGGGGACGCCCACTGGTCGCGGCGGGTGCGCCGCGTGGTCGAGGCGCTGCGGCCCATGTATCTGTGGGACCGCCTCTACCTGGGGGGCGGCAACTCACGCCGGATCACCCAGGCCCAGTTGGCCAAGATGGGTGAGGACGTCATGGTGGTCCCCAACGAGGCGGGAATGACCGGAGGCGCCCGCTGCTGGTCCATGGCCAGGCGCTGAGCACCCGCACCTTAAAAGCGCCTTCTGCACCGTGGTGCAGAAACCGCACTGGCGCCCCCGCTGCGAATGCATAGACGGTTTCGGGTCGCGCCCCCGGGAGGGGCGCGACCCGAAACCGTTAGTTAAGGAGTCTGTGACGCTCGGCTGGGGCGCTCAGGCTCCGTTCTGGCGACGACGGCGCAGGAGCAGGACGGCTCCGCCACCCAGAACCAGGACGCCGGCACCGATCGCCAGGGGCAGGGTGTTAGCACCCGTCCTGGCCAGGCCAGAGGTCGTCGAGGCGGTGGTGGTGGCCGTCGGGGCCGGGGTGTCCGAGGGGGCGTCCGTAGGCACATCAGTCGGGGTGTCCGTGGGGACATCGGTCGGGTTGTCCGTGGGGGCCGGCGGGCACGTAGGAGCCGGGGTGTCCGTGGGGACATCCGTGGGCGTGTCCGTGGGGACATCAGTCGGGGTGTCCGTGGGGGCTGGCGGGCACGGGGGAACCGTGGGAGTCGGCGTGTCCGTGGGGGCCGGGGCCGGCGGGCACGTGGGGGCCGGGGTGTCCGTAGGCACATCAGTCGGCGTGTCCGTGGGGACATCGGTCGGGGTGTCCGTGGGGGCCGGCGGGCACGGGGGAACCGTCGGGGTTTCCGTGGGGGTGGGGGTCGGGTTCATGGAGCCGTCAGCGTCGCCCTTGCCCCAGGCGTTCATCCAAGCGGTGTGGCTGTACTCCTGGCCGTTAACGGTCGCGGCATTCGTCGCGCTGGCCGTCGTGCTCGTGGTGGAGAAACGGGCGCGGCAGACCGTGTCCGTGGAGTCGACCGTCCAGGCCACGGTGTCATCCGTCACCGTGGGGTCCACCCTCCAGCCGTTGGACCAGTCGGAGTTGGTGCAGTAGACCGAGCTGAAGGTCGCCCCGGGGTCGACGACGGTGTACTGCGTGGAGCCGGAGACGTTGACGTTCCAGGTCCAGTTGTAGGTGCCGTCCTCGCCCCTACTGCTCAGCCAGCCGCTCTTGAAGATGGACTTGCTCGCCTGCTCCGGGAGCAAGCCGCCGCAGTCCACGTCGCAGGTGCCATCGCCGTTCGTGTCCCCGAAGACGACGGCGACGGTTGTTCCGTTCACCGTGATCTCAGAGCCGGTCTGGCCGATGAGCTGGTCGCTGATCTGGCTGGCGGCCTCCAGGGTGCCGGTGAGGGTGTCCCACTTGGCGGCTTCGTCGTTGAGAGTGCAGGTCAGGGTCGTTCCACCCGCTACAGCTGTGCAGGAACCCACGGCAATGTCCGTGTCCTTCAGCTTGAGGTCGAAGCCGGTCCGTGCGCCCCACCGCAGCCCGTCACCGAGCGTGATGGTCATGGTCTGGCCGCTCTGGGGGTTGTCCACCGACCAATCAGCGGTGAGGTCCACAAGCTGCCAAGCGTGAGCCTGCTTGTTGGTCACCTTGATGTTGCTGACCTTGATAGGCGACTCGGGATTAGGGATCTCGGCATCGTCGGCTTGTGCCGCAGGGGCGATGACGAGTGCCGCTGCAGCGAACATCGCCGCAGCCGCCTTAATAAGCCTCATGGTGTCTCCTCAGGACTATAACAACTCGGCTACAGGGAGACTAGGCGACTACCTTCGACGTTGCCAGCCCGTCACCACTGACATGACTTATATCACAAGATACCGGCTTGTGTCCGTAGCCGAGACGTGCAAAATCACGTTTCCTCTTTCGGTCCCGTCACCTCTGGCCATCGCCCCAGGCTCCTGCTCACGGCCCGCCGACGCCTCCAAGGGTTGGCAGAATGCGCAAAAATCCATGGTTCCAGCGCGGTGTCGGCCGGTGCGCTCGGGCTCTCCCGCCCGCCGGCTCCCCCACCCGTAAAAACGGGAGGGCCGGTCACCTCCCGGTGACCGGCCCTCCCCGCGCTCACCCCGGACAGGATGATCTAGGACCTGTGGCCCAACTTGGAGTGCGCTGACTGCCTCGCTCAGACCTCGTCAGCGGAGTCGGCGGAGGCCTCAATGGCCTCCTGTGCGGCCCTCTTGGCGGTAGCGACGGCGTCGGCCACGACCTCCTTCTTGGCGACCGGCTCCAGCACCAGGGAGATCACCGCCATCGGGGCGTTGTCGCCCTTGCGCGGCAGGGTCTTAATAATGCGGGTGTAGCCGCCGTTGCGCCCCTCGAACTGGGGGGCCAGCTCCTCGAAGAGCCGGTAGACGGCGTACTTGTCCGTCACCTTCCTCATGACCGTGCGGCGGGCGTGCAGGTCGCCGCGCTTGCCCTTGGTAATGAGCTTCTCGACGTAGGGGCGCAGCCGGCGGGCCCGAGCCTCCGTGGTGGTGATGGACTCGTGGACGATGAGCTGCGTGGCCAAGTTGGCCAGCATGTGGCGCTCGTGCTGGGCGGAGCCGCCCAGGCGGCGGCCCTTGGTGGGGCGAGGCATTGTTGTCTCCTAGATGAAATGCCGAGCGGGGCCTCAGGCCTGCTGCTCGTCGCTGAATGTGGGGTTGGTGAAGCCGTTGTCGTCGGAGGCGTAGTCGACCGGGGAGCCCTTGAGGCCCAGGCCCAGCTCGGCCAGCTTCTCCTTAATCTCGGAGATCGACTTGGCACCGAAGTTGCGGATGTCGAGCAGGTCCGCCTCACTGCGGGCGACCAGCTCACCAACCGTGTGAATGCCCTCCCGCTTGAGGGCGTTGGAGGAGCGGGCCTGCAGGTCGAGCTCGTCGATCATGAGCGCCAGGTCCTGCTGGAGCGCCTGATCCATGGGCGAGGGGCCGACCTCAATACCCTCGGCCTCGACATTGAGCTCACGAGCCAGGCCGAAGAGCTCGACAAGGGTCTTGCCGGCCGACGCCAGGGCGTCGCGCGGTGTCATGGAGGCCTTGGTCTCGACATCGACAATGAGCCGGTCGAAGTCCGTGCGCTGCTCCACACGGGTGGCCTCAACGGCGTAGGAGACCTTCTTGACCGGCGAGTAGATCGAGTCCACCGGGATGCGCGAGATCTCAGCGTTAGGGTCCTTGTTCTGGGTGGCCGACACGTAGCCGCGGCCGCGTTCGACGGTCAGCTCGATCTCCAGCTTCCCCTTCTCGTTGAGGGTGGCGATGACCAGCTCGGGGTTGTGGATCTCCACGCCGGCGGGCGGGGTAATGTCACCGGCGGTGACGGCGCCCGGGCCGGACTTGCGCAGGTACATGACGACCGGCTCGTCGTTCTCGCTGGAGAGGACGATCTCCTTAATATTGAGGATGATCTGGGCGACATCCTCCTTGACCCCGGCAATGGTGCGGAACTCGTGGGGGACCCCGTCAATGCGCACGGATGTGACGGCCGCTCCCGGGATGGATGACAGCAGCGTGCGACGCAGGGAGTTGCCTAGGGTGTATCCGAAGCCGGGCTCCAGGGGCTCGATGACGAACCGCGCGCGGCGGTCCTCCTCGACAACCTCCTCGGTGAGCGTGGGTCGCTGTGCAATGAGCACGTGGTTTCCTTTCGTCTCGGCGCCCGCTATATGACGCCGGTCCTTAAGCGGAGGGCCCGGTCCTGTCCCCGGGCTCCCCTGGCCCCACCACGGGGGCGGGGCGCAGATGGGGACGACGACGGGCCCACGGCCCGCCGTCGTCCCCGATGGTCTCAAACGCGGCGGCGCTTGGGGGGACGGCAGCCGTTGTGGGCCTGGGGGGTGACGTCGGTAATGGAACCGACCTCCAGCCCGGCGGCCTGGAGGGAGCGGATCGCAGTCTCGCGACCACTTCCAGGGCCCTTGACGAAGACGTCGACCTTCTTCATGCCGTGCTCCTGGGCGCGACGGGCGGCCGCCTCGGCGGCGAGCTGGGCGGCGTAGGGCGTGGACTTGCGCGAGCCCTTAAAACCGACCTGGCCCGAGGAGGCCCAGGCGATCACCGCACCGGCGGGGTCCGTCAGGGACACAATGGTGTTGTTGAAGGTGGACTTAATGTAGGCGTGACCGTGCGTAACGTTCTTGCGGTCCTTGCGGCGCGGCTTGCGCACGGCGGAGCGGGTCTTGGGGGGCATTCTTCCTTCTTCTCAGATGAGGTCGTCTTCCACGGCGAACCATGCGGTCCGGCGTCGTGGGCTACTGCTTACTTGGCCTTCTTCTTACCGGCCACGGTGCGCTTGGGGCCCTTGCGGGTGCGCGCATTGGTCTTGGTGCGCTGGCCGTGAACCGGGAGGTGGCGGCGGTGGCGCAGGCCCTGGTAGCAGCCGATCTCGATCTTGCGGCGGATGTCCGCCTGGACCTCGCGACGAAGGTCGCCCTCGACCTGGTAGCTGGAATCAATGTGGGTGCGGAGCTTGACCAGCTCCTCCTCGGTGAGGTCCTTGACGCGGGTGTCGGGGTTGACGCCCGTCGCCTTGAGGGTTTCGCCCGCGCGGGTGCGGCCAATCCCGAAGATATAGGTGAGTGCGACCTCGACCCGCTTGTCGCGGGGCAGGTCGACACCGGAAATGCGTGCCACGGTGTGGTTCTCCTGTGTGCTCCCGGAGGTCGTCACCCGTCTCCTCCGCCCGCTGCGGGGGCGGCCCCGGCCTCCGAGAACCGGGGGTTGCGGCCTTCAGGGCGCGCTGGGACGAGTGCTGGTCGGTGGCCACTGGCATGTGGCCGGTTCAGGGGTTCAGCCCTGGCGCTGCTTGTGCCGCGGGTTCTGGCAGATGACCATGACGCGGCCGTGGCGACGGATCACCTTGCAGCTGTCACAGATCTTCTTGACGCTCGGCTTGACCTTCATGATTGTCCTCCACCGGCCCCGGGGGGCCGGCCTGTCACTTGTACCGGTAGACGATGCGGCCGCGGCTCAGGTCGTAAGGACTCAACTCCACGACCACGCGGTCCTCGGGAAGGATGCGGATGTAGTGCTGCCGCATCTTGCCGCTAATGTGCGCGAGCACGACGTGCCCGTTGGTCAACTCCACCCGGAACATCGCGTTCGGAAGGGCCTCGACGACCGATCCCTCGACCTCGATGACTCCGTCCTTCTTTGCCATGTCCCTCCACCGGTGCTTTCTCGCTCGAGTGTCCCGACGACGGCGCCGTCAGGAGGCCGCGCCCGCCACCCGGCCCGCGCCGCGCAAAGCGTCATAAGAGCGTGGAGGGGGCGGACACACGTCCGGCTGCCAACTCTACGACAGGGTGCGCCCGCCCCACCATGTCTCACGCCGCCCTATAGCGGTGTTTCCAGCCACATGCGGCCGGTCCGCCCCTCGGCGCCCGGGTCATGACCCGCTCCCGCGCGGGCCCGCCCCGGGGCGCCCGGCCCGCTCCTCAGGGCCGGGGATCACGGGGACGAGGCCCGCCGCAATGCGGCCGGCGGCCCGGCTCAGTCCAGGGGGCAGGGCTCCAGGCCGTGTGCGGCCAGGCCCTCAACACCGCCGTCGGGGGCGGTGAGCACCCATACCCCGCCGGGGACGAGCGCCACTGTGTGCTCCCACTGGGCGGCGTGGGAGCCGTCGCAGGTCACCACCGTCCAGCCGTCCTCCAGCTCGCGCACCTGCGGGCCGCCCGCGGTGAGCATGGGCTCGACGGCCAAAACCATCCCCGGGCGCAGGCGGGGGCCCTTGCGGCGGACCGAATAGTTCAGCACATCGGGCGCCATGTGCATGGCGGTGCCAATGCCGTGCCCCACGTACTCCTGGAGGATGCCCAATTCGATGCCCTCACGGGCGGCGACGGCATCAACGACGTCCTCCACGGCGTCGCCGACGGCATTGAGCCTGCGCGCACGCCCGGTGGCTTCGCCGGAGACGGCCCGGGCGAGGGCGGCAATGGCGGCCCACAGGGCCTCGTGGGTGGTGGCGTCGAGGATTCGGTCGACCCGACTGGAGTACTCGCCCCCCACGGGCATGGTGAAGGCGGCGTCGCCGTGCCACTGGGCGCCCTGGTCGTCGGTAATGAAGGCGCCGCAGTCGAAGGTGACCAGGTCGCCGGCCCGGAGGACCCGCGCCCCGGGGATGCCGTGGACAACCTCTTCATTGACCGACACGCACACGGTGGCCGGGTAGCCCTGATACCCCTGGAAGTTGGAATGGGCCCCGGCGCGCTCAATGACGGCGGCGGAGACGGCGTCGAGCTCAGCGGTGGTTACGCCCGGGCGCACCGCCTCGCGCAGGGCGGCGTGAATATCAGCGACGACCAGCCCGGCGCGACGCAGGAGGCGTACCTGGTCAGGGGTCTTGATTTCAATGCGTTCACGGGACAGCACGGGTCCTCCTCAGTGACAGGGATGGGCTGAGCGGCCAGTGTGCGACGGCGGACCGTCCCGCGTGGGGCGGCCCGCCGTCGTCATTGAGGTCAAGCGTTCGCACTGCGGGAGGCCAGGGCGGTCATGATCCTCTCAGTGACCTCCTCGACCCCGCCGACGCCGTCCACGCGCACCAGGAGCCCGCGGGCCTCATAGATGGCGGCCAGGGGCTCGGTCTGCTCGGTGTAAACCTCGAGACGGCGGCGGATCACCGGCTCGGTGTCGTCGGTGCGGCCCTGCTCGTCAGCGCGCTTGAGCAGCCGGGCCACCACCGCATCGACGTCGGCGGTGATCTCCACAACGACGTCGAGGGCTTTGCCGGACTGGGCGAGCATCGTGTCGAGCTCGCCGACCTGTGCCTCGGTGCGCGGGTAGCCGTCCAGCAGGAAGCCGGTGGCGCAGTCCTCCTGGGCGAGGCGGCCGGCAACCATGGCGTTGGTGATGGAGTCCGGGACGTACTCGCCCTTGTCCATGTACGCCTTGGCCTGGGCGCCCAGCGGAGTGCCCCCGGCGACGTTGGAGCGGAAGATGTCGCCGGTGGAGATGGCGGGGATGGACAACCGTTCGCTAATGCGGGCGGCTTGTGTGCCCTTGCCGGCCCCGGGTGGGCCGAGGAGGACCATGCGCGTGCTCATGAGAGGAACCCTTCGTAGTGGCGCTGCTGGAGCTGGGAGTTGATCTCCTTGACCGTCTGGAGGCCAACTCCCACCATGATAAGGATTGTGGTGCCGCCGAAGGGCAGTTGCTGTGACAGGCCCATGGCTATGACCACCAGGGTGGGGGCCATGGCCAGGATCAGTAGGTAGACCGAGCCCGCCGTCGTCACCCGGTTAATGACGTGGGACAGGTAGCGCACCGTGGGCTCGCCGGCGCGGAAGCCGGGGATGAAGCCGCCGTACTTCTTCATATTGTCCGCGATCTCCTCAGGATCGAAGGTGATCGCCGTGTAGAAGAACGTGAAGCAGACGATGAGCACGCCGTAACCCACCAGGTAGACGGTGTCGGTCTGCTGCAGGTGGGTCATAATCCAGGTGACCCAGGAGCTTTGCGGATTGCCGAACTGGGCGATGAACAGCGGCATGGCCAGCAGGGATGAGGCGAAAATGACGGGGATGACGCCGGCGGTGTTGATCTTAATGGGGATGTAGGTAGTTGAGCCCCCGTACTGGCGGCGCCCGATCATGCGCTTGGCGTACTGGACGGGGATGCGACGGGTGGCCTGCTCCACGAAGATCACGGCCGCCGTCGCCACCAGGACCACACCGATAATGACGGCGAACTTCACCAGGCCGTTGTTGCCCCCCGCCACCGAGATCATTGACTGGGGGAAGCGGGCAATGATGGAGGTGAAAATGAGCAGGGACATGCCGTTGCCAATGCCGCGCTCGGTAATGAGCTCGCCGAGCCACATGATCAGGCCCGTGCCGGCGGTCATGGTCACGATCATGAGGGCCAGGTTCAGGGGGCTGTCATTGGGGATGACCGGCACCGAGCAGCTGCCGAAGAGCTGACCGTTGGCGGCGGTGGCCACAATCGTGGCGGACTGGAGCACGCCCAGGCCAATGGTCAGGTACCGGGTGTACTCGGTGAGCTTGGCGGTGCCCGCCTGGCCCTCCTTGTGCAGCTCCTCGAAGCGGGGGATCACCACTCGCAGGAGCTGAATGATAATGGAGGCCGTGATGTAGGGCATGATCCCCAGGGCGAAGACGCTGAGCTGGAGCAGGGCGCCACCGGAGAAGATGTTGATGAGGCTCAGCAAGTTCTCGCCGTCGGCCTGGCCAATGCAGATCTGGACGTTAGCGAGATTCACCCCGGGGGTCGGCAGGACCGAACCGAGCCGGAATAGGGCCATAATGCCCAGGGTGAAGAGGAGCTTGGACCTGAGATCAGGCGTCCTGAACGCCTGCATGAACGCGCTGAGCACTCCATCTCCTGTGGTCGGAAGTGAACGGGCACCGTCGGGGCGACGGCACATCCGGGCGCATAGGCGGCGCCGGGGCAACACTACCGTGCCTGTCCAGGACCGCTCCCCCGCCAACGCCGTTGATGCAGGGGCATGCGTCACGCCCGTGGCGGCTCCTGGCCCAGCCTGGGCCCGCCGCCGCACTACCGGCCCCTGTCACGGCCCCGCCCGCCGGTGAGGCGGCCCCGGACACGAACCCGCGCGGTGAGCGGGAGGGCCGCCCGGCGGCGCGCAGCATGCGGCCCCCGGCCGGGGCTTGCGCCTCCCGGCCGGGGGCCGTCCGCCTCCCGTGGGCGGGAGGGACTGCTCAGCGAGCGGTAATGGTGCCGCCGGCGGCCTCGATCTTCTCCTTGGCGGAGCCGGACCAGGCGTCGGCGGTAATGGTCAGCGCCACAGTGATGTCGCCGGCGCCCAGGACCTTGACCAGCTCGTTCTTGCGAACGGCGCCCTTGGCGACGAGGTCCTCAACCGTCACCGTGCCGCCCTGGGGGAACAGCTCGGCGATGCGGCCGACGTTCACCGGCTGGTACTCCACGCGGTTCGGGTTGCGGAAGCCCCGGAGCTTGGGCAGGCGCATGTGCAGCGGCATCTGGCCGCCCTCGAAGCCGGGGCGGACCTGGTGGCGGGCCTTGGTGCCCTTGGTGCCGCGGCCGGCGGTCTTGCCCTTGGAGCCCTCACCGCGACCCACACGGGTCTTGGCCTTCTTGGCCCCGGGGGCGGGGCGGAGGTGGTGCAGCTTAATGATCTGCGCCTCCTCCTTCGTGTTCTTCGTGTCAGCCATCTCAGGCCTCCTCAACGGTGACGAGGTGCGCCACCGTGGCGATCATGCCGCGCACGGACGCATTGTCCTCGCGGACGACGGACTGGCGGATCTTGCGCAGGCCCAGGGAGCGCAGAGTCTCGCGCTGACGACGAGTGCCGCCAATGCCCGAACGGACCTGGGTCACCTTGAGCTGCTTGGTCGCGGCCTCAGCCATTACGCACCCACTCCTTCAGCGGCCTTCTCGGCCTCCTTCTTCTCAGCAGCGGCGCGCCTGTCCGCCTCGCCCTCGGCACGGGCCCGCAGCATGGACTGCGGGGCCACGTCCTCCAGGGGCAGGCCACGGCGGGCGGCGACGGCCTCGGGCTGCTCGAGCTTCTTGAGCGCGTCCACCGTGGCGTGCACGATATTGATCGCGTTGGAGGAGCCCAGCGACTTGGAGAGAATGTCGTGGACGCCGGCGCAGTCCAGGACGGCGCGCACCGGGCCGCCGGCAATAACACCGGTACCGGGGGAGGCCGGGCGCAGCAGGACAATCCCGGCGGAGTCCTCGCCCTGGACCAGGTGCGGAATGGTGCGGCGGATCATGGGGACGTGGAAGAAGTTCTTCTTCGCAATCTCCACGGCCTTGGCGATGGCGGAGGGGACCTCCTTCGCCTTGCCGTAGCCGACGCCCACAGTGCCCTCGCCGTCACCGACGACCACCAGGGCGGTGAAGGTGAAGCGGCGGCCGCCCTTAACGACCTTGGACACACGGTTAATAGAGACGACGCGCTCAATGTACTTGTCGTCATTGCCACGACCGGAGCGGTCGCGGCGGTCATTGTTGCGGTCGCGGCGACCGCGGCCCTCGCCCCGGCGCTCGTCGTTCTCGCGCTGGGCCGAGCCGTCGGACGACGCGGACCTGTCTCGCTGCGGTGCAGCCATCAGATGTTCCTCTGCTTTCTCGTCGTCGTAGTGCTCAGAGCACCAGGCCGCCCTCGCGGGCGCCCTCGGCGACGGCCGCGACACGGCCGTGGTACTTGTTTCCGCCACGGTCGAAGACAACCGTCTCAATGCCCAGGGCCTTGGCGCGCTCGGCCACGAGCTCGCCGACCTTGCGCGCGGCGCCGACCTTGTGGCCCTCCACGCCCTTAGCGGCCTCCTCCAGGGTGGAGGCGGAGCACAGCGTGTGGCCAATGGTGTCGTCAATGACCTGGGCCACCATGTGGCGGTTGGACCGGGTGACCACCAGGCGGGGGCGCTCGGGGGTGCCGTTGACGCGCTTGCGCACGCGCTGGTGACGGATCTTGCGGGCGGTCACCTTCTTGGCGGCGCCCTTGCCCCTCTTGATCGAGTAAGCCATGGTCACTTACCAGCCTTTCCGACCTTGCGGCGCACGTTCTCGCCGGCGTAGCGCACGCCCTTGCCCTTGTAGGGCTCCGGCGGGCGGATCTTGCGGATATTCGCGGCCACCTCGCCGACCTGCTCCTTGGAGATGCCTGAGACGGTGATCTTCAGGTTGCCGTCGACCGTGAAGGTGATTCCCTCGGGGGGCTCGACGACGACGGTGTGCGAGAAGCCGAGGGACAGTTCGATGGCCTGGCCCTTGGCGGCGACGCGGTAACCGGTGCCGACGATCTCAAGCTTCTTCTCATAGCCCTGGGTGACGCCCACGACCATATTGTTGATGAGGGAGCGCGACAGCCCGTGCAATGAGCGCGAACGGCGCTCATCGTCGGGGCGCGTCACCAGGATGGACCCGTCCTCCTGGCGGGTCACGCTCAACGGCTCGGAGATCGTGCGCGACAGGGTGCCCTTGGGGCCCTTGATCGTCACGTCGTTGCCGTCAATGGTCACGTCCACTCCAGCGGGGACCGGAACGGGAAGCCGTCCAATACGAGACATGGTATTCCTTCCGTTCCTCGCCTCACCAGACGTAGGCGAGGACTTCGCCGCCCACGCCCCTGGACTCGGCCTGGCGGTCGGTCAGCAGGCCGGAGGAGGTGGACAGAATGGCCACCCCCAGGCCGCCGAGGACCTTGGGCAGGTTGGTGGACTTGGCGTACACACGCAGTCCGGGCTTGGAGACGCGCTTGAGTCCCTGGATGGCGCGCTGGCGGTTGGCGCCGTACTTCAGGGACAGGGTGAGCGTCTTGCCGACCGGTGCATCGGCGACCTCGTAGCCGGCGATGTAGCCCTCGGATTTAAGCATCTCGGCGATATTGACCTTGAGCTTGCTCGACGGCATGGAGACGGTGTCGTGGTAAGCCTTGTTTGCATTGCGCAGACGGGTGAGCATGTCTGCGATCGGGTCTGTCATTGTCATGAGTGGGCCTTGGCCCTTCCTCGTCGTGGTTTCCTTACCGGACCTGCGACGTAAGTTATTACCAGCTGGACTTGCTCACGCCGGGGAGCTCGCCCTTGAGGGCCATCTCCCGCAGGCAGATACGGCACAGGCCGAACTTGCGGTACACCGAGTGCGGGCGCCCGCAGCGCTGGCAGCGCGTGTAGGCGCGGACACCGAACTTCGGCTTCCGGTTGGCCTTCTGGATCAGAGCGGTCTTGGCCATGTCACTTCTCCTTGAAGGGGAAGCCGAGCTGCTTGAGCAGAGCGCGGGCCTCCTCGTCGGTCTTGGCCGTGGTCACCACGGTGATGTCCATGCCGCGAACACGGTCGATCTTGTCCTGGTCGATCTCGTGGAACACGGCCTGCTCGGTCAGGCCGAAGGTGTAGTTGCCATTGCCGTCGAACTGCTTGGGGCTCAGCCCGCGGAAGTCGCGGATGCGGGGCAGTGCCATTGAGACGAGCCGGTCGAGGAACTCCCACATGCGGTCGCCCCGCAATGTGGCGTAGGCGCCGATCGGCATGCCCTCGCGCAGCTTGAACTGGGCGATGGACTTGCGCGCCTTGGTGACCTGGGGCCTCTGCCCGGTAATGGCGGCGAGGTCGCGAATGGCGCCCTCAATCATTTTGGAATCGTGGGCGGCCTCGCCCACACCCATATTGACGACGACCTTGGTGACGCGCGGCACCTCCATGACATTGCGGTGCTTGAACTCGGTCTGGAGGGCGGGGCGCACCTCCTCGTTGTACCTGGTCTTCAGGCGAGGGGTGATCTTGTCAGCCACGCTCACAGCTCCTTCCCGGACTTCTTGGCGTAGCGCACGCGGACGGTGCGCTTGCGGCCATTGGGGCGCACGCCCTCCTCGACACGGAAGCCCACGCGGGTGCGCTCCTTGGTCTCGGGGTCGACCAGGGCCACCTTGCACAGGGCAATGGGGGCCTCGACGGTCTCAATGCCGCCGGACTGGCCCTGCGCGTTCTGACGCACGTGGCGGGTCTTGAGGTTAATCCCCTCGACGAGGACCTTGTCCTCAGCGGGGAAGACGCGGATGACGCGGCCCCGCTTGCCCTTGTCGCCGGGCCGGAGGGGCTCGAGGCCCTCGGCGGCGCGGCGGGCGTTGCGCTCGGCCAGCTTCTTGGCGTCCGAGGTGCGTCCGCGCACGACCTCGACCAAGTCGCCCTTCTTAATGCGTGCCATGTCAGATCACCTCTGGGGCAAGAGAGACAATGCGCATGAACTTCTTCTCCCGAAGCTCACGGCCGACGGGGCCGAAAATGCGCGTGCCGCGCGGGTCCCCGTCGTTCTTGAGGATGACGGCGGCGTTCTCATCGAAGCGAATGTATGAGCCATCGGGACGACGACGCTCCTTGCGGGTGCGCACGACCACCGCCTTGACGACATCGCCCTTCTTGACGTTTCCGCCGGGGATGGCGTCCTTGACGGTGGCAACAATCGTGTCACCGATACCCGCATAGCGCCGGCCCGAGCCGCCGAGCACACGGATGCACAGGATCTCCTTGGCACCGGTGTTGTCGGCGACCTTCAGTCGCGACTCCTGCTGGATCATTGAGTGTTCTCCTGTCGTCGAGCCGGTTCTCGAGCGGAGCCCGAGCCTAGCCGAACGTTCTTGTTGTTCTTGCGCACTGCTCTGCCCGCCCGGGGCGAGTGGAGTCCTGGGGTTTCGTTCCCGCCAGACACAGGCACAGCGGTGCGAGGTCTCTGGCGGGCCCACCGAGGGCGCGCGCAACTCCCTAACCCTAGTGCAGGGGTCCAGAGCAGCGGTACCGGGGAAAGCCCCGCCATCTTGTGCCTTTGCTCACCGAATGCTCGGGCCGCCAATGCCCGGGCTCCCAACCGACTGCCTCAACCAACGGCCGGACTGTGAGAACCGGACTGTGAGAACATGGGTTGGCCGGGACGACCCGGTTCGCAAAGAAACACATGGGGACGGCCCCGGGAAAGGGGCTGTCATGGCCTGGATCCTTCTTATTGTCTCTGGTCTCTTCGAGGCCGTCTGGGCCACCGCCCTGTCCCGTTCAGAGGGCCTGAGCCGCCTGATCCCGAGCCTCGTCTTCGTTAGCGGCCTTATAGTCTCCATGGGCGGCCTGGCCCAGGCGCTGCGCTCGGTCCCCGTCGGCACCGGTTACGCCGTCTGGGTGGGGACCGGTGCTGCCGCGACCGCCGCCTGGGCCATGGTCACGGGGGCGGAGCCGGTCTGCCTGCCCCGGGTCCTTCTCCTGACGGGGATCGTCGCCTGCGTCGTCGGGCTCAGGCTGACCGGATCCTGAGCCCCGCGGGAGCACGACGACGCCGCAGCGCCCCGGTGGGGAGACTGCGGCGTCGTGCGCGGCCGGGCCCAGCAGGCCGCGGCCCTGGAATGGGGCCGGACCGGCTGTACCGGTTGTTCTCAGAGGCGGGTCATTTGGCCTTCTCAATGATCTCCACCAGGCGCCAGTGCTTGGTGGCGCTCAGTGGACGGGTCTCCATAATCTGGACGAGGTCGCCGACATGGGCCTCATTGTGCTCGTCGTGGACCTTGACCTTCTTGGAGCGACGGAGGACCTTGCCGTACAGGGAATGCTTGTAGCGCTCCTCAACCAGGACGACGACGGTCTTGTCCATCTTGTCGGACACGACGTAGCCGCGGCGCACCTTGCGGTGGTTGCGCTCAGCGCCCTCGGCCACGTTCTCGGTGATGGTCTGCTCGCTCACTTGGACTCCTCCACGCTCGGAGCGGTACGGATGCCGAGCTCGCGCTCGCGCACAATGGTGTAGATGCGGGCAATATCCCGACGCACGGCCTTGAGGCGGCCATGGTCCTCCAGCTGCCCGGTCGCCGAGGCGAACCGGAGGTTGAACAGCTCCGCCTTGGCCTTGGAGAGCTCCTCGGCCAGGCGCTCGTTGTCCATGCCGTCGAGGTCGGCCGGAGTCAGGCCCTTCGATCCGATAGCCATCAGACGTCACCACCCTCACGAGTCACGAAACGGGTCTTCATTGGAAGCTTGTGCTGCGCCCGGCGCATGGCCTCGCGGGCGAGCGGCTCGGGGACACCGGCCAGCTCGAACAGGATGCGTCCGGGCTTGACGTTGGCGATCCACCACTCGGGGGCTCCCTTACCCGAGCCCATGCGGGTCTCGGCGGGCTTCTTGGTCAGGGGGCGGTCCGGGAAGATATTGATCCACACCTTGCCGCCGCGCTTGACGTGGCGGGTCATGGCAATACGGGCCGCCTCGATCTGACGGTTGGTGACGTAGGCGGGCTCGAGGGCCTGGATGCCGTAGTCACCGAAGGCGATCTTATTGCCGCCCTTGGACAGGCCCGTGCGGTGCGGGCGGTGCTGCTTGCGGAACTTGGTCCGGCGAGGGATGAGCACGGCTCAGGCCTCCGTTCCCTGGTCTGTGGCAGCCTTCTTAGCGGCCGGCGCCTGCTCGGCCTGCTGCTCGGTGTTCTGACGCGCGCCGCGGTCCCCGCCGCGGTCCCCGCGGCGGCCACCGCGGCGGTCGCCGCGACCGCCCCGGCCCCGCGGGCTGGCCTCGGCCTGCTGACGGGCGAACTCGCGCTCGGTCAGATCGCCCTTGTAAATCCACACCTTGACGCCGAGGCGGCCGAAGGTGGTCTTGGCCTCGTAGAAGCCGTAGTCAATGTTGGCCCGCAGGGTGTGCAGCGGCACTCGGCCCTCGCGGTAGAACTCGCTGCGGCTCATCTCGGCGCCGCCCAGGCGCCCGGAGCACTGCACCCGGATGCCCTTGGCGCCGGCGCGCATAGCGGACTGCATGCCCTTGCGCATGGCGCGGCGGAAGGAGACGCGGGAGGCGAGCTGCTCGGCAATGCCCTGAGCGACCAACTGGGCATCCAGGTCGGGGTTCTTGACTTCGAGGATGTTGAGCTGGACCTGCTTGCCGGTCAGCTTCTCCAGTGAGCCGCGCAGGCGCTCGGCCTCGGCGCCGCGGCGGCCGATGACAATGCCGGGGCGGGCGGTGTGGAGGTCGACGCGCACGCGATCGCGGGTGCGCTCAATGTCCACCTTGGAGATGCCGGCGCGCTCCATGCCGTCCCCCATGAGGCGGCGGATCTTGACATCCTCCTCCACGAAGTCGCGGTAGCGCTGTCCGGGCTTGGTGGAGTCGGCGAACCAGCGTGAACGGTGGTCCGTGGTGATGCCCAGGCGGAACCCGGTCGGGTTGACCTTCTGCCCCATTACCGGGCTCCTTCCTTTGTGGCGGTGTCGGACTTGTCGCCGACGTAAACGGTGATGTGGCTGGTCCGCTTGAGGATCCGGCCGGCGCGCCCCTGGGCGCGGGGGCGGAACCGCTTGAGGGTCGGGCCCTCATCGGCGTACACCTCGGTAATGAACAGCTCGGTTTCGTCGAAGTGCTCGCCGTCGCGCTCGGCCTTGACCCGGGCATTGGCAATAGCGGACTCAATGACCTTGCGCACCGGCACCGCAGCGGCCTGCGGGGCGAAACGGAGCGTATTGACGGCCTCGACGGCGCGCTTGCCGCGAACGACGTCCACGACACGGCGAGCCTTCCTTGGCGTGCAGCGCACGTACTTGGCCTGCGCCTTGGCTTCCATGGTTCTCTGCCTCTCTGCTTCCGGAGTCCGTCAGCGACGCGACTTGCGATCGTCCTTGACGTGCCCGCGGAAAGTACGGGTCGGAGCGAACTCGCCGAGCTTGTGGCCCACCATGGACTCGGTGACGAAGACCGGGACATGCTTACGACCGTCGTGGACGGCGAAAGTGTGTCCGAGGAAGTCCGGGGTGATGACCGAACGACGGGACCAGGTCTTAATGACGTTCTTCGTGCCCTTTTCGTTCTGAGCGTCCACCTTCTTCATGAGGTGGTCGTCGACGAAGGGTCCTTTCTTCAGGCTGCGCGGCATATCAGGCTCCTATCAGCGCTTCTTGCCGGTCCGACGACGACGCACGATCAGGCGGTCGCTGGACTTCTTGGGACGACGGGTACGGCCCTCGGGCTTGCCCCACGGGGAGACGGGGTGGCGGCCACCGGAGGTGCGGCCCTCACCACCGCCGTGCGGGTGGTCCACCGGGTTCATCACCACGCCGCGGACGGTCGGGCGCACGCCCTTCCAGCGCATGCGGCCGGCCTTGCCCCAGTTGATGTTGGACTGCTCGGCATTGCCGACCTCCCCCACAGTGGCGCGGCAGGCGGCCTCCACATTGCGGATCTCACCGGAGGGCATGCGCAGCTGCGCGTACTTGCCCTCCTTGGCGACCAGCTGGACGGAGGTTCCGGCCGACCGGGCGATCTTGGCGCCGCCGCCGGGGCGCAGCTCCACGGCGTGGACCACGGTGCCGGTGGGGATATTGCGCAGCGGCAGGTTGTTGCCGGGCCGGATGTCCGCGCCCGCGCCGGCCTCGACCTTGTCGCCCTGCTTGAGCCTGTTGGGCGCAATAATGTAGCGCTTCTCGCCGTCGGCGTAGTGCAGCAGGGCAATGCGCGCGGTGCGGTTGGGGTCGTACTCAATGTGAGCGACCTTGGCCGGCACGCCGTCCTTGTCCGCCCGGCGGAAGTCGATAATGCGGTAGGCGCGCTTGTGCCCGCCGCCCTTATGGCGGGTGGTAATGCGGCCCGAGGCGTTGCGGCCGCCGGTCTTGTGCAGGGGGCGCACGAGGGACTTCTCGGGCTTGCTGCGCGTAATCTCCACGAAGTCGGCCACGGAGGAGCCGCGACGACCCGGAGTCGTGGGCTTGTACTTACGGATTCCCATGTCGATCCTTTACCTTCCGTGTCACTCGGGAGCGTCGCCGAAGATGTCGATGGCGCCCTCGCGCAGCGTGACGATCGCGCGCTTGGTGTCCTTGGACTTGCCGATCCCGGTGCGGGTGCGGCGAGTCTTGCCCTTGCGGTTCTGGGTGTTGACCGAGTCGACCTTGACGTCGAAGATGGCCTCAATGGCCTGCTTGATCTCAGTCTTGTTGGAGCCGGGGGCCACCAGGAATGTGTACTGGCCGCGGTCCATGCAGGCGTAGGACTTCTCGGAGACCACCGGCGCAATAATGATGTCGCGGGGATTCTTGGACTTCTCGAGGCTCACTTGGACTCCTCCTTGCCCTGCCCCAGGAACGCGTCGAGGGCGGCGGCGGTGAAGACGACGTCGTCGCTGTTGAGGACGTCGTAGGTGTTGAGCTGGTCAGCCCAGATCACATGCGCCTCGGGGGCGTTGCGCAGGCTGAGGTTGGTGAGCTCATCGCCGTGGGCGGCCACAACCAGGGCCTTGCGGTCGGTGATGGTGCGCAGCGCGCCAAGGGCCGCCTTGGTGGAGGGGACCTCAGTGGTGACGAACTCGGTAATGACGTGGATGCGGCCGTTGCGGGCGCGGTCGGACAGGGCCGAGCGCAGGGCGGCGGCCTTCATCTTCTTGGGGGTGCGCTGGCTGTAGTCGCGCGGCCGGGGGCCGTGAACGACGCCGCCGCCGGTGAACTGCGGGGCGCGGATCGAGCCCTGGCGGGCGCGGCCGGTGCCCTTCTGGCGGTACGGCTTGCGCCCGCCGCCGCGGACCATGCCGCGGGTCTTCGTGGAGTGAGTGCCCTGGCGGGCCGCCGCGAGCTGGGCGACGACCACCTGGTGCATGAGGGGGATATTGAGGTCGACGTCGAAGATGGCGGCGGGGAGCTCGGCAGTGCCGGTCTTGGCCCCCGTGGAGTCAACAATGTCGACGGAGAGTGCCTCAGTCATAGGGTCAGGCTCCCTTCACAGCGGTGCGGACGACGACCACCGAGCCCTTGGGGCCGGGGATGGCGCCGTTGACGAGCAGGACGCCCTTGTCGACGTCGACTCCGCGCACCTTGAGGTTCTGGACGGTGCGCTTGGCATGGCCCATGCGGCCGGCCATGCGCAGGCCCTTGAAGATGCGGCCGGGGGTGGCGCAGGCGCCAATGGAACCGGGCTTGCGGTGGTTGCGGTGGGCGCCGTGGGAGGCGCCGACGCCGGAGAAGCCGTGGCGCTTCATGACGCCGGCGAAGCCCTTGCCCTTGGAGGTGCCGGTGACGTCGACGAGCTGACCGACCTCGAAGGTGTCGGCGGCCAACTCCTGACCGGGGGTGAACTCTCCGGCCAGGGAGGTGCGAACCTCGGCGACGTGGCGGCGGGGGGCGACCCCGGCCTTGGCGAAGTGCCCGGCCAGCGGCTTGGTGACCTTGCGCTCGTCGATCTCGCCGAAGGCGAGCTGGACGGCCTCGTAGCCATCGGTCTCCATGGTGCGGACCTGGGTCACCACGTTCGTGTCGACGCGCACCACGGTAATGGGGCGCAGGACCCCGTTCTCATCCCAGATCTGCGTCATGCCGAGCTTGATGCCGAGCAGCGCCTTGGTGGGCGCGGCGGCAGCCGGCTTATTAAGCGTAGTCATGGCGGAATCCTCAGAGCTTGATCTCGATGTTGACGTCGGCCGGCAGGTCGAGCCGCATGAGCGAGTCGACGGCCTTGGGCGTCGGGTCGATGATGTCGATCAGCCGCTTGTGCGTGCGCATCTCGAAGTGCTCGCGGCTGTCCTTGTACTTGTGCGGCGACCGGATGACGCAGAACACGTTCTTCTCGGTCGGCAACGGCACCGGGCCCACGACCGTCGCGCCTGCGCGGGTCACAACGTCGACGATCTTGCGCGCCGACGAGTCGATGACCTCGTGGTCGTAGGACTTGAGCCGGATGCGGATCTTCTGTCCCGCCATGGCGCCTAACCTCTCTCGTACTTTCGGTGACCGGTCCACGCGCTCGGGCGTGTCGCAGCTGCGACGCGCACAAGTCTCCCCTGTTCATGAGGTGTGTGCCGATCTGGACACACGGAAGCCCGGCCGGCAGGCCGAGTCCGTCAGACTGGTTCCCGGGACGACCCCGGGAGGTGGCCGGCCCAGGCGCGCCCGGGCGGCTCCACAACGTTAGCAGGGGGCCACCGGGGGTGGAAGCCGAGCAGGGGTGCCGGCTCTGTGAGACCGCCCACCCGCCCACGCGCTCGGGCGTGTCGTTCCAGCCCCTGGTTCAGGGAATGGATTCCCCGCTCCCCTCCCCACTGCCGGGGCCCGCCCTGGCGGTGGTCCGCCCACCGGTAGCCGCCTCGCCGTCGGGCCGCCGCGTCGACGAGGCGCCCAGGGAGCCCGTCGAGCGGCGGCGCGGCGGGTACCCGGCGCGCCAGAGGTACAGGGCGATAAGGAGTGTCCCACCGGTCAACCACAGCGCCCACCAGGGGAAGTGGGGGACGTCGGGGGTGCTTCCGGCGGCGTTGAGGTCCTCGGTGGGGGTGGGGGTGATTCGCTCGCCGGTGACCAGAATGCGGTGGGTGTTTATGCCCAACGGTGTGCAAGTCACCAGGGTGACCAGGTCTCGCCCGGGCTCGGCGCGCAGCGCCTCGGTCTCGTTGGGCTCGACTACCTTGCGCTCAACAACCCGGTATGACAGGACCTCCCCGAAGACCTCGATGGTGAAGGTGTCCCCAATGGCGACCTTGTCCAGGTGGGTGAACATGGTGGCCTCCGCCAGGCCCCGATGGCCGGTGATCACCGAGCGGGTGCCCTCGCCGCCCACGGGCAGGCTGGTTCCCTGCAGGTGGCCCAGGCCCGCCAGGAGCACGGCGTCGGAGGTGCCGTGGTAGATGGGCAGGTCCAGATCAATGCCGGGGATGCGCAGCCGAGCCATGAGCCCGGCGGCGTTGGCCGACAGGATGCTGTTGTAGTCCAGGCTCTCGTCCCCGGATGTGCCCGCGCCGGTTGGCACATTCGTGTTGGCCTCCAGCAGGGCCCCCATGGACAGGGCGTCGTTGTAGGCGTGGGCGGCGGCCAGTTGCTCGGCGGCCCCGGGCACGGCCCGGTCGATCTGGGCCTGATAGTCCGATACGACCTGGGACTGGTTGTACTGGGAGACCCAGGCGGCCACGGTGGGGTAGGAGAAGATGGACATTCCCGCCAGGGCGAGGACGGCGGGTATGAGGGAGAAGACGGAAAGACGCCAGCGGCGGGTGGCGCGGTGGCGTACGGGGTGCGGCATTGAGGTGTCTCCTGGCGGCCTGGTCTGGGTGGCGCGCGGGGCAGGGAGTGGCTGTCCTGCCCAGGGGCGGCGGCCTGGTCTGGGTGGCGCGCACGGTGGCGGGAAGGCTGCGTCCTTCCCGCCACCGTGCGCGTGCGTGGCGTCAAGCCGGCTGCCGGCCCCCGGTGTGCGGGGCCGGCGCCCCGGGGTCAGCTCTCGGCGCGACGACGGCGCGAACGGGCCACGAGGGCCGAGCCGCCGGCGAGCAGCACCAGGGCGACGCCGCCGATCATCATGAGCACCTGGCCGGCCGCACCGGTCAGGGGCAGCTCCGGCACTCCCTGCTTGCTGTTCTTAACGGTGACGTCGGTGCCGGCGGTCTGGCCGGCGGTGATCTTGACGGCGGTCAGCTCCTGGCCGCCGGAGGGCAGCACGAAGCCGGCGGGAGCCGCGATCTCCTCCAGGACATAGCAGCGCGTGGTGTGGTCCAGGGCCGTGGTGGGCTTGGGGTCGCCCACGTTGTACGTCGGACCAATCTTGGAGTCCACGAACAGGCCCTTAATATTCACCATGCCCGAGGCGTCCGACTCGAACTCGGTGACGCCGTCAACGGCAATGGGGGCACCGGTCTTGGTCGCGGTCGTGCAGGTGTCGGCGAAGGGGTCGGAGGAGGCGTAGACACGGAACTTGGCGCCCTTGAGGCCCGTGGTGCCGTTGTCGGCGTCAACCTTGGAGACCTTGACGTCGCCCCAACCGGAGATCACCTCATTGGTGGGGACCTTCTTGTCCTCATCCGGCGTGTCCGGGGTGCCCGGGACGGTGCGGGTGTCGACATAGAAGTAGCCGGTGTTGGCGATGGTGCCGGAGGCGGGCACCTCGTTGACGGTGGCGGTGAAGGTCACCGTAATAGTGGCGTTGGGCTGACCCTTGAGGTAGGTCAGGCCGGCCTCATTGAAGACGACCGATGGGGTCTGCCCGGATGTGGTGCTGTAGTTCTCCGCGGGCACCTCGGTCTCGCTCCCGCCGGCCGGGGTGATGGTGACCGACTTGACGGCGCCGTCACTGAGGGCGGTCTCCAGCGGGTCGGAAATAACGAAGTAGGAGAAGTACTGCTCGGCGGGCCTGGAGGCCAGGCTGGGCACCTTGACGGTGACCGGGAACTCCACCTGGGCGCCGGTCTTAATACCTGAGGCGTTCAGGGTGAAGCCCTTGTCGGGTGCCTGAACCACGGTGTTCTTGGGGTAGACGTGGACGTCGTAGAGCCACGTGCCATCACCGTTGGCGGCCTCTGCGCTGGTATTCGGGAAGGGGATGGTCACCAGGGTGGGGGCGGCCTTGTGAATGACGCTGGCGGGCGAGTCGGTCTCGCACACCAGGTAGACGGACACCGGCAGGTTGTCCATGGTGGCGGTGCCATCGGCCTTGGTGACCTCGTCCCCGCGAAGGATGAAGACCCCGGAGTCGCCATTGGGCAGCGTCAAGTTGGGGGAGTTCCCGTCACCACAGGCGTCGGCGGGGACGGTGAATGAGTCCCACCCCTCCCAGCCGGCCTGGGTGGTCATGTCCAGGTTGACGAGCTGGAAGAAGGTGAAGGTGACGCCGGCGACCGGGGTGCCGTTGACTGCCGTCTTGCCGTCGGGCGTTCCGTCAGGGGTCTGGGAACCGGTCTCGTGCTTGTGCACGGTGATTGAACCCGTGGCGTCGGGGTCAATGTTGCCGAAGTGAGGCTCGGTGGCGTTGGCCACCGAGCCCAGGCCGATCAGGCCCAGGACGATCGCCCCGGCGACGGCCATAAGGCGCCCCCGCCTGGAGTGATGCGTTCGTGTCATGGGAAGTGGTCCTTTCGTTGGACGCGCCCGGAAAGGGGAGGGCGCGGGACGGAGATGGATGAGTCTGGACTGTGTCGTCGGTTGTCAGTGCTTGCGGGAGCGGTACCTCCTGATCAGCCCGGCGGCCAGGGCCGCGCTGAGAAGGACTCCTCCTGCGATGAGGAAGAGGTGGGCGCCGCGCCCCCCGGTCAGGGGGATGCCAGGGACCCCTCCCTTGGTGTTGGTGAAGGGATTGGCGAAGACGTAGTCCAGGGCGTCGGCCCGGATGCTGAAGGGGTGCGGGGTCGTCTCCACCCTGTAGCCGGCGGGGGCCTTGCTCTCCACCAGCGTGTAGTCCTCAGTGCTCCAGGGCAGGCCGGTCACCTTGAACTGCCCCCCGGCCGGGTCGGAGTCGAAGTACTCGCTGCCCGCGGGAGCGGTGCACTGGTCCGCCGAGGCCGCCACGCAGTCCTCAATGGTGGCCGCTACACCGGTGTCAGCAGGGCCGGTGAGGGTCCATACGGACCCCGTCAGGCGGGCGCCGCCCTCATCGACCTTGGTCCAGGCCACCGAGCCGGGGACGCGGACGTTCGTCACCGCCCCATGGGTCACCACATCGGTCACCGGCTGGAGCCCGACCTCCAAGGAGGTTTGTGCGTCACTGGCCGGGGCCTGGCACTGGGGGTAGGCGGTCCAGTCGACATTCTTGGGGCCTGCGCCGGGAGCCGCCAGGTCGAAGCACAGGGACTGGCCCAGGAGCTCGTAGCCGGCGGGAACGGTGTGCTCCGTAATGGTGTGCACGCCCCAGTTGAGTCCGGTGACGGTGAAGGCTCCCGGTGCCGGGTCGGTGTCCGCCAAGGGGGTGGAGGCGCAGGGCGAGCTGGTGCAGTCCTCCACCACTGTCCCTGCCGCCACGCCCGGCCCTGTCAGGGTCCAGCTGGTGCCCCCCAAGGGTGTTGAGCCGTCCTGGTCCACCTTGTCCCAGGTGAGCGTGGCCGGTTTGCTCGTATTGACTATGCGACAGGTGACGCGATCCTGGTTGGCTATGGTCAGGGTGGAGCCGGCCACCGCCGAGCTGTAGTCGACGCCGGGGGCGTTAACGGTGCCGGGGGTCTCCGTGCAGCTCCACTGGCCGGCCTCGTAACCGGAGGCCTCCGGGGCGTCTGAGGACTCCGAGAGGGCGTAGTCGGCGGGCAGAGCCACCGTGACCGGGGTGCTCCCGCTCCCACTGATCAGGCCGGGGGCCTCCGAGGCGGAGCCGTTCTTGGCCTGGAGGGTCCACTGCGCGGCGTCCAGGCCGGGGACCTCGGTGGTGGCGTGCGGGGCGTCAACCTCTTTAACGAGTTCCAAGGTAGGCACCCGGACGGACAGCTTGTAGTCCTCGACCTCGCCGCTCATGGTGACCCCCGTGGGGTGCAGGGGCTTGCCGTCGTTGCTAATGCGCACGCGCAGGTAGGTGTCCGGTTGGCTGCCGGTCTCGCCGTCCACGGAGCGCACGACGTCGTTGGGCACGGTCCAGCTCAAGGTGGCGCTGCCGCCCGCGCAGGGCTGCTCGTCGCTCTTCTCGGCGTCGTCGAACTGCCCATTGTGGTTCCAGTCGACCCATCCGGCGATGGCCCCCTGCCCCTGGCAGGTGACCGCCTGCGTGACAACGGCGCCCGGGGCCGTGTTGTAGCCGCCGTCGGGCAGGCTCACCCCGTCCTCGTCGTCGACGACGGGGTCGTCCGGACCGTTTTGGTCGTCGCCGTCGGCGCCGGTGGAGTAGAACTGGTGGCCCTCGGAATCCACGAGGGTCCCCAGGCGCGGACCGGACACGCTCATGCGGGTGCGCTCAATGACGCTGGAGTCGAACAGGTCCGAACTGTTGGCCGGCGTAATCTCGCCGCCCTCCCAGGAGGGCTGGATCAGGGCGGAGGCGCTGCCGTAGGTCTCGGGGGCGTCCCCGTAGTCGGTGGCGATGATCAGGCCCAGGGCCACGGCCGAGTAGCCCGAGCCCTGCATGGTAATGGTCGCCCTGGTGGTGCCCTCCATGAAGACGGAGACCGCCGGGCCGCCCAGGCCATTGGGCTGGGAGTAGCGGCCGCCGTCCTGGTAGACGCACTCCAGGCCGGAGTTGTCCAGCCGCAGTGTCTGATTATTGTTGGATAGCGTGCCCACGGTGGTCACCGGCGTGGTTTTGCCCGCCCGGGTGTCGGTGCACCGCTCGGAGCGCATGCCGTCCAGGAGTCGCCAGGTGACGTTCTCCCCATCGGGGACGGACGCCTGGATCCACTCCCCGTCGAGGGGGTCGAGGGGGTCGACCGGGGGGTTGGAGGCCTCGGCGTCGGCGAAAACAAGCCCGTGGAGGGCCACCGGGGTGGTGGTGCCGTCGGCGCTGACCATCTCGGCGGAGCAGGACATGTCAAAACTAATGCGGGAGTAGCCGCCGGTGGGGGTGCGGTCCGCGGTCGGATCGTTCTTGTCCTTGCCGTCCCAGGTCTTGTCCCCGTTGTAGGCGTAACCGTTGGCCAGGCCAATGACCATCTGGTTGTTATTGCGGTAGTCCCTGGGATACACCAGCCCCGAGTGCCATACCTCGGAGCCGTCGGACCAGTCCGCCGCCCCACCGATGTTGTACAGGTTGTCCAGGACGTCGCCCGCCCAGGTGCCGGGGCGGGTGGCCACCAGCGGCCCCTGGGCCAGGTCGTCGGGCATGTCGGCGCGGTGCCCCAGGTGCTGTAAGTCGGACAGGGTGCAGGTGGTCACGAGGTAGCCGGCGTCGCCCATGTCGCGGTAGTTAATGAACGGCTTGGTCTCCCCGTAGTCCAGGACGGGAACATTGGGACGATCCTGGCCGGCGAACTGGGTGTCGTAGTCCGCCCACTGGAGCCATTGGATCGTATCGCGATAAGAGCTTGAGCCGCCCTCGGCGAAAACGGCGGGCAGGGCGTCCGCGGGCAGACCGGCGGGCGCAGCGGCCGCCGGGGTCATGGTGGGCACGGTAGTGCCGGCCAGAATGAGAGCGGCAGCAGCAACCGAGGCCAGGACGCCCGCGATATTCCTCCGCCTGGCGGAGGAGCGCGGCGCAATATGCATAATGGGACTCCATGGGAATGAGGGGCAAAAAAGCGCGACCGCCCCGTTCGGGGCGCGCATTGTCGGGCAGCCGCGCACTGGGGACCACGTTAGCGGTGCGGTCCTGCCATTAAAGAGCCCGAAGGCACTTCGTCACCGGATTGCAATCAATCAGGGGCGAGTCCATTTCAATATGATCACGGCGGGGGCGGGATTATCGCGGTTGGATAACGCGAATAATGGTGGGCGCCTCACCATCAGGTGAGGCGCCCACCATTATTCGTGTACCGCCCTCCTGGCGCACCGGCCGGGGCCCGGTATGCCATGGGCGGGCTGTGGCGCCACGGGCGGGCCGCGGCGCCGCCGGCGGGTCAGGGCGCCGCCGGCGGGTCAGGGCGCCGCCGGCGGTAGGGCCGGACGGCGGCCTCGTCCGGGCGCGCGTGCCGAACCGTCAAGGCGCGCCACAGGGCCCGGCACCTAGAAGGTGCCGGGCCCTGTGGCCGAGAGTCTCAGCGAGTCGCCATGCGGCCAGGGCTCAGGAGCCCGAGCCGCACAGGATCACTTAATGACCTTGGTGACGCGGCCGGAGCCGACGGTGCGGCCGCCCTCGCGGATGGCGAAGCCCAGGCCCTCCTCCATGGCGATGGGCTGGATGAGCTCGACGGTCATCTCCGTGGTGTCGCCGGGCATGACCATCTCGGTGCCCTCGGGCAGGGTGATAACACCGGTGACGTCCGTGGTGCGGAAGTAGAACTGCGGACGGTAGTTCGAGTAGAAGGGGTTGTGGCGGCCGCCCTCATCCTTCTTCAGGATGTAGACGTGGCCCTCGAACTCGGTGTGCGGGGTGATGGAGCCGGGCTTGCAGACGACCTGGCCGCGCTCGACATCCTCACGACGGGTGCCGCGCAGAAGCAGACCGCAGTTCTCGCCGGCCCAGGCCTCGTCCATCGACTTGTGGAACATCTCAATGCCGGTGACGGTGGTCTTCTGGGCCTCGCGAATGCCCAGGATCTCGACCTCGGAGTTGATCGGCAGCTTGCCGCGCTCAACACGACCGGTGACGACGGTGCCGCGACCGGTAATGGTGAAGACGTCCTCAATGGGCATGAGGAAGGGCTTGTCCATGTCGCGGACCGGGGTCGGGATGTACTCGTCGACCGCGTCCATGAGCTCCTTGATCGCGGCGGTCCACTCCTCGTCGCCCTCCAGGGCCTTGAGGGCGGAGACGCGGATCACGGGGGCCTCGTCGCCGTCGTACTCCTGGCTGGAGAGGAGCTCACGGACCTCCATCTCCACCAGGTCGAGCAGCTCCTCGTCATCCACCATGTCGGCCTTGTTGAGGGCGACCAGCAGGGCGGGCACACCGACCTGGCGGGCGAGCAGGACGTGCTCGCGGGTCTGAGCCATGGGGCCGTCGGTGGCGGCGACCACCAGGATGGCGCCATCCATCTGGGCGGCGCCGGTGATCATGTTCTTGATGTAGTCGGCGTGACCGGGGGCGTCAACGTGGGCGTAGTGGCGCTTCTCCGTCTGGTACTCGACGTGCGCGATATTGATGGTAATGCCGCGCTGGCGCTCCTCGGGAGCCTTGTCGATCTCGTCGAAGGGGGTGAAGGGGTTCAGGTCCGGGTACTCGTCGTGCAGGACCTTGGAGATCGCAGCGGTCAGCGTCGTCTTGCCGTGGTCGACGTGACCGATCGTTCCGATGTTGACGTGCGGCTTGGTCCGCTCGAACTTGGCCTTGGCCACTGGTGTCCTCCTGGGACTCGTGTAGTTCTCCTCGTCGGTGTTCGACTAGCACATGCTAGCCCGGCACTCGCTCAGAGTCTCTACTGATGGGTTGTTGCAAATCTAACTGGGCAATGAGTTCGGCCGTGAAAACAGGCCGGTGCTTCCGGGGACCGGGCGAAAACGGCCCGGCCCCCGGGAGCGGGCCATGGGCTCAGGCGCCCTTGGCCTTGGCGATGATCTCCTCGGCGACGTTCCTGGGAACCTCGGCGTAGGAGTCGAAAGCCATGGAGTACACGGCGCGTCCCTGCGTCTTAGAACGCAGATCACCGACATAGCCGAACATCTCCGACAGGGGGACGGCGGCCTTAATGACCTTGACGCCCACGGCGTCCTCCATGGACTGGATGGTGCCGCGGCGAGAGTTCAGGTCGCCAATGACATCACCCATGTACTCCTCGGGGGTGCGCACCTCCACCGCCATGACCGGCTCAAGAAGAACCGGAGAGGCCCTCCGGGCGCCTTCTTTAAACGCCATGGAGCCGGCGATCTTAAAGGCCATCTCCGAGGAGTCGACCTCGTGGTAGCCGCCGTCAATGAGAGTGGCCTTGACATCCACCATGGGGTAACCGGCCAGGACACCGGTGAGCATGGCGTCCTGGACGCCCGCGTCCACACTGGGAATGTACTCGCGGGGCACGCGGCCACCGGTGACGGCGTTGGCGAACTCGTAGTGCTTGTTCTCCTCCTCGCCCTCGGCGGCCTCAACGGCCACCAGCGGCTCGAAGGACATGAGCACCTTGGCGAACTGGCCAGAACCACCGGTCTGCTTCTTGTGGGTGTACTCGACCTTGTCGACCTTCTTGCGGATGGTCTCGCGGTAGGCCACCATCGGGTTGCCGACATTGGCCTCCACCTTGAACTCGCGGCGCATGCGGTCCACGAAGACGTCCAGGTGGAGCTCGCCCATGCCGCCAATGACCGTCTGGCCGGTCTCGTCGTCCAGGCGGACCGTGAAGGTCGGGTCCTCCTCGGACAGCTTCTGGATGGCGATGCCCAGCTTCTCCTGGTCCCCCTTGGTCTTGGGCTCGATGGCCACGTGGATGACCGGGTCCGGGAAGGTCATTGACTCCAGAATCACCGGGGCGCCCTGGGCGCACAGGGTGTCACCGGTGGTGACGTCCTTGAGGCCGATGAAGGCGTAGATGTGGCCGGCGTGCGCCTGCTCCACCGGGTTCTCCTTATTGGAGTGCATCTGGAAGAGCTTGCCAATGCGCTCCTTCTTGCCCTTGGTGGCGTTGAGGACCATCTCGCCCTGGGAGACCTTGCCGGAGTAAACGCGCACGTAAACGAGCTTGCCGTAGAAGGGGTGCGTCGCCACCTTGAACGCCAGAGCCGAGAAGGGCTCCTTCTCGTCAGAAGCACGGGTGACGGCCTTGCCCTCCTTGCCGGGCACGTACCCCTCGACGGGGGGCACGTCCAGCGGGGAGGGCAGGTAGTCCAGGACGGCGTCGAGCACCGGCTGAATGCCCTTGTTCTTGAAGGCAGAGCCGGCCAGGACCGGGAAGGCCTCGCCGGCGACGGTGAGCTTGCGGATGCCGGCCTTGAGGTCGGCGACGGTGAGCTCCTCGCCCTCCAAGTACTTCTCCATGAGCTCGTCGTCGGACTCGGCGACGGTCTCGACCAGTGCGGCGCGCAGCTCCTCGGCCTTGGCGAGAAGGTCGGCGGGGATCTCCTCGTACTCCACGACCGCACCACGGGTGTCCTTGCCATCGGCGTCCTTCTCGGGGAAGCGGATGGCCCGCATCTCCAGGACGTCGACCAGGCCGGAGAACTCGCTCTCAGCGCCGATGGGGAAATTGATGACGATCGGGGTGGCGTGGAGCCGGTCCCGAATGGTCTGGACCGAGAAGTCGAAGTTCGCACCCAGCTTGTCCATCTTGTTGATGTAGCAGATGCGCGGGACGTTGTACTTGTCGGCCTGGCGCCACACCGTCTCGGACTGCGGCTCCACACCCTCCTTGCCGTCGAAGACCGCCACGGCGCCGTCGAGCACGCGCAGGGAGCGCTCGACCTCGACCGTGAAATCCACGTGGCCGGGGGTGTCAATAATATTGATCTGGTTGTTCTTCCAGAAGCAGGTGGTGGCCGCGGAGGTAATGGTGATGCCCCGCTCCTGCTCCTGCTCCATCCAGTCCATGGTCGAGGCGCCGTCGTGCGTCTCGCCGATCTTGTAGTTGATGCCCGTGTAGAACAGGATGCGCTCGGTCACGGTGGTCTTGCCGGCATCAATGTGAGCCATAATGCCGATATTGCGGACCTTGGTGAGGTCAGTCAGCACGTCGAGTGCCACTAGTGGTGTCCTTCGTTCGTTACGTGGGAAGTATGACTGCTGGGTGGGGCCGCCCGGCGCCCCCGCCCGGCAAGCCGCTGGGACTACCAGCGGTAGTGCGCGAAAGCCCTGTTGGATTCGGCCATGCGGTGCATGTCCTCGCGGCGCTTCACGGCCGCACCGAGGCCGTTGGAGGCGTCCAGGATCTCGTTCATAAGACGCTCGGTCATGGTGTTCTCACGGCGCTGGCGGGAGAAGTCCACCAGCCAGCGCAGGGCCAGGGTGGTGGCGCGGCCCGGACGGACCTCGACTGGGACCTGGTAGGTGGCGCCGCCCACGCGGCGGGAGCGGACCTCCAGGGCGGGGCGAATGTTGTCGAGCGCGCGCTTGAGGACGGTGACCGGGTCCTGGTCCGTCTTGGAGCGCACGCCCTCCAGGGCGCCGTAAACAATGCGCTCGGCGGTGGACTTCTTACCGTCCAGGAGAACGCGGTTGACGAGCTGGGTGACCACCGGCGAACCGTAGACGGGATCGACGGCCAGCGGGCGCTTGGGTGCGGGACCCTTACGAGGCATTACTTCTTCTCCTTCTTGGCACCGTACTTCGACCGCGCCTGCTGGCGGCCCTTGACGCCCTGGGTGTCCAGGGCGCCGCGCACGATGTGGTAGCGGACACCGGGAAGGTCCTTCACCCGGCCACCGCGGACGAGCACAATGGAGTGCTCCTGAAGGTTGTGCCCCTCACCGGGGATGTAGGCCGTCACCTCCATGCCGGTCGACAGGCGCACACGGGCGACCTTACGGAGAGCGGAGTTCGGCTTCCTAGGGGTGGTGGTGTACACGCGGGTGCACACGCCACGGCGCTGCGGGCTTGCCTTGAGCGCTAGCGTCTTGGATGACGAGCGCTTCGTGGAGCGGCCCTTGCGGACCAACTGCTGAATCGTGGGCACTACTGATTCTCCATTTGTGAAGTGCGTCTGGACAGAGTCGCTGCCCGTGCCAACCCCCGCCCCCTCGTCAATGGCGCACGCCACCACGGGGTCAGGGCCGGCCCGCCCAGTTCAAGAGCCTGAGCGCCCGGAGCCCCGTGGCCGGGGCCCGTCGGTTCCCGCCGCGGCAGACCCGCGTCACAGCACCGACCGAAGTTCCGGTGCAGCTGGGAACGGAATGGAGAGCGGTGGCCCGCAGTGGGCACCGCCAGCCACCCTACCCACGCCTCAGCGCCCACGGCCATACTGGGCCGCCGTCCCGGGGCGTGGTTCTCGACACGCTCCTGGATGCCGACTGCACGACGGCGGCCGGGCGGGGCAGATCCACCCAGTCGATGACGCCGTCGGGTCCGGTGCGCTGGAGGGTGGCCAGGTTCCGGGCGTGGTCTGGGCACAGCCGCACCACCACCCGCTCCCCTCCCCCGGCCCGGCCCAGAATGCGCAGCGCCTCGGCGACCACGCTCCCGGGCACCTCCCGGGCGGACAGGGCGCTGGCATCGGCCCTGGCGTCGTCCTGGAGCAGCACGCTGGCTCCACGACGGCGAGCGCGCGCCACCTGCGCGGCCAGCGCCTCGATCTCCAGCAGCCTGGGGGCGCGCAGCAGGTCGCGCAACTCGGCCTCGGCCAGGGACGCATCGCGGCGCAACTGCTCACTGACCGCCGTCATGTCGCAGATGCCCGCCAGAACCCAGTCGCAGGCCGAATGGACCCGCTCAATGAGTTCAGCCCGGATCCGTTCAGCCTCCTGGGCCCGCAGGCGCTCCAGGAGCCGGAACTGGGCCTCCTCCTCAGCGCACCGCGCCCGCCAGAAGACCAGGCGTATCGCAGTCAGACCCAGCACGCAGTTGAGCGCGATCATTAGCGGGTAGGGCACGAAGGCCGCCACCGCGTCGGGGGCGAGGCCCGCCTCCAGGGCGCCCCCGACCAGGCCCAGCACGCCGACGGCGACGCAGCCGAGGGCCAGTAGATCGTGGTGGCGCAGCATGAGTAGGGGAACGACCAGCGCAATGTAACTCGCGGGCCAGCCCAGGGAACCGATGATGGGCGTGGGGCGCGCGCCCGCTAGGAGGACATAGGGAGCCGCCGCGCAGCAGGCGAGGGCGGCAACGGCGTTGGGGAGGATGAGCCGACTGCGCCACGACCCCCGGGCTCGACCCGGTGACGCCGACGCGCCCGGCCCGCCGGCGTCCGCGCCGCTGGGCCCCTCGGGCGGGACATCGCCGCCGGTCGACAGGAGGCCCGCCGGTGAAACGCCCGGGCCGCGCATCTCGAGCCGGGCCGGCCCGCCCACGACGCGCACCACCATGGCCAGCACAGTCAGGACCAGGGCCAGGCTCACAATACTGCGCCAAACCCCGTCATAAGCATCGATCTGGAGCAGGCAGTGGATGCACACGAGGCCGACGACGACGGCCACCACGCGCCGTCCCAGCGGCCCGGACAGGACCGTCTCCATGGTGGGCTCCACCGGGTCCGTGTCCCGGGTTCCCGTCTCGCCGCCCACTCGTCGACTGTTGGCCGTGCCCTGAGGGCCGGCGGCGTCCGGGGCCCCGGCCCGGTCGGGGCGCCAGTTCAGCAAGACCCGCGTCCCCCGCCCCGGGGCGGTGTCCACCAGGGCCCGCCCGCCGGGCAGGGCGGACATGCGACCCAGCACCGAGCCGCGCAAACCGAGGCCGGCGGAGACGCCGGCGCCCAGGTCGAAGCCGACGCCGTCGTCGACCACCTCCAGACTGACCGCACCATTGCGGGCTCGGAGCCTGACGGCGCAGGTCACCGGGCGGGAGCCCGTGGCGTGGCGGCGCACATTGCGCATCGCCTCGCGGGCGGCGCCGAACAGGGCGTCATGGGCCGCGGCGGGCAGTGCGGGGATCGCTGTGGCACTGACTGTGAAACGGTGGGTGTCGGTGGACAGGATGTCAGCCATGCGCTCCAGCTCCCCGGCCAGAGCGCCCCTAATGGGTTCCAGGGCGCCGGCGGACATCTGGGCCAGGGCCTGCCGGGCCGTCTCCGCCTGAGCCCGCATGGCCTGGAGGGGCGGGGGCGGTTGGGTGCGCACGGCCACCAGCGGGGCGATGACGTCGTCGTGCACCATGGCGCCGATTCGCAGGCGGGTGGAGCGACGGGCCTGGGAGCGGGCCGCCAGTGCCGCCTCCGCCCGGGCCCGCGAACTGTAGGCCGCCGTGCGGCGGGCGGCCTGGAGTATGGAGGGCAGGAACAGGAAGTAAATGCCGGCGACGGCCATGCCGTAGTTCATGTCCAGGAACGCCTGGACGGGGTCCTCTCCCCCGGCCACCACCCGCACCGCCACCAGCAGTGGGTGGAACGGCAGGCATAGGAGCATTCCGCGCCGCACCCCCAGCGTGACGATCACCAGGCCGCAGACGGCGGCGCAGTTCATGGTGGCCACGAGGTGCCCGCCCTCGGCATTGGCGGCATAGGTGTGCACCGGCAACCATATGGCCAGGATCAGGGCCGCCAGGTTGCTGAGAACGTTGAACGCCCAGGCCAGCAGGGCGACCGCCGCCAAGCGCCCGGGGCTGCGCCGGCTGGGGCGCAGGGCCTCGTGCAGGCCGACACCGACGGCCGCCAACGGCCCCAGAAGAACCGGCCAAATGGCCAGGAGGTCGAAGAGCACCGGTGCCGCCCGAAGCTCGCCCCAGGTCGAATGGACCTCCAGCAGCACGGCGACGACCCCTAGCACGCCAATGGTGAGCACCATAACGGCCTGCGGGAACCTCGCCCAGGAACGCGCCAGCGTCAAACCATCCGGGCCGGCCGGCTCGTCGGGGCCGCCGTCCTCGGCTCCGGGAACCGCACTCGGGTTGGGGGCCGGGGCGTCAGGAGTGGGGACGGCCGGCTCCTGCGCGGACTCAGCCTCCACGGGCGACCTCCACCACATCCACCATGCCCTCAGGGCCCCGTCGCTGCACGGTGGCGGCCATTGGGGAGTGGGCCGGGCACAGCCGCAGCATTACCGTCTGCCCCTCAGCGGCCTCTCCCAGGACCCGGGTGGCCGCCGCCACAAAACCCTCCGGCAGGGCCGGCTCCGAGCCCGGTTCCCAGCCGCGCCCGGCGGCGTCATCGACCTGGCTGACCTTGACGCCCCGCAGCCTGGCGCGGTGCACGGCGTCGGCCAACTCGGGGTGGCCCAGCATACGGGGCACCCTCATGAGGTCGCGCAGTTCAGCCTCGGTGGAGCGCACCAGCCCTAGAACAGAGGCGCCGGGTTCACCCTGGATGCGGGCCAGGGCGGCCAGGGCGGGACGGGCCCGAGTCCCCACCTCGGCGATGAGGTTGTCCTCGGCGTGCAGGCGGGCGGCGCCCGCAACTGCCCGTAGGCGCGCCTGACGGGTCAAGCACCGGTGAGCCCCTCGGCGCCGCTCCACCGAGCGCACCAAAAGCGTCACCGCCCACACGGCCGCGGTGTTGAAGATCTGGAGGGCGATGGCCAAGGCCACCGCCCTCACCGGCAGGTCGCGGATGGCGACAATGGCGGCACTCCCCAGGGTCAGCAGCCCCAGCGCGGTCCAGGCCGAATGGATGCGAGAGCGGTACATGAGCAGGGCAATGGTCAGGGCCGCGTAGCCGTAGGGCCAGCCCTGCCCCGCCAAGGCCGGTGCGGGAGTCCACGAGGCGAGGAACAGGGTGGGGCCGACGGCGCAGCAGGCGACCGTTGTCATGGTCTGCCAGCGGCTCATCCGCCCATCGCAAGGGCGCGCCACCGCCGCACACCCCACGGTGCACACCGCGGCACAGGCAAGGGCCGCCATTGGGGACGCCGGCGACTCCCAATACCACAGGTACCACAGGGCGTGCGCCCACGCCGTCGCCACCATGAGAGCGATCCCGAGGCGGGCATGGCCCCCCTCGACCGACAGCGCCATGGCCGTGCGCGACAGCGGCTCGGGCTCGGGGGACTCGCAGTCAACCGCCCCGGGATTCCAGGTCAGCGCGACGGTGGTGCCGTACCTGGGCGTGGAGTGGACCCAGACTCCTCCTCCCGGCAGCGCCTCCATGCGCTCGATCACTGAGGAGCGCAGACCCAGGCGGGCCGGGCCGATGGCGTCCGGATCGAAGCCCACGCCGTCGTCGGCGATGCTCACGCGCAGCACGCCGCCCACGTTGGTGACAACGACATCGCAGCCCACCCGCTGCCCGCGCGACCCGCCGGCGGCATGCTGCGCGACATTGCGCAGGGCCTCCAGGGCGGCCGCCGACAGGTCCACGAAGACGTCCCCGGGCAACTCCTCGGCTCCAGCACCGACCAGGCGACTGGTCACGGTGAAGCGGAGGTCGGGGCGGGAATGCCGTCGGCACCAGGTGCGCAGGTGCTCAACCAGCTCGGAGGCGCTGCACGGGGCGCCCTCAAGGGAGCGGGACTCCAGCAGGTCCAGGGCCTCGACGGCCTCGGCGCGCACACGGTCACTGGGCACGCCGCGCTCCGGGAAGGCGGCGACCAGGGCGGTCAGAACGCGGTCGTGAACCATCCCCCGGGTGTGGCGCAGGCCCATGAGCCGGGCGGTCAGGCCGGCGGCGTAGCCCTCCTCCTGGCGGCTGCGAGAGTCCTCGGCGTCGAGTTGGCGGGCGCAGTCCATGAGCCAGCACAGCGCGAAAGCGTCAATGCCCCACAGGCAGAGGTTGTAGGAGACCGATAAGGCCGCATGAGCCGGGATCTCCCTGCCGGCGGTCACGCGCACAACCATCTCCAGGGCCGCCAAGGCGCCCAGCAGCACAATCACCTTCCGGCGGCTGAGGGCCAGCCCCAGGAACGCGGCCAGGGTCACCGCGGCGTAGGCGGTGAGAGGGGGACCGTGGGACAGGAGCACGGGCTGGGCCGGGTCGCGGTGGTGGGCCAGCAGCAGGGTGGCGCTGGTCCACAGGTGGAGGATCAGGAAGATAGCGACTCCCGCCCGGGCGCCGTCGTACATGGCCTGGGCTCGCTGTCGGCTCCCCCTCCTGGTCCCGGCCACGGCCAGCAGGGCCCCGCAGATGGGAATGAGGGGGCCCAGAAGGTAGGGGACGCCGGCGAACCACTGGAACCAGGCGGGGGCGGCGCGGACCTGGAGGACCAGCACTGGCAGCAGGACGGCCTGGAAGAGGGCGCCGAACAGCGAAACACCGGCCGTCAGGGCGGCCCCGTAGACGGCCTCATGATCCTTCGCGCCGGCAAGCGGGGCCCCGCGGTCCGGGCGTGGCGGATCGGCGAGGGCGGCGGCCGGGTCGGGCGCCTGGTACCCGGCCTCCGGCGCGAGGCCTGCGGGCGCGCCCCGCCCTGGCGAGGCGGCCGAGGCGGGGGCGCCGGGCCGGGTGCTCATGGCGCGTCGCGCAGATTGAAGGTGGGGACCAGACCCTCCGCCTGGGCGCGCACCAGCAGGTCCACTCGGCTGGAGGCGGGCACGCCCTGGGCGATGAACTTCTTGCGGATAGCGCCGAGGTACTTATTGACCGTGTTCTTCGCCAGGCCCACCCTGCGGGCCACGAAGTCCGCGGTGGCCCCCGAGGCGTAGAGGGCGAGGATGTCCTGTTCGGTCTTGTTGAGGCTGCGAATAACAAAGGTGGAATCCGCGTCCAATACCGCCGCCCAGTCCATGGAGGGGGTCAATTCGCCGCGGGTGGCCGCCCGGATGGTGTCAATGAGGACCTGCGGCTCCTCGTCCTTGCGCACCACCCCCAACACGCCGGCCTCGCAAGCGCGGCGCAGCAGGAAGGAGTCGTCCCCGCTGGTGTAGACAATGACGGCAGCCCCGCGGCTGTGGAGAGCATTCACGTTGTCAGCGGGGTCGGAGCCGTCCGGCAGGCGCAGGTCCAGCAGGACGACGTCGGGGAAGGGGAAGCCCTCGAGGTCGACAATAAGGTTCGCCGTTGTCGGATAGGTGCCCAAGAAACTCATGTCGCCGGCGGGGGCGAGCATGGTGTTCACACCAATACCTACGACGGCGTGGTCCTCGACAAGAGCAACTCGGGCGCGGTGGTGACGGGAACGACAACCGTCCCCGGGGTCGGACGGTTTTGTCTGGGATGTGGTCATTGGGAGCGCTCCTTCGTGGAAGAAGTGAGGCGACGGGCGAAGCATAACCCGCCCGCCGCCTCCCCGCGCCCCTCTCCCACCCGTAGCCTTCCTCACCCGCAGCGGGCCTCTTCACCCGGGTTCACCCGGGCCGGGCGCAACCGGCCATGACGACATGTCGCCCGAGCCCTCGCCGCCCCGCCATGGCGTCGGGCCTTCCCGTTATACCGCGTCCAAGCGCGCTCGCGCGCTGGCCCTGCGGTTCCTTTTATGATCGACGGGCGCACAAAGGAGCCGCAGGGCCGGTCGGCGGTGTCAGGCGCGGATCTGGTTGGCGAGGTTCTGGTCGGTCTCGCGCATAACGGAGACGATCTTGTCCAGGTTGGAGGAGATCGAGGTCAATGAGTCAATCAGGGGCTCGGCAAAGTCGTTTGTTGTGGGGCTGGCCTGGGGTGATGGCGGGTTCTGGGGGTGCGGGGGTTGCGGCGTGGCCTGCCTGGGAGATGATGGATAGCGCTTAAACAGTCCTGCATTCCTC
>NZ_RYFV01000024.1 GCF_004104015.1 Actinomyces oricola | reverse complement strand
AACACGACACCCCCGAGCAGACCTACACCGCGTTCACCGACTACATCACCAGCCGCACCTTCGACTACGACTTCGAACACCTACCAACAATACGGCCCGACAACGATCTTGTTTAAAGCCGGCCATAACTGTCCTTTCGCCCTTTAACTGTCCTTGGGGCGGAACACCGACACAATGATTGCCGAGACCACTGACACGATCACCGAGCCGGCAATGGCCGAACCGAACGAGGACACCTCCAGGCCCAGGGCCACCGAGCCGCCGGCGCCAAGAGCATCCAGGTGGTCGGTCAGCCACCCGGCCAGGGTGAGCATCGCCCCATTGACCACCAGGGCGAACAGCCCGAACGTCAGTACGTAGACGGGGAAGGCCACGATCTTGGCCACCGGCTTGACCAGGGTGTTCACCACGGCCAGCACTGTCCCCAGCACAATGAGATTAATCCACAGGTGGGCGGCCGTGCCCTCCCCGGGCACGCTCAGGCCGGACAGGACACGGGTCGCCAGCCACAGACCGGCCGCGTTCCCCAGGCATCGAACAACGAGTTCCATAAGACGCATCCTGCCCGGAGAACCTGAGAGGTGCCAGGATGAGGGCCATGAGCACCGGCAGCACCGTCCGTATCCGCCACGCCGTCCAGACCCTGCCCGCCTATGTGCCCGGGGCCCGCCCCGGCACCGAGCAGGTCGCCAAGCTTTCCAGCAATGAACTGCCCTGGCCCACCCAGGAGCCGGTGGCGCGCGCTATTGCCCAAGCGGCCGCCGGCGTCAACCGCTACCCCGAGATGACCGGGGAGAGCCTCCTCGCCGCGCTCGCCCAGCATTACGGGGTCGGCGCCGAGCAGGTCGTCGTCGGGGGCGGCTCGGTGGCCCTCATCCAGCACGCTCTGGACGCCGTGTGCAATGAGGGCGACAACGTGGTCATGCCCTGGCGCTCCTTCGAGGCCTACCCCATCTGCGTGGCCGTGGCCGGGGCCAACGCCATCACCGTGCCGCTGACGCCACAGGGCCGCCACGACGTGCCCGCCATGCTCTCCGCCATCACCCCGCGCACCCGTGCGGTCATGGCCTGCACCCCCAACAATCCCACCGGACCCGCCCTGAGGGCCCACGAGCTCAAGGCCCTGGCCGACGGCGTCCCGCCCGAGGTGCTGCTGCTCGTCGACGAGGCCTACCTGGACTTCGTCACTGACGCGGCCGTCTCCAGCGCCTTGGACCTGCTGGGCGAGCACCCCAATCTGGTGGTTTCCCGCACCTTCTCCAAGGCCCACGCCCTGGCCGGCATGCGGGTGGGTTATCTCGTGGGGGAACCGGGAGTCCTCGGCGCCATCCGTGCGGTGGCCACCCCCTTCGGCGTCAGCCTGCCCGCCCAGGCCGCCGCGCTGGCCGCCCTGGAACCGCAGGCCCTGGCCGAGACGGCGCGGCGCTGCGCCGTCGTCGTCTCCGAACGCGACCGAGTGACGACGACGCTGCGAGCCCAGGGCTGGGAGGTTCCCGACGCTCAGGGCAACTTCTTCTGGCTGGGCGTCGGCGAGCAGGCCCTGGCCCTGGCCGCCCACTTCAATGCCGCCGGCATCCTGGTGCGGCCCTTCGCCGGGGAGGGCGTGCGCATCTCGATCGGCACCCGGGAGGAGAACAACCGGGTCATCGCCGCCGCAGCCGCCTGGTCGGGGGTCCGCGAATCCTAGGCGCCTAGTGGGGGGCGATGGTAATGAGGAAGGCCAGGCAGAACACGATCTCAAGGACCCCCATGGTCCCCGGGCGCAAGGGCCGGCTGCGGGCGCGCACCAGGCGCCACTGCCAGATGGGCATGGCGCAGGAGCGCACCGCCAGCAGCACCCACAGCACCGCATGCGGCCAGGGCAGCAGCCCGGACGAGGCCAACCACAGGCTCGCCCCCGCCACCGCGGCGTGCACCGCCACCGTCCCCGCCAGCAGCCTGTAGTTGAAGCGCTCGCGGATCATTGACTTAATGTAGGGGACCGTCCCGCAGAAGTAGGCGGCCGTCAGGGCGGTGACCAGCCACATCCACGGCCAGCCGCTCAACTCCCCGTTCGGGCTCGCACCGGGCAGGCCCTGCGCATCGCCCAGGCCCAGGAATCCGCCCGCACCGCCGACGGCCAGGGAGTAGGTGACGGCCGACATGAGGCTCGCGGCCGCCGTCGTGGCCAGACCTGAGGCCAGGGAGCGCTCCTTGCCCCGCCACACCTGGTGCGCGGCAATGGCGAGGAGAGGCGCCAGCGGCACGGCCCACTGCAGCAGGTAGGGGGCCACCAGCACCGTGATCAGCCCCAGTGCCGCCGTCCCCGCCGAGTACATGCCCAGTGGCAGCAGCAGGACCGCCCGCTTGCGGGCGCTGCGGGTGCGCAACCACTGCGACCACGCCCAGTAGGCGAGGTAGGCGCCCCACCAGGCGGGCAGGAACAACAGGTTCACCCAGCTGAAGCCGCCCACCACCCAGCCGACCATGGGCGGCAGCACCAGCATTGACCAGGCGCCGTGCTGGTTGGGCACCCAGGCGCGCCGCCCGGGCTGGCGACGAATCTGCTCCTGGGTGGGTTGGGGCGCCGCCCGTTTGCGGCCGGTGGCGAGCATAATGTCGTCCTCGGGTCCGGGACGGGACTGCTGGGAGGGGATGGCGCCCTGCCGGCCGGCGCCGGTGGCCGGGTCCGACCTGCTGTCCGGCGTCGCCCCCTCCCGGCCGGTGTCGGAGTCGGTGGGGGCGGCTTCACCGGAGTCATCCGGGCCCGCCGAGGTGGCCGGTTCCTCGGCGCGGATGTGCTCGACGTTGCGGTCGGAGGGGCGGGATGGACGGGATTGACTCACATTGGTCAGCCTAGTCGGGCCGGGCGCTCCCGCGCCGGGCAGAGGCGGGGGGCGCAGCCGCGTCGACGATACACATTGCCCCCGGATCCGCAGTGCGGACCCGGGGGCAACGCCGGGCAGGCGACCTGGGTGGACAGGTTGCCGCCACGGGCCACGGCCGGCCGTCGCGGGGCTAGGTGGCACGCCCCGCGGCAGCCGCGCCGAGGTCAGCTGCTGAGGAGTGGAGGTCGCACACCCCTCACCAGTTGCATGGGGTCAGCTGCCGAGGGCGGCGGCGACGACCTTCTTGGCCTCCTCCTGGACCAGTGCCAGGTGCTCGGCGCCCTTGAAGGACTCGGCGTAGATCTTGTAGACGTCCTCAGTGCCCGAGGGGCGGGCCGCGAACCAGGCGTCCTCGGTGGTGACCTTGAGGCCGCCAACCGGAGCGTCATTGCCGGGGGCGCGCACCAGGCGCTCCTTAATCTCCTCGCCGGCGAGTTCGGTGGCGGTCACGTCCTCGGGGGCCAGGGCCGCAAGCTTGGCCTTCTCCGCCTTGGTGGCGGCGGCGTCAATGCGGGCGTAGGCGCTGGCGCCGAAGCGCTTGACCTGCTCCTCGTGCAGGGCCGACGGCGACTTGCCGGTCACGGCAATGATCTCGGAGGCCAGGAGCGCCAGAATAATGCCGTCCTTGTCCGTGGTCCACACGGTGCCGTCCTTGCGCAGGAAGGAGGCGCCGGCGCTCTCCTCGCCGCCGAAGCCGACCGAACCGTCCAGCAGACCGGGCACGAAGTGCTTGAAGCCCACGGGGACCTCGACCAGGCGGCGGCCCATGGCGGCGACGACGCGGTCAATGAGGCTGGAGGAGACCAGGGTCTTGCCCACGGCGCAGTCCTCGCCCCAGCCGGGACGGTGGGTGAACAGGTACTCAATGGCCACCGCCAGGAAGTGGTTGGGGTTCATGAGCCCGCCGTCGGGGGTGACAATGCCGTGCCGGTCGGAGTCGGCGTCGTTGCCCGTGGCGACGTCGTAGGGGGTCTTGCCACTGGCGTCAGGGGTCATCTTCTCGCGCAGGGAGGCCATGGCGTTGGGCGAGGAGCAGTCCATGCGGATCTTGCCGTCCCAGTCCAGGGTCATGAAGGACCAGGCCGGGTCGACCTTGGGGTTGACGACAGTCAGCTCCAGGCCGTACCGCTCGCCAATGGCCCCCCAGTAGTCCACTGAGGCCCCGCCCAGCGGGTCGGCGCCAATGCGCACGCCGGCCTTGCGGATGGCCTCCATGTCCACGACGTTCTCCAGGTCGGAGATGTAGGTCTCAAGGTAGTCGTGCTTAATGACCAGGGGGCCGTCGAGGGCTTCGGCGATGGGGACGCGGGGGATGTTCCTCCATTCCCCGGCCAGCAGCTCATTGGCGCGGTTGGCGATCCAGCCGGTGGCGTCCGAACCGGCCGGGCCGCCGTGCGGCGGGTTGTACTTGAAACCGCCGTCGCGGGGCGGGTTGTGGGACGGGGTGACCACAATGCCGTCAGCCAGGCCCTTCCCGGTGGTACGCACACCCTCAGGGGTCTTGGCGCCGTTGGCCAGAAGAATCGAGTGAGACACCGCCGGCGTGGGGGTGTAGGAGCCGCGGGCGTCGACTGCTGTGGGGACCCCGGCGCCGACAAGCACCTCGATGGCGGTGCGCCAAGCCGGCTCGGACAGGGCGTGGGTGTCGCGGCCGATGTAGAGGACGCCGTCAGTGCCCTGGGCGCGGCGGTACTCGACAATGGCTGCTGTCGTGGCCACGATGTGGGCCTCGTTGAAGGCCGTGTCCAAGGAGGCGCCGCGGTGCCCGGAGGTCCCGAACACCACCTTCTGGGCCGCAATAGCCGGATCGGGGACAAGGTCGTAGTAGGCGGAAATGACCTCGTCGACGTCGATGAGGTCCTCTGGCTGAGCTGGGAGTCCTGCGCGTGCGTGCATGAGGGCAGTGTGTCATGCACCACTGCCCCTCGGGGTCGTATTCCGCTGAGCGAAACACGAATGTTGTCCCTTGCGGACCGCACTTCTCCGGTTCAGAGCCGACTTTCTGCCGAATTCTCCAGGGCCACGGCTAGGACGTTGGTCCGCCGCCCTTGTTGCGGCTCGGCCCGCTGCGCCCGCCGCGCAGCAAGACGGCGAGCGGTTCAGCCGGTGGGGCGCCCCGGGCGGCGACTGCGGGCCTGTTGCCGGTGCCGGCCGCGGCCGCCTCCCCGTGCCGCAGGCGCGAGCGCACAGTGAGACGTTCCGCAACAACATGGTGGCGCCGCCTCCCCGTGCCGCAGGCGCGAGCGCGCCGCGGGCCCGGCGGGCTCTAGTCTGGCCGGGTCGCAACAGTCGGTTCAACCGTGAAGGAGTCGCACATGCCCACCGCCATTCGTACCGCTCATGCTCCTGCCGCCGTCGGCCCCTACTCCCAGGGCGTCAGCACCGGGGAGGGCTCGGGCTCCCTCGTCTTCGTCTCCGGGCAGGTGGCGTTGGATCCCGCCACCGGGGCGCTCGTCGACGGCGGCGTCCAGGCCCAAGCCGAGCAGGCCCTGACCAATGTCGGGGCCATCCTGGCTGAGGCGGGCCTGGGCATGGACGACGTCGTCAAGACCACGGTGCTGTTGGCGGACATTGCCGACTTCGCCGCCGTCAACGAGGTCTACGCCCGTTTCTTCACCGGTGGAGTGCTTCCTGCGCGCGCTGCTTTTGGCGTGGCCGCCCTGCCCCTGGGCGCTGAGGTTGAGATTGAGGCCATTGCCGTGCGGCCCTGAGGGGTTGCCGTGCGCCCCTGAGGGGGCGTGCGGCCCGGGGGTCGAACCGCGGCGGGGCGGCTCCGGGTCGGCCGCGCTGGGGAGGCGGGCCCTGCTCCTGGGCGCCCGACGTCGCCGGTAGGCTGACCGGCATGTCGAAGAAGAAGCGCCAGGCGCGCCGCAAGACGACGACCCGGGTCAAGAGGCAGAGGATCGAGTTCGTCGCCCGCCCCTTCGAAGGCCTCCCCAACGAGCGGGGCCTGGTGGCAATGACGCAGATTATCCCCGCAGCCACCGCCACTGCCCGTCTCACTCAGGACCGCGGCGGGCGCGAGGTCCAGATTGTCACTCTCCTGCCCGACCTCGCTCAGGGCATGAGGCGTGCCGACGGCGAGGTGCTGGTGGCCCTGCAGACCACCATGCACTCCGGGGACGCCTCCCGTGATGTGGCTGCTGCGCTCCTGTCCGCCCTGGAGCTTCCCGACGCCGCCGGCCTGGTCAAGGACGGCCTGCCCGAGCCCGGCCCCCGCCTCCAGGACATTCTTGACCCGTCGGTGGTCCCCGAGGTCAATGTGCGCGACTCCTTCGACTTCTGGCTCGACGCCCAGCGGGCGCAGGACCCCGAGGCCCGCAAGGCCATTGAGGATACCAAGGGCGAGATCGTTCCTACGCGTCCCGTGCCGGGGGTCGAGCACGCCTACTGGTGCCGTATGAACGGCAAGGAGTACGTGCGCTGGGTGCGTGGCGAGGACGAGGACGACTTCTTCGACGCCCTGGCCCGTGTTCACGCCGCCCGGGAATCCGACCTGGAGGAGGGCGCCCGATTCATCGGGGCCTTCCGCGCCTGCGGCCTGGCCATCCCCGTGTGGGAGCTGGTGCCCGGCACTGAGGCCGAGGAGCTCAGCGGCCCGCTGCAGGCCATGGAGGAGCGGCTGGATGCCGCCCTGGCGCAGACGGCCCCTCTGGACGCCGCCGCGCGCCGTGCCAAGGCCGGGATCGTCTCCCGTCAGGTGAGTCTGTAGGCGCTCGGCCGACGAGCCTCCCTCCAACCCTCCCCTCCAACCCTCCTCTCCAACGAAATCCTCACCGCACAACGTCCATGGACGTTGTGCGGTGAGGATTTCGTTGGAGAGGAGGAGGGGCGGGGATGGGCGCCGTCGTCGGCGTGTCAGGGGCGGGCGAGGCGGGCGACCCTCTTCAGGTGCTTGTTGTGACGGCGCTTGCCGCCCTTGTCGACCTTCCCGAAGTTCACCCAACGGCGCCTGCGTATGCCGAGCTGGCGCAGGGTGGTGCCCAGGAAGACCTTTTCAATGGCGTTCCCGCAGCGTCGACGCAGGTGCCGGGTGGGAGATGTCGAGGTTGACAGGTACAGGACCTCGCGAATATGTCCCAACTTGCCGCGCACGCCCCTGACAGTGATCTTATAAGCCCAACCCTGCTTCATCACCTTCTCCACAAAACCGTTGAGGATGGACGGCGCGCCGGACCACCACACGGGGGCGATAATGATGAGGCGCGTGGCGGTGTCGAGCAGATCCTGGTAGCGGGTGACCAGCGTGTCGAGCGTGCCGCCCTCGTGGAATAGGGCCAACTCCTCCGGGGTGTAGCGCGGGTCGAAGCCGTCGGCGTAGAGGTCAATGACGTCGTAGGGCCGGGACTTGCGGTCCAAAGAGTCAGTGACCGCTTGCAGCACGGCGTGATTGAAGGAGCCGGGGGATGGGTGGGCGTAGATGATGAGTGTGTGGGGGCGGGTCATGGCTGGCCTCCGATCGTGAGGAGTCGTGCGGGGCTGAGGGTGCGTCGGCGGCTCGTGTCGAGCAGGCGCCTCATCATGAAGGTCAGCATGACATTAAAGACCCGTCGCCGTCCGCCCCAGGCCCCGGCAGGACGGTGTCGCCATCCTGTGATGGTGAAATGCTGAAGGCGTTAATGTTCCGCGCCGACCGGGCCCGACGGCGTTCGTCGAGTATAGCGCGTACGCCAATGGCAGGGTCGGCGCGGTCGGCGCGGTCGGCGGGGACAGCGCGGTCGGCGCGGCCAGCAGGGCTCAGGGCCGGTGCAGCCGGCTGACAGGGGTGAGCAGCAGGACCGGTGCAGCCGGCGCGGCCGGCGGAGGCCCGGGCGGCCGCGCCGGTCACGGGAGGTCAATTCAGGCCAGGCGCACTCCCCGGGGCAGGGGGCCCACAGGCACGCGCAGGCGGCGTGCCGCCGTCCACACGCCCCCGACCCCCAGCAGGGCCAAGCCCAGAAGCGTTATTGGCCAGAAGGCAGGGTGCGTTGGCCGCGCCTTGAGGTAGTCAATGTCTGTGTCCGGCTGGTTGTAACTGCAGCCGTCATGGATCACGTGGGCCGGTGGGGTGTCGCGTATGGTGTCAATGGACGTGCCCAGCATCTCCAGGGGTGAGTAGTTCCAGTAGAGGGAGTCGACATTGCGCGGGGCCCGAACCGCCACGTCGCTCAGGGCCACAAAGGGGTTGGGGATGAGCTGCCACCAGATGAGGTCGGTGCGCACGGCCATGTCCGTGCGGTTCATCTCGGTGCACGTCGATTGATCTTCCTCCCCCGGCAGGAGGGTCTCTGGGTAGCGCACCGTCACCTGCTGCTCAAAGCGCGCCGGGATTGTCGACATGCCGGTGACCATGGGTGTTCCCACAACCAAGAACGTCACCACAAGGTAGGTCAGAACCGCCGAGGCAGAAGTCCTGGCCGTCATGGCCGACAACCCCAGGCCAATCGCGCACACAACCCCCAGGACCACCAGAAGCACCAGCAGATTCACCGGCAGTCGCACCCATGTCGACCCGCCCAATGCCGTAAGCAGAATCAGGAAAGGCGCGGCCGTGACCAAGAAGGCCAGGCTCGCCGCCCACGCCGCCAGGAGCTTGCCGACGGCGATCTCCCAACTGTTCAAGGCCGTCGCCTGGAGAAGGGCGAGGGTGGCGTCCGCGCGGTCACCGTTGATGGACATGGCTGACAGTGTTGGCGCCACCACCAGTCCAATGGCCAGAACGAAGCAGAGGATGAGGTCGTGGATGGTGGGTATCGCGTCTGGGATGCTGCCCTCGAAGGCCGCCACTAAACCCAGCATGCCCACGGTGATGATGAGGAGCACCACCGCCCACACGATCAGGGCCGCCCTCCAACGGGTCGCCCGCACCCGCTGCCGCAACTCCAGCACCATGACGGTGCGCACGCCCGACCATCTCATCGTCGCTCCTCCTCCAATGCCAGGTAGGTCTGCTCCAGCACTCCCGGCACGGGCGCGAAGGAGCAGACCTCTACCCCCGCCTCCAAGGCCTCGCGCAGCAGCTGCGCCGCCGCGCTGTCATCGGGGACCGCCAGACGTACGCCGTCGCCGGGCGACGTGGGTGCGGCCAGGGTCCGCTCGGCCGCCCACGTCCGCAGCCTCTCATCGTTCAGGGCCCGCATTCGCCACATAGTGCGCACCGGCGCGGGAGACGACGGCTCGGACGGCTCGGACGGCTCGGCTGCTGCCGGGCCGTCCCGGTGCGGCGTTGCGGTCGGGGAGGGAGCCCGGTCGCCGGGCGCGCTCACGGTGCGACCGCGCGCCACGAAGACGACGCCGTCGACCATTTCCTCCAGCTCGGACAGGACGTGGCTGGAGACCAGGACAGTCGTCCCCTGGTCCGCCAGGCCGCGCAGCAGGGTCCGCATGTCGGAGCGCGAACGCGGGTCCATGCCTGCGGCGGGCTCATCGAGCAGCAGCACTGACGGGGAGTGGATCAGGGCGCGGGCCAGTCCCAGGCGCTGCTTCTGCCCGCGCGAGAGCACCCGTGCCGGGGCATCGGCCATGTCCGTTAAGTGGACTGCCTCCAGAACCTCGTGGGTGCGCTCCCGGACAGAGGCGGCGCCCAAGCCCTGGGCGGCAGCGAAAGTCGAAAGGATCTCGGTGCAGGTCAGGGAATCCCAGGTGCCGAAGGCGTCGGGCATCCACCCCACCGCCAGGTGCACCTCGCGGGGCTGGGTGACCGGATCGAGGCCCGCCACGCGGATGGTGCCGGAGTCGGGGCGCAGCAAGGCCGCCAGCATGAGCAGGAGCGTGGTCTTCCCCGCCCCATTGGGGCCCACCAGGCCGGTGATGCTCCCAGCCGGCACGGACATGCTCATCCGCGACACCGCCAGTGTTCCCCTGAAGGACCGGCTCACCTCACTGACTTCGACGCTCATGGGCCCATGCTATGAGGCGTTGCTTTACCTGAGGAACCATGAGGGGCCAGGGTGTTGCGGCAGGCGGCGGGCCGTGCTCCCCATGCGAAGGGGCGCAGGCGCGTCCACGGGCGGGCAGCGGCGACGGTCGCCCCTGCTCCCCATGCGCTCCCCATGCCGGTCCGGCCCCCGACGCCGTCCTGCCGAGTCCGGTCCACGGGACCAGTCACACCGGCGCCGTCGTCCACCCGGGCCCGGCGCCGTCATGGTCCACCCCTGCCTCGCGCACCACCCGGCGCCGTCGTCCGCCTGGGCCCGGCGCCGTCATCCCACGAAAGGAGATTCACAGTGTTCGTCCTTCTGACACGCCGTATGCTGGCGCCAACGCCACGCCGCCGTGGGCCGGAGCCCACTTAAGCGCCCCGCCCACCTCAGGTGCGGCACGTGCTGGCCGCGAGGTGAGGAGCACCCCACATGGCATTGGTCGTGCAGAAGTACGGCGGGTCGTCCGTCAGCGACATTGAGGCGATGCGTCGCGTCGCCAAGCGGGTCGTCGCCACCCGTGAGGCTGGGAATACGGTCGTCGTCGTCGTCTCGGCCATGGGGGACACCACCGATGATCTCCTTGATATGGCGGACGCCATTACCTCCAACGCCCCCGGCCGTGAGATGGATATCCTCCTGTCCGCCGGCGAGCGCATTTCCATGGCCCTGCTGGCCATGGCCATTACCGAGCTCGGCGTACCGGCCCGCGCCTACACCGGGGCGCAGGCCGGGGTCCTCACCGATTCCAGGTACGGGCGCGCCTCTATTGTCGGGGTCCTGCCCGAACGCATTGCCCGCGCCATCCAGGTGGGCGCAGTCGCCATTGTCGCCGGCTTCCAGGGCCTCAACGAGGTTGAGGATGTCACCACTTTAGGGCGCGGCGGCTCAGACACCACCGCCGTCGCCCTGGCCGCCGCCCTCAACGCCGACGTGTGCGAGATCTACACCGACGTCGACGGTCTATTCACCGCCGACCCGCGCATTGTGCCCACCGCCAGGCGGGTGGAGGCCCTTTCCAGTGAGGAGACCCTGGAGTTGGCTGCTCACGGCGCCAAGATCCTGCACTTGCGGGCCGTGGAGTACGCCCGTCGCTTCGGGGTGCCCCTCCACGTGCGCTCCTCCTTCTCAGACAAGACCGGCACCTGGATCTACGACGGCTCCCGCGCCGGCGCCTTCGTCCCGCCGTTCATCCCCGCCTTGGCCGACGACGCCGAACTTCTCGCCACACCGGCCCCGTCCGCGGCGCCCATTGCCTCCCCCGCCTCCCCGCCGTCTACCGCGTCCGTTATCCCGACTGCTCCCGCTCCAACGGCGGCCGCCGTGGCCCCGGCTGCGGCCGCCCCGGCCGTGGTTCCAGCCGTGGTCGACTCGCCCGCCGCGGTTCCAGCTGCGGCCGGGGCGGCCGTGCCCGCTCCAATCCCAGCCACCGCCGTGGAGGTGCCGGAGGGCCAGCGCCCGGTCGACGATGCTGTCACCGGTCTGGTCGTGGCCCCCGTCGGAGCCCAAGCCCCCACCTCGCAGAGCGTGGATGCCGCCCACCGCCGCGCCATTAGCAGCCGGGCCCAGGCCCGCCCCCGTTCGTCCGCCAAGGAGGACACCGTGGAAGCCCCCGTCATCTCCGGCATCGCCCACGACCGCAGCCAAGACAAGATCACGCTCGTTGGCGTACCCGACATCCCGGGCGCGGCCGCCCGCATCTTCGCGATTGTCGCCAGCACTGACACCAATATCGACATGATTGTCCAGGATGTCTCCGCCGAGGGCACGGGCCTGACCAACATCTCCTTCACTTGCCCTGACGGCGACTCCGCCGCCGCCCGCACCGCCCTGGAGGCCGCCCAGACCGAGCTCGGTTTCCGCTCCCTGCACTTCAACCCCGACATTGGCAAGCTCTCCCTGGTGGGCGCCGGCATGCGCTCCAACCCGGGCGTGTCCGCCCGGCTCTTCAACGCCCTGAGCGAGGCCGGGGTCAATATCCACATGATCTCCACTTCCGAGATCCGCATCTCGGTGGTGGTCGACGACACCGTGCTCGACGAGGCCGTGCGTGCCGTCCACACCGCTTTCGGCCTCGACGCCTCCACCACCGAGGCGGTCGTCTACGGAGGGACTGGCCGATGAGTAGCACCGTGGTCAATGAATACGCAGGGCCCGACGACGGCGTTGTTGTCGCTGTTGTGGGCGCCACCGGCCAGGTGGGGCGCGTTATGCGCGAGATGCTCGCCGAACGCGACTTCCCGGCGCGCACCATGCGCTTCTTCTCCTCGGCCCGCTCCGCCGGGACCGTGGTGGACTTCCGCGGCGCCCGGGTGGAGGTTGAGGATGTGGCCACCGCCGACTTGGGCGGCATTGACGTGGCCATCTTCTCCGCCGGCGGGGCCGCCTCGAAGGAGTACGCCCCGCGTTTCGCGGCCGCCGGCGCCGTCGTCGTGGACAACTCCTCCGCGTGGCGCCAGGACCCGCAGGTCCCGCTCGTGGTTTCCGAGGTCAACCCTCACGCCCTGCGCGAGCGCCCCAAGGGGATTGTTGCCAACCCCAACTGCACCACCATGGCGGCCATGCCCGCCCTCAAGGCGCTCCACAAGGAGGCCGGGCTCGTCCGGCTCATCGTGTCGACCTACCAGGCGGTCTCCGGCTCGGGGCGGGCCGGAGTAGCGGAGCTGGCGAGCCAGGTGCGCGCGACGGCCGACCAGAACCTGGAGGCGCTCGCCCTTGACGGACGCGCTGTGGAGTTCCCGGCCCCCGAGGTCTACGCGGACACGATTGCTTTCAACGCCGTCGCCTGGGCCGGGGACGGCGTCGACGACGGCTCCGGGGAGACCAACGAGGAGCAGAAGCTGCGCAACGAGTCCCGCAAGATCCTGGAGATCCCCGATCTGCTGGTGTCGGGCACCTGCGTGCGCATCCCCGTCTTCTCCGGTCACGGCTTGAGCGTCAATGCGGAGTTCGCTCGCGAGATCTCCGTGGAGCGCGCCCGCGAGCTGCTGGAGGCGGCCCCGGGCGTGACCCTCCAAGACCTGCCCAGCCCCTTGAAGGCCGCCGGGCGCGACGGCACCTTCGTGGGCCGCCTGCGCGCCGACCAGGCTGTCGCCCCCGGGCACGGCCTGCAGTTCTTCGCCGTGGGGGACAACCTGCGCAAGGGTGCGGCCCTCAACGCCGTCGAGCTGGCCGAACTCGTGGCCGCCGAGATTCGCGCCGACTGACCGGGCCCCCCAACGAAATCCTCACAGCACAACATCCCGGGACGTTGTGCTGTGAGGATTTCGTTGGAGGGTGCCGTCTATCGTGTCCACGGGGCGCCTTCGTAGCGGCCCCTGCTGCGCTTCGTCTTGCGAAAGGACCTTGCCGTGCCCCAGGCCTCCAGCAATCATTCGGCCGGGTTGACCTCCCGTCCCGTGACCCCCTTGCTGCCCGAGTACGACCAGGTCAAGGACCTCTACCGGCGCGCCTTCCCGGAGTCGGAGCGCGAGCCCTGGTGGACACTCATGGGGCTCTCAATACACCCCGGCAATGCTTTTCGCGCCTGGTTCGACGGTGAGGTCCTGGCCGGGATGACCTACACGATGGCCAGTAAAACAGCACTGCTCGCCCTCTACCTGGCCGTCAATGACGCAGTGCGATCACGTGGATACGGCACCAGGATCCTGTCCATCCTGCGCAAAATCGCTGGGCCGCGCCCGCTCCTGGTGGAGATCGAGCCCGTGGACGACGACGCCCCGAACGCCGAGCAGCGCCGTCGCCGCCTCGCCTTTTACGAGCGCGCAGGCCTGCGCCTGACAGGGTTCACCCTCCAGGAGGGCACTGAGTGCTATTCGATTATGACCAGCGCAGGCTCCTTCGATCCGTTGGCCTACCAGCGGCTCCTCAGTCGGGCGGGCCTGGCGCTGCGGCCGATCACCGTCACCAGGACCCGGGCGTTGCCGGCACCGACGACGGCGCCCCCTCGGCCCCCGGTCTCAGGCGGGTGTGCGGGGGCGGGCGCTGGAGGGCGCGAGGATGAGCGCCAGGCACACGGCGAGGGTGAGCGTCTGCCAGGCCGTTGAGTTCAGGACCTGCCGGTAGGCTGCGTTGAGGGGCGTCGAGTGGGGGTCGAGCCGCATCATGGTCACCACGGCGACCGTGGACATGATCGGGCCCAGTGGGCACAGGATGGCCGTCAGGGACAGCACGGCGCCCACGGACGGGAGCAGGAACACGTCCCCCCGCCCGGTGCCGCCCCTACCCACCGTGCTCAAGGTCTGGGCGAATACCCCACCGACCACCAGGCCGGCACTCAGACCAGGGAACATGCGCCCCGGGAGGAACGGGTTCTCCAGGGCGAAGGGCGGGGGCCCACCCGGCCAGTCGTCCCGTTTCCCCTGCTCCAGGATTGTGCACACCACCGCGTGCCCGAGTAGCACCCCTCCGGCCAGTGCGGACAGGACGGCCAGATCGCCCAGGACGGCGGAGCTGCCCCGGACGTTGCTGACACCGCGGGCCAACACCGCCTCGACGCACGCCACCAGGGTCAGCGCCGCCCCGCTGCTTGCGGCGACACGGGCGCTGCGCCACACCAGGAGCGACAGGACGATTGCCGCGACCACTCCGCCGACAGTGGTTGCGTTGACGACGATCGCGGCGTGGCGGCTTTGCTCGAAGTCGTCGATCGTCCCGGTGCCGCCCACCACGAGCAGGCCGGCGACGACGAGGGCGCTGGGGGTGCGCAAGGCCTTCCACGGACTGGGCTGGGACATCTCAGGGACTTCCTCGAGTGAGACGGCCCACATCCTATCGTGGGGGCCACAGCCGAGCTGCGGGGCTGAGGGGTACCGCCGGCCTCACTGCCACAGCACGGAGACGGGCAGGCCCCACAACCCGGGCGCGTAGCGCAGTGGCGCGTCCAGGGGAGCCAGGACGATACCCGCGCGCAGTCGCTCACCCAGGCGCTCCCGGAGGAAGTCCAGCCCGGTGAAGTGGCGTGCGGTCAGGGACCGGGCACTCTTGACCTCCAGGGCGATGGCTGAGCCGTCGGTCAGCTCGATAACAACATCGACCTCCTTGCCGGATCGGTCGCGCCAGTGGAAGAGGCGGTAGTCGGTGTCGGCCCACTCCTGCTGGGCTCGTAGCTCGCCGACGACGAAGCCCTCCAGGAGGGATCCCAGGGCCTTCGCTCCGGCCACGACGTTGTTGAGGACGGCGGAGGTGATGCCCATGAGGCGGGCGGCCAGGCCGGAGTCCGCGACCAGGACCTTGGGGCGGCCGATCTCTCGCGTGGTCAGGTTCGGTGACCATGGGCACAGGGTCTCCACCAGGTAAAGGCGGCTCAGCGCGTCAAGATACGCCGTCACCGAGGACGCTGGCAGAGCACCCTCCTGTGCCAGGCGTGCCTTGACGAGCTCGCCGGACTGATTGGCGGCGAGGAGCCGCAGCACGGCCTCCAGGCGCCCCGGGTTGAGGCGGCTGCCGCCCTCGACGGCGTCGACCCGCAGGAGGTGGTTGGCGTAGTCGCTGAGCCAGCGGCTGCGAAGGCGAGGGCTGGCGTTGCGGATCGCCGGGTAGCCTCCGCGGACGACCCGCTCTATGAGCTCGTGGCGATCAATGGCAGGGGCGTCGTGCAGGGAGTCAAGGTCGGTGCCTGCAGCGAGGAGACGGTCCACGAAGGTGGTGGGCGCGGAGCCGTCAGCCTCCGCCTGACTCAGCGGGAACATGCGCAGACCCATGGCGCGGCCGGCCAGGGAGTCCTTGTCCCCGCGTACCCGAGCGAGGTCGGAGGAACCGGTGAGGATGAAACGACCAGGCCTGCGATCACGGTCCACCGAGGCCTTGACAGCGATCGTCAGCTCAGGCACACGCTGAATCTCGTCAATGATGAGTGTGCGGTCGGGCGCCTGGTCGACGAAACCGCGAGGGTCGCGCCGGGCAGCAGCAAAGGCGCCTGGGTCGTCCAGGGTGATGGCTGTGGCGGGACGTGAGGCGGCCAGCATCTGCGCCAGTGTCGACTTGCCGACCTGCCTGGCACCCTCCAGCGTCAGGACGGGAGAGAAATCGAGAATCTCCTGCGCGCGAGGCTCCAGGGCGCGAGGGAGGAGTGTGCTCATAGGGCGATGGTACCCGCTTGACCAGATCTGCTCGTAGATTTGCGGAGTTGAACTCGCAGGTTTGCAGGGCTGAACTAGCAGGTTTGCGGAGCTGAACTCGCAGGTTTGCAGGACTGAGGGGCCCGCGTAGATACGGTGGCGCAGAGACTGGCCCGAGGGTGCCGCCAGGAGGTGGGACGCTTAGTGTTTACTCCGGGGTGCACTGCCTCAGCCAGCGGCACTGGAGCTGAGGCGGCTGAGGGCCTGCTCCGGGACGCGCCCGGTGTAGAGGTAGACCTCCACAGCGCCCGGCAGGCCCTCCACGCGCAGGGCCATGTCCTCCTCGGCGACGCGCACCATCCCCTTGCGCTCGTAGAACTGGTAGGTGCACAGCGAGTCGGTGTACAGGTAGAAGCCGGTGCGGTCGTGGGCGCGCAGATGCGCCATGTAGTCGCGGAACAGGGCGCTGCCCACCCCGAGTCCCCGGGCCGAGGCGTCGACGGCGAAAACCGTCACCTCATTGCTCAGCGGCTCGCGCACCGAGGCGCGCAGGCGCTCGTAGACCCGCTCGAACTGCGAGTAGTAGCGCAGGGTCCTCCTCTCGGGGAAGCCGGTGAGGAGCAGGCACAGCATGTCACCGACGACGCGCAAGTGGTTGCCAAGGCGGCCGGGCAGGCGCGGCTGGCCTTTCACGCGTCCCGCAAGGATGCCGATGACGCGCCCGTCCTGCTCGGCAACCCGGGCGTAGGTGGACTCCAGTAGGACTTCTCGCAGGTAGGCGTCTATGGCGGCGGTGTGCAGGCGCGGGGCGCGGGCGTAGCGGTGAATGTGGAAGGCCTCGTCGATAATGGACTTCACGGCCTCGGCGTCCTCAGGTTGGTAGGGACGGTAGCTCACGGTTGTGGTGGTCATGCGCTTTCTCCTGCATCTGGCTGATCAGTTCGTATATGGGTAATGAGCACGCTGGCCAGCTCATCCATGGTGGAGCGGGCGAGCCCGGGATCGTGGCTGGTCAGCCACATCCAGGTGGCGCCGTCGAGGGCGGCGAGGATGAGTCCGGCCAGCGGCCGGACGGGGCTGGCGAAGCGAAATCCGGCCTCCTCCTGGAGCCGGGTGAGGCTGGCCGCGGCCAGGTCGAGGGAGGCCTCGTACTGCTGGTCGAGCAGGTCGCGCAGCTCGGGGCTGCTGAGCACCGTGGACTCCAGGTCGAAGAGGACCCGCTGGGTGTCGGGGTCGACCTCCACCTGCGACCACAGGGCCCGCACGAGCATCGCGATCGCCTCGTCAGGTGAGGCGTGGGTCACCTGTGACCAGGCCTCGGAGAGGTCGGAGATGACGTCCATGGACAGCACCTCGGCGTAGAACTCCTTCTTCGTGCGGAAGCAGTAGTGAAAGGCGCCGTGAGGCATGCCCGCCTCGGCGCAGACCGCGCGGGTGGTGGCCGCGGCGACGCCGTCGCGCTTCATCACGCGCAGGGCCGCCTCTGCCAGGAGGCGACGGCGCTCTCCGACGGCCAGGCGCGTGCGTCCCGGGGGGTGGTGTTGATGTGAATCCTCAGCGCTCATGCCGGAACACTAACTATTGGCCATTTGACTTGTCCAGATGGCCAAGTAGGTGATTGCGGCCGTGTCGGGATGTCGGGGTGCCGAGGTGTCGGGGTGGGGGGACCCCGGCTCAGTTGCACAGAGCCGCTCTCTGTACTGTCCTCGATGTCGTCAATACCCTGAAGAAGGACGGCGACCCGCGCCGGCTCCTGGAGCCTGGCCGGGCAAGCGGTCCGTAGCGTTCGGCCAGCCAGTCATGAGAGTCGAGGTTCTCCGGCCGTCGGGCCGGCACTGTGGGCGAGAAGACAGGTCCTGCCCCACCTCGGGAGGGGAATAGGGGCTGCCTGGGTCTTGTTGCCCGGATGATCACGTTAGCTTTTGAAAGGACACGAGATGGCCACTCAGAACATCACTGGCGAGCAGTTCAACGACACCGTCCGCGGCGAGGGCATCACGATCGTCGACTTCTGGGCCTCCTGGTGTGGCCCGTGCAAGCGCTTCGCGCCGGTCTTCGAGAAGGCCTCCGAGGCCAACCCCGACATCACCTTCGCCAAGGTCAACACCGAGGAGGAGACGGCCCTGGCCACGGCGCTGGGTATCTCCTCCATTCCGACCCTCATGGTCTTCCGCGACGACGTCCTGGTCTATCGCGAGGCCGGCGCCCTGCCCTCCTCCGGCCTGGAGTCATTGATCACCCAGGTGCGCGAGCTCGACATGGACGCCGTCAAGGCCCAGGTCGCTGCCGAGCAGGCTTGAGCCCGCCAGGCGCCGGGCCCTCCAGCCCAAGCTGGACGCCGCGGCGCTCTCCTCGTCTCCTTTTGCGGCGTTCACCCGCCTTCAGCAGTGGGTGAACGCCGCAAAACGTTGCAACTAATAGGCCTGTGCCGGGCGAAGCGATTCGGCCTCCGGCATGAGCGCCCAGGCCGCAACATAGACCACCCACATGGGTCCCGGTAGGACGCACAGGGCCAGCGTCGTCAAACGCATCAGGGTGGGGTTCATGTTCCAGGACTCGGCCAGACCCGCGCACACACCGCCCAGCAGACGGTGGCGCGAGCGGCGCGGCAGGGCCGACCGCCAGGATTTGGTGTCGGCGGAGAAAGCGGGGTGAGAGGGGCGCTGCTGTGTCATGCCTCCAGAATGATTGCTGGCGCCGCCAGTGCCCATAGGGGAACCCCCTGGAAGACCCCTGGTCGTCGCCTCAGTGCGCGGGGGTCTGTCGCGTTGCGGAGGCCGCATCGAGGGGCTGAGTGGGGGCCTGTCGCGTTGCGGGGGCGGCGCCCGGGGACCGCATTGGGGCGGTCGTCCCAGCGTCGACGCCCTTGCCCCCAGGTTGAACACACGTATAGGGTATTGGTCATGTGTTCAGCAGTGCATGCTTCTGCGGCGGATCTCACCGCCGCCGCCCGCATTCGCAACGCCGCCATTCTGCGATTCGCCCGCGACGGCTTCACCGTCAGCCTGCGCGTCATCGCCGCCGACGCCGGCGTCACCGCGGGCCTGATCACTCACCATTTCGGCTCCAAGGAGGGGCTGCGCCGCGCCTGTGATGCCGAGGTGCTGCGCCTGACTGCGGAGGTCAAGGGCTCCTCGACCTATTTCGGCGGCCCCGTGGATCTGGTGACCCAGATGTCCCAGATGGAGGAGTACATTCCGGCCACCGCCTACGCCATGCGCTCGATTATGGAGGGCGGCGAGCTCGCCACCGCGCTGCTGGACCTCTTCGTGGAGGATGCCGTGTCCTACATGGCCGACGCCGTCAAGGCCGGGACTATTACCCCCTCTCACAACGAGGAGGCGCGGGCCCGCTACCTCTTCTACTCCGGATTCGGCGCCATGCTGATCTTCCTGCGCTACGAGGCCATCGACCCCTCCGACATCGAGTCCGCCACCAGGCAATTCGTTGAGAGCTATGGCCCTGTCGTCGCCGAGCTCCACTCCCGGCCCCTGTTCACCGATTCCGGCCTCTACGCCGACTACACCCGGGCGGTCTCCGTCGACCGCGCCGCAATACCCGCCTCCTCCGGCTCCCCGACCGAGGCCGTGCCTGGCGCCACCGCCCCCGCCGAGGCCCCTGAGAGCGATGCCGTCGATGCTCCGGCCGGCCCCCGGCCCGCGGAGACCTCCCAAGCACCTCTGACCACATCCCCCGACCCCCAGGAGGAACTATGAGCACCAGCGAGCCCAGCGACGTCGACCATGTCATCGACGTCAAGGGCCTGACCAAGACCTTTGGCCGTGGCGCCGGCGCCACCCGCGCCCTGGATGGGCTGGACATGAGCGTCACCGCCGGGGAGGTCGCGGGCTTCCTCGGCCCCAACGGCGCGGGTAAGACCACCACCCTGCGCATCCTGCTCGGCATGATCCGGGCCGACTCCGGGCGTGCCCGCCTCTTCGGAGCCGATCCCTGGGCTCACGCGGTCGCTCTCCATGAGCGTCTGGCCTACGTGCCCGGCGACGTCGCCCTGTGGCCGGGGCTCACCGGGGGACAAACCCTTGAGGCGCTGGCCTCACTCAGGCGACGCACCGGGCCCGGGGCCAAGGAGGTCGCCGTCCGCCGAACCGAGCTCATTGAGCGCTTCGACCTGGACCCGAGCAAGAAGGTGCGCGCCTACTCCAAGGGCAACCGTCAGAAAGTCGCCCTCGTCGCCGCCCTCAGTGAGCCGGTGGACCTCCTCGTCCTCGACGAGCCCACCTCCGGCCTGGACCCCCTCATGGAGGAGGTCTTCCGCCAGTGCGTGGCCGAGGCGGCCGAGCGCGGCACCGCCGTCCTGCTCTCCAGCCACATCCTGTCCGAGGTGGAGAGACTTTGCGACACCGTGACCATTATTCGCGCCGGGCGCACAGTGGAGCGCGGCTCCCTGGCCTCCATCCGCTCCCTGCTGCGCACTCGCGTTGACGCCGTCGTCGAGCGCGACCCGCGCACCCTGGCGGGTTTGGCCGGCGTTCATGACCTGAGCGTCGATTCTCCAGCAGCCGCCAGGGACGACGGCGGGGCCGGCACCAGCCGGAGCGCCCACCGGGCCGACGGCTGGGACGTGGGCCTGAGCGTGGATCCCGCCCACAACCCGGAGGTGATGAGGGCGCTGGCGGATCTGGGCCTGCGGTCCCTGACCGCCACCCCGCCGAGCCTGGAGGAACTGTTCCTGCGCCACTACGGGGCAGGACCGGCCGAGTTGAGCGGGCCGGGTGCGGGCACCACCGGGGGCGCCGTCGGCTCCTCCGCCACAGTCGCGGCCCGGGGCGAGGGGGTGCGGTCATGAGCACGGGTCTGACTGCGCTCGCCCCGTCCACGGTGGGCCGCGCGGCCGCCACCTACTCCCCGCTGACCCGCCTGACCCTGCGGCGCGAGCGGCGCAGCCTCCTGGCCTGGGCGCTTGGCGCGGGGCTGCTGTCCCTGTACTGCGCGACCGCCTTCACCGGCATGTACGGCACGCCCCAGGAGCGCGCTACTGCTGCTCTGACGTATACGACGCCGGGCAGCCTCGTCTTCACCGGGCCCGGCTTCGGACTGGATGCCCCCGACCCCACGCTCGGCGCCCTTTTCGCCACCGCAGTCCTGGGCTACCTGGCCCTGGTGGCCTGCCTCATGGGAGTGCTCACGAGTGTGGCGCGCACCCGCAAGGACGAGGAGGACGGTCCCGGCGAGCTCCTGCGCGCCGCGCCCGTTGCGCACGGAGAGGGCGCCCGCGCCGCTGCGGCCTGCGTCGCATCGACCTCCCTGGCCATTGGACTGCTTTCGGCCCTGGCCGCGATCTGCGGGAGCCTGGAGGTGGTCGACTCCCTGGTCATGGGCCTGACCCTGGCCCTTGCCGGAATGGTGGCCGGGGGCGCCGGTCTGATCCTGGCGGCCCTGGCACCCTCCGCGCGCGCCGCCAGCGGCAGCGGCTCCCTGCTCGTGGTGCTCTGGTTCCTGTTGCGCGGTATTGGCGACGTCAGCGACTCGGCGGGCCTCCTGTCCTGGCTCACGCCCATCGGCCTGGTCCAGCAGGCCCGCCCCTATGCGGGCCTGCGCTGGCAGCCGGCGGCCCTGCTGGCCCTGGCCGCAGCGGTCCTCATAGGTGTCGGCCTACTCCTGCACTCCCGGCGCGAGCTGGGCGAGGGGCTGCTGGCAGGGCGCCGCGGCGGCGGGCGCCACCGCCCGGGCCCGCGCGGCGCCGTGGCCCTGGCCCTGCGCACCTGCGCACCCACCCGGTGGTGGTGGATGCTCGGCGGAGTCGTCTTCGGCGCCTGCTACGGGGTGTTCGCCCCCAGTATTGAGGACACCTTCGCCGAGATGTTCCGGACCAGTCCTCTCCTGAGGGACTTCATGGGCGGCGACCTCACCGTGCGGACCTACCTGTCCCTCCTCATTGGTTACGGGAGCCTCCTGGGCGGGGCCTGCGCCGTGGCGCTCGCGGCCGGCGGCGTGACCGAGGAGGGCAGCGGGCGGGCCGCGACCGTCCTGGCCGCCCCCGTCTCCCGGGTGCGCCTGCTGGCGGGCCGGGTGGCCGTGGTGGCGGTCGGCGCCGGGGGCGTGCTCGCGGCGACCGCCGCGGCGCTGTCAGCCACCGCCGTGTCCGCGCTTGTCGCCTCCGGTTCCCCGGTGGCCGACGAGCCCTGGCGGCTGGTTGCCGGCATTGCCGTGGGTGCCGTGTCCGCGTGGCCGGCCGGGCTGCTCGCGGGGGCTATCGTCCTGGCCCTGCACGCCCTGGTGCCGCGCCTGGCCCGTCCCGTGGGGTGGGGGCTGTTCCTGCTGGTCACGACGATCCAGGTCCTTGGCCCCCTGGCCCGCGCCCCCCAGTGGCTACTCAACCTTTCCCCGTTCGCGCACAGGCCGGACCTGCCCGCTTCGACCGGGCTGTGGGGGCAGGCCGAGTCCTGGGCGGGGCCGGGAGTGTGCCTGCTGGGCGCTGTCGCGCTCACGGTACTGGCCGGGTTCGTGGCGCGCAGGCGGGACCTGGTCGGCTAATGCCGGCCGAGTCCGCCCCGGCGGGTTGGCTCACCGGGCCGGGCTCACCTCGGCGGGCGGGGTTCACCTCACCGGGCGGGGCTCACCGCTCACCTCGGCGGGCGGGCCGGTCCCAGGGCGAGTCCGCCCCGCGACCGGTCACGACACCGAGGCGGCAATGGGCAGGCCGGAGAAGGCGTACTGCGACCATGAGCCCACGTACAGGCGGCCGCGTCCCAGACCCGCGCGCTCCATGGCGAGCAAGTCATGGCAGGCGCTCACCCCCGAGCCGCAGTAAACGGTCACTCCAGCCGCGTCGGTGATGCCCAGGGCCGCATAGTGCTCGGCGAGGACGGCAGGGGGCAGGAAGCGCCCGGCGTCGTCAAGGTTGTCGCTCATAGGAGCGCTGAGCGCCCCCGGGATGTGCCCGGCGGGGGCCTCGGTCGGCTCCACCTGCCCGCGGTACCGGGCGGCGGCGCGGGCGTCGAGCACCGGTGGCGCCGCCGGGTCGGCTGCCTGCGCGGCCGCTTCCCCCATGGTGGCCAGGGCGTCAGCGGGCCAGGGGCGGACGGTGAGATGCGCGGGGAAAGGGACGACCGGCTCGGTGGACAGCTCCCCATCCCAGGCCCCCAGGCCGCCGTCGAGTAGCGCCGCATCCACGCCCATGAGGCGCAGCATCCACACCAGGCGTCCCGCGGACAGCCCGCCGGCATCGTCATAGGCGATGACTACGGCGCCGTCCCCAATGCCCAGGCGGGACATGGCGGCCGCGAAGTCCTCCGGGGCGGGGAAGGGGTGGCGGCCCTGCTCGCGCGAGGGCGGGGCGGCGAGATCGGCGTCGACGTCGACCCATACGGCGCCCGGGATGTGTCCACTGGCGTGGGCGGCGGCACCGGAGCGCCCGTCAAGATACCAGCGCACATCCGCGACGACGGCGTCAGGGTGGCCGCGCAGCCAGGTGGAGTCGACAACAGGAGGCATCATGGGACCAGGCTACAGGTGGCGCCCCGGGATCTATGGAGGCTTCGCCCGAGCACCCCCGGGCTCCATGGACGGTGGCGTCCAGGTCCGTGCAGAGCCCGCTGCCGCACCACTGGGGCCCGGTGGGAACGACTCGCCTGGGGCGCGCCTCACCGGCGTTGGGCGGAGGCCGGGGAGGCAGCGGAGCGGGCGCGGCGGCGCGTCCTCAACCGTCCGTCAGGAGCTTGACCACCACACCGACCACGATGGCGTTGTAGAGGAAGGCCAGGACCGTATGGGTCATGACGATCCACCGGGTCCGGGACGAGCGCACCTCCACGTCAGAGGTCGCGAAGGTGGCCCCGATCGTCATGCCCAGGTAGAGGTACTCGACGCTCGTGGGCGCCGCGGCCCCGGGGAAGCGGAAGCCGCGGTGGGACTCGAGTTGGTCGTAGCGCTCGTACATCTGCGCGAACCCGATGTGGAGCACCAACCACCCCGGCACGCCAATGAGCACGGTGAGGGCCTGGCTGCGGTCCAGGGCCAGGTAGAAGCGGCAGATGCTGTCGATCGGGGAGGTTCCGGTCACATTGACGGTGGGATCGTTGAGGTGGATGACCGCTGTAATGAGGCCGATGAGGGCGGCCAGGAGCGGGGTGAGGTCGGACAGCTGGCGGAGCCGGGCGCGGTAGGAGGCCGGCATCCGGGGCTCCAACGGCGTCCGGTCACCGGCGCCCTCGTCCCCGCCCTCACCGGGGCGATCGCCCCGGGCCACCCGCAGGGATTCGACGATGTAGACCACGGACAGGACCACCCAGGCCAGGGCCCCCACGGCGGCGACGATCAATCGGGGGGCGAGGACCTGGGCAAGGCCCGCCGCGAGGAGCAGCACCTCACTGACGGCCAGGGCGCGGGATTGATACATGGCCTCTATCCTCTCAGCCCCTGACCCGTCCCCCGCACGCGGCCCCGGCCGACCACTGGGCCGGCTACAGGTGCCCGGGCAGGTGCCGCACGCCCCGCGGCTTGGCCGGTTCCCGCGGTCCCCGCAGTGCGAATGCCGTCTCGACAATCGGAGGAGCATTCCCCCGGCCCCCGCACCCGTCCGCAGTGCGAACGCCATGTCGGGTGGGGAGAACGCCGACGACGGATATCGGCCAAGAAACGGGAAGGCGAACGCCATGTCGGGTGGGGAGAACACCGCCTGGACGTGCGTTCGCATTCCCTGCGCAGGGTTCACATGCGGGGCTGTCTGGCACGAAATCCCCCACGGGGTTCGGCGGAGCGGGCATGCTGGAGCAGGGTCGGCCGGAGGGCGGGCCCGCCGGCGCCCCTCGTCCCCACCGCGGCGGCGTCGAGCACCCCTGAGACCACGCTCCGACCATAGACACAAGGAGATCCCCATGACCGCCCCCCACGAGAACAGCCACCCTGACGTCGACAGCGGCGACGGCGCCCCCCGTCTTCAGCGCTTCGAGGACGACGAGCGCCGCGCCCACCACGACCCGCGCGACGCCGCTGACATTGACCCCGATGTGGTCAACAGTCGGAACCACTACGCCCTGTTCGCCGTCTTCCGCCTCACTGCCCCCCTGCCGGCGCTGGGGTCTACGCGCGAGCGCATTATTGAGGACACCGTGGGCTTCGTGGAGGGCAGCGGGGCGACCACACGCGGCTGGTACGACATCGCCGGGCTGCGCTCGGACGCCGACCTGCTCGTGTGGTGGCTTGACGAGAGTCCCGACACCCTGCAGGACGCCTACCACCGCATGCGCGCCAGCTCACTGGGGTACCAGCTCGGCCCGGTGTGGTCCTGCCTGGGCCTGCACGCCCCCACTGAGCACGACCGCAAGTACGTTCCGGCGTGCCTGGGCGGGGTGGCGCCGCGCGACTGGTGCTTGGTTCGCCCCTTCGTGCGCTCCCACACCTGGTACCGCCTGCCCGCTGAGGAGCGCGCGCGGATCACCTCCGCCCACGGCGGCGGTGGCGCCTCGTCCCACCCCGACGTCAAGGACTCAATGCTGGCGGCCTACGGCATGAGCGACTACGAGTGGATCCTGGCTTTTGAGACGGACACCCTGGAGCGTCTGGAGAGTGTTGTCCACCACCGGCGCCACACTGACGCCCACCTGCACGCGAGCGTGAGCACACCCTTCTACACCGGCAGACGGGTGGGCCCGCGGGAGTGGGGCGAGCGTCAGCCCCGGGCCTGAGAACGGCGCGCCGTGCGGGTCTGCGTCCAGTGCAGCGGGTCGGCTCCCGGGCCTGAGGAGCCTCGGTCGGCTCGCAGGCGGATTCCTGTCTTCTTGCTCCCACTTATCCGAAAACAATCTTTTAAAGGTTGTTCTTTCAGGAAAAATCCGTAGACTCGCGGTCATGAGCATGAAGCCTGTCAAGGACCCGGCCGTTACACCCTCTTTCACTGCCTCGGCGGAGCTGGCCGCCAACCTCCAGCGCGCCCTGGTGGACATCACCGCCCTGAGCCTGGTGGGCAAGCAGGCTCACTGGAACGTCGTCGGCCCCAACTTCCGCGACCTCCACCTCAACCTCGACGAGGTCGTCGACATCTCGCGCGAGGGCTCGGACACCATTGCTGAGCGCATGCGCGCCATCAACGCCTTCCCGGACGCGCGCCCCGCCACCATTGCGGCGCAGACCTCGGTGCCGGTGGCCCCGGAGGCGGCCGTCATTACCTCGGACACAGTGGACTACATTGTCTCCGCCATTAACGCCGTCGTGACCACTCTGCGTGACATTCACGACGCTGTTGACGACGAGGACCCGTCCTCCTCAGGCATCCTGGAGGACTTCACCCAGCGCCTGGAGCAGCAGAGCTGGTTCCTGGCGGCGCAGAACTACAGCGCCTGAGCGCGGAGTCAACGTACGGGGCGGCCAGGACGGGGCGCAAGGTGCACCAGCACCTTGCGCCCCGCTATCGGAAGGAAGCCCCGCCGGCGGGGTCGGCCAACCAGGCCAGGGCGGAGCGGATGCGCGGCGGCGTCGATGCCACCACCGGCTCGGGCAGGGCGCCGGGATCGAACCAGCCGACCTGCGTGGATTCCTCGTCGGCCGGGTGCGCCAGGTGCGGGTCGCCGGTACGGGCCGCGAAGCAGATGTCCATGAACACGCAGCGGTCCCCGTTGGGGAAGACCAGGGGAGTCCCGGCCTCCACGCCGCACACCCCGAGAAGCTCGGGGACGATCCCGGTCTCCTCAATGCACTCGCGCACCACCGCGGCGCCGGGCTGCTCCCCCGGTTCAGGGATGCCCGAGACCACCGCCCAGCGACCATTGTCTGCGCGCCTCCCGAGCAGGACACGGCCCTCATCGTCCAGGACGACGACGCTCACGCCCGGCAGCCACAACTGCTCATGGCCAATCTTCTCCCGCAGGGACAGGATGAACTCGGGGGTGGCCATGTGTTCAGCGGGGACGGGTGCCGGCTACGCGACGGGCGTTGCGCGCCCAGGTGTCGTCGAGGTCCTCGCCCTCCCAGGTCAGGCCCGCCTGCTCGACGGCCCGTGCTAGAAGCCAGTCGGCAACGGCCGGATTCTTAGGCAGCAGGGAGCCGTGCAGGTAGGTGCCAATGACATGGTGGACGCGCCCGCCCTCGGTGCCGTCCGAGCCGTTGTTACCGGCGCCTTCACCCAGCACCGTCCCGAAGGGGCGCGCTCCCGGGCCGAGAGTGGTGAGCCCCGAATGGTTCTCGTAGCCCACAACTCTCCCCAGGTCCGGGGTGTCCAGGGAGATATTGCCAATGAGGCGTTCGCGGCCGGCGACAGTTTGAGCGTCGAGGAGTCCAATGCCCGGGATTTCGGAGCCCTCGGCCGTCAGGAAGCGGTGCCCGAAAAGCTGGTAGAGCCCGCAGATGACGAGCATGGGCACGCCGTCGGCCGCCCAGGCCCGCAGTTCGGGACCGCGGGCCGCCAGGTCCGTCTGGATCCGCTCCTGCCCCGAGTCCTGGCCCCCGCCGCCGACGAGTAGGTGCACCTCGTCGGGCAGGTCCTCGCCCGGGTCGTAGGAGAGCAGTTCGACGTCGTAGCCGTGCCACTGGGCGCGGCGCGCCAGGACCAGCGTGTTGCCCCAGTCCCCGTAGATGTTCATGTCCCGGGGGTAGAGCTGGAGCAGGCGGAGGCTGCCCTTGGCGGCGCCCTGCGTGGTATGCGTGTACATAGTCGTCACGACATGACCTCCTCAACCTCGGTGAGCTCACCCAGGCGCGCGCGCAGCGCCAGCATGGCGGTGTAGGTGGTGAACACGCGCATGGGGCGCTCCTGGCGCGCGGCAGTCTCGCGCCAGGCGGCGATCGCCTTGTCCAGATCCGGTTCAACCACCCCGATCGGGACCTCGTCGTAGCGCAGGCGCAGAGCCATATCCCAGGCCCTCACCCCGGTGACCACCGCGACCCCCTCGGCGCGCAGGGCGGAGAAGTCCACGTCCCATAGCCAGGACATGTCCCGCCCGTCAGCGTACTCGTCGTTAATGGCGATCATGATGGTCTCCGGGCCTGCGACCGTCGCGGTGGACAACAGGCTCATGCGGAAACCCGCGGGGTTCTTCACCAGGGCCAACTGGACGTCCCGGTTGTCGAGGCTGAGGACCTCTCCACGGCCGAACGCGGCCTGTACTTGGGACAGGGTGGACAGAAGCCGGGGCAGGTCGGCGTCCTGCCCCAGCACCTCCAGGCACAGAGCCAGGGCCGCGCAGGCGTTGAGCTGGTTGTGGATGCCGGGGATGGCGAAGTTGATCGTGTGCACTACCCCGTCAATGGAGACCTCCGCCCGCTGCCCGGTCAGGGACATGAGGAGGACCCGCGCGGGCCCGGGCGCCGGGGCGTCGGGCTCTGCGGGAGCGGCGCCGGCCGGGGAGGCGCCGTCGCCGGCGGGCTCGGGTGCCGAGCCGGGGGCGTCGCCAGAGACGACGGCAGGGCCGGGGGCGTCGTCGGGGGCCGGGACGTCGCTGGGGGCAACGGCCGGGGTAGGGGCGTCACCGGCGGATTCGGGCGCCAGGGCGGGGATGTCGCTGGGGGCAACGGCCGGGGCGGGGGAGTCGTTGGGGGCGCCAATGCGCAACTCGTCGTCGGATAGGAACAGGGAGCGCAGGCCCGGCCCCGCCCCGAAGGCTCGGGTCCGAGCACTCAGCCCCGTCAGGAAGTCCGGGCCGGACAGGCGCGGGTCGTCAGCGTTAACGACCACCACCTCGGTGGTGGCCGCGGCCACCTTGCGCAGCAGGGCGGCGGTGTAGTCGATCTCACCGAAGCGGTCGAGTTGATCGCGCATGACATTGAGCAGCAGGCAGGCCCGGGGGCGCACCAGCCTCACGAAGCGCACGGCGTGCGCCTCATCAAGCTCCAGGACGGCGACGTCGGCCGCCAGCTTTCCAGAACGGTCCACCTCTGTGAGCAGGGCCGCCAGGACCCCGCGCACAAAGTTAGAGCCGGTGCGGTTGGTGAAGACCCTCAGCCCTTGGTCTCGCAGAAGCTCGACGACCATCTTGGTGGTGGTGGTCTTGCCGTTGGTGCCTGAGACAACAATGACGCCCATGGGCAGGTCTCCCAGGGTGCGGGCCAGAAAGCCCGGGTCGGTGCGCTCCATGACGAGGCCGGGGAACGCGGTGCCACCTGAGCCGCCCCCGCGCAGACGGGCGGCGACGCGGGCCGCGCGCCCGAGCGCGACCGTGACTCGGGAACGGGGACGAGAACGCATGGGGCTCCTGCCTGGTCGGGGTCGTGGCGTGCCGTATGGCAGCGCGGTCAGTGTAGGCCAGGCCGACGGGGTGACGGCCGCTCAGCGCCGGGGCGCGACCACCAGCAGGGCGCGGGGCTCAACCGTCACCTCCAGGTGGCGGGTGAGGCCCACCGTGTCCCCGTCGAGCTCGAAGGGGACCGCCTCGTTGGTGGTGATCGACAGCCTCCGCGCCTGCGCCACCTCGAAGCCCTCCATGTTCTTGCCGGTGATGATGTGGGCGCCCAGGCGCGCCCAGTCCACGACGCTGTCGGGGCTGGCCAGCATGAGATCCAGGACGCCGTCGTCGGGATGCGCCTGGGGGAATAGGGCCATTCCGCCGGTGATGGTGCCCACATTGCCCATCAGGGCCATCACCATCTGTTGTTCGGCGGGCTGGGCGTCATCCAGGGCGACGACGGCGGTGAAGGGGTCGGGGACGGCGTTCTGCACCGCGGCCACGGCGTAGGCCCCGGCGCGGAGCACTCTCTTGAGGTCGTCGTTGGTGGATTCCATGATCTGGGCGTCGAGGCCCAGCCCGGCCATGACCACGAAGCGCTCTACGCCCTTGTCCCAGGTGCAGCGGACCACGTCAATGGGGCGCGCCCGCCCGTGGAGGGCCAGGTGGAGGGCCTCGTCGGTGTCCAACGACACCGAGAGGTTGCGGGCCAGTAGGTTGCCGGTGCCCGAGGGCAGGAGCGCCAGGGGGGTAGTGGTCCCAGTCAGCTCAGATGAGACGGCGCGCACGGTGCCGTCCCCGCCGGCCACCATGACCAGGTCGACCCCGGCCTCCAGAGCGCGGCGGGCCATGTCGTGCCCGGCGTCCTCCGGGGTGGTCTCCAGCCACATGGTGGGCCGCCAGCCGACGGCCAGGACCTCGGCCTCGACGCGCCTTCGCAGTAGGGAGAGGTCGTCGAACTTGGTGGGGTTGACGATGATTGCCGCGTGCTTGTCCACTGTGCCGGGGGGCAGTCCCAGGTGGGCCCAGCTGCTGAGGATCGAATCAATTCCCCCAATGGACAGGCCCAGGTTCGCCGCTGTGGCGCCCAGGAGGAGCCCACCAACAATGTCGGAGACGCTTGCCAGGCCCATGGCCCACTGACTCAGCGCGGTCAGCAGGACGGCGGCGATGCCGGCCAGTGACCAGGCGAGCACCGATGTGGCCCGACGACGGTGGGCGCGCGTGAGGGTGACCATTACCCAGGCGGCCAGCGTCATGGCGGTGACATGCCCGCTGGGGAAGGCCCCGGCGATATTGGACAGCGAGTCCGCGAAGAGAGTGACCGGTCGGGGGTGGTCGATAATGGCGGACAGCAGGTGTTGTACGGGGATGCCCAGGGCGGCGATCCCCAGGGCCACCCCCAGGCGACGCATGCGCGCCTTGAAGGAGACCACTGCTGCCACAAGGATGGCGATGAGGATGAGCACTGGATGAGTGGCCAAGGCGAAGGCCTCGGCGATCTGCCCGACCATGGAGCGCGGCTGCAGAGCCGGCGCGGCCAGGTGCGCATCCAACGCGTTCATCCGACCTGCGGCCACCATGAGGGACCAGGCCAGGAAGCACAGGCAGAGGACGCCGAACAGGCCGGCCTCGCGGTCCTCCAGGCGCGAGTGATGTTTTGAACGGGTGGTGGCTAGGGCCATAGCACCTCCTGCGGCTGGGTGTGCTGCCCGGTGCGCGCGGCCTGACGGGCGTGCGCGCGGCCTGACGGGCGAATATCCCACCGAGCGCGACCCAGTGGGCAGTGCTGTCGGGCGGGGCGGGCAGTGCTTCCAGGTGAACGTTGCATCATGGCGACGCTTCCTCAAGCCTACAGTCGTCGACCCGCCCATTGGAGACGCCCACAATGTGGTTCGGGTGGGTCGGAGTGGGTCGGGCGCGGCGGAAGCAGGAGTGGCGGAAGCAGGAGCGGCAAGGGCCGGTAAGAGCGGCGCATTGCGGGGCCACGATGTCTTCAGTAGTATCCGAATCGTGATTATTTGGCGCGGTTGGGGAATATTGGCCCTGTTTGTCACACTGGCCTGTATCTTCGTCATCAGCTTGCCCATGGAGGCTCTTCTCGGCCGTGACGCGGTGGGGTCTTTCGGGGTGGGGTTGGGACTCGTGGCGGCGGGGGCAGGCAATTTCTTCCTGGGGAAGTGGCTCAATGAGAGCCGGCCCCTGAACCAGGTGGGGGAGCACAAGGAGAAGCTGCGCACCGAACTCAGGCAGCGTGCCGCCGTCGGACAGTTCCAGGCGGCACCCGGCGTCCCCGTCCCCACCAACCCCTACGAGGCCGAGGCTCAGATCAACGCCGTCGTCGAGGCCCAAACGCAGAACATTGCTAGCCGGCTGCGCAACATCCACACTCTTTTCTTCATCCCCATCCAATGGGTCGGTGTTCTTGAAGGCGTCGGCGGTGTTGTCCTTATGGTCATCGCGCCCCTGACCGCGTCCTAACTCGCGGCCCTCGTGTCGGTGAGAAACGCACACATACCGGCTAATGCCGATTCCCATGAGAAGGTCTGAGGGACTGTGTGCGCCCGGGCCTGGTGCGAACGGTGTTCTGACCGGACCCCTTCGTGTTGGTGGAGCAGTTGCAGCCCGCGCCCTGCCAGTACGTCGCCCGCTCAGCACTCCCACAGTGCGGCGATCGGTAGCGCGTACAGGCCGGTGGCGTACTGGTACCCGTGGGATACCATGCACAGCACGACGCCGGCTACGAACCTCTCGCCCAGCCGTTCCTGAAGTGCTCTCAGCCCTTTGAAATGCTTGCCCTTGGGTGTGGAGGAGGACTTCACCTCGATGCCAATGACGCGGCGGTCCGGTAGCTCGACGACGATGTCTACCTCCGCCCCGGAGCGGTCGCGGTAGTGGAACAGGGAGAACTCGGTCTCGCTCCAGGTCTGCTGCTTGCGCAGCTCGGCGGCCACGAAGCCCTCGATGTACCCGCCGATCGCCACGCTGATCAGTGGCTCCAGCTCCTGGGGTCGCACGCCGCCCAGCCCCAGTGCCAGCGCCGAGTCCGTAATGTAGACCTTGGGGCGGGCCACCTCCCGTGTGGTGAGGTTCGGGGTCCACGCGCGCAGCCGCCCCAGGAGGTAGACGTCCTCCAGCGCTTCCAGGTAGCTGGTGACCGTGCTCGGGGAGACCTCTGCCTGCCGCCCGATCCGGGCCTTGATGAGCTCGCCCGCCTGGTTCGCCGCCACGAGCCTGGCGATGGTGGACAGTCGCCCGCGCGCGACGGCACCCGCCACGGAAGGAGCGTCCTTCTCGAACACGCGGTCCACATACGAGGTGAGCCACCGCCTGCGCAGCCGCGCGGGCATGGACTGCAGTTCTGGGTAGCCGCCGGTGGCCAGCAGCTGGATGTAGGACTGGCGCGTCTCGTCAGTGGTGACGTCCAAGACGTCCTGGACGGTGGCGGTGGTCAGCCAGGTGACCAGGTCGTCCTTCCGACGTCGAAGCTCGCCCTGACTCAGGGGCTGCAGCGGCAGGTCCAGGGCGCGCCCGGCCAGGGAGTCCGTCTCGCCGCGCAGGCGCAGTAGATTCGCGGAGCCAGTGAGGATGAAACAGCCGGGGCGTCGGTCGCGGTCCACACTGGCCTTGACGGCGAGGAGAACCTCAGGGCGCAGCTGGACCTCGTCGATGAGGAGCGTGCGATCAGGTGCCTGAGACACGAAGGCGGTGAGGTCCGCGTCGGCGGCGAGGCGCTGCTCGGGCTCGTCCAAGGTGACGGCGCGGCCACGACCCTGGATGAGCCTGTCGCCCAGCGAGCTCTTGCCCACCTGCCGTGCGCCCTGGATGACGAGCACGGGAGCGTGGGCGAGGATGTCCTCGGCGAGCTCCTGGCTGTGTCGCGGGTACCAGACAGGGGCAGCGACCATGGCGGTAGTTTACCTGGAACGACGCCGAAAGATGGCGCTTCACCGACGATTCGCAGTCCGTCCACCAACGATTCGCAGCACGGTCGCCGACGATTCGCAGCTGACTTCAGGGCAGGGCGCGCGCCCGGATGAGTAGCGGTCGATGACCTCCTGGACGGCTGCGACTATCCCCTCGGAGGTGTGGCGCGCCGTCGTCCGGATCGAGTCTCGGTCCGCCGCCCTTGCTGGGAGACTATTTCCCCACACCGAGCTGCTCGACGAGATATGTCGCCGTAGTCAGATCGTAGTCGAGCTCGCTTTCCCTGAGCAGGCGGATCGCCTGCATCGTGCCGGTCACGCCTTCCCGGTCCAGGACCGCGCGCGCATCTGCAAGGGCCTTCGCCTCGGGGTCGGCCTCTGTGGGGTACCGCTTGCTGATCTTCCGGAGCGCCTTGCTCTTGCCGATCATGGTTCCTCCGTCCCTGTGACGTACGGTCGTTGCTCTGATGAGGTGGCTCAGCATTGATGTCTGCTCAGAGCGTGGTGATCAAACCATGTCCGGGCCCCTTTTGGCTAGGTTGGTTCTGGCTAGGTTGGTTCCCCCGCTGGTTCCGGTGGCGAGCAAGCCGGTCTTGGGCGGCTCGGGTTAGGCCCTCGCGGATCGCCTTGCCGCGGCCGGCATGTTCCTCATGGCACGAACAGATCTGTTGCTGGACTTGGTGGAGGCCGAGCGGCACCGCACCGCCCGTCAGAACTCGTTGACCCAGGCCATGCGGTTGGAGAACAGGGTGTACACCGGCTCGTACAGCAGGATGTACTGTCCACCACTAGACAGGTTGGAGTCGAAGCAGACATCACCACTCAACGTGCCGCCGGCGATGAGAGTGGCGGCCGAGATGTGATCATCCGTGCCGAAGAAGCCGACGCTCACAATGACCCCGTTCGGGTCCTGAAGACTGAAGTCAAGAGCGTTGACATCGAGCGAACCGGAGCCATTGTTGACGATCGTCACGGTGGAGCAGGCAGTTGGCCCGAAGGTCGAGTCTCCGGCGGCCAGAGGGGTGGCTGTGACCTGGACGCCGTCGTCGTCGATCGTCTCCCCGGCCGTGGCAACGAGGTCGCCCCTCTTCATCCCGGGGAAGGTCACGCCTGACGCGGTCTCCTCCTGTGCTTGCGCCGTGGGCTCGGCTGGGGCGGCGGCGTCGGGCGATGCGGTTCCAGGGGCGGAGCCATCCTGATCCGCAGTGACTACTGAGGAGCGGGAGGCGACGGCGTTGGAGGCAGGGGTGGGCTTGGTGTCGCTGCCACCGCCACCTAGGGCGCTGCCGACAATGACAAGAGCCACCACTGCGCCGACGCCGGTGAGGACCTTGTGGCGTGCGAACCACGATCGCTTCGCGGGCGGTGTCCGGTAGGGAAATGGTCCGCCCGGGGGTGGTCCGGGGTGGGCGGGGCCGGTGGGGATCGCACCGGTCGGTGGGGTCGGCCCGCCCGGGACAGCGCGAAATGGGGCTGTCTGCGGGATCTGGCCTCCCGGGGTAGGACTGCCGGCGTAGGGTCCGCCCGGGGGTGGTCCGGGGTGGGCGGGGCCGGTGGGGATCGCACCGGTCGGTGGGTTTGACTGAGCGTGCAGGTCAGACTGCGGGTCGTGGGATCCGCTGGGAACGTAGCTGCTCATGATCGATCCTTGGTATGTGGGGGCAGTGAGATTGAATCTAAGTCATTTTATTTTAATGCCCTGGGGTCAGTTCGTGAAGAATTTGCTGCGCGATGTCCGTTGATGTTGATGATGACTTCCTGGAGTCTGCGCAGTTCGTAGATGATTCGTTTGATATCCATGTCGGTTCTCTATTGTAAATAGAGGATTATTCATGGGGCGTTGTAGGTTAAGATAAGGACAAGTACTGTGATGATGGTTGTTTTTGAATGTGTAGAAGGGTCGTCTGTAGTCAGAGTGAAGTATGGGGAGACTTCCTGGCTGCGTTCACGAGCCAGACGAGCCAGTTGGTCCAGATAGGTCCTCTCCGTGACGGCGCCATTGGTGACAAGGAGGACGGTGCGTTTCTCCTGGCGAGGCCGGTGGCTCCTTCGCTTCCCGGTCTGACGGCGGTCCTTCTCCCGCGGTGCCGCCTCAGGGCGCCTCGTGGTCGGTGGCCAGCAGGCGCCGGATCTTGGAGGTGTCGACTGTCGGAATCGCGCCGAAAGAACCCACGAGGTACCGGCGTTGCTTGTTCGTGCCTTTGCGCATGCTGGTGAAGTCCGCCAGGGAGAACAGCTCGCTGCTGCCTTCGCTCGACTTCTCGCACATCCAGACCTCGCCGCTGTCCAGGAGCTGGGTTGGGGAATTATCCAGGAGAGAGGTGTCGTGGGTGGTGAAGACGAGCTGGGCGCCGGTGCGGTTGAGAGTAGGGTCTTTGAAAAGTTCCACCAGGGTGGTGCTCAGTGTCGGGTGCAGGCTGGCGTCGAGCTCGTCGACGAACAGTGTCTGCCCCTTCTTCAGGGCGTCGAGTGCTGGACCCACCGTTGCCAGCCATGTCAGGGTGCCCTGGCTCTGGGCGCCGAGTGTGAGGCGGTACTCCCGGCCGTCAGCGCCCCGGTGGTAGAAGACAAGCGATCGCTTGAGCACAGCGAGCATCTCCTCGGCGATGGTGACCTCCTCGTCGTCGCTCGTGCTCAGTATGCGGCGCAGGTGCTCAAGAAGCTCCGGTGGAATATCCTTCTCCTCCAGTTCCACCCGAGTGATGCCGAGGTCTGCCGTGTGGGCGATCGCGTCTGCAACATCGCTCCACCATTCGGGCTTCTCCGCGAGCCGGCCCATCATCCAATGAAGCCGCGCCGTTCTCTCCTGGTCGCTGTGGAGGACGAAGCGGAATGAACGCAGGCCGCGAGCCACCGGCGTCAGGGTGGTGTGGCGGTACTTGAGCGCCACGGCCAGGAAGAGGTCCTGGGCGGTGGTAATGCGCCGGACCTCGGCGGTAGCTCCCTTGAGAGAGGGGCCCGAGTCGATGGCCGGCTCCGCGTCATGCTCGCCCTGGGTGCGGATGAAAAGTTTCTTGTGACGTGGGCCCACCTCCCAGAGCTCTTCGCGAGCAATGCCCCAGGCGTTCGCCTCGACGCTGTAGGCGTAACGGGTGCCCTCATGAACGAAGTCCACGCCAGACCGTGGGGGAGCCTGGTCACGTTCGGTGCTTCTGGGCTGTGTGCGCCGCCGGTGCTCGATCAGGTCCACGACCCGCGGCGAGCTCCGGGGGACGGCGCCCCGGAGCGTCGGATACGGTGAAGGGGCATCGCGGCCATCGGAGCGGTAACAGCGGTAACGCGGCATCCACTCCAGCCGACCAGCTCATGACTCACACTCATGACCCACAACAACGAGGACGATTACTCGCGCTGGTGCATCGTGGCGCAACACCCTCGACGTCAGGAGAAGGATGATGGTAACTGAGAAGTTCGAGCCACCGGATCTGCAGAAATTCATTGCTTCGCTGGGCCTGAACGCCGACCCCCTGAAGGCTCCCTGGCGCCGGCCCGAACCTGAGCTCCTCCCCGTCCCCGCAGCGGTGCGGGGTTTCCGCATCCGTGTTGATCTGCAGGGCACGAAGCCACCGGTGTGGCGACGCATCGAGGTTCCCGGCGACATCCTCCTGCCGCGGCTGCACGAGGTGATTCAAGCGGCGATGGGATGGAGCGACACCCACCTGCACCGCTTCCGCACGAACCACGATCTGAACGCACCAGAGTTCCTCACGCAGTTCGACCTCGATGAGGGCGAGGAAGGGATGCTGGAGAACGACGTGCGCCTCGATCAGATCCTGTCCGCCAAGGGCGATCGGCTCTGGTATGAGTATGACTTCGGCGACGGTTGGCGCCACGTGCTGCGAGTCGAGAAGGTACTCCACTCGCCCCCATCAACTCCGGTGTGCCTCACCGGCAGGCTCGCCTGCCCGCCCGAGGACTGCGGCGGCGTGTGGGGTTACAGCGAACTCGCTGCTTGGGTGCGCAGCGACTACGACGATGATCTGCGCCCCGACGTGTTCGACAGTACGGAGGAGGCGCTCGCATGGCTGCCCAACGGCTGGCATCCCGACATGTTCGACGTCGACGAGACCAATGAGGCGATCGCTGTGATCAGCGCGGAGCCGATCCCGGTCGTCGAGGGGCTCGCCTCGCTGCTTACGCTGGAAGGCCTCCGCGGTGCGCGGGGCCTGCGGGACCTGCTCGCGCATCCGGCGGTATCCGGGGCGACCGAGGTCAGCGCCGAGGAGGCCGCAGAACTTACGGAATCATTCCGCGTCCTCCTCGACGTCATTGGGGACGGCATGCCGCTCACCGCCGCCGGGTATCTCAAGCCGGCCGCCGTCGAGCAGATCGCACAACGCACGGGCATGACGGACTGGTGGATCGGCAAGGCCAACCGCGAGGACATCACCTGGCCCGTCGCGGAACTCCGCGCGACGGCGCGGGCGCTGGGACTCATATCGGTGCGCAAGGGCCGCATCGCTCCAACTCGGGCCATCACCAAACACCGAGACGATCCGCAAGCGATACTGCGGCACATCGCTGGCCGACTCCCGCTGGGAAACTCTGCCCTTGAGGATCAGGCTGGATGGCTGGCGCTGGCCGTCGTCGCCTGCGAGACACCCGCGCAGCTGTGGGAGCAGAGCATCGGCGAGCTCCTTTTCGGCGTCGGCTGGCAAAACCGCGACGATCCGTTCCGTCTGCCCACGGCCGAGAGCCCCACCTTCGACGTGCTCCGCCTGCTCGCGGGGACGATGCGCACGGGTCGGAAGCTTCAGGGCGTCAACACAGCCCTCGCCGCCAGCGCGCGAGCCGTCATACGGGCCTGACCGCGAAAGGGATCAGACAACATCGATACGGTCTTGGTGAGGCCCGCGATCGCGCCGTCTACCCTGCCCGCCCGCCCTCCGAGCACTAGAGGCCGGTCCCGAGGGGCCTGGCGGCGTCGAGAGCATGCGCAGGATGCCGACTCTGACCTACTCGGCCTACGTCGAGTCCGACGACGTGCCCGCTTTCATCACGAACCTCATTGACCCCGACTACGAGACCTCGAAGGTCGGGCGAGGCCTCTTCTCAACGGTGCAATCGACCGTGGAAGGGAGCCATCCCTGCACCGGATTGCGGCTCGGACCGTGGACGGCGGCGGCCCCGCGCCTTGCCTGGACAGCGCGGGGCCGCAGGGGGATCGCCTCAGGGCAGGGCTACGACAGCTCCGGTGAGTACGGGCTCAGGACTCGACGTTGACGCTGCGGCCGGTGGCGGCGGACTCGCGCACCGCCTCCATGACCACGAGCACCCGGCGGACCTGCTCAGGGGTGACGAGGATCGGCTCGGTGCCGAGATCCCACGCCGCCTTGAGGTTGATGTAGTAGTCGGATTGCTCCGTGGTGACCGCTGGCAGGGGCTCGGTGACGATGAGGCCCTCCTTCGGCACCCCGAAGGACCGGGTCGGCCCGTAGGAGGCCGCTGACTTGTCCTGCTCGCCGGCGACGTTCTCCAGCAACTTGGTGGTACGGACGATCTGGCCTTCCGGCTCGAATTTCACCGCCTCCATGGTGCCGGTGGAGCCGCCGAGGAACCAGTGGCGGTTGAACCAGTCCTTGGTCGCCGACAGGAAGTACGTCCCGAGTTCGAGTTCGGCGTTGATTCCGTTGGCGAAGCGCATCTGGATCTTGAAGTAGTCGTCGACTTCGGTGTTGATGACGTTGTTCAGCTGGGCGTAGACGGTGCTCAACTGCCCGTCGACCATGTACAGGATCTGGTCGATGAGATGGACTCCCCAGTCGTAGAGCATTCCGCCGCCCTCGGCCTTGTACACGTGCCAGTCGTGCATATTGCCGTTGTAGCCGTAAAGGGAGGACTGGATGGTGTAGACATCCCCGATCGTCCCGCTGTCCAGGACGGCCTTGGCGGTTTGGAAGTCCTTGTCGAAGCGTCGCTGCTGGTGGACGGTGAGCCGGACCCCGGCCTTGTCCACCTCGGTCATGATCTCGTCGAACTCGGCGACGGTCATCGCCGCCGGCTTCTCCAGGAGAATGTCCTTGCCAGCGCGGGCCGCCGCAATGGTGATCTCCTTGTGAAAGCGGTTGGGCGCCGAGATGACGACGGCGTCCAGATCCTCCTTCTCCAGGAGTTCGCTGTGTGTGGCGTAGACGCGAGTCTCCGGATGGAGGGCCTGCACCTCTTCGAGACGTGCGGCGCTCGTGTCCGCGACGGCCGGGACGAACCAGCCGTCGATGCCCCGCAGGGACTCGACGTGGCGGCGGCCGATGAAGCCGTAGCCGATAGCTGCCCATTTCATGATGGTGTCTCCTCCTCGCCGTCGTTCTCAGTCGAGGAAGACCTGCTTGCCGCTGGCAGCGGATTGGTAGATGGTGTCAAGGATCTGAGTGACGCGGAAGGCTTGCTCCGGGTGGACCACGGGCTCACCGTCGGTGATGATGGCGTCGATCCACTGCTTGGCCTCGACAACGCCCGGCGGTTCCTCGCGGCCCTCAAAGTACGCGACGGCGGAGACGTCGGACAGCGACTCGTGGGTGAGCATGCCGTGGCGGGTGCCGTTGTAGATGAGCTCGTCCTTCTTGTAGGAGGAGCCGGAGCGGATTTCGGCGCCCATCTCGGTGCCGCACAGCGTGGTGGAGGCCTCACGCGAGTCGAGGACGTTGAGGGCCCAGGAGGCCTTGAGGACGATGGTGGCACCGTTCTTGAACTTGATGAAGCCCATGGCGGAGTCCTCGACCTCGAAGGTTTCGATGTCCCACGGACCGTAGTAGTTGCCGGAGGCGGCGGACTCCAGGTGGCCGAGCTCGTAGTTGACCGATCCGAGGACGGACTCGACCTCGTAGTTGTCCATGCACCACAGGGTGATGTCGAGAGCGTGCGTGCCGATGTCGATGAGGGGGCCGCCGCCCTGCAGGGCCTTGTTCGGGAACACCCCCCAGGTGGGCACCTGACGACGGCGCACGGCCATCGCCTCACCGTAATAGATCTTACCGAGCTCCCCGGCTTCGCAGGAGGCGTGGAGGGTACGGACCTCGGGACGGAAGCGGTTCTGGTAGCCGACTGTGAACTTCTTGCCGGACTCGCGCCAGGCCTCGAGCATGGCGCGAGCCTGCTCGGTGGAGTGGGACATGGGCTTCTCGCAGAAGACGTTCTTACCGGCTTCGAAGGCGGCGACGGCGATCTCGGAGTGGGACACGTTGGGCGTGCAGATATGGACGGTGTCGATGTCCGGGTTGGCGAGGAGCTCGCGGTAGTCGGTGTAGATGAGAGCGTCGGCGTGGTCCGCCGCCGCGGCGGTGCTCACGGCGCGCTCCTCGATGAGGTCGCAGAAGGCCTCAATGCGGACCTTGTCCTCGCCGACGGCGGCGAGGGAGGGCAGGTGCTTGTGGTTGGTGATGCCGCCGCATCCGATGATGCCGACGCGGACCTTAGGACTGGTACTCATGGAACTACTCCGTTCTATGTGGTGGGGCGGCCGTGCCCCGACGCTCGAAGAGGCGAGCACCTCTTACGTGGCGATATGAAAAAACTAATGTCGATGATCGACGTAAGACAAGAGCATTGACTGTGACTTAGAACACTGTTCGCTAATCTAAGGTCGAGTCGCAGAGGACTCCTCGGCCCGCTCCGCGCCTGCCTGATGCAAGACGCGGAGCTCTGTCGCCGGGTTGCGGTTGGTGTGAGCCAACGGCACCATGCTCGGCCTGATGCGTGTTCTTGTTGGGCCAGGGCCCGGCCCGCGGGCTCAGCGGTTGTCGAAGTGGGAGTCGAAGGCCGCTTCGGGAAGGTCGTAGACGTGTTCGCGGGCGTATTTCAGGGCCAGCGGGGCGCCGTTGAGGCGGTCCATGCCGGAGTCCTCCCATTCGATGGAGACGGGTCCGGTGTAGCCGATCTGGTCCAGGGTGCGCAGGTAGCCGTCGATGTCGGCGTCTCCTAGGCCGGCGGACACGAAGGTCCAGCCGCGGTGGGGGTGGTTCCAGGGCAGGTGGGAGGACAGGCGGCCGTTGCGTCCGTCGAAGTGGGTCTTGGTGTCCTTAATGTGGCAGTGGTAGATGCGGTCGGCGTAGTCGGTCAGGAAGACGGCGGGGTCGATGTCCTGCCAGATCATGTGGGAGGGGTCCCAGTTAATGCCGAAGGCCTCGCGGTTGTCGATGGCCTCCAGGGTGGCCCGGGTGGTCCAGTAGTCGTAGGCGATCTCGCTGGGGTGGACCTCCAGGGCGAAGGTGACCCCCTCGGAGTCGAAGACGTCCAGGATGGGGTTGAAACGGTTGGCGAAGTCTTCGTAGCCATCGGCGATGACCTCGGGGTCGACGGGCGGGTACATGGCGACGTACTTCCAGATCTTGGAGCCGGTGAATCCGGTGACGGTCTTGGCGCCGAGCTTGGCCGCGACCTGGGCGGTGAGTTTGAGTTCCTCGGCCGCCCGCTGGCGGACCCCCTCGGGGTCGCCGTCTCCCCACACGCGATCGGTCAGGAGTCCCTGGTGGCGGAAGTCGATGGGGTCGTCGCACACGGCCTGGCCGGTGGAGTGGTTGGAGATGGCGTACACGTCCAGATTGTGGCGTTCCAGGGTGTCCCTCCACTGCCGGCAGTAGGCGTCGTCCTCGGCTGCCCGGTAGACGTCCAGGTGGTCCCCGGCCACCGGGACCTCCAGGCCATCGAACCCCCACTGCTGGGCCAGCGTGCACACCTCCTCAAACGGCAGGTCCACCCACTGACCGGTAAACAAATTCACATGACGAGACATGACGCTGCTCCTTCACAGAACTAGTAATGGCGTCGAACGCGGACCCCGACCCGCACGCAGGTGCTACCTGCAGCGGCGGAGCCTCATTGCTCCAGTAATGATGATCACAACGTATCATAATGTTGTTGTCGTCGCAAGAGTGAGATGGGTGTCGGTGCAGATATGATCGGCATCGCAATACTGGGCGGCGGCCGAGACCGTCGAGACCGGAGGGAACGGGGCGGAGCGATGGCGGGGGAGCAATCGGCGGATGCTCGCGAGGTGCTCGGGGTCCTCCGCGACGGCAGGCCGCGTACGCGCACCGAGCTCGCCCGCCTCACCCAGCGCGTGCGTTCGACCGTCACGGCCCAGCTCGAGCAACTCATCGAGTCCGGGCTCGTGGTCGAGGAGGGGGCGCAGGTATCCACTGGAGGGCGCCCCTCGGCCCGCTACATGCTCGCCCGGACCAACCGGCTCTTCGGCGCCTTCGATCTGGGCATCTGCGCGGGGCGCGTCGCTGTCACCGACCTGGCCGGCACCGTGCTGGCTCTGGAGACCCTCGAATACGACCTCGCCTCGGGGCCCGAGGTGGTCCTGGGACGGGCGATCGAGGTGCTCCGACGGCTCGTGGGGGATGCGGGCCACTCCCTCACCGATCTGCTGGGCGTGGGCGTGGGCGTCCCCGGGCCGGTGGACACGGATCACTCGAGGGCGGTGAATCCTCCGCTCATGCCGGGCTGGGGAGGGGTGGACCTGGGGGCGCTGATCCGCAATACCCTGGGCCTGGACATCCCGGTCCCCGTGGACAACGACGCCAACGTCTTCGCACTCGGCGAGTGGGTCAACCGCTGGCCGGAGCAGTCGGACATGATAGTGGTCAAAGTGGGTGCGGGGATCGGTGCGGGCATCGTGGCCAACGGCGCGCTTCTCCACGGCTTTGCCGGGGCCGCGGGCGATATCGGCCATATCTGGGTTCCCGAGGCTCGCGACCGGCTGTGCCGGTGCGGCCAGATGGGCTGTCTGGAGGCCTTCGCCGGTGGGACGGGAGTTGCGCGTTCCCTCATGCTCAGGTCCGTTCCGGCCGGCGGGACGCAGGACGTGGTCGAACTGGTCCGCTCCGGCAACCCGCTTGCCGTCCAGACTCTGCGCGAGGCGGGGCGGGTCGTCGGTGATGTCCTGGCCGCCCTGGTGGCGGCGCTGAACCCAGCCGTCATTGTCATCGGAGGGGCTCTCGTCAGTGCGGGCGACGTGCTCCTCGCCGGTATCCGCGAATCCATCGCGGCGCGTTCCCAGCCGGCGATCGTCGCCATGCTGCGGACCGTGGCCGCTGCGGACATGGACGAGTCGGCGGTTCAGGGCTGCATTCGCCTGGCGCAGAACGAGCTATTCGGACTGCCGTCGGAGCCGGTCATCTACTACGAGGCCGCGGCGTCGCCTTGAGGATGGTCGGAGGCCGCCACCCCCCATCGCGAGCGCTAGGAGCCGCCCGGCCACGAGGAGGACCACTGTGACCAGGACGCCTGCGCCCGCGGTCACCACACGGTCGATGGCCATGGCTCCCGCCTCGGCCGGTGCCGCGACCTGGGACATGACCAGGGCGATCGGCGTGATCGCGATGACGGCTATTCCGTAGTTGCGCGCCACGAACAGTTCGATGAGCACCTGCAGCACGGCGACGGCAATGAGTAGGACGATTGTGGGCGGGTCGGACGCCAGGATGCCGTAGGCGACCGCTGCGCCCGCAACGGTGCCGCCGAGGCGGAGTAGGGCGCGCCCCGTCCGCATGGCGACGGGGGCGGTGACGGCGAGCGGTGCCGTTGCCGCCACTGCGGCCCAGCCCGGGTGCGCCGAACCGGCCGCCATGGCCAGCAGGAAGGATGTGCAGGGCGCCAGTAGGTGGAGCGCAATATCGCCGCGGGCCGCGCTGTCGGCGAGGACAGCCCGGGGAGAGCGGCGCGGCGCAGGCGGGGTGCGTGGGCGCCGGGAGGTGGGCAGGATGCGACCGGCCTGGCCGACCGCGACGCTTCCGGCCACCGCCGTCGTGGAGACGGCCAGGGCGATGAGCAGGTCGATGCTCCTGTGGGCGCCGGAGGCCACGGTGGTCAGGGCGAAGGCGAGGAACAGGGAGGGCACCGGGTGCCATCCCTCGGCGCGGCTCGCTAGGGCGCCGCCCGCAGAGATGACGCCGACGCCGAGGGCCGTCCACCAGTGCGTGCCCGGGAGCAGCGAGATGGTCGTGCCCACGACCACGGCGAGGATGAGGAGCGCGCCTGTGCCGAGCTGGGCTCGCAGACGCTGCGTGTAGTCGGTCTGCTTGCCGTAGACCGAGCTCACCGCGCCGAAGACCGCGTAACCGGACCATTCCGGGTGCTGGGTGAGTACGGTGGCCGCCAGGGCCAGGGTGACGCACAAGCTTACGCGCAGCGCGGGCCAGTGGGCGTGGTTGTGCGGGCCGACATGCGTCACCGTGGTCCAGCAGGATGCGATAAACTTTCGGAGTTCGAACGATCGATTTCCGACGATGCGCTGAACCGACTGCAACATGAATGATAAGTACCATTCATTCACTGATCTGGTCAAGGTCGGTTCGACGGCTGACGGTTTTGTGCGTCACGCCCCCAATGAATCAGGAGCCCCGGCATGAATGTTCAGACCGCCGCCGGCACGGCCCGGCCGATTCGTTCCGCGAACACCGCCGCCGTGATAGAGGCGCTGCGCGCCTCGGGGCCGTGCTCCCAGGCGGCCATTGCCCGCGCAACCGGACTGGCGCCGGCCACGGTGTCCTCGATCGTTCATGAGCTGCGAGAGGCGGGTGTGGCCGAGATCCGGGCGGTCAATGGCCGACAGAGCGAGGTGAGCCTCGTCATCACCGACGGATTGGTGATCTCGGTGGAGATCGCGGACGGCTGGATCCGCGGTGCCGTCTTCGCACCGGCGGACAAGGTGCGTCGGGACCGGTCCGTCGCGGAGTCCCACCCGCGGGCGCTCGTGGGCCTCGTGCAGGAGCTGCTCGCCGCCGCTCCCGCGGACCGCACCCTTATCGGTGTCGCTCTGTCGATCCAGTCGCCGCTGGAGCACCGCACCGCCACGATCCCGGTCTGGGTGACCGGTCGCATTCCGCAGTGGCGGGACGTCCGCATCGGCGAGGGACTGCCCATTGCGGACGATGTCCCCATTGTCGTGGACAACGATGCCAATCTCGCGGCGCTCGCGGAGTGGCTGTGGGGCAGCGGGCGCGGAGAGGGGAACTTCCTGTACCTGCGCTCCGCGGAGGGCGTCGGAGGCGGACTCGTCGTCGACGGTGCTATCTTCCATGGCAGTAATGGGCAGGCAGGGGTGCTCGGGCACATGGTGGTCGACCCCTCCGGCGCGGTGTGCTACTGCGGCTCGCGGGGCTGCTTGACGACCAAGGTCTCCGAAACGGCCATCCGCGCGGCCCTCCCGCAGTCCCGGTCCTCCTGGAGCCTGCGGGAGATCATCGCAGCAGCCGAGCAGGGGGACCCCGCCTGTCGCCGCGTCCTGGCCGAGGCGGGGAGGAGTCTCGGGCGTGCCGTGGCCAACACGGCGCGGGTTGTGGCGCCCAGCGCCATCGCCATTGGTGGGGTGCTGGGCGCCAGCCCGGTGGTCCAGGCGGCGATCGACTCCTCGCCGGAAGTGACGAATCTCGCAATCGTGTCGCCTCAGACGTCACTGGTCCCGGCGCGCTTGGGAGAGGAGGCCGCGGTTCTGGGCGGCCTTGCGGTCGTCCTCGACCGTGTGGGGGCGGGAATGAGCCAGCTCCCCGACTGGGCGCGGCACGATCGGGATTGATCAGGCGACGAACGATCGAAGGATCGAATCCTTCGCCCAGCTAATGATCCAATCAAGTTGACCAAATCATCTCTCGATGAGCTCGAACAGTTCAGCTAGTCTCGCTGCACAACCTCAATAACTGTCGTTGTTACGAACAATCAAGGAGCTCGAGGATGAGTACCCTCTCCGAGGCCGCCGCCGCGGCCGCCCCCACACCACCGGCGAGCGTTGGCGCCGGTCGCGCCATCCGCCTGGTCGTCATGATGATGCTGGAGTTCCTTGTTCAGGGCTCCTGGTTCGCGACGGTCGGTCTCATGTTGGCCACGAACGGCCTGCCCACCATCATCGGCACCACCTTCACCCTTGCCGCCGTCGCGGCGATCATCTCCCCCATGTTCCTCGGGGCGCTCGCCGATAGGTTCTTCCCCTCCCAGCAAGTCCTCGGAGTAGCCCACGCCGTCGGCGGCGTCATCATGCTGTTCCTGCCCAGCCTCGTCCGCTCCGGCAGGGGAGGGCTGGTCCTGCTGCTCCTGTTCGTCTACTGCCTTTTCTTCCAGCCGACCCTTGGCATCGCGAACTCCATCGCCTTCTTCCACCTGTCCAGCAACAGGACTCTCTTCCCCTACGTGCGCGTCTTCGGCACCCTGGGATGGGTGCTGGCGGGTGTCCTGGTCGGCGCACTGGGGCTGTCCGCATCCCCGGATCTCTTCCGCGTCACCGCGGTGGTCAGCCTCATCCTGGGCGTCTATGCCTTCACCCTGCCCAACACCCCCGCCCCCGCCAAGGGCGTGAGCTTCTCCCTCGCGGACGTCGTCGGGGCGAAGGCCTTCTTCCTTTTCCGCAACCGCAACTTCCTGGTCTTCTTTTGCTGTGTCTTCATGACCTCGATCTCGCTCGCGGTCTACAACTCCTACGCCTCCACCTACCTCGGTGCCCTCGGCATCGAGAACGTCGCCGCCGTCATGTCGCTGGGCCAACTCAGCGAGGTCGTCTTCATCCTCACCATCCCCTGGGCACTTAAGCACCTCGGCATGAAGTGGTCCCTGTTCGGCGGCATGGTGATGTGGGGGATCCGCTTCGCCCTGTTCTACGCGGCCTCGGGAGGCAACCACTGGATGGCCGTCGTCGCGATCTGCCTGCACGGCATCTGCAACGATTTCTTCCTCGTCGTCGGCGCCATGTACATCGACGAGGTCGCCCCCGCGGCCGTCCGCTCCCAGGCGCAGAGCCTGCTCATCATGGCGATCTCCGGCGTCGGCGCCGTCATCGGCTCCTCCCTGGCTGGCCAGGTCTACAACGCCGTCGTCTCGCCTGGTCTGGAGAGCACCGGCGCCTCCGCCTTCCACCCCATGTTCGCGATCCCGCTCATCGCGGCAGCTGTCACCGCCGTCGTCTGGACCGGGTTCTTCCGCTACAACCGTCACGACGGCCTGACCCCCATTCCCATGCCCGGCGCCTCCGCGGACTGACCGACGCCACCCCATCCACAAGAAAGGAACCACTGTGTTCGACAACCTCCTCATCCGCCCCGACTCACTGCGCAATGAGACGCGCGACGGCGAGATCATCGGCTTCCAGCTCGCCGTCAAGATCGCCAACTACCGCGGCGTGTACCTCTCCACCCACTGCGGTTACTTCATTGAGGTTGACGGCGTCTCCTACCCCGTCTCGGCCCAAACCTTCGAGATCAACGGCAAACCTCCCCGCAGCTTCGAGGAGATCAAGACCGCCGTCTGGGAGCACTGGGACTATCCGGACGAGGCGATCCTCCACGTCGACGCCCCCGGCGGGCTTGCGCCCGGCGAGCACACCGTCCGCTTCCAGCAGTGCGTCATCGCCGCCTACGGCTACCAGCCCACCGACGAGGCCTGGGTCAAGGAGCCCCCAACCCCCGGCACCGGGGCCGGCTCGGACAAGACCCCCAACATCGTCACCTACCACCTTACCCTCAACTAACCGCGCCCGGACAGCACAACGACTGAAGACGAAGGAAGATCACTATGAGCATGAAACGGGGCGTCAGCCTCTACAGCTACCAGCAGTCCCAGTACCTCGGCGAGCTCAGCCTTGAGGAGCAGATCCGCGAGGTCGGCACGAATCTGGGCGGCGCCACCGGCATCGAGGTCGTCGACGAGATGTCCTTCCACTACCCCGATCCCGGACCCGATTTCGAGAAGCAGTGGTTCGCCTGGATGGAGGCCTACGGCACCACCCCGGCAGTCCAGGACGTGTCCATGGATGTCCTGCAGTTCCGCGATCACGTCATGACCTATGAGGAATGCGCCGAGCGTCTCAAGCACGACCTGCGCCTGGCCAAGCGGCTCGGTTTCGAGCGCGTGCGCGTCCTGTCGGTTGTCCCCCTCGAGGTGCTCGCCCTCGCCCTGCCCCTCGCGGAGGAACTCGACATCCCCATGGGCAAGGAGATCCACCAGCCCATGAAGCTCGACGGCAGGCAGGTCACCGAGGTCATCGACTATGTGCAGAAGACCGGGACCCAGCACCTGGGCATTGTGCCGGACTTCGGCATCTTCCAGTTCGCCCCCTCGCCGGTGCAGCTCGGCCAGCACCAGCGCCGCGGCGCCAAGCCCGAGGCGGCCACCGCCGTCACCGAGCTCAGCCTCGCGCTGCGCGCCGGCACCGCCGGTTTCGAGGTGCCCAAGATGGCCGCCCTCACGGCCGGCAACCTGCGTGCCGACTTCACCCGTTTCCTCGCCGAGGGCGAGTGCGATCCCGCCGAGCGCGACGCCTTCGAGGGCATCAGGGCCTTTGCCGATGAGCGCGTGCCCGCGCCGACGACCCGCGACTACTCCCTGGTGGCCGAGTCCATCATGTTCTCCAACACCGACCCCGATCTTCTGCGCCAGCTCGCCCCCCACGTCACGTCCGTCCACGCCAAGTTCAACTACATGAGCGAGGTCGAGGGGCGGCCGGGCCACTACGAGGAGGCCACCATCGACTACGAGGCCGCAATCGGCGCCCTCAAGGCCGGTGGGTACGAGGGCTGGATCAACACCGAGTACGAGGGGCAGCGCTACCTCCAGGACCTGCCCCGCGAGCAGCTCATGGACGAGGTGGACCAGGTGCGCCGGCACCAGGAGATGCTCACCAGGCTGGTGGGGGCATGAGCCGCCGTCTCGCCCTCGTCGGGGCCTACGCGCAGCTCGACGGCGAGGTCGGCGGCGTTAGCGTCGTGGAGGTCCGTGATGATGCCGATACGCTCACGCTCACCGTACTCGACCGCGTCGGCGAGCCCACCGAGGCCGGCTACCTCGTTCACGACCCGAGGACGCAGCGCGTCTACGTCGTCGACGAGCGCAAGACCGATGGCCGAGGCCCCGTCGGGCCGCCCGCCGCCATCCACGAGTTCGCTCTCGACCCGGTGTCGGGGCGCCTTGAGCACCGGGGAGCGACCCCGGTCCCAGGTCCGTTCCCCACCTACCTCGCCCTCGACGCCGACCGGCGCCTGCTCCTGTGCGCCGACCACGGCGGCTTCGAGCACGTCGAGAAGATCGTGCACCACGAGGACGGCACCTGGGGCACCGAGTACGTCTATGACGACTCGACGGTCCTCGTCCACCGCCTCGCCGCCGACGGCACTATCGAGGAGCTCAGTGACGTCGTCGTCCTCGGCGGGCACGGCCCGGACCCGAACACGTCGGCCCAGTCCGGTGGGCACGCCCAGGCCTCGGCCCACGCCCACTCGGTTACCATCGACCCCAGCGGGACCTTCCTGCTCGTGGGGGACAAGGGTGCGGATCGGATCCTCGTCTACCGTCTCGGTGAGACGCTTGAGCTCGCAAGCACCTATGCGAGCGAGCCCCAGACCGGTCCCCGCCACCTCGCCTTCGATCCGGTGAGCGGGCGCCTGTACTGCGACCTCGAGTTCGCCTCCGAGCTCCTCGTCCTCGACTTCGACGCCGAGTCCGGTGCGATCTCTCCCGTGTCGCGGTGCTCGACCCTCGCGGGCGACGTCGGGCGGACCAACGAGCCGGCGGACCTGCGTGTTCACCCGCGTGGCGGCCTCGTCTACGTCAACAACCGCGGAGAGGACGCCGTTGCCTGGTTCTCCATTGCCGACGACGGCACGCCCCGGTGGATGGGCTCCGTGCCCCTCGCGGCCTCCGCGCACCCCGGCGTGGCCGCCCGCTCGATCGCCCTGGCGCCCGACGGCGCTCTGCTGCTGGTCACCGACCGGCCTGCCGGCCTTCTGCGGGCCTACCGCGTCGCCGACGACGGCTCGCTGACGGGCGCGGCCACTCTGCCCGTCCCGGGCGCCGCCTTCGTGACGGTGGTCGTCTGAGTGGGCCGGAACCGTACTGGATGAGGCGCACCGCACAGGGGAAAGGGGCGAGGGCCGATGCGGGCATGTGTTCCGAGGCTCCCGTACGCATCTAGGCGCCGGCCGCGCATGGGAGCCATGGAAGGTTTCTGTGATGCTGGCGTCGACCCGCAGGGTGACGCGGGTCGAGGTGGGTCTCGCGGTGTGGTGACGATTCCGGCGGATGCTTCAGGCCGGCCTGCAGGACCTTGTCGATGCCGAGGCCACCGCCCACATCGGGGTCGGAGACTATGAGCGCACCGACAAGCGCACCAATCGTCGTAACGGCATGAGGGCTAAGCAGTTGGCGACCACCGCCGGGGAAGTCGACTCGGCCATGCCGCGGTCAAGGCCTCCCTGCCAGGAGCATCCTGGCAGGGAGGGCCGGGTGCATTTCGCCCGCAACATCACTTCCAGGCCCGGCTCGTTCCAGGCCCGCGGACGCGCTGATCTCGACGATCTTCGCCCGAACTACATCAAGAGACTCGACCGCCTGAGCGGGTGCACCCTTATCGAGCCGGCGGGGTTACTCCCGCCCCCGGTTCAGTCGCCACCCGTGACGCTCACCTCCTGAATAGAATCAGGCTCATGCCACGCCAAGCAGGCTACTTCGAATGGGACGACGCCAGCCTCACGCCCGGCCAGAGGAGCGAAGGTGGACTTCACCAGAATCTCTACGACGACGACGGTGTCCTTCAAGGGCATGCTCGCTTCATCCCTGATGACGACCTTGACCTCGATGACGAGGTCTCGTCAACCAGCTATATCCCTACTGAACAACGCTGGGAGTATGACGACGGTTTCGATCTTGCCATCGTTGTCGCGGCTGTCGTGGCGGCAAGCGTAATATATGCTACTCCTCACCTGAAGGGGTGGTGGGCTCAATCCGCACAACCGTTCCTGTCGACCCATGTAAACAAGATCACTGACTGGTGGCGCCGGGATAAGTCGGCTGTGGACGGTCAGGCAAAGGAAGTGGCGGAGGTAGAAGAGTCCTCCGTTCCCAGTCACGACCTGGATGAGCCGGGTGATCGCCCGGCCATGTCGAGTGCCGAGGCGCAGGCCCGTTTGCTAGCTGCGATGGCCGCTCATACCTACTGTCAGGAGCAGCTGCGTCTCGTTGAGCAGGCCTGCATCGTCGACGCGGAAGGAGTGGCCGAGGTCCGGCAGCGGCTGAGCGGTTTATCGCAAAAGAAGCTCGGTGCCATCATCGAGCAGATGGTGCGTGATCCTGCGCTACTCCAAGACTCCAGCTTGGCGAACCTAGCCAGTTTGCTCAGCCAGGAGCAGCCGACTGCTATCGAGTAGAACGACAGGGAATACGGCGGATAGTAAGGCATCGTCACGTGGTCGGCAGCCAGAGACGAGGACATGGAGGCGCAGAGAACACGGAGGAGATGGTCAGATTGGAGACTCCAGAGACTCCAGAGACTCCGAGCGACAAGGCTAGGAGTGACGACAAGGCCGGGGGTGACGACGAAGTCGGAAACCCCAGCCCCGCCACCGCACCACAGGCCCGCCCCCACGGCCCCGAACCGACCGAAACCACCCAAAACCAGCCGTTTTTCAACCAAAAACCCACGCCAGAGACCTCTCATGACGTGGGTTTGAGTGCTATGCAATTGGTCGGGGCGCCCATATCCCGTTCTAATCTCTGTGGAGTGCTGGGTGTTTTTCGGACTGTGTGTGTTTTGTGTGTCATGCTGCGATTTCGCAGCTCAGCAGTTCGCGCTCAACTTCGTTCGGGGTGCGATAGCCGAGTCCCGAGTGAAGCCGTTTGTGATTGTATGTCAGCTCTATCCAGGACGTGACATCCTTGATGGCGTGTTCTCGTGTGGGATACACCATGCGGTGTACTCGTTCGTTCTTGAGCGTGGCGTTGAACGACTCGGCCCAGGCATTGTCCCAACACACACCGGTCCGGCCCACAGAGGGGAGGATACCGTACTTACGTAGGTGTTCGGAGAATTGATCCGATGTGTACTGCGATCCGCGGTCTGAGTGAAAGATTGTCACGCCCCGAGTGTGGGGGCAGTTGCGCACGGCCATGTTGATCGCGTCGCACACCAGGCTGGTGCGCATATGGCTGGCCATACAGTGAGCCTTTCTCACTGGGAGTGGGGGTCGAGGGGTGAAGATGGTTGGAGTGGTGCGGGGAGGTGGGTGTGTCGTAGACGAAGGCACGCGGAGCCGTGCGTCAGAGTTGTTTTCGACCAAGAAAACCT
>NZ_RYFV01000023.1 GCF_004104015.1 Actinomyces oricola | reverse complement strand
CACCAGACCCCCAACCACAACCCCAGAACAACAACCCCAGGACCACAGCCAAAAACCCAGCACCACAAACCCAACAAAAAGGCACAAAAAACATGACACACTATCGAGATCTCAAACAACACACCCACCGGGCTCGCCACCTGCGTTCCGCAGATCGCTTCTTCCCGGAAGCGCTCGATGAACTTTAGCGAGTCGATTTCCTTGGGTCAAACCGGGAATCCGTGATCCCCGTCATCCCCATTCTCGGCCCTCTGAAGCCATCGACACCCGGAAGGACTTTTAGGATCTCTCCTTAACGGCCCCCGGGCCGCAGAGAACATTACGCACAAGGTCAACGACGGTCAAATGGTCGGGCGGTGACGGTGCCCACACGGCGCCGTCACCGCCCATCACCCGTGTTGGAGGCGCCCGGGAATACCCCGGGCGCGGCTCACGACCGGCGTGCGACTGCCAGGTTCCGCCGCCCCTTGCGCACCAGGATCATGCCCCCGGCCAGCAGGTCGCCGGCGTCCACGGGCCTGTCCTCGTCAGTGACCTTGACATTGTTGAGGTAGGCCCCACCGGCTGCCACGGTCTTGCGGGCGGCGTTGCGGCCTCTCTCCAGGCCCGCGCCCACCAGCAGGTCCACAATGGTCGACTCCCCCACCACGAGGTCGGTGGTTGGCAGAGAGGCCGTGGCCGCCGCAAGGGTTTGCTCGCTCAGCTCGCTCAACTCGCCGCGCCCCCACAGGGCCGCCGTCGCCGCCTGGGCCTGCTCCAGGGCGTCGGCCCCGTGCACCCATGTGGTGACCTCCTGGGCCAGGACGCGTTGAGCCTCACGGGACTTGGGGTTGGCGGCGGTCACCTGCTCCAGGTGTTCAATCTCCTCGCGTCCCAGGAAGGTGAAGACCTTGAGGAAGCGGATGACGTCGGCGTCGTCGGTCTGGAGCCAGAACTGGTAGAAGGCGTAGGGGCTGAGCATCTCGGGGTTGAGCCACACCGCCCCCCCGGCCGTCTTACCGAACTTGGTTCCGTCGGCCTTGGTGATGAGCGGGTTGGTCATGATGTGAACCGAGGCGCCCTCGACCTTGTGAATGAGGTCCATGCCGCCCACCAGGTTGCCCCACTGGTCGTTGCCGCCCACCTCCAGAGTGCAGCCGTAGCGCCGGTACAACTCGAGGTAGTCATTGGCTTGGAGGATCTGGTAGCTGAACTCGGTGAAGGAGATGCCCTCCTCGCCGGCCAGCCGCCGTGCGACGACGTCCTTGGCGAGCATGGTCCCCAGGCGGAAGTGCCTGCCAATGTCGCGCAGGAAGTCGATGGTGGACAGCTGTGCCGTCCAATCCAGGTTGTTGACGATCCGCGCGGCGTTCTCCCCTTGGAAGTCAAGCAGATTCTCCAGCTGCCCCTGGAGCGCCTGAGCCCAAGAAGCCACGACGTCCTTGTTGTTAAGGGTGCGTTCGGTATTGCGGCCGCTGGGGTCCCCAATGAGGCCGGTGGCACCGCCCACCAGGGCCAGGGGCCGGTGGCCGGCGAGCTGGAGGTGGCGCATGACCTTGACCGCCACGAGGTGGCCGTGGTGCAGGGAGGCGCCGGTGGGGTCGAAGCCGCAATAGAAGGTGATCGGTCCCTGGCCCAGCGCGGTGCGCAGGGCATCGAGGTCGGTGTGCTGGGCAATGAGGCCCCGCCACTGCAGCTCGTCAAGAACGTCGGTCACGGTTCTACCTTTCACTTGGAGGGGCTGACTGCCCCGGGCACAGTCTGTCATGACCGCTTTCCCCCGCCCGCGTCAACCCGCCTCCGGAACCGGGCGGGCGCCGCCCCGGCTCAAGCGTCACCCGGCCAGGCCCAGGCGTTGGGCGTAGACCGGCCAGCCGCCCGCCCGCCGTGCCGCCTTGCCCGCCTCCAGCACCAGCCAGTGGAGTTCCTGGTGCTCAGCGGCGCTCAGGGACTCGGCGTTGACCGCTTCCTCAAGCAGACGGCGAGTGGACTCGTAGTCCCGCCCCACTGGGGCGCCCAAGGCCCCGAGCATCCGCCTGGCGTAGGTATCCCAGATGAAACGGGGGCGGTCGTACACGTAGAGGCTGATGACGTCGGCACTCTCCGCCCCAATGCCCCGCAGGCCCATAAGGGAGGAGCGCAAGGCGTCGTCGTCCAAGGAGTCGGCCCCGCGCCCCGGCCCCGTGGTCAGCCAGGTGGCGACGGCGCGCAAGGTGGCGGACTTACCGGTCATGAAACCCGAGGGGCGGATGAGCCTGCTCAGGGAGCCCTCGCCCTCAAGCGGCAGGGCCAGCAGCGCCGTGGGCTCCAGGGCCCCGGCCGCACGCAGGTGCTCCAGGGAGCGCAGCACGTTCCCCCAGGCAGTGTTCTGGACCAGCACCGCCCCAACCATGATCTCGAAGCCGGAGTCGGCGGGCCAGCGGGCGCCCGGCCCCAACTCGGCGCGCAGGACCTCCAGGAGTCGGCGCAGCCGCAGCGGGGCCTGGTTGCCCTCCCCGCTCACCGGTCGACCTCCCGCACCTCGTCCGCCCGGCGGTCCCAGACCAGGGTGTAGCGGTAGTAGAAGCGGCGCCGGAGCCGACTGCCTGGGAGCAGTCGCGCGGCCGCCCGCCGGATCTCGGCCAGGGACTCACGGGGCTGAGCCACCGGCACGCCAATGTCGGGGGTCTCGTGGTGCCAAAGGCTCGCCACGCGGACGGGCAGCACACTCACCCCCGAAACGATCCAATCCCAGGCGCTTGCGTTCGCGGCGAGCCCGACGACGATGAGCCGCCCGCCCGGCGCCACCAGGCCCGCCAGGCGCTCCAGCCCTTCCTCCAGCGGCAGGTGGTGGAGGACGGCCACGCAGGTGACGGTCTGGAAAGTCCCCAGGCCGTCAACCGGCTCCGGATCCAGGACGTCGGCCCGGAGCACCCTCGCTCCCGGCGTGCCCGACAGCCGGGAGCGGGCTCGTTCAACCGAGGGCGGGTCGAGCTCGATCCCCACGACCTCGTCGCACACACCCGCCAGGCGCTCAAGGAGCAGTCCCTCCCCGCAGCCGACATCGAGCGCCCGGCCTCCCCGAGCGGCGGCGTGCGCGACAACCTCGTTATGGAAGGCGGCATTGTGGTTCCAGTAGGTGTTTGGACTCCGGCTCACTGCTTGCTCCTGCGTGGCGAGGCCGGTTTGTACGGGGAGACAGTCGGTTCGCCCTCGCACCAGAAGCGCCAGGGGAAGGCCTCGGAGCCACCGGGTCCGGAGACGCCGGTGCGCGGGCCGGTGCGCACCCGTGCGGGGTCGACCGGCTGGTCGGGCAGGGTCAGGCTCACCCGTGTCCCGGGCGGCCCCAGGGCGGCACCGTCATCATCTCGGGTCAGCCCTAGGGCCGCGCACAGCCGGCCCGGGCCACGAGCCAGATCACGGTCGGTGCGGGCCTTGGGCCGACGGCGGCGTGCTAGCTCCAGCCCCTCGGTGACCTCTCCGGCGCGTAGGAGTACTGCGCGCGAGTCGCCTTCGGGGCCGGTGACAATATTGAGGCAGTGGTGCATCCCGTAGGTGAGGTAGACGTAGATGACCCCGCCGGCCTCGAACATGGTGGCGTTGCGCGCGGTCCGGCCCTTGAAGGCGTGAGAACCGGGATCGGTTTCACCGCGGTAGGCCTCCACCTCCGTCAGACGCACCGAGACGGTGCCGTGAGCATCCGTGGCGGAGACCAGCGCCCCCAGGAGTGCGGGGGCCACCTCCAGGGGGTCACCGGCCAGGAGGCCGGTCAGGACCGCGGGCAGATCGGCGGGGCCGGGCGGCGCCTGCGCCCCGGCGCCCTGGTCCGTCCTGCGGGAAGGCGGCCGGTCCCGGCCGGGTCGGACGACGGCGTCAGGCATCTCGGGTCCCCGTGCCTTGCCCTGTCGCCTTTGAGGCCGGCCGCGCGGGTTCTTCCAGGAGGGGGCCCTCGCCGGAGAAGGCCCGCAATTCGGCGCAGTGGGCGCCGGCGCGGGTCAACTGCTCCGCCACGCGCACTGGAGCGGTGCCGCCGTGGCCGGTGCGAGCCGCCACAGAGCCCTCAAGGCTCAGGACCTGGCGCACCTCGGGGGTGAGTCTGGGGTCAATGGCGGCGAAGTCGGCGTCGGACAGGTCCCACAGTTCGATTCCCCGCTCCTCGCAGACTCGCACGCAGGCCCCGGAAACCTCGTGCGCAACCCGGAAGGGCACCCCGTTCTTGACCAGCCACTCGGCGACGTCGGTGGCCAGGGAGAAACCCTGGGGGGCCAGGGCCGCCATGCGCTCATAGTGGAAGGTCATGGTGCCCACCATGCCCGCTACGGCCGGAAGAAGGAACGTCAGGGTGTCGACGGCGTCGAACACCGGTTCCTTGTCCTCTTGCAGGTCCCGATTGTAGGCCAGCGGCAGGGCCTTGAGGGTGGCCAGCAGCCCGGCCAGATCCCCGATAAGACGCCCGGCCTTGCCTCGGGCCAGCTCGGCCACATCGGGGTTCTTCTTCTGCGGCATAATGGAGGAGCCGGTGGAGTAGGCATCGTCGAGGGTGACGAAGCCGAACTCCTTGGTGTTCCAGATAATGACCTCCTCGCTCAAGCGCGAGACATCCACCGCGACCATGGCCAGAACAAAACTGAGTTCGGCCACAACATCGCGGGCGGAGGTGCCGTCAATGGAATTCTCCACCGAGGCGTTGAATCCCAGGCCCACGGCCACGGTGTCAGGGTCCAGCCCCAGGGTGTTGCCCGCCAGCGCCCCCGAGCCGTAAGGGCTCACGGCGGCGCGCGCATCCCAGTCCATGAGCCGCTCGACGTCGCGCATGAGGGGCCAGGCGTGGGCCAGAAGGTGGTGGGCGACCAGCACCGGCTGAGCGTGCTGGAGGTGGGTGCGCCCAGGCATAATCGCCTTGCCGGCGGCCGCGGCCTGGTTGACCAGGGCGTCCACCACGTCCAGGACCAGCCCGGCGAGGTGGCGCGCTTGGTCGCGCAGGTACATGCGGATGAGGGTGGCGATCTGGTCATTGCGGGAGCGGCCCGCCCGCAGGCGCCCCCCCAACTCCTCGCCGGCACGCTCCATGAGGCCGCGCTCCAGGGCGGTGTGAACGTCCTCGTCGGCGGGGTCAGGGGCGAAGGCGCCGGAAACCACGTCTTCCTCAAGACGGTTCAAGGCGTCGATCATGCCGGTGAGTTGGCCCTGGTCGAGGAGTCCCGCGCCATGCAGGGCGCGGGCGTGGGCGCGGGAGCCGGCAATGTCGTAGCGAGCCAGGCGCCAGTCGAAGTGGGTCGAGACGCTGAGCGCGGCCAGGGCGTCGGCGGGGCCGCCCGCGAAACGGCCGCCCCACAGGCTCAGGGGGGCGGGGGCGTCAGATGTCCGGGACTGCTCACTGCTCATGGCCCCATCATGGCCCATGTCGGTGGCTCGCCGTCATCTCGACCCTCCTGTAGAGTCCCAGCCAGGTGCCCAAGGCGCACACCACCACCCAGTTACCCTCCGAAAGCAGCCGGGACTCAGTCAGCGCCTGCACGGCCAGAGCCGTTGTTAACAGCACGGGAAGAAGAACAGAGGGGTCGGAGTCCAGATACCGCAGCGCCAACCGCCCTGTTTGCAGCAGCAGCTGGACCATGAGCACGACGATCAGCAGCGCGCCGACAATCCCGGTTTGGAAGAGGGCTTCAACATAGGCATTGTGGGCGCTCATGGTAGGGGTGCCGTCGGGGCGTATGACGAGGGTCTGAAAGAGCGGGATCCATGGCTCCCAGTACATAATCCAGCCCCAGCCCAGGATGGGGCGTTCCTGCCACAGCTCGATCACTCGCTCCCAGATCACCCACCGCCCGGTCATGTCGGAGCTGCGCCCCAGGAGCATGGTGACGCCCCTGTGGAAAACCAGTGCTAGGAGCCCCGCGGTGACACCAGCGCCCGCGGCTAAGACAACAGCGCGTCGTCGTCGCCCGCCCTCCAGCCTCCGCAGCCACCACAGCAGGAGGGCCAGGGCCCCGCAGACCACTGCGGCCACAGTGACAGTAGCGGATCGGGTCAAAAGGAGAGTGACCAGGCACAGGGTGGACCACACCAGGAGATGGGAGCGGCTGATCTGATCGTCACGCCACCGCACCACCACGCAAATGAGCGTCAGGAGGGCCACGAAGGCCAAGGGGTTGCGGTTGCCGATAATGCCCTGGATCGGCCCGCCCTGGAGCAGGCGGGCCTCGCTCCAGTAGTACGACGGCGGGATGTGCTCCCAGTGCCGCATATACAGGGGCGGAAGGGGACGGCCCAGGATCAGGGCCACGTACGCCTCCAGGGCCAGGCTCAGGGCAATGGTCGCCTCGAGGGCGCGTCCGAGGGCCACGGTGAGTTGGCGCAACGATAGGCCGCAGCCCAACAGGATGCCGGTGGCGCTGGTGGCGGCCATGAGCGCCGCGGCCAGCGCGGTCTCATGGGGGAACTGGGACCAGGCCAGGCTGAGCACGCATAAGGCGGTGTAGGCGCAGGAGGCCACGGGCAGGCTGCGCCAAGGGATGCGGTGCCCCTCGCGCACGAAGACGAGCAGGAGGAGGATACCGCTGACGGCGGCAATCCCCCCGAAGGGGACCCAGCCAACGATGTTACGAACCCCTTGTCCGGAAAAGGTCAGGAAAAACGCCCAGGTGCCCAGTGCGGGCAGAAACCTGCGCGACTCCTGCCGCGCAGGAGCGGCGTGCGTCCCTGTCTGCCCCATGCGATCCTTCGGCCGTCTGCTGCGTCGGCAATGCTCAGGCACGGCCGAGGGCGGTTAAGGCCCGCCGAGACTCCATAGTAGAAGGTTTTCACACTAGCGAGTGGCACAACGCGTTGACGGTGCTCTGGTAGAGGCCCCCATGAGCATGGGGAATCTGCGATTGAGGTTCTTATGTCTCCTGTGTTTCGGGCCACAACATGAAACCATTGGTTCATGTCTGAGTCTCCAAACGCCCTCTTCCCCGGCAAGCAGTTCATCTCCACCGTCCTTGAGGCCCTGGACGCCAAGACCAGGATGACCGGCACCATCGCGCACCGCTACCTCATGCGCGCCGCCATGGCCGGCATGATCGTGGCAGTGTTCTACATCGTCAACTACGCCATTGTGGGCGTCTTCGACGGCATTAAGGTCGGCGACGCCTCCTTGGCGGGCCTGGGACGCATCCTGGGCGCTCTGTGCTTCGGCCCGGCCCTGGTGTTCATCTACTACACCAAGTCCGAGCTGCTGACCTCCAACATGATGGTGGTGGTCATTGGCGCCTACTACCGCAAGATCTCCTGGCTGCGGGGCTTGCGCGTGCTGGGCATGTGCCTGCTGGGCAACTTCGTGGGCGGCCTGGTCTTCGCCGTCATGTACCACTTCTCGACCCTGGTGGACAGTGCCACCGGCGACCAGGCAGTGCATTCAGTGGAGGCCAAGCTCGCCTATCTCGACTCACTGTCCTCCATGGGGGACCTCTTCGTGCGGGCGATCCTGTGCAACTTCATGATCAACCTGGCGATGCTGCTCATCTACAACGGCTTCATCAAGGAGGACTGGTCCAAGATCTTCTCCATGATCATGGCCGTGTTCGTCTTCGCCTTCCTGGGCCTGGAGCACTCGGTGGCCAACACGGTGCTTTTCTCGGTGGTGGGCCTGACCCACGGGGTTAACGTGCCCTTGGCGCTGGGGAACGTGGCGATCGCACTGCTGGGCAACTTCGTGGGCGGCGGGCTGCTCATTGGCGCCTACTACGCCTACGCCAACGACGACACCCGCTGGCTGCGCAGCCACCCGGAGACCGCGGCCCAGGGGGCCCAGACCCCGGCGCGCGCCTCGGGCAATGGCCGCAAGTCAGGGGCGAGGAAGGGCAAGCAGCGCCGCCGCTGAAAGACTCCGCGAGCCGTTCATCGATAACCGGGATAACCGGCTCCGGGCGCGCAATGGTTTCCCATTGCTCCTGCGCGCCCGGAGCCGCAATCGGGGTGGATGAGCCCTTGGAAGAGGAGCCCCTTGAGGGCCGCGCGCAGCAGCGCCCTCATCTCAGGAACCCCGACGAACTCAGAAGCCGACGCCCTGGCCCATGCGCACGTCGCGGGCGGCCGCAAGTTTGGACTGCATGCCATAAATCTCGATGAAGCCGCGCGAGGATGACTGGTCGAAGGTGTCACCGGTCTCGTAGGTGGCCAGATTGAAGTCGTACAGACTCGACTCGCTGCGCCGCCCATTGACGGTGGCCCTCCCGCCGTGCAGGACCATGCGGATCTCGCCGCTGACGTAGCGCTGGGTGTCCTCGATGAAGGCGTCCATGGAGCGCTTGAGCGGGGAATACCACTGGGCCTCGTAGACCAGTTCGCCCCAGACCTGCTCCATCTGACGCTTGTAGCGACGCTGAAGGCGCTCCAAGGTCACGGCCTCCAGGGCCCGGTGGGCCTCAATGAGGGCGACCGCTCCAGGAGCTTCGTAGATCTCGCGGGACTTAATGCCCACCAGGCGGTCCTCGACCATGTCAATGCGCCCCACGCCCTGGGCCCCGGCGCGGCGGTTCATCTCCTGGATGGCCTCCAGGGGGGTCACGGGCTTGCCGTCAATGGCCACCGGGATGCCGGTCTCAAAGGTGATGACGACCTCGTCGGGGAGCGGCGGGTAGGTGGGGTCGTCGGTGTAGACGTAGACGTCCTTGGTGGGAGCGTTCCACAGGTCCTCCAGGAACCCGGTCTCAATGGCACGGCCCCACACGTTCTGGTCAATGGAGAAGGGGTTGTGCTTGGTGGTCTCAATGGGCAGATCGTGCTTCTCGGCATAGTCAATGGCCACGTCGCGGGTCAGGGCCAGGTCGCGCACCGGGGAGATGCAGTCCATATCGGGGGCCATGGAGGTAATGGACACCTCGAAGCGGACCTGGTCGTTGCCCTTGCCGGTGCAGCCGTGGGCCACGGTGTGGGCGCCGAACTGGCGGGCGGCCTTGACCAGGTGCTTGGCAATAACCGGGCGCGACAGGGCCGAGACCAGCGGGTAGGTGCCCTCGTAAAGGGCGTTCGCCTTCAGGGCCGGCATGCAGAAGTCGGTGGCGAACTCATCGCGGGCATCGGCCACATACGCCTCCACGGCACCGCAGTCCAGGGCCCGCCGGCGGATAACCTCAAGATCCTCCCCGCCCTGGCCGACGTCGACGGCGACGGCGACGACCTCGCGACCCGTCTGCTCGCCGATCCAGCCAATGGCAACAGAGGTGTCCAGGCCTCCGGAGTAGGCCAGGACGACGCGGTCCTTGTGGATGCTCATGGGTTCTGCCTCCTGAGTGCAGTGCTGGCGTAGTCCAGCGGGTTCGGTTGGGGAGCTGGTGGGGTTACGGCCCGGTTCCATGGCCGCCTCCCGGAGGCCGGGCGGGTGAGTCGAGAAGGTCGGCCGGGAAGGCCGGCCGGCGGACGGCGGCGCCCGGGTGCCGCCGTCCCGCACCGGGCTCAACGGCGAGCGCCGGGGTCGGCCAGGGCCAGCAGGTGGGCGGCGACCTGGGCGGCCGCCCGCTCGGAGCGGGTAATGACCAAGACGGTGTCGTCCCCGGCAATGCAGCCGAGTACATCGGGCAGGATGGCGTCGTCGACGGCACTGGCCAGCAATTGAGCCGCCCCCGCGGGGGTGCGCAACACCAGTTGGCTGCCGGCCCACTCCGCGGTGACCAGCAGGTCGGCGCACCAGCGGGCCAGGCGGGGTGTGGTGTGATCCGCCAGGGACTCATCGCCCCCCACGGCGCCGGTATTGACCTGTCCGGGCGCCCCGGCCTCCGGTATGGCGTAAACCTGGGCGCCGCCGGCAGATCGGAGCTTGGTGGCGCGAAGCTCAACCAGGTCGCGTGAGAGCGTCGCCTGGGTGGTGGATACGCCTCGAGCGGCCAGGGCGCCCCTGAGTTCGGCTTGAGAGCGAATCCGCTCCTTGGTGAGGATTTGGGCAATGAGGGCGTGGCGGGCGGCCTTGGTGGCTGGTGCCGCCGGGCTTGGGGACTCGCTCATTGGGCACCTTCTGTGGCAGTTCTAGTGGCGAGGATGTCGGTGAGCACCGCGGTGAAGGCATCGGCATCGGCATCGGACAGGATGAAGGGCGGAGCCAGGCGCAGGGTGTCCGGGCGCGGTGCGTTGACAATAAAACCGGCTCGGACCAGATCCTGGACGACCTGCCCGGCCTCCCCCACACCCGCGGCCAGGCCCAGACCGAGCAGCAGACCGCGGCCGCGCACCTGGGCCACGCCGGGCACGGAGGCGAGTTGCCCGGACCAGCGCCGGCCCAGAGCACCGACTCGCTCCAGCAGGCCCTGCCTGGAGATGGTGTCGATGACGGCCAGGGCGGCGGCGCAGGCCACGGGGTTGCCGCCGAAAGTGGTGCCGTGCTGACCGGGGCCGAGTAGGTCCGCCGCCGACCCGGTGGCCAGGGTGGCTCCAATGGGCACTCCCCCGCCCAAGCCCTTGGCCACGGTGACAACGTCGGGCACCACCCCGGGGGCCAGGAGGTGGTGCGCCATCCAGGCCCCGGTGCGGCCCATGCCGGTTTGGACCTCGTCGACAATGAGCAGGGCGCCCGCTCTCTCAGTGGTCTCGCGAGCGGCCTCCAGGTAGCCGGCGGGCAATTCGCGCACACCGGCCTCCCCCTGGATGGGCTCCAGAACCAGGGCGGCGACGTCGGGGCCCATGGCCTCGGCCAGAGCGGCCGCGTCCCCGGCGGGGATGAACTCGACCCCGCCGGGCAGGGGTTCAAAGGGCTCTCGGTAGGCGGCCTTGTGGGTCAGGGCCAGGGCGCCCATGGTGCGGCCGTGGAAGGCGCCCTGGAGCGCCAGAATGCGGGGGCGCTGCGCCCCGCCATGACGGCGGGCGATCTTGAGGGCCGCCTCGTTGGCCTCAGTACCAGAGTTGGCCAAGAAGACTTTGGAGGAACCGGCCGGCGTCCGGGGGAAGGTCAGATGGGCCAGCTCCTCGGCCAGAGTCACCTGGGCGGGGGTGGTGAAGAAGTTGGAGACGTGCCCCAGCGTGCTGAGCTGCTCGGTGACGGCCGTAACAATGGCGGGATGGGCGTGGCCCAGGCAGTTGACGGCAATGCCGGCCAGCAGGTCAATGTACTCCGCACCGTCGGCATCCCAGACGCGGACGCCGCGGCCACGCACCAGGACGCGGTCGGGGGTGCCGAAGGTGTTCATGACGGCCTCGGCATAACGCCTGCGCCATGTCGTGTTGTCCGGCGCTTCTCCGGCCGCGGCACCGGTGGCAGAAGGGGCGCTCATAGGGTTGGGCCCCCCTTGGTGCGTGAGCACCCGGTAACCTCGGGGTGGACGACGGTGCCGACGCCGTCGTCGGTGACGATCTCCAGGAGCATGGAGTGGGGCTGACGCCCATCGACAATATGGGCCTGCCCCACTCCCCCGCGCACGGCCCGCAGGCAGGCCTCCATTTTGGGGATCATGCCCGAGGAGAGCTCGGGCAGAAGCGCCTCCAGGGCGTCCACGCCAATGCGCGAGACCAGGGAGGCGCGGTCGGGCCAGGCCGAGTACAGGCCCTCGACGTCGGTGAGCACAATGAGCTTCTGGGCTTTAATGGCCACGGCGATGGCGGCGGCGGCCGTGTCCGCGTTGACATTGAGGACGGTGGTGGAGTCCGCGACCATGGGCGCCACCGAGGAGATGACCGGGATGCGGCCCTGGGCAATGAGGTCGAGGATGGGGCGGGGGCTCACCTCGACGACATCGCCGACGAGACCCACATCCACGCTCTCCCCCTCCACGGTGGCCAGGCGCTGGCGGGCGCGCAGGAGCCCGCCGTCCTCGCCGCTAATGCCCACCGCCGCCGATCCTTCGGCATTGAGCAGGGAGACGAGCTCGCGCTGGACTGAGCCGGTGAGGACCATGCGCACCACATCCATGACCTCAGGGGTGGTGACGCGCAGGCCACCACGGAACTCCGAGGAGATGCCCAGGCGCGAGAGCATGGAACTGATCTGGGGGCCTCCGCCGTGAACGACGACGGGCTTGAGGCCGACCTGGTGGAGGAAGAGGACGTCGTCGGCGAAGGCCCGTTTGAGGTCCTCGTCGATCATGGCATTGCCACCGTACTTAATGACAATGGTGGCGCCCTTGTAGGCGCGCAGCCAGGGCATGGCCTCCAGAAGGACGGAGGCTTTTTGCCGGGGGGTCAGGTGCTTGGTCAGAGAGCTCATGTTGTGTAGTCCGCGTTAATGGTGATGTATCCGTGGGTGAGATCGTTGGTCCAGACGGTGGCCTGGGCGTCACCAACGTTCAAGGCGATGTCGATGCGGGTCTCACGGGCGCTCATGTCCACTTCGGAGCGGCTGGTGGCCGGCTCGCCGTGGCTGAAGATGGTGACGCCATTGATGGCCACGTCCACCTGCTCGGGGTCGAAGGGGCACGCCTGCTCGGGGACGGTGCCCAACTGGGACAGGACACGGCCCCAGTTGGGATCGCCCCCGGCCACGGCGCACTTCAGAAGGTTGGAGGCGCTCACGGTACGGGCGGCGATCTCGGCGGCGGCCTCGGTGGCGGCGCCGGTCACGGTGATGGCGATGTCGTGGGTGGCGCCCTCGGCGTCGGCCACGAGGCGCCTGCCCAGGCGCCCCAGCACCTCGGTGACGGCCTTGTCGAACTCGGCCCGGCCGGGGGTGGCACCTGAGGCGCCGGAGGCCAGGAGCACAACAGTGTCGTTGGTGGACATGCACCCGTCAGAGTTAATGCGGTTGACGGTGCGGGCCACGGCCGCGGACAGGGCGGCGCGGGCGGTCGGGGCGTCAATGACCGCATCAGTGGTCAGGACGGCGAGCATGGTGGCCATGCCGGGGGCGAGCATGCCGACCCCCTTGATCATGCCGCCAATGGTCCACCCGCCGGCATCCAGGGCGTCCTCCTTGGGGACGGTGTCGGTGGTCATAATGGCGCAAGCGGCCTCATGGGCGGCCCGAGAGGTCGTTTCCAGGGAGGCGGCCGCCTCGGCGGCACCGCCCAGGAGCGCCGCCATGGGCAGGGGCTCACCAATGACCCCGGTGGAGCACACCAGCACCTCCTCGGCTTGACAGCCCAGCAGCTCGGCGATGCGGGCGGCGGTGGCGGCGGTGTCGGCGGTGCCGCGCTGACCGGTGCAGGCGTTGGCCGAGCCGGAGTTGAGTATGACGGCCCGCGCCACGCCGTCGGCCACCGCCTGCCGGGACCAGACCACGGGGGCGGCCACAACTCGGTTGGTGGTGAAAACGCCCGCAGCCACGGCCAGGGGGCCGTTGTTGACCACGAGGGCCACGTCGGGCCTGCCGGAGGCCTTGAGCCCGGCACGCACGCCCGCAGCGGAAAAGCCCGTGGCAGCGGTAACACTCATGGTGCAACTCCTTGGGTGAGGATGCCGGTGGTCTCAGGCAGACCGCGGGCCAGGTTAAGGCACTGGAGTGCCGCGGAGGCTGTGCCCTTGCCGAGGTTGTCAATGGCGCACATGGCGATAACGGCGCCGGCTGTGCGGTCAATGGCGACCTGGACGGTGGCCAGGCCGGACCCGGCGACGGCGCCAGTGGTCGGCCAGGTGCCCTCGGGGAGGAGATGGACGAGGGGCTCGCCACCGCCGGCCCGCCCGTAGGCGGTCTGCCAGGCATTGCGCAGGAGGGGCCCGGGGTCGGGGGCCCGGCGCAGTGCGGGGGCCATGGGTGCGGTCACGGTGGCCAGGATGCCGCGGCTCATGGGCACCAGGACGGGGGTGAAGGACAGGCGGATGCCGCCCGGGGCGCCGGCGACCCGGAGGTTTTGGATGATCTCGGGGATGTGTCGGTGGGTGCCGCCCACGGCGTAGGGCTGGGCCGAGCCCAGCGCCTCGGCGGCGCTCAGGTGCGGTTTGAGGGACTTGCCCGCCCCGGAGTAGCCCACGGCCAGGACGGCCGTGATCGGCGGGGCCTGGGGGCCGGTGTCAATGAGTCCCGCGGCAACGCCGGGCTGGAGGGCCAGGGTGACCGCGGTGACATTGCACCCGGGCACCGCAATGCGGGCGGCGGCGGCGAGTTCAGCGCGCTGGGCGGCCGCGGCGCCCTCCCCGGCGTGGAGGAGTTCGGGCATGCCGTAGGTCCACGCCTCGGCGTAGGGGCTGTGCTCACCGTAGAAGGCGGTCCAGGAGGCGGAGTCGGTGAGGCGGTGGTCGGCGCCGCAGTCGATCAGCAGGGAGGTGGCCCCTTGGGCGGGGGCGGCCTTTTCCAGGGCGGCCGTAATAGCCCCGGAGGCGCCGTGCGGTAGCGCCAGAACCACAATGTCGTGGCCGGCGAGGTGCTTGACGTCCGTAGGGGCTACGACTTTATTGGCCAGGCCCACGAGGTGGGGGTGGTGGTCGCCCAGGGGGGTTCCGGCTGAGGAGTTAGCAGTGACGGCGCCAATCTCAATGCGGGGATGCTGGGCTAGGAGACGAAGGACCTCTCCCCCGGCGTAACCGGTCGCGCCCGCGACAGCTGCTGTCCACGTCATGCGAAGACCATACGTCGTCATGCATAGAAATACGAAATAGGGTGGCGTGAGTCTGCTCGTCGCCTTGCTCACAGCGCCCCAAGGCGTCAGCACAGGCCTGTGCCAGGGGCGGCGCACGCCTCGGTATGCGGCGCATACCTTGGTTATCTTGCTTGGTTATCTTGGTATGGGGCGGCCGGGCGGCGCACACCGGGCGCAGCGCGGTGGCGGGATGCATACCGGATCGACCGGGCCGCCCATCGGGCGCGTGCCGCCAACGACATGGAAACGACATGGACCAGGCGCGGGCGCCCTTCGAGTTCAGGCGCGGGCCAGGACCGTGGTGGCGATAGCCCGGCCCCACTGGCGCACCGAGTCCCAGTCGCGGAAATCGCCCTCGGACGCTCCACCGAGGCGGGCAATGGAGCGCTCGCGCAAGGAGAGCTCAGTGGGGGCGAAGCGGCCCGGGAAGGTGACGTGGTCCTCGGGCTCAATGAGGAGCAGCACCGGGCCAATGCGGTTGGGGTCGGCGATTTCACCCTTGGGCAGACCTGACAGGCCCACTGAGAAGGCCCACACGGGATGGGCGGCCAGCTCGTCACGGAAGCGCTCAGTAAAGGCGACGGCCTCAGGGGTCCACTTGGTCATGTACACGGCACTGCCCAGGATGAAGGCGTCGTAGCCCTCGACAGTGGTGACGTCCTCGGGGTGGGCCTGGTCGACGTCAATGCCGGCAACGCGCAACTCCTTCGCGATCGCGGCACCGATCTCGTCCGTGGAGCCGTGGCGCGATGAGGTTGTGAGCAAGAACTTCATGCGGCAAGTATCCCGGGTCTCCCCGGGTGCGGCGCGGCGCCCGCCGTCTTCCCGGGGTGAGGCCCCCCACACCCTCCCGACCCCTCAGGCGCGCAGTTCGGCGCCCAGGCGCTTGGCGGCGCGCTTGACCACGCGCTTGCGCACGGCGGCGGTCTCCTGGGCCGTCAGGGTGCGGTCGGGGGCGCGCAGCACCAGAGAGAAGGCCAGGGACTTGCGCCCCTGCCCCAGCTGGGGGCCGCGGAAGACGTCGAAGAGGCGGACCTCCTCGGCCAGGTCCCCGGCCGCCTGGCGCACCACCTCCTCCACGTCGCGGGCTGTGACGGCCTCATCAACCACCAGGGCGATATCCTCCTTGGCGGGCGGGAAGGTGGAGACGGCCCGGACCTGCAGCACACCGGCCGCCTCGACAGCGTCCAGCATCGGTTCCAGATCGATTTCGACGGCGCAGCTGCGCTCGGGCAGGCCCAGTGCGCGCGTGACCCGGGGGTGGAGCTCCCCGGCGTGGGCCACGACGGGCCCGGCCTGGACCTGCTTGCCCCGGCGCTCACCGGGCAGGCGCAGTTCTGCGGTGCGGCCCGGGTGCCAGGGGGCGTAGGGCTGGGGCGGAGCGGCCGCCTCCAGGCTCAAGCCCAGGACGGCGGCCACTGTGCGCACCACCTCCAGGGCGTCGGCCCAGTCCCAGGCCCGGCCCTGGCCCAGGACGCCGCTTCGCTCCCGCTCACCGGCCAGGACGGCGGCGACATGGGTGGGCTGGGCGGGGATGCCCGCCTCGAGTGCCTCAATCTCCTCATCGGTGGGGCGCCGCTCCACCCCGGGGATCGCCGCGGGCACGGTCCCGCCGGGGCGGGTGACGGAGCCGACCTCGAAGACGGCGACGCCGGACAGCCCTCGGGAGACGTTGCGGCGGGCGGCCTCCACCAGGGAGTCCAGGACGCAGGTGCGCAGCCAAGGCGCATCCTCGGCCAGCGGGTTGGCCAGGCGCACGGCCTGACGCCGTTCGTCGCCCTGGGGGATCTCCAGGAGGTCGTGAACGTCCCCGATGAAGGGGTAGGAGAGCACCTGGGTCAGGCCCGCGTCGGCCAGGGCGCGCGCCACCTCGCGCCGGGCGCGCTGGCGCAGGGTCAGGCCGGTGCCCGCGGGGGCGGTGGGGACAATGACGGGGATGTTGTCGTAGCCGTCGATGCGGGCGATCTCCTCGGCCAGGTGGGCGGGACCCACCAGGTCGGGGCGCCAGGTCGGGGCGGTGACGCTCAGCAGCTCGCGGCCCTGCTCGTCAGCGCCGGCGGGGCGAACCGTGCAGCCGATCATCTCCAGGATCTCGATGACCCGCGGCGCGCCGTAGGCCACCCCGGTCAGCCGCTCGGCGGCGTCGGCGCGCATGACGATGGGGGGCATGGGGCTGGTGCGATCGATGTCGGTGGACACGGGGTCGGCCACCGCCCCGCCGTACTCCACCAGCAGGTCGACGGCGCGCTGGGCGGCCACCGGGGCCAGGGCGGTGTCCACGCCTCGCTCGTTGCGCTTGGAGGACTCGGTGGGCAGGCGGTGGCGGCGGGCCGAGCGGGCGACGGAGACAGCGTCGAAGTGGGCGGCCTCAATGAGCACATCAGTGGTGGACTGGTCGACTTCGGCGGCGGCTCCGCCGAAGACGCCGGCCAGGACCAGGGGGCGCGAGCCCTCGCCGCCGGCGGAGTCGGAGATGACCAGGTCCTCGGCGTCCAGGGTGCGGGTGACCTCGTCGAGGAAGGTCAGCTGCTCCCCGGCGGCGGCGCGGCGCACCACAATGGGGGGGCACAGCTTGTTCAGGTCGAAGGCGTGCAGGGGCTGGCCCAGGTCGAGCATGACGTAGTTGGTGACATCCACGGCCAGGGAGATGGGGCGCATTCCGGCGGCGGTGAGGCGCTCGCGCATCCAGGCCGGGGAGGGGGCGGCCGGGTCAATGCCGCGCACCACGCGCGCCACATAGCGGTCGGCGCCGGGGCGCCCGTGGATGGGGGCGGGGTCTTCGGCGATGACCACCGGGAAACCGCCCTCGCCGCTGCGGGCCACGCCGGCCGGGTAAAGAGCGGGGTTGGCGGCGTCGGCCGGGTCGGTGAAGCGGGCGCCGGTGGAGTGGGAGTACTCGCGGGCCACCCCGCGCATGGAGAAGCAGTAACCGCGGTCCGGGGTCACATTGATCTCCAGGACCTCCTCCCCCAGTCTCAGCAAGAGGATTGCGTCGGAGCCGGGGGCGGGTATCCCCTCACCGGCCCGGTCGTGCTCGGCCAGCCACTGGTCGAGCACAATAATGCCGGTGTGGTCCTCGCCGATGCCGAGCTCGCGGGCCGAGCAGATCATGCCGTCGGAGATGTGCCCGTAGGTCTTGCGGGCGGAGATGGCGAAGTCGCCGGGCAGGACGGCGCCGGGCAGGCTGACCACCACCGAGTCCCCGACGTCGAAGTTGTGCGCCCCGCACACAATGCCGCGACTGGGCAGGTCTGAGGGCTCCTTGCCGGTGCCGGGGGGGTCGTTGTACGCGCCCACGTCTACGCGGCAGTAGTTAATGACCTTCCCATTGGACTGTTTCTTGGACTCCAGGGTCAGGACTCTGCCCACCACCAGCGGGCCGGTGACGGCCGGGGGGACAATGCGCTCCTCCTCCAGGCCCACGCGCACCAGGTCGGCCGCCAGCTGCTCGGCACTCAGGTCCGCGGGGGCGTCGACGTGCTCGCGCAGCCACTCAATGGGGACGTATGGCATGTCAGTGGCCCTTTCCGGTCGTGCCGAACTGCTGGGAGAAGCGGATGTCGCCCTCGACAATGTCGTGCATGCTGGCGATGCCGTGACGCAGCATGAGGGTGCGTTCCAGGCCCATGCCGAAGGCGAATCCGGTGTACTCATCGGGATCAATGCCGCAGGCGATGAGGACATTGGGGTTGACCATGCCGCAGCCGCCCCATTCGATCCACCCGGGGCCGCCCTTCTTCAGGGGGAACCACAGGTCCATCTCGGCGCTCGGTTCGGTGAAGGGGAAGAAGGAGGGGCGCAGGCGCACGCGCGCCTCGGGGCCGAACATGGCCCGGGCGAAGTGGTTGAGGGTGCCCTTGAGATGGGCCATGGTCAGGCCCTTGTCGACCGCCAGGCCCTCAACCTGGTGGAAGACGGGGGTATGGGTCTGGTCGAGCTCATCGGAGCGGAAAACCTTGCCGGGGCAGGCCACGTACAGGGGCGGGTCGGCCGCGAGCATGGCGCGGGCCTGAACCGGGGAGGTGTGGGTGCGCAGGACCAGGTTTGCGGGCTCGCCGCTGGCGGCACCGACCGATTCGCCCTGGATGTAGAAGGTGTCCTGCATCTGGCGGGCGGGGTGGTCGGCGTCGAAGTTGAGGGCGTCGAAGTCGTACCACTCGTGCTCGAGTTCGGGCCCCTCGGCGATGGACCAGCCCATGGCGATGAAGAAGTCGGAGATCTCCTCGACGAGCAGGTCCAGGGGGTGCCGGGCGCCGCCGGCGGTGCGGTCGGTGGGAACCGTGACGTCCACCGCCTCAGTGCGCAGCATCTGCTCCTCGGCAGCGGCCTCCAGGACCTCCTGGCGGGCGGCCAGGGCGGTGTTAATACGGCCCCGGGCCCCGCCCAGGAGCCGGCCGGCCGTCGGCTTATCCGCCTTGTCCAGCCTGCCAATGCCCCGGTTGGTCAGGGCCAGGACAGAGGAGTCGCCGGTGTAGGCCAGGCGCGCTTCCTTCAGGGCGGCCAGGGAGTCAGCGGCGGCCACAGCCGCCAGGGCCTCCTCGACAAGATCGTTAATGCCCACCTCGTCCAGGGGTGAGAGCGCGCCGGGTGCGTCAGTCATGGTTATGCCCTCCCGCCGGGGTTGGTGTCTCGTGCCGGGTCCCAGGGTAGTCGGCCCTACCGGCAGGTCCGAATCCGGGTCGGGTATCGGGCGCGCGGGCCCCGCCCGCGTCGTCTACCGCCCTGGCCACGTTCAGCATCCGAGGTGACCAGTCCCCGCCACCTCCCGGGGGCCCGGGCGGGGGAAAGAAACTTCGATGGCGTCCGTTCCGCCTACCGCCACCTCCCGGGGGCGCGGGCGAGGGCGGGCCGGGGTGTGCGGTCGCCCTCCTGAGCGACGCAATGTGCCCCGGGCCCGCGGGCGCGGGCCCGGCTCAGCCCAGGCGGGCAATGGTGCGGTCAGTCACCTCGTAGGCGCTGACGGCGCCCCCTGCCAGGGCCTCCACGGCGCGGGGCCGCACCAGGAGGGCGCCCACGACGGCCGCGGTCGGCAGGAGGCTCAGCGGGTCGCGGACCGGGGTGAGGACCTCACGGCTGCCCGCGAGGGGCGGGCCCGCGCCCAGGGCGCGGCCCAGCGCGCCCAGCACCGCCCGGCGCCTCCCCTGCCGCTGGGCCGCCCCCAGTGCGAGGGCCATGGTCGAGCGGGTGCGGACCCCGGGCCGAGCGATCAGCACCCGGCGGGGAAGCGGCCCCCCGGTGGCCAAGGCCATGGTCAGCAGCGGCAGGTTGACCCCGGAGGCGGCGGCGTTGCCGGGCTCCGTGGTGCGCGGGTTGCACTCGATGAACCGGGGCCGACCGGTGGAGCCGGTGAAGTAGTCGCAGGTGAGGCCGCCGTGCCAGGACAGTCGTCGGCCGATCCGGGTGACGGCCTCGACCGCGGCCGGGTCGCTCACCGACAGGCGCGCCGCCGCGGACCCTCCCACACCGGTGCCGATGCGCTGGCTGCACGCGACCGCGACGAGCCGACCGTGGTCGAACAGGGCGGCCACCTGCCGGTAGGCGCCGGCCACGGGCGCCTGCACCATGACCGGGGCGCCGCCGGCCCCCAGGCAATGCCACGCCGCGACCGCCTCGGCACGCGTCCTGGCCCGGCGCACGCCGCGACCGGCGGTCGAGTAGGCGGCCTTGACCCACACCGGGTACCCCACCCGGTCCAGGTCTGCCTCGCCACGGACCTCGTGCCAGGCCGGTTGGGGGACGCCGAGCTCGTCGCACACCCTGGCGAAGGCGGTCTTGGACTGCACCTGGGCGAAGGCCTCTGCCCCGGCCACGGCCAGCCGCCCGGAGGCGTGGGGCAGGTACCTCCTGCCCGCCGCGAGCAGCCACGCCTGCTCGTGCGTGGCCAGCAGCGCCCGGTACCTGCCCGTGGCCAGCAGGGCGTCGAGGGCCCGCAGATACCCCACAGGGCTGGAGCCCGGGGCCGGGACCCGGCGCACCGCCCGGCACCAGGTGCTGAAGGAGGCCAGCGGCCAGCCCACCGGGGAGGCCACCTCCACGTCGACCCCGCAGGAGCCGAGCACCGTCACGGTCTCCCGGGCGGTCAGGCTCGCCCCCTCGGACAGCAGCACCCGGTCGCGGACCATGGCGGGATCCTAGCTCCTGCGTCGGATGGTGGACCGTGGCCGCCCGCCGGCCTGCCGACGGCGGTTGACGGTGACGCAACGTCACCTGGTGGGATGGGCCCATGCGCACCAGGGAGATCGCCGAGGCGGCGTCCACCACTCCGCGGACCATCCGCCACTACCACCAGCTCGGGCTGCTGCCCGTGCCGCCCACGGTCCGGGGCCGGCGCGACTACGGCATTGAGCACCTCGCCCGCCTCCTGCGCATCCGCTGGCTGGTCGGCACCGGCCTGAGCCTGGGCCAGGTCGCCGCCCTCCTGAAGGCCGACGCCTCGGGGGACGACCGCCAGCAGATCCTGGCGGACCTGAGCGCCACCCACGCCTCCATTCGCGCCGAGCAGCAGCGCCTGGGTAAGCAGGCGACCAGGATCGAGCAGCTCATTGCCCAAGTCGAGGACGGCGGGCCGCTCTCACCCCTGCCGACCCGCCTGGCGGGCTTCTACGACGCCCTCCGGGAACGGGTGCTGGCCGCCGGGGGCAGCACCCGCGGCCTCGACGTCGAGCACCAACTGGTACAGGTCCTGGCGGCCCTCCGCCTCATCCCTCCCAGCGTGGAGGCCTTCATCGCCGCCCTCGACCACAATGACCTGGACCTGGCGGCCGGCCAGGTGGCGGCCTTCACCGCCCTGCCCGGCCTGCCCGCCGACGAGCGCGACCGGCAGGCCCGCGCCCTGGCCGAGCGCACCTGGTCCCTGCTGGTGCGTCACCAGGAGCACGTCTTAGCCGTGGCGCGGGACCTTCCCACCGGCCACTCCGGGAAGGCCCTGTGGGCTCTGCTGGGACGCCTCGCCGAGGTCGCCTACTCCGACGATTCTCAACGGGTCTTCGTGGCCCACCTGCTGGAGCTCATCCTCGACGATCCCCCGCTGGCGGCCGCGATCCGCCGCTCAGCGGGGACGCAGGAGGTCCGGCTATGAGGGCGCGCGACGACTCCGCCCCAGCGATCCGGGCCCGGGGCCTGGTCAAGCGCTTCGGGCGCACCACCGCCCTCAACGGACTCGACCTCGCCGTGGCCACAGGATCCATCCACGGCTTCCTTGGCCCCAACGGAGCCGGCAAGTCCACCACCATCCGGATCCTCCTGGGCCTGTACCGGCCCGACGCCGGCCAAGTGCACGTCCTGGACCGCATCCCGGCGCACGAGGCCTCGGCCATTAACCGGGAGGTGTCCTACGTGCCCGGCGATGTGGCCCTGTGGCCGAACCTGACGGGCGGCCAGGTCCTTGACGCCCTCGCCGGCCTGCGCGGCAGGCGCGACAGCGCCCGGGAGGACAGGCTCATCGAGCGCTTCGAGTTGGATCCGTCGAAGAAGGTGCGCACCTACTCCAAGGGCAACCGGCAGAAGGTCGCACTCATAGCCGCCCTGGCCGCGCCCACCCGTCTGCTCATCCTCGACGAGCCGACCTCTGGACTCGACCCGCTCATGGAGCGGGTCTTCGCCGAGGAGGTCGCCGCAGCCGCGAGCGCGGGGCGCACTGTCCTGCTTTCCAGTCACATCCTGGCCGAGGTGCAGCACCTGTGCTCGGCGGTGACTATTGTCAAGGACGGGCGCGTGGTGGAGGACGGTGACCTGGAGCATCTGCAATCCCTGGCGGCCACTCGCATTGGGCTGCGCGCCGCCCCCGGGCGGCTGGCGTCGCTGGCCGCCGCGCTGGCGGCCCTGGGCGCCGCGCCTGAGGAGGACGGGGACCGGTTGACTCTGCAGGTCGCTTCAGATCAGGTGCCCGCGGTCCTGGGCGTGGTTGCCGAGCACCGGGTCACGGACGTGGTCTGTGGGCCCGCGAGCCTGGAGGACCTGTTCCTGCGCCACTATGAGGACGTTCGATGAGGGGCGCCGGACTGGGGCCGCGCGGGTCGGGGTTGCGCGGGTCGGGGTTGCGCGGGCTGGGGCGGGCGGTGCGCCTGATGCTGTGGCGGCTGCGCCTGCAGGTGCCCGCCTGGGTGTTGCCCCTGTGGGCGCTGGCGGCCATGACACCGAGCTACAAGAGCGTTTACCCGTCGCTGGATTCACGGACCGCGCTCATTGCGGCCGTGCGGCAGAACCCCGGCACCCGCCTGCTCTACGGGGTCCTGCCGCTGCCCGGGAGGATCGGGCAGCTCGCCCAGTGGGAGATTGGCAGCCACCTGCTGGTGTGCACCGGTCTCATGGCCGTGCTCCTGACCTGCCGAATGCTGCGGGCCGATGAGGACGAGGGCCTGGTGGAGGGGCTTCGGGGCGCGGGCGCGGGACGGTGGGTGCCCTTTTTGGCCCCTGTCCTGGTGGTGTCCGGGGCGGTGGCCCTGCACGCGCTCGGCGTGGGCGCCGTCATGACCCTCTTGATCGTGCGGGTGGAGGAGTTGACTGTCTCCGGGGCGTGGGCGCTGGCGGGCACGGTGGCGGTGGTGGGCTGGGCCTTCATGGGAGTGTCCGCGGTGGCGAGCCAGCTGGCCCGCAGTACGGTCGGCGCGCGGGGCCTGTCCCTGGGAGTCCTCGGGGCCGCCTTCGTGCTGCGGGTGGTGGCCGATGAGGCTGACGCGTCCTGGGTGCGGTGGTTCAGCCCCCTGGCCTGGCGGGACCTGGTGGAGCCGTATACCCACGACCGGGTGGCTCCTGTCATGGGGTGCGCTGTCTGCTGTCTGGTGCTGATCGTGGTGGCGGGGGTGCTCTACGCGCGCCGGGAGTACCTGGGCGGCTATCTCCCGGACCGCTCCGTGAGTTGGCGCCGGTGGCGGGTCCACGGGCGCGCTGACCTGTTGGCGCGCCTGTGCCTGCATCCCGTGGTGGGTTGGGCGGTGGCGGTGGCGTGCGTCTCTGCGCTCTTGGGCACCATGGCCGGCAGCATTACGGATCTGCTCAAGCCGGGGTCGCCGACGGCGCAGATGGTGGACGCGATGGCGTCGGGCAGCCCGGTGGTGCAGTTCATGGACCTGCTGACCGTTCTCACCGTCCTGCTTGTGGTGACGGCGGCAGTGGATCGGGCCGGTTCTTTAGCGGAGGCGGAGCGTCGGGGGCTGGTGGAGGCGGAGGTCGCGGTGGGGACCTCCCGCTCCCGGATCTTCGTGGTGCAGGCCGGTGCCGCGGTGGTTGAGGGGGTGGTCCTCCTGCTCGTCTCGGGCGGGGCGTTCGCGGCGGCGACGGCGGGGCAGATCACCGAGGACCATGCGGTGGGGCGTGCTGTTGTCTACACGGTCAGCCAGCTGCCGGGGATGCTCGCGGCGGTCGGGATAGCCCTGGTCCTGGTGGGCTCGGCCCCACGGTGGGTGCCGCTGGCGTGGGCGGTAGTGGCCTGGAGCGGCTTCGCCCGGTTCCTCGGCGGGCTCGTCGAGCTGCCCGCCTGGGCGCGGGACCTCAGTGTCATTGGCCACCACCTTGACGTGGTCGGCCCAATGGGCTGGAGGCCGCTGGCGGTCCAGGCGGCGGTGGGTGTGACGGGCGCAGCCATCGGACTGCTGGCCTACCGCCGCCGGGACCTGGGCGCCTGAGCGCCCGCCGCTACCGGTGGGCGGCGAATGCGACACCGAGGCCTCTTGGCGGGTCGCGGACCGCTGGCGGGGTCCTCCAGGGAGAAGATCTGGCTCGTCTTGGTACCTCCGGTCTTGAATACGCCCGCCTGTTTAATGGCCGAGGCCCAGGTGGATGCCGCCACTGCGTCGTCGCCGGCCACGGGGCCGGAGTTAATGACGGCGTCGTAGTCGGCGTCCTGGGAGTTGGAGGAGACCGCCTGCCCGTCCGCGCCGGTGTCGGCGCAGGCAGCCAGGACGGTGGCCAGGGTCAGGGCGCCGCTGGCGCCGAGCAGGGAACGACGGGAGAGGGTCGTCATGGGGTGTCCTTTCACATGTGCCTGGCTGGTTGCCGTCGGCGGATTATTGGTGGGAGGTGGGGGCCGGCCCTCAGTGGCTGAGGACCTTGGACAGGAAGTCGCGGGCGCGCTGGGTGGCCGGGGCGGCGAAGAACTCCTCGGGGGGCGCCTCCTCGACGATCTGGCCGGCGTCCATGAAGACGACCCGATCGGCCACGGAGCGGGCGAAGCCCATCTCGTGGGTGACCACGAGCATGGTCATGCCCGAGGCGGCCAGGTCCTTCATAACGTCGAGAACCTCGGTGATCATTTCGGGGTCCAGGGCGGAGGTGGGCTCGTCGAAGAGCATGACCTTGGGGTCCATGGCCAGGGCGCGGGCGATGGCCACGCGCTGCTGCTGGCCGCCGGAAAGCTGGGCGGGGCGCTTGCCCTCCTGGTCGGCCAGGCCTACCCGCTCCAGCAGTTGGCGTGCCCGGGCGACGGCGTCGGCCTTAGGAAGGCGGCGGACCCGGATGGGGGCCATGGTGATGTTGTCCAGGACGGTGCGGTGGCCGAAGAGGTTGAAGGACTGGAAGACCATGCCGACCTCGGCGCGCAGGCGGGTGAGTTCCTTGCCCTCTTGCGGCAGGGGGACGCCGTCGATCTCAATGGTCCCCGAGCTAATGGTCTCCAGGCGGTTAATGGTGCGGCACAGGGTGGACTTGCCTGAGCCGGAGGCGCCGACGACGGCGACGACCTGGCCGGAGTGGATGTCCAGGGAGACGTCGTCCAGGGCGGTGAACTCGCCAAAATACTTGGTGACGTGGCTCACTCGGACCAGCGGGGTGTCGTCTGGTGCGGGGCGGGCGGGATCGGTGGTGCTCATCGTGTCCTCATGCAGGGGTTGCGGTGAAGGGGGTGAGCGTCCGGCGGCACAGGGGTACCGCGGTCCTGCCAGCGAGGTCAGGGGATCCGGACGCTGCGTGCGCCGGATCGGTTCAAAAGTGTTGGGCCACCGGGCACTTCAGGTCAGGGCCGGCAACACATCAAGTCGCGCACGGGCGCCACCTCGCCAGCAGCCACGGCCGTGCGGGCTCGTGATCCGCTGGCGAGAACCGGGGCGCGATGGGCGCCAACGCGTATGGGCTCAGCGGCCCTCTCGGGGCCGGATTGCGTCCGTGTGACGCTCCTGGCAGACCCCTTGGCGAAGGTCCACCAGTGTCCACCAGGTCAGGCACCTCCACACCCACTCCAGGGGGCCGTAGCGGAAGCCTCTCAGCCACAGGCGCGCCACCACGGACTGCACGACCAGCACCAGGACGGCTACCGCCAAGAGCGGCCGGAGGTCACGGCTGCTCGCCCAATGCAAAGCCGAACCAATGGCGGCCACAATGAAGCTCGCACTCACGTAACAGGTCAACGCCATCTTCCCCAGAGGCTCGAAGAAGGCGATAACGGGTTTGCGGATCGGGGAGGAGCAGGCGAGCGCGATGAGGCAGATGTAGAGCATGGCCTGCACGCCACCGGCAATACCACCGAAGTACCCGTACCTGGGGTCGCCATCAATATCGTACGTCTGCGCGTAGACGGCTGGGATTGTCAATGCCGCCGCCGCGGCGGTGGCCAGCACCAGGCGGCGGTCGGGATGCTCAAGGCGGGCGGGCAGGCCGTAGGCGGCCGCGGCGGCGCCCAGGAGGAATAACGGCGGAACATTGATGACGCTGGAGCCGACCCAGGCGAAGGATGCGATGGTCCCGGTCACCGCCAGCACCGCCACCAGCCAGCGCGGGGCCTTCAACACGACCGGCAGCACGAGGAGCCCGACCACGGCATACACCTTAAGCACCTCGCCGGGGTACACCAGGGAGTGCAGCACTCCGATCGCCAGCAAGGCGATTAGGCGCCTACCCACCACTGTCCAGGGCGAGGCACCGCGCCTGGACGCCGAGTCGGCGACGAACTTCAGGCTCATCCCGAACATGAAGGCGAAGATCGGCACGAACCGGGTGGAGACCAGGTAGTGGAGGGCCGCCGCCGCCGTCGAGGGCGCATTAGTCGTCACGGGCGCATCCCAACCCAGATGCGTAATGTCCCCGATGTTGACCAGGAGGATGCCGCAGACGGCGAAGCCGCGCAATACGTCGATGACCCGGTAACGGGGCGCGGATCTCGGCAGAGGCGACTCGCCCACTGGCGCCCCACCACGCTCCTCGCGGCGGGGCCGGGTGAGGTATTGACCAGAGGCGGTGCGGAAAACAGGCGGTGCGGTTGGAGTGCTCATGTCTTTGAACACTAGGGGCGCCCACCAGCCGGATCCAGGGAAAACCGCGTTATTCCAACTCGGGATGGATCCTTTGGAGCGCTTTTCCACCCATGGGTGGACTCGCCGCGACCACCGTGGATCTCACCGGCTGCGCTCGGGACGGACCAGGCCCGTCTCGTAGGCGAGCACAATCAGCCCCGCACGGTCCCGCAGGGAGAGCTTGTGCAGAAGGCGGTTAATGTGGGTTTTGACGGTCGATTCGGCCAGGACGAGTTTTTCAGCGATCTCCCGGTTGCTCAGCGCCCGACCCACTAGGGCCAGAATCTCCTTCTCCCTGGCGCTCAGGGGCGCCAGGCGCCCGTCGTCCCCGGGCGACCGGCCCGGGCCCCGCCCGCCGGCCGTGCTCCTCGCACCGTCCAGTTCTGGTGCTTCCGGCGCCGCCCTGGAGATCCAGTGGCTCAGGAGTCGACGCGTGGCCGAGGGCGCCACCACGCTGTCGCCGCGGGCGACGGCCTTGACTCCGGCAATGAGCTCGGGGGCCGTACTGTCCTTGAGGAGGAATCCCGAGGCCCCACAGCGCAATGCCTCCACGACGTACTCATCGAGGTCGAAGGTGGTCAGTATGAGAACCCGCACGTGCGGGTGGCTGCGGGCCAGCTCGCGTGTGGCCGCAATCCCGTCCATCCGGGACATGCGCACGTCCATGAGGACCACATCGGGCCTGCGGGCTCGCACCGCGGCCAGGACCTGGTCCCCGTCGTCGGCCTCCCCGACCACAGTGATGTCTCGGCGGGCGTCCAGGATCATGCGGAACCCGGCCCGCACCAGGGTCTGATCATCGACAAGAAGCACGCGAATTGGGTCAGTCATCACTCTGGGGCTCCCGTCTGGGTGGCGCTGGTGTCACTCCGGGCCGATCCGGTCCTGTCGTCATGCGACTGTTCGCCAGGCACCCATGCCTCGACGAGCAGGCCGCCACCGTCGCCGGAAGCGACTCGCAGACTGCCTCCCACGGCCTCCACCCGGCGTCGGAGGCTGCGCAGCCCCTGGCCACTGCCGCCGGTGTCATCACCGCCGTCTCCACCAGGTTGGCGGCCGGGACCGTCGTCGCTCACTCGCAGGATCATGGCCTCGGGGGCGGCAATGAGCTCGACCAGGATTCGGCTGGCGCCGGGCGCGTGCTTAATGGCGTTGGTGACCCCTTCTTGCGCGACCCGGTATAGGGCCAGTTGCGTCTGAGGCCCGGGCGGGGCGTCCCGAAAGCGGTGCAGGTCGGTTTGACCGCGGGCCTCCAGTTGTACGGGGGCGCCGGCGTCGACGGCTGATTGCACTAGTGCGGGCAGGTCGGCCAGGCCCGGGACGGGGTGCAGCAGCTCCGTCGAGCCTGTCGCGCCCAGTAAGCCGTCGGTGGACGCCCTGAGGGATCGTGTCAGGGCGCGGGTCTGCCCCAGCGCGTCGCGGGCCGTGGCCAGGACCGTCGCCAGGGCTTGACCCACCTGCTTCAAGCGCTCCTCGGCATCCAGGCTCGTCTCCTGGGCGCCGAGGGTGGCCAGGTAGTGGCCCGCTTCGGCCTGCACGGCGATCAGGGCGAGGGCGTGCCCAACGACGTCGTGCACCTCGCTGGCAATCTCGGAGCGGAGGGTGGCCGCCTCAGTCTTGAGGCGCTGATCCTGCTCCGCCCGGCGGGCCAGGACCTCGGCCTCGCGCGCCTGCACGACGCTGCGGCGCAGCGTCACCAGGCGGCCCATCGCCCATGCGAGTAAGCCCAGGGTCAGTTGGAGAACGAGGAGTGTGATGAGGCTCTGCCAATACATCGGGTCCGGGACGACGCCTCGTTCGTCCTCGGTCCACGCCACCGCCGCCACAACGCACCCGGCGCCCATGAGCCCCAGCCACACGGGCTGCAATCGTCGGCGCCCCCGCTCCCCCAGGCGGAAGAGTGCGAACAGAACGATGAGGTCGGCCGTCAATGACCCATTGATGAGAAGGAGTTGAAGTCCTGCAAGCAGAAAGACCACGGCCAGCATCACATCGGTGTCCAGGCGCCGCCACCATGTCGCCGCCCACGCCACGCACAGTGCTACAACCGCGCCCCAGTTCCCGGTCGCATTCCACACCTCCGGCACCATGTTGACCAGCATCAGCGTCATGACGGCCGTCCACAGCATCCGCAGGATGAGCGAGGAGCGCACGCCTACGACGGCGCTGGCGAGCCCACGTAATCCGATGCGCATTGCTCACCGCTGCGCCCGGGCGCTGGCGTAGAGGCAGAGGGCTGCGGCCGCGGCCACGTTGAGGGATTCGGCCCTGCCGTGGATGGGGATGGAGACGACGGCGTCGGCGCAGCTCAACGCTTCAGGGGTCAGCCCGTGCGCCTCGTTGCCCAGCAGCCATGCGGTCGGCGCCGTGAGCACTGCCCCGGCATTGAATAGGTCCAGGGTGCCGCGGCCGTCGGCGGCCAGAACCGTCAGTCCGGCCTCACGCAGGGCGGCAACGACGTCGCCAAGAGCCCCGGCGGTGACCACGGGCAGGTGGAACAGGCTGCCGGCGGTGGCGCGCACCACCTTCGGTGAGGTGGAGTCCACGCTCCCGCGCACCAGGACGACCGCATCAGCCCCGGCGGCGTCGGCAGTGCGGATAATGGTGCCCGCATTGCCCGGGTCCTGCGCCTCGGTGAGTACCGCCACCAGCGTGGCCCCCTCCAGGGCCGCGGCCAGGGCCCGGGCGCCGCAGACCTCCTCGGTCCTGGCGACCGCCAGTACTCCCTGGCTGTTCGTGCTCATGGCCGCCATGACGTCGGCGGAGACCAGGTGGGTGTAGATCCCGGCCGCGCGGGCCTCTTCCCAGGTCCTCGAGTGCCGGCCGGCCGCCTCCTGGGTCATGTAGACATCGCGCACGCGCCCCGGCGCGAAGCGGACTGCTTCGCGCACCCCCTGGGGCCCCTCGACCAGGAACTGCTGGCGCCTGGTGCGGGCGCTCTTACGAGCCAGCCCCGCCACCCGGCTCACCCGCTGGGAGGAGGGGTTAGTCAAAATGGTGGGGGTCCCAACGCCGCTCATGGCGCCCAGTCTAGGTGGGATGCTTCTTCGCCTCGTCGGCCCCAGGCGCCTCAGCGCTGCCCCCTGCACCTCGACAACACCTTGATAACCCCGGCATGACTGCTGATTGCCGGGGCACTCCAACCGGCTCAACGAGGTCAGAGCCCGCCCCGCGGCCAGCGGGTTGAGGCGTGGACGGCACGAGGAGTGGACGGCGCCGTCCACCTGCTGGTGGGCGGCGCCGTCGAGTGGAACCAGGCGGGGCGGGGCCCGCTGGTGCGATTGTCAGGTGCGGTGTCAGGCCTTGGGGGCGTTAACGTCCTCTGGGAGGGCGGTGCGAGCCACCTCGACGAGTGCTTTGAAGCCGGCCGGCTCGTTGACGGCGAGCTCGGCGAGCATACGGCGGTCGATCTCAACCCCGGCCAGCCCCAGGCCCTGGATGAAACGGTTGTAGGTCAGGCCCTCGGCGCGGGCGGCGGCGTTAATGCGCTGAATCCACAGGCGACGGAAGTCGCCCTTGCGGGCGCGACGGTCGCGGAAGGCGTAGACGCCGGAGTGGGTGACCTGCTCCTTGGCCTTGCGGTAGAGGCGCGAGCGCTGCCCGCGGTAGCCCGAGGCCTGCTTCAGGACGGTACGACGCTTCTTGTGGGCGTTGACAGCCCGCTTCACACGTGCCATGTGATGACTCCTTCGGTGGTAGGGCGGTCAGCGACCGAGCAGCTTCTTGACCTGGCGCAGATCGGCGGCGGCGACCGGCTGGTCCTTGGACAGCCTGCGCTTGCGGCGGGAGGACTTGACCTCCAGCAGGTGGCGCTTGTTGGTCTGCTCGCGCATGAGCTTGCCGCTGCCGGTCACCCGGAAGCGCTTCTTGGCACCGGAGTGCGTCTTGTTCTTCGGCATGGTGGATTTCCTCTTCTTGGCCGCCGGCCCTGCCGGGCCGGGGCTGCGGACCCCGCACGCAGTGGCGAGGGGGTGGGTTGTGGTTCGTGGTGTCAGGCGCGCCCTCCAGCACCAGCACGCGCTACAGCGCCGGCGCGGCTGGCGCGGGCGGCCTGCTTCTCCGCCCGACGGTTGGCGCGGGCCTCCTCGCGGCGACGGCGCTGGTCGGACTTGACTTCGGCCTTCTTGCGCGTCGGGGACAGAACCATGACCATATTGCGGCCATCCTGGCGCGGGTGGGACTCAATGGTGCTCAGCCCGCTGGTCTCCTCGGCTACGCGTTGGAGCAGCCGAATGCCCAGCTCGGGGCGGGACTGCTCGCGCCCGCGGAAGCGGACAATGCACTTGACCTTGTCTCCGCCCTGAAGGAAGCGCTTGACGTGACCAATCTTGGTCCCATAGTCGTGCTCGTCGATCTTGGGGCGGAACTGGATCTCCTTGAGCTGCGTGTTGGCCTGGTTGCGTCGGGCGTCGCGCGCCTTCATGGCCGACTCGTACTTGAACTTGCCGTAGTCCATGAGTTTGCACACTGGGGGGCGCGCATCCGGCGCCACCTCGACGAGGTCCAGGTCGGCCTCCTCAGCCAGGCGCAGGGCGTCCTCCACTCGGACAACACCGACCTGCTCACCGCTGGGGCCGACGAGGCGCACCTCATGGACGCGGATCCGGTCGTTAATACGGGGCTCGCTGATGACAGTTCCTCACTCTTGGCGACGGTCGACCGTTGCAGCGAAGAAGGCCCCCGCCGCTTAACGCGGGCGAAGGCCTGGCATGTGCTCTGACGAGCGCAGCCGGACGCGGCGTGGTGCCACTGGCCGGCTGCCGAGGATTGCTCCTCGCATGACCCGGTCCCCGCGAGGGACCCAGGTGGGATTTCTCCGCTTGCGTGCCGGAGACATACTCCGACCGGTCGGGAAGAGAGCCTACCAGAGCATGAAGTCCTGGTTCCAGGGCGATGGCGCGGCCCACCCCCGTGAGCCCGCCCACTACCTACCGGCCCCTCCAACCTCCCTCCAACCCCGGCCCTTCCAACCTCCCTTCCAACGGAATCCTCACAGCACAACGTCCGTGGACGTTGTGCTGTGAGGATTCCGTTGGAGGGGGGTGCGCCGATGGCGAGGCGGAGGGGGTGCGCCGGCGGAGGGGAGGGGGCGCCGACGGAGGATCGGGCGGCTCGGTTCAGGCGGGCAGGGGGCAGAGTTCAACCGTGTCGATGAGCTCCCCCCAGGCGGGGTTGGCCATAACGTGCTGGCAGGCCTCCAGGGTCGCCGCCACAGCGCTGCGGCCGCCGGCGGCGTCAATGCGGATGAGAACCCGCAGTTCGGCGCTCTCCCCGGCGGCAAAAGCCACCGCGGTCACGCCCTCGAGCGGCTCAAGCCGGGTGCGGATCTCCTCCTGGACGGGCGGGTTCTCCCAGGAGGGGACCCAGGCCCGCCCTCCGGCGAGGGCGACCACGGCCGGGCGCGGCACGCGCAGGTCCTGGCTGCCGGGGTCCAGGACCCACAGCCGGTCGGTGGTGGCGCAGGCGACCTGAGCGGCGCGTTGAGGGACGACGGGAACGGGCCGCACGTTCGTGCGCCAGGTGCGCATGGCGGCGGCGCTGGTGAAGACGGGCAGCGCCTTGTGCCCGTCGGGCAGGGTCACCGCGAGCGCGGCGGCGTCCTGGCTGGCGTCATTGGTGTGGACGGAGTGCTGAGGGATCTCTGTGCCGGCGTCCCTGCCCAGGTGGACTACCCGCGGCGCCGGCATGCTGTGAGCCGCCACGGGCACGATAACCCGGGATGCCCGCAGGGCGGCCACCACCTCGACCATAGCGGCACGAGCCTGGGCCGGTCCTTGAGCAGCGGCGGCCCGATGGGCTTCCAGTGCGGCCAGGACATGAGCGTCGGCGGAGCCGTCGTCGTCGGCGAAGGGTGTGGGGGCGGCCAGAAGGCGCTCCATCTTGGCGCGGGCCGCGAGTGCTGCGACGACTTGCGGTGAGCTCCCATGCGTGCCGGGCTCGTTGGGCGCGGTTGCCTCGCTCATAGCGCTCTCCTTGCTGTACCTGGCTGTACCTGCCCGGGGTCCCCCGGGCAGGACTGGACCCTACTGCCCATGAGCTCCCCGGAGGAGTGGCCATTTTATGTCCCCGCCCACCATTAGTCTGAGGCGGTGATATCGCTCTACTCCTTGAAGTACTGGTACACCCGCAGGCTCGGCTTCCTAGTGGAGGGCTCGGTTCGTCGAGGCATCTCCCCAGACACCTGGACCGCCGTTGGCGTGATCGCCGCCGCCGCGGGGTGCGGCGCCCTCGTTATGGGGTGGTGGCCCGCCGCCTTCGTGCTGCTTGCCGCGCGCCTGGGCGGGGCGAACCTGGATGGGGCGGTGGCGCGGGCCCGGGGCCTCTCCAGGCCTTTCGGGTTCGTTCTCAACGAGGTCGGGGACCGAGTTTCGGACCTGCTGGTCATGGGCGGACTGGTGGGTTTGGCCCTGCGCACCGGCGCCTCCCTTGGGCCGGTCGTGCTCACGCTGGTGGCGGCTCTGGCGGCCACTTTGCCGACTTTCGCCTCCCTGGCGGCAGCCGGGGCGGGCGCTCCCCGGCTCAACGGCGGCCCCTTCGGTAAGACCGAGCGCTGCCTGGCCGCGGTGGTCGCGGCGGCGCTGCCTCAATACCTGGCGGTCATCGCGGGAGTGATCATTATCGGCTCGGTGCTCACGGCCTCCATCCGCATTCTGCGCACTGCCCGGGCGCTGCGTGGTACGAGCGGCCCGGCCCCGGCCGATCTTGTGGCGCCCCCTCCCCCGGAGGACATCGCCCGCATGGGGCGGGCGGACCGCGCCCCACTGGCCGCGCCGGCTTCCGCCCCCGGCCGGGACCCCGGGGTTGCGGCGCCGTCCCGCACTGGCAGCACCCCCTCCCCCGCCCCCGGCACGGGCCCAGAGGCTGGCCGGCGAGCACTTGCAGCTGACGCCCCCGCCCCCGGCACGAGCGCCCCTACGGGGCGCGGCGCATCGACGCCCGGGCCCCTTGAGCAGGACACGGATCTATGACCGCTCTTCTTCCCCTTTCGGCGCCGGCCCTGCCGGTGCCCTCCCTGGCTGCGGCCGACGGGTGCGCACCCATTAGTGCCGTTAATGTCGTTGATTGGTTGCTGGGCGGCGACCGCTCCTGGACCTTCGTCGTGCCGGGCACCGGTTGGGTGCTCACCGGCCGCGCCGTCTTCCTGGCGGCCATGGCCATTGGCATCCTGCTACTGACCGGCCTTGGGGTGGCCGCCTCTGGGAAGGCTGAGTTGCGCCGCCGCTGGACCACCTGGGCGATCATTGTCCCCACTGTTGGTATCCCCATCTGGGCGGGCCGGGGCACGACGGCGCTGCTAGCGGCTCTGCTCGCCCTCCAGGGGGTGCGTGAGTTGTCCCGCCTGGCTCGGCTTCCCCGCGCCGAGACCCTCCTGCTGGGGCTGCTGGCCCTGGCCTACCCCGTGGCGGCTTGGCTGCGCCCGGGCCTGCTGGGGCTGGCGCCGCTCATGGTGCTCGTGTGCGCCTTGCCCGCGGTGCTGGCCGGGGACACTGCTGATGGAGTGCGCCGGGCCAGCCTGGCTGGTTTCGCCTCGGTGTGGATCCCCTGGTCGCTGGCGCACCTGGTGGTGCTGTGGCAGGACGCTTTCCTCATTGCCTTCGCCGCGGCCGCGGCCGATGTGGCGGCTTGGGCCGGCGGCACTTTCCTGCGGCGTTTCACCTGGGCGCGCCGGCCCCTGTCCCCCCTGTCCCCGAATAAGACCCTTGGCGGCCTGGTGGGCGCCGTGGTGGGCGCCGTCCTCATTTTGACGCTCCTGGGGCAGATCACCCCTGGGCTGGTGGTCGCCGTGGGGCTGGGCGGGGTGCTGGGGGATCTGCTGGAGTCAATGATGAAACGCGCCGCCGGGGTCAAGGACGCCGGAGCCTGGCTGCCCGGTTTTGGCGGACTGCTGGATCGTGTCGACTCCCTGCTCCTGGTCCTTCCCCTGGCCGCTGTCCTGGGGTAGTCCCGGAGTAGCCCGGTTCCCTCATGCCGACCCTTCCGCCGGCATTGACTTGGTAGAGTCGAGTTGATGCCGTCGTTACCGTCTTTTCCGTCCCTGCCCACCCTGCCCTCGCTGGCGAGCGGCGTATCCCTGCCCGGTTCAGCGGGCCTGGCCGCTGCCGGGAGGCGCCTGCGCTCCATTGTGCGCACGCCCCAGAAAGTGACCTGGCGGGCGGTAGCGCGCCAGCGCTTCTGGTCGGCGGTGATCGCACCTTTCGGCGGGGTGCACGTCGAGGGCGAGTTCGACGACGAGGGCCCCTACATTGTGGTGGCCAACCACGGCTCGCACGCGGACACCATAGCCATGATGGCCGCTTCCCCCACCATCTTGCGCGTGGTGACGGTGGCCGCCCAGGACTACTGGTTCACCAGGCCCTCTCGGCGGGCGGTGGCGCGCGGGTTGTTGGGCGCCTACCCGGTGCGGCGCGACGGTGAAGGCGCCTACGAGGAATTGCGCGGCACTTTGGCTCATCGCGTCGCGGAGTCCATGAGTGTGCTCATCTTCCCGGAGGGGACCCGTTCCAAGGACGGCCGGGTGGGGCGCTTCCACACTGGGGCGGCGCGCCTGGCCCGCGACTTCGGCATCCCGGTGCTGCCGGTGGCGCTGGTGGGTTCACGTCAGATGCTGCCCAAAGCCGGCGGGGGCCTGCCCCGCTACTCGCCTGTGGAGGTGCGCGTGGGCGAGCCGATCGCTCCTTCGGATGACGTCGCCGCCGTCAGCGAGGCGGCGCGCGCACAGATTGTGGCAATGCTGGAGCGGCCACGGCGTCCTGCGCCGGTTTCGGACGTGCACGAGGTTGTGGCCCAGGCGATGAGCGGGTGGCGCGGGGACGCCATCATGTTCGCCTGGGGCGCGGCCGAGGCCGTGTCCTTCCCGGTGATGGCGGAGATGAGCCAGGTGTGGCTGGGGGTGACCCAGCCCCGGCTCTTGTGGCGCCGGGCCGCCATGGTGACGGCCGGCTCGGTCGCGGGGGTCGCCATGACGCATCTACTCTCCCGCTCCGGGCACCGCCCGCCGGCACCATGGACGACGCCGGCGATGAGGGCGGCCACGGCCCGTTATCTGAGGCGGGGCGCCCAGGGCTACTGGAGGCAGGCGCTGACTGGGATCCCGGTCAAGCTCTTCGCCGCGGAGTCCGGTCGGCGCAATCTGCCGTTGGGCCCGGTGCTGGCCAATGCGGCGGGCGAGCGGGCCGTCCGCATGGCCGCCTCCACGGCGCTGGTGGCGGTGCTGGAAAAGCCCCTGGGGCCCCTGTGCCGCCAGCACTACGGCCCCTACCTGGCGGCGACCGGCGCGGTGTTCGGGGTGGCGCTGCGCGCCGTCATCCGCCATTGGGAGCGTTAGTCGCGGCCTTGTTCAGGATGTTTCAGGATGCTCAGGGCTGGTCTTCGCCGCGGGCCACACGCAGGGCCTCGGGGAGGGTGAAATTGCCGTTGTAGAGGGCCTTGCCGACAATCGCTGCCTCTACGCCCTGGTCGGTGAGCCCGCGCAGGACGCGCAGGTCCTCCAAGGTGGCGATGCCGCCGGAGGCCACGACCGGGGCACTGGTGCGGTTGCACACGGCGCGCAGGAGCTCAGTGTTGGGACCGGTCAGGGTGCCGTCCCTGGTGACGTCGGTGACGACGTAGCGGGCGCAGCCGGCGGCGTCGAGGCGGGCCAGGGTCTCCCACAGGTCGCCGCCCTCCTTGGTCCAGCCACGGGCCGCCAGAGTGGTGCCGCGCACGTCCAAGCCCACCGCCACCTGCTCGCCGTGTTCGGCAATGACCCGTTCGGTCCACTCGGGGTTCTCCAGGGCGGCGGTGCCCAGGTTGACGCGGGCGGCGCCGGCGGCCAGGGCCCGCGCCAGGGAGGCGTCGTCGCGGATGCCACCGGAGAGCTCGACCTTGACCCCGACCTCACCAACGATCCGGGCCAGCAGCTCGGCATTGGAGCCGCGGCCAAAGGCGGCGTCCAGGTCCACTAGATGAATCCACTGGGCACCGGCCCCGGCCCAGTCGCGGGCGGCGTCCAGGGGGCTGCCGTAGTCGGTCTCCGAGCCGGCCTCGCCCTGGAGCAGGCGGACGGCCTTGCCGTCGGCGACGTCGACGGCGGGAAGAAGGGTGAGCATGACGGTCTCCTCGTGGGACGGGGGTCGGCCGGGTGTCAGAGGGTGGTGAGCCAGTTGCGCAGGAGCTCAGCACCGGCGTCGCCGGATTTCTCGGGGTGGAACTGGGTGGCGGACAGGGCCCCGTTCTCCACGGCGGCCACGAAGTCCTGGCCGTGGGTGGCCCAGGTCGCCTGTGGCAGGCGCGTAGGGCCGGCCTCCATGAGGCTGGCCGGGTCGGTTGTGGCCGCGTAGGAGTGGACGAAGTAGAAGCGCTGGTCGGCCACGCCGTCGAAGAGCACGCTGCCGCTCGGGGGGCGCACCGCGGACCAGCCCATGTGGGGCACGATGTCGGCGCGCAGGCGGGTAATGGTGCCGGGCCACTGGGCCAGGCCGTGGCTGGTGGTGCCGTGCTCCTGACTGGAGTCGAACATGACCTGCATGCCCACGCAGATGCCCAGCACCGGGCGGCCCCCGGCCAGGCGGCGCTCAATGAGGCGCGGCGCCCCAACCGCGCTGAGTTGGCCCATGACCGCCCCGAAGGCCCCCACCCCGGGGACGACGAGCCCGTCGGCGCCGGTGACGGCCTCCTCGTCGGCGGTCAGGGCGACGCGGGCGCCGACGCGCTCCAGGGCGCGCACAGCCGAGCGCACGTTCCCGGATCCGTAGCTGAGGACGACGACGAAGGGCTGCTTCACACCGTTGAGGGTACCGGCTCGCCCCCGGGGTGGCCTCCGGGTGTCCACGCTGCGAGTCCAAACCGGGCGCGCCGCGGGGCGGGCGCGCTCAGACGCCCCGGGGCGTCCGGGAGTCGGCTTGCGCGGCCCCGGCTCGGGGCGCCGGGCGGTACCGGCTGCTCGGGACGCCGGGCGGTGCCGCGCCCCGGGCATGTGAGGAGAGGTGCGGGTTCGGGGCCACAATGGGCCCGTGTTCACGCCCCGCCCATCCGCACAACCCGCCGTCCCCGCCGTGCCCCGTAGGAGCGTGGTGCGCGCAGGCGCCCTCGTCCTGGGGGCCGCCGCTTCGCTGGTTGGCTGCGTGAGAGGCGACCCCGCCCCAGGGGCCGGCTCGCCATCAGCCGTGCCGGCAACGGCCCCGCCAGTGCCGGCCTCCCCCACACCGTCGCCCTCGGCGAGCCCCGCGCCCTCCCCCTCACCGAGCTCGGCGAGCACCCCGGGGGGCGTGAGCCGAGAACAGATCGTGTCCTCCTATGCGGGCCGCTCACCGGCATGGTTCGACCTGGCTGGGGAGGGCATCGTTTCAACCACTGGGGCCGGCGGGGTGTGCCTGACCCTGGACGCCTGCGGGGGGCCGGGCGGTTCACAGGTCGATGAGGCGCTTATTGACGTCCTGCTTGGGCTGGGGGTCCCCTTCACCGCCTTCCTCAACTCCCGCTGGGTCGAGGCCAATCCCGGCGCCACTGGGCGCCTGGTTGACAGCGGGGTGGTCGAGATCGCCAATCACGGCACCGCGCACTTGCCGCTGTCAGTGTCTGGGCAGAGCGCCTACGGGATCGCCGGGACCGCGGACGCGGGCGCGGTCTACGACGAGATCATGGGCAGCCAGCAGCTGCTCATGGAGAGCACCGGCGCCACCCCGCGCTTCTTCAGGCCCGGCACGGCGCACTGGGATGATGTTGCCGTGGCCATTGCCGGCGACCTGGGCCTGATGGCGGCCGGGTTCTCGGTCAACGGTGACGCCGGGGCGACACTGAGCGGCCCGGCGGTGGCCGCGGAGGTGGAGGCGGCCGGGGCCGGGGACGTGGTCATCTCCCACATGAACCAGCCCGGCAGCGGCACCCGGGAGGGCTACGAACTGGCCATCCCCCGGATGCTGGGGGCGGGTACCGTTTTCCTCACTCTTTCGGCGGCGCTTGGGCTCGGTTGAGACCAATGCGCCCCAACGAACGGGGTGCACCCGCCGACCCGCTCAGGCCCCCTGGCCGCCCCGGCGCAGGCCCCGCCCGAGCCAGCGCACGACCCGCGAGGGCTTGGCCTCGCTGCTGTGCACGGCGCCGGGGACCTCCTCGGCCTTGACGACGCCCAGCAGGATGTCCTCGACGACCTGGTCAACACCGGCGAGCAGCAGCCCCGCTGAAGCCTCCCCACCGGCCTTGCCGTTGACGTAGTGGCGCGCGGCGATGGTCCCCGACAGCCCGGATTCAATGCCGATATCGGTGGCGAGGTCCGCGGTCATGAGCACGGATCCCCCCCGGCTAAGCCGCGAGAGGGTGCCGGCGAGTTCGGCGGCCTCAGTGGGCTCGGAGTCGGCCCCGCCCAGAAGCTCGGAGACGTCCCATTGGGCATGGGCGGAGACGAACTCCTTGACGGCCACGGCCCCGGAGCTGGTCGGGACCACAATGCAGTCCTGGCCGGCCATGGAGCACAGGCCGGCCAGGACCTCGGCCTTGAGGATCGGGGTCAGGACGACGGCGACCTTGACGGCCTTCGCTGCGGGGGCGGCCGGGGACCCGTCGGCCTCCAGGGCGGCGGCCAGGGCGGCGACCTCGGCCTGCTGCTCGGGGGTCAGGGGGTCCTCCTGGTCCTCAGCCGGATGGTAGATGTTGGCGGGCAGGTCGGCGGGGTCGGCCGGCTGCGGGGTCTCCGGGGTCTTGTGGGGGGTGGTGGCGTCGGGCTGGTCGTCTGCCGGTGGGGCGGCCAGGTCGGCGAGGTCCTCGGGGATCTCAATGCCGCTCATCATGGCGGTGAACTCGGCGTCGAGGTCCCAGTCGTCTCCGTGGGGGCCGGTGGTGTCACTCATTACAGGGTTCCCTTGGTTGAGGGGATGGAGGTCACGCGAGGGTCGGGTTCGACGGCGGCGCGCAGGGCGCGGGCCAAGGCCTTGAACTCGGCCTCAGCAATGTGGTGGGGGTCGCGGCCTGAGAGCACGCGCACATGCAGGCAGATGTGGGCGTGGTAGGCAATGGCCTCCAGGACGTGGCGAACCATGGAGCCGGTGAAGTGCCCGCCGATGAGGTGGTGGACGAAGGCCTCCGACTCCCCCTCGTGGACCAGGTAGGGGCGGCCCGAGAGATCGACGACGGCGTGGGCCAGGGCCTCGTCAAGGGGGACGGTGGCGTCCCCGAAACGTTTAATGCCGCGCTTGTCCCCCAGGGCCAGGCGCAGGGCCTGGCCGAAGCAGATGGCGGTGTCCTCCACAGTGTGGTGGACGTCAATGTCAGTGTCGCCTGAGGCGCGCACGCTCAGGTCGATCAGGGAGTGCTTGCCCAGTGCCGTGAGCATGTGGTTGTAGAAGGGGACTGTCGTCTCAATGTCCGTTGTGCCGGTGCCGTCGAGGTTGATCTCGACAACGACACTGGACTCGCTGGTGGTGCGTTCGATGCGGGCAGTGCGGCTCATGGACGGGTCTCCTTTATGACGGTCACGAGTGCGGAGCGGAACTGCTCCATCTCCTGCGGTGTCCCGATGCACACCCGAAGGTACCCGGTCGGGCCGACCACGCGGATGAGAACGCCGCGATCGAGCAGGCGCCTCCAGACGTCCTGGCGGTCCTCGAAGGGCCCGAAGAGGACGAAGTTGGCGTCGGAGTCGTAGGCGGTCAGGCCCTGCTCGCGCAGCCAGGGCACCAGGACGTCGCGTTGGGCGCGCAGGGAGGCGACCTGGCTCATGAGCTCCTCGCGGTGGGACAGGGCCGCCAGAGCGGTGGCCTGGGTGACTGAGGAGAGGTGGTAGGGCAGGCGGACCACGCGCAGCGCATTCACGACTTCGGCGCAGGCCGCCAGGTACCCCAGGCGCAGCCCCGCCATACCGAAGGCCTTGCTCATGGTGCGGGATACCGCCAGGTGAGGGTTGGCGTCCAGGAGCTCCAGGGCGCTGGGGACGCCCGCGCGGCGAAACTCCCCGTAGGCCTCATCAATGACGACGATGCAGTCGGTGGGCTCGCCGGCGGTGGTCGCCGGGCCGCGGCCGCGCGCGGCGTCGAGGATGGACTGGACGGCGCCCAGTTCCAGTCCGGTGCCGGTGGGGTTGTTGGGGCTGGCCAGCAGAATGACGGCGGGGCGCTCGCGGTCAATGGCGGTGGCCACGGCGTCGAGGTCGAGGGTGAAGTCTTCGCGGCGGGGCGCGGCGACGTAGGTGGTCAGGGTGTCGCGGGCGTACTCGGGGTACATGGAGTAGGAGGGGGTGAAGGACAGGCAAGCACGTCCTGGCCCGCCGAAGGCCTGGAGGATGTGAAGCATGACCTCGTTGGAGCCATTGGCCGCCCAGATGCGCTCCCAGGACAGGCGCACCTTGGACTCGACGGCCAAGTAGTCCGCCAGGGCCTGCCTGAGGGCGGGGAAGTCCCGATCCGGGTAACGGTTGAGTCCGGCAGCGGCTTTCGTGACCGCTTGAGCAATGTCGGCGATAACACCCTGCGAGGGCGGGTACGGGTTCTCATTGACGTTGAGGCGCACAGGCACCTCGAGCTCAGGTGCGCCGTAGGGCGTCTCGCCTTCAAGACCTGGCCGAAGAGGAAGTGTGCTCACGAGCCAAAGTGTAAGCAGGCCGGCGCCCACCACCGCCTCCATGTCCATCCATGTCCATCCATGTCCATCCGGGTCCATCCGGCCGGCATCGACGGCGCCGGGTAACCGGCCCGCACCAGGGCCCGGCGGCGACCACCAGTGGCTCCGCTGCCGGGGCGGCGGGAGTGCTCGCGCCACCCCGGAACCAGAAATATAGAATTTTAGAACATTCTGGATGTTCAAACAATATGACTTGTTTTGCGTCAGTTACGAGTCCACGCCGGTCATGACCGGCCTGGGAGTCATGGACCCGGGGGCGTCGTGCTGTTCGCGCCGGACTGTGAACTGGAAGGAGTACCGTGAGCGCCGGTAATAGCATCGAACCCGAACGATCGGCTGAGCGTTGTCGTCCGACACGACGCCGTGCATGAGGAATGCCGCCGCCCCGGCCCGCTCCATGAGCAGCCCGGCCCTCCTGTCGTCCAGTTCCACCAGGTCGATAGTGAATTCGCCTGAGCCGAGCCTGACGCCGAACACGGTCTCCAGCGTGTCGTAGATCGCTATTTCCTCGACATCCATGTCCCGGAGCCCGGCGAACCGGGGCCACGGGAGGAACAACTCCTCGAGGGCCACCGGTTCACCGTTCGCCTTGCGAACCCGTTCGACGCGCACGAGCCGCTCGACTCGGGGACCGAACTCGCCATTCGTGTTTCCCACCAGTCCCAGATCGACCAATTCCGAGCTGGGAGTGAGCCCCGCATCCCGGATCTGCTGAGAAAAGCCGAGCAACTCGTGCGCAGTGTAATTGAGCCTGCGCGGCGTCACGAAAGTCCCCCGGCCGGCCATCCGCTCCACAAGCCCCTCGTTGACCAGGCGCGTGATCGCCTGCCGTGCCGTGCCACGGCTGACGGAATACTTCTGGGCCAACTCCAGCTCGGTTGGCAGCTGGGTGTCCGCCGCGAGCGCGCCCTGCTCAATATCCGCCTTGATCTCAAGATAGATCCGCTCGTGGAGCGACCTTTGGGAGCCCTTCACGCCTGCCATGCGTCGGATTATCGCAGAGGTTCAGGCTCGGCTCTCGGCGCTGATGTACCGTCTCGCTGTCTGGGCGACGGCCTCCCGGGCAACGTCGTCGAACGAGGTCCCCACCACGAGGACATTGACCCCCGTGCCCCGGAATGCCTCATAGTTGGTGACATTGATGCCGCCCTCGGCCAGCGTCGGGACGCTGACGGTCTCGACGAGGGCGGCCAGGCGCTCCTTGATCTGCGCGGGGATCTCCCCCGCGGCGGCCCCGCCGTAGGACATGCCCGTCATGAGTCCGATCATGTCGACGCCCAGATCCTCCATGCGGCGCGCCGTGCGGGCCACCTCCTGCGCGGTGGCGGCCTCAATGCCGAAGGGGTGACGGTCGTCGGGATGGGCGATGTAGGCGTCCACGGTCAGGCCGGCCCGATGGGCGTCGCGCACCCAGGACTCCAGGTCCTCAAGGCTCGATTTGTGCGTGTGGAGCCCGTCCGCACCGGCAACGGCCAGATCGAAGAAGGTGCTCTCGTCGAGCCCCACCGGCTGCACCTCCGTGAATCCCCCGGGGATCCCCACGGTAATGAAGATCTCCGGGCCGGCGACGGCGCGGACCCCGTTGACCACGCGGATGAGCTCGGCGTGCTCCACCTCGTGCCGAACGCTTTCAGCCGAGTGCATGTCCGTGACCCCGCGAACCCCTCTGGCCAGCGCAATGGCCGGATGGTTGGGCTCGAGCATTTTGACGCCGGTGTCAATGACGGCGCGGGCCAGTCGGGCGTCGTCCGCGGTGATCCCCGTGCTCAGCAACGTGGTCCCGCCGTGCTCCCGGATCGCCCCGCGGACCTTGGCCATGGCTGCGGCCCGACGGCGGTCCATGTCGTGGGTCTGGTAATGGTTCATCTCCGTGTCTTCCTTTCCGGTATCCGTCGGGGGCCGCTCAGGCGTCTGACCGGTCGGCGGCGTTCTGCTTGCTTTGCTTGAGGTGAATAGTGTTGGTGGCGAAAGTCAGGGCGAACGCGATGGCGAATGAGGTCAGCATGGCCAGAACCAGCCCCACCGCATTGGTGGAGATGAACGGGGCCAGGAACGCGGGAAGATAAGCGGAGGCCTCGACCCCGGTGGCGCCGACCGCCATGCCGCCGGCCGTGGCGGCCAGAAGCGCTGTCGCGAAGATCTTCTTGTCCCCGAACATGAAGGGATAGGAGGACTCGACGAACGTGCCGAAGAAGAAGTTGACGGCCGCCCCCGAGCCGGCAAGTGCGCGCTCCCCACTGGTTCGGGGACGGACGACATTGGCCAGGGTGATTCCAAGCGACGTCATGACCAGCGCCACCATGTCAATAGCGCCGAAGAAGCTGTGCCCCTTCTGCCCCATCTCCAGCAGCACCAGGGGCAGAATCACCGAGTGGTACACGCCCCCAATAATGGAGGGCCACATTGCCAGGCCGGCCAGCGCCCCCGCCAGGAGGGGGCTGACCTCCAGCGCCCATTCAATGGCCGTCTTGACCCACTCGCCGAGCAGGGCGGTGAATGGCGCCAGAAGGTAGTAGACCACGAGCCCGGGAATCAGGCCGCCCAGGGCCCCGGTGACAATATTCGCAGTAGTCGCGGGGAAGTGACTGGCCAGCGTCCACTTGATCAGGAACGCCGCCAGGAGACCGGAGAGGATTCCGGCGACCAGGCCCCCCAGGAGTCCTCCGGGCGCGGCGAGAATCCCGGCGACGGCTCCGGCGACGAGGCCGACCTCGTCGAGCCCGGAGATCTTTCGTGCGGCGACGGCCGCAACGACAATGGGCAGCGACGCGATCAGAAGGTCGAAGACGTCGGTCAGGGCGCCCAGGACCGGGATCTTGCTGAGAGCCAGGACCAGGGCCAGGCAGATGAACGCGGGGATGCTGCCCACCATGATCCCGCGAATGCTGATCCGCCTCCACGCGGCCTCGTCCTGCGCCGCGCCCCCCGCCGAGGAGGAGCCGAGCACGGGGCGGTACTTAACGCCCAGCGCCTTGGCGAGTCCCGAGACGTTCGCCACGGCCCTTGTGGCGCTGTTCGTGCCGGTGGTCCCCGAGGAGGCGACCACATTGGCCCCCAGCGACTGCGCCTTGGCGATCGAGGTTCCCCCCGTGCCCACGACCGGGATGCCCTTTAGCGCCGCCGCGGCAATGGCCTGGGAATTGGTGTCGTCGGGATCGCAGCTCATGAGGATGAGGCCGGAGATGTCGCCGGCGCGCACGCGGGCGGCGATCTGCCGATCGCGCTCGCGGGCCTTCGCATTGACCTCCTCCAGGGTTCCTGACGCCGACACGACGGGGGCGCCCTGCCTGAGCTCCCACAGCTCGGCGGGAGTGCTTGCCGAGATTCCATCCATAGAGGATTCCGCCCCAACGAACTGGACGTCGTCCAGGATGAATCCCGCCGCGTCGATCTGCTTCTTCGTGTCGGCGATCAGCCGGGCCGGATCGCTCCCGCCGTGGCTGCGGAGATTCCCTCCACTACTTCCCAGGATCACAATTCTGTGCAACACCTGCTTGACGTCCTCTTTGACCATCGCAGTTGACCTTTCGCGCATCATTGACTGTGCACCCGGAGGGCGGGCCCGGGTCCGCGATCAGCCCGGCGCCGACCCTCTTGTCGACCAGTGCAGACTAGATGATATAGAACATCTATATCTTTGTCGATTGGCGGTCATCTATGATCTGCACCACATATTTGCCGTGCGGGCGCGTCCCGACCCCGCACGCCCGACCGCTGGCGCCCGAGCCGGGGAGCGCCGGGTCGGGTCAGCGGCGCGGGCGTCTTTGACAGCGGGGGCAGAAGACGTGGCTGCGCCCGCCAATGGTCTCGGCGCACAGCACTGTCTTGCAGCGGCGGCACTCCTGGCCCGCTCGACCGTAGGCGGCCAGTTCGCGGGCGAAGTACCCGGCTGTTCCCTCGGCGTCGACATAGAGGGCATCGAAGCTCGTCCCGCCCGCTGTCAGGGCGCGCTCCATGACCTGGGCGGTGGAGGCCAGGAGGCGCCCGGCCACGAGCGGGCCCAGCGCCTGCCCTGGGCGCAGCCCGTGGATGGAGGCGGCCCACAGGCCCTCGTCGGCGTAGATATTGCCCACCCCTGAGACAATCCCCTGGTCCAGCAGGAGAGTCTTGATCGGGCGGCGCGAGGCCCGAATAAGGGCGATGGTCTTGGTGCCATCCAGGTCGGGGTCAAGCAGGTCCCGGGCAATGTGCGTCGCGTCGGCGGGGAGGAGCGCTTGGGGGGAGCCGAGTCCGCCCGGCGCACCGTCGTCGGTGGATACCAGGTCGACGACGTGCAGGCCGCCGAACATGCGTTGGTCCACGAAGTCCAGGGCCGCCCCGCCGGGGGCGTCGGCGTCGTCGGGCTCCAGGTGGAGGCGGACGCGCAGGTGACGCGGGCGGGGCCAGGGGTCTCGCTCCGGCGCGGGGGCGCCGGGGGCGTCCTCGGGCCCTCCCGGCGCCCCCGGCCGCAGCGGCGTGCCCCGCCCGTCGGCCCGGGTGCCGGGCCGCTCGGCGTCCGCCCCCAGGGGCGCCCGACGGCGGGCCCGCTCGCCGTCGGCCGGCGGGCGAGTGCCGCGCACCAGGAGCTGACCGCTCATGCCCAGGTGGGCGGCCAGGGCCCGGCCGTCGTCCAGGGGCAGCCACAGGAGTTTGCCGCGGCGCACCGCACCGGTCATGGTGCGCCCGCTCACGGCTCGGGCGAAGGCGTCGGGCCCTCCGCTCTGGCGGCGCAGCGGCCGGGGGTGGAAGACCTGGACGCCGGCGATGGTGCGCCCCGCCAGGTGGCGCTCCAGGCCGCGGCGGACGGACTCGACCTCGGGCAGCTCGGGCACCGGGACCCCTTAGGATCGGGGGCTGCCCGGAGTCATGCTCTTGGAGGCCGGCCCCCGGCGGGCGGCGCGCCGGCGGCTGGTGGTGCCGCCCGCGGTCTCGCCACCCGGGGCGCCCGCGGCCGGGGGCCGGCGCGGGGTGCTTGAGCCGGCAGTCCTGGCCTTGCCCCCGGACCCGGTGCTGGCGGCCTGCTGGGCCTTGAGGTCGGCGCGCAGAGCGTCGTTGACGCCGGGCAGGTTGAGGCCGCCGTCGCCGCGCGCCGCCAGGATGGTGGCGTAGGCGGCCTCGGCGGCCCTGTGCTCGGCGATCTTCTTGGACGGGCCGGTGCCCTCCCCCAGCACCTCGCCGTCGACCAGGGCGTGGGCGTGGAAGACCCGGTCGTGGTCGGGGCCGTCGCCCTCGACCTTGTAGGAGGGGTTGCCCAGGCCGTGGGCGGCGGAGAGCTCCTGGAGGCTGGTCTTCCAGTCCAGGCCGGCGCCGCGGATGCGCGCATCGGACAGGAAGCGCGCCACCAGCCGCTCGACGACGGCGCGCGTGGGCTCCAGGCCGTGGGTCAGGTAGGTGGCGCCGATAAGGGCCTCGACGGTGTCGGAGAGGATGGAGTCCTTGTCCCGCCCCCCGGAAAGGGCCTCGCCCTTGCCCAGGCGGATGAATTCCCCCAGGCCGAGGTCGCGCCCCGCCCCGGCCAGGGCCGGCTCGGAGACGGTGGCGGCGCGCATTTTGGCGAGCTGCCCCTCGGGGACCTCGGGGTGGGTGCGGTACAGGTACTCGGTGACAATGATGCTGAGCACGGAGTCGCCCAGGAACTCCAGGCGCTCGTTGGTGGGCAGGCCACCGTTCTCGTGGGCCCAGGAGCGGTGGGTCAGGGCCAGGTCAAGCAGCTCGGGGTCAATGGCGGGACCCCAGCGGTAGACCAGGGCCTCAAGGTCGGTGCGGGCGGGGCGGGGCTTGCGGCGCGACGCCATTTAGGCCTCCTCTCGACAGGAGTGCGCGCCGGTGGGGGCGGGGGCCTGGACCCCGGCGCCGTCGGGGACTGGATCGTCGGTCCCGGCGCCGCCCGACTGGGGCCGGTCCGCGTCGGTCAGCAGCCCGGCCAGGGCGGACCAGCGCGGGTCGAGGACCTCGTGGCTGTGGCCGGCCTCCAGGTCGTCGAGGCGCTCGCCGCACTGCGAGCACAGGCCCGCGCAGTCGGGGCGGCACAGGGGGCGGAAGGGGAGCTCCAGGACGAGGGCGTCGCGCAGGGCCGGCTCCAGGTCGAGGGAGGTCGGCCCGACGAGGAAGAACCCCTCGGCCTCCTCGTCGCCCTGCGCGATCTGGGCGGCACGGGCCTCGGGCAGCAGGTAGAGCTCGTCAAAGGCTATGGTGCGGTCCTCGTCGAGGTCGCGCAGGCAGCGCACGCACTCGCCGTGGATATGGACCCGGGTGCGGGCGCGCACGAGCACGCCGTCCTCGACGCTGGTCAGGCTTGCATCCAGGACCACCGGGGTTCCTTTCTGGACGCCAATGACCTCGGTACCCAGGTCGGCGGGGGCGGGCTCCTCCAGGTGGATGTTCTTGGTACTGCCCGCCTGCTGGGGCAGGTCGACGATGTCGACGACGAGTCCGGGCATGGCTTCCTCCTGCGTGGCGGCGGTGCGGGACGGTGTGTCCCGGGCGCGAATGTACCCGCCTGTACCCGCCCTCGCCTCAGTGGGCGGTGGCGGGGTCCACCGACCAGCCGGCCCAGCGGCGGGGGAAGCCACCCTGGGCGGGTTCCTCCGCGCTGGAGGCCGAGCGGTGCTCCATGCGCTGGGCCAGGACCTCGCGACCGGCGCGCACCTGTTCGCTGAGGCGGTCGATCTCGCCCTCCAGGGTGGCCAGGGAACGATCGCAGTAGTCGTCGGCGCCGTTGCGCAGCTGGGCGGCGTGCTCTTCGGCGGCGGCAACAATGGCGTCGGCGCGGTCATTGGCCTGGTGGACAATGTTCTCCCCGGCGATGAGCCGCTCAGCCTCCTCGTGGGCGTGCTGGATAATGCGCTCGGACTCCTCGCGCCCTTGGGCCAGGACGGCGTCGGCGTCGGCGACGATCTGCTCGGCGCGGCGCAGGGCCGTGGGCACCGCCTGGCGGGCGCGGTCAATGAGCCCCAGGGCCTCGTCGCGGTTGAGGATGGCCGACGAGCTCATGGGCATGGAGCGGGCCGTGGCGATGAGCTCGTCGAGCTGGTCGAGGATGAGCAGCAGGTCGTCGCCGGCGTCGCGTTTGGTGGTCACTGGCGGGGTCCTTCCCTTCGGTGTCTGGTGGGCTGCGGTGCTCAAGCACCGGCGAAGGCACGTGTCAGGGCGCGCAGTACAGGGGCGGGGACGAATGCGGTGACATCTCCACCATGGCGGGCTACATCCTTGACCAGCGAGGAGGAGACGTGGGCGTGGGCGGGCGCGGCCACCAGGAGCACGGTCTCGGGGGCGCCCAGGTCGCGGTTGAGCAGGGCCATGGGCACCTCGGCGTCCAGGTCCGTGCCGTTGCGCACCCCCTTGACAATGGCGGTGGCCCCCCGCTGGACGCAGTAGTCGGCCAGCAGGCCGGGGATGGTGTCGACCTCGACGCCGGGCAGGTGGGCGCAGGACTCCCGGGCCAGGGCCAGGCGGGTGTCAATGTCGAGCAGGTGGCTGCCGGTCTTGGCGGCGTTGTGGGCCACCCCCAGGACCACATGGTCGAAGAGCGCCGTCGCCCGGGCCACGACGTCGATGTGCCCGAGGGTGATCGGGTCGAAGCTTCCGGGGTACACGGCCAAGCTCATGGGCGTCACGCTAACGGCCCCCTCCCGCCAGGTGCGGGACGCGCGCCGAGACCGAACCAGGAGGCGCAGCACACTGCCCGATCCAGGTCCTGTCCGCGGCCGAGCCGGCCCTCGACCGCGCCCGGCCCGGGTGGACCGTGCTGCCTGGGGCGGCTCTACCGACGCCGGCCCTCGGCCGCGCCGGGCCTAGGCGGACCGTGCCCCAATCCAGAACTCGATTACCACCGGGCGCGGTACCGCCGCGTGCTCGGGGCGCACGTCGGGGCCGCAGGAGCGCGAGCCAATGCCGTGGTGGAGTGCATCCAGGTGCAGCCAGAGGCGGGAGTCGGCGACGAGCTCCTCCACGTGCGCCGCCGCGGTGAGGTTGTCCAGGCTCCAGGGGCTCAAAGAGAAGGAGACGGGGGTGCCCGGGTCGATGAGCACCACGACCCGATGGGCTCGGCCCTTGAGCCACAGGCTGCGCAGTCCGGGCCGGTTGCCGCCTTCTTGGGGGCGCACCGGCTGCTGCCACATGCGTCCCACGGGCGCGGCGAAGACCCCGTGGCGCACGGCGCCGGCGAGGTCGCTGTAGGCGGGGGCCGGGCCGGTGCCGCTCCAGGTGGCCTCACTCAGTTCGGCGGGCAAGCCCAGGCACACCCCTAGGCGGGGCAGGACCGGCGGGAGGTCCCCGGTGGGCACGATCCGGGTGCGCAGGCGCACCCCGCCGCGTTCGGCGCGCGCGGTGGTGGTCACTTCCAGGGTCCAGGTGCGTGAGGGCGCGGAGCAGCGCGAGCGCACCGTCACGCAGTCCCCCTCCGGCTCGGTTTCCAGGTGCCGCCGGTTCATGAGGTGCAGGCGGGCCTGGCGCCAACGGTCGGCGCTGGAGGGGCCCGACCGTCCCGCGCCCGCCCCCAGGGCGGCCCTGGTGGGGGCGGCACGCCAGTAGTCAAGGGGGCCGTGGCCCTCGTCATTGTCGGTGGGGGCCCGCCAGATCGTGGGCAGCGGGCCGACGACGCTCACTCCGGCCAGGGTGGTGAGCAGGCCGGCGCGGTCGAGGTGGGCCGGCCCCAGGTCAATGCCGCCTCCGGGCCGGCGGGCGGGGGCGGGGGCGCTGCCGGCGGCCCCCTGGGGGCTGCGCAGACCGTGGATGACGGGCACGCGCACTTCACGGATGCTCATGACGCGGCGCCCGGCGGCGTCGCTGCACCCCACCTGGGGCAGGAGGCGGGCCCCGGTGGTCGGGTCGATCTGGCGGGGGCCGTCGTCGTCGACCCCGGCGATGACGGGGTCCAGGACGGCGGTCAAGACCCGCAGGTCCTGGCCCTCGCCGGCGCGGGAGGCCAGGGCCTGGGCGAGGTCGGGGACGACAATGGTGCCGGACTCCCCCGGGCCCAGGACGGGCAGGGGCTCCTCCCCGCGGGGGACGGCGTCGGCGGTGTCCTCCGACGCCAGTTGCCAGATGAGGAGCATCCCGGTGGTGGTGCGGGTGTGGTGGCGGTTGCGCACGGCCACCACGCCGGGGACGGCGGGGTCGGCGGTGGCCAGGACGGGGGCGACCGCGTTGGCCCAGGCGGTGGTGCCCGCTGAGGGTCGGGAGGCGGCTGAGACCATGCCGTCGCACACGAAGCTGCCGTCGTGGACGGTTTCACCGAAGTCGCCGCCGTACCTGAGGGCGCCGGCGGCTCCGGGTCGCGGATCGACTAGGGCGTGGTCGCGCCACTCCCATACGAATCCTCCGGCGTGGCGGGGGTTGGGCTCGATCTGCTCCGTGTAGTCCTCGATTCCGCCGGGGCCGGTGCCCATGGCGTGCAGGTATTCGCACATTATGTAGGGCAGGGTGCGCACGCGGGCGGCCTGGGCGGGGGTGAGCCTGGCGGCGGGGTGGCCCGCCCAGGCGATGGGGGCGGCGCCGTCGGGGTCGGTGGCCCCGCGGGCGACGACGGCGGCGACCTCCTCCGTGGTGGGGTACATGCGCGAGTGCATGTCGGTGTAGGCGCATTCGTGGTCCCCTTCGTAGTGCAGGGGGCGGCTGGGATCACGGCGGCGGATCCACTGGGCCATGGCCGCCAGGTTGGCGCCGGTGCCCGACTCGTTGCCCAGGGACCAGAACAGGATGCAGGGGTGGTTCTTGTCGCGCTCGACCATGCGGCGGGCGCGATCCAGGCAGGCTTCCCTCCAGGCGGGGTCGGCGGTCGGGTTGCCCGCCCAGCCGTGGAGTTCGAAGCCGTGCGTCTCCAGGTCGCACTCCTCCATGACCCACAGGCCGATCTCGTCGGCCAGCTCCAGCAGGCGCGGGTGGGGCGGGTAGTGGGAGGTGCGAATGGAGTTGACGTTGTGGGCCTTGGCCAGGGCCAGGTCTCTCCTGGCCCAGTCCTCGTCGAAGACGCGGCCGCGCAGGGCGTTGATCTCGTGCCGGTTGACGCCGGCGATGACCAGGCGCCGCCCATTGACTCTGATCTGACCGTCAATGACCTCGACGCGGCGAAACCCTGTCACGAGGCGGGCGGTTTCCCCGGCCGCCGCCACGACGACGTCATAGAGGCGGGGGTGGTCGGCGCTCCAGGGCTCGACCTTGCCCACTTCCAGGTGCCGGGTGCCGGGGCCGGGCAGCCGGGCGCTGCGCCCGAGCCCGGGCACGGTGACCTCCACGGGGAAGGCGGCGAAGGAGCCGGTGACCTCCACGTCCAGGGAGCCGGTGCCGGTGGCGGGGTCGTAGTCGGAGCGGACCCAGACGTCCTCTATGCCGTTGGCGGGGCGGTGCAGCAGCTCGACGTCCCGGAAGACGCCGGGCAGCCACCACTGGTCCTGGTCTTCGAGGTAGGTGCCCGGCGACCACTGGGAGACCCGCAGGGCCACGGTGTTGCGGCCCGGGTGCAGCAGGCCGGTGACGTCGAGTTCCTGCGGCAGGCGAGAGCCCTGAGTGGAGCCTACCCAGGTGCCGTTGACCCACACTGAGGCGAAGGACTCCACTCCTTCTAAGCGCAGGTAGTCGCGGGCGCTGGGGGCGGCGGCCGGCGGCCGGGCGGCGTTGGCGATGGAGTCGACGGTGTCGTGCTGGGGGTTGGCATTGCGACGGGCCGCGGATCTGGGCAGCGGCCAGGTGGCGGGCAGCTCGAAGCTGCGGACATGGTCGGCGGTGGGGTTGGCGTCGGGCACGAAAGGCGGGTCGACGGCGATGGGGTACTGGACGTTGGTGTAGGCGGGCAGGCCGCGGCGCCCTTCCCCTGTGAGCACCCAGTGGGCGGGCAGGTCAATGCTCTCCCAGGGGCCCAGGCTGGAGTCAGTGGTGTCGAAGCTGGGCTCGATGGGGGCGCCCGTCTCGTCCAGGCCCTCAGGATGGGCGACTGGGTGGAGGCGGAACGCCCACGAGCCGTTGAGGCTGAGGCGGGGCGCGTCCGTGCGCAACCAGGACCGGGGCGCGACGCGTCTACCGCGGCCCGGTGTGGGCTCGTCGGGCAGCTTCCAGGGGGTGGTCAGGGCCGGATCGGCGTGAGAATCGGTGGACGACATTCGTCCCTCTTCTAATTGTCGATGTACTGCTCTTCGGCGGGATGCCCGCAAGCCTAACGGGACGGGGGCAGGCTCTCACGTAAGGTCTGCTTATGGCCAGAATCGTTGCCGGGAAGGTGGGCGGACGGCGCATTGACGTGCCGCGCTCAGGGACACGGCCAACCTCGGAGCGGGTTCGTGAGGCGGTGTTCGGACGCCTGGAGCACTATGGCGTGGTCGACGACGCGCGGGTCCTGGACTTGTGCGCGGGTTCTGGGGCCCTGGGCCTGGAGGCCGCTAGCCGGGGGGCCACGGACGTCACCTTGGTGGATTCGAGTCGGGCGGCGATCAAGGTGTGCAAGCGCAACGCGCGGGCTCTGAAGCTGCGCGGCGTGCGCGCGGTGGCGGCGAAGGCGGCCACGTTCTTGGCCGGGACGGCGGGGGCGCCGGTGGATCTGGTTCTCATTGACCCGCCCTATGATCTCGATGAGGCCGGCCTTCTGGCGATCCTTGAGCCGTTGACCAGGATTAACGATCCGTGGCTGGCGCCGGGGGCGGTAGTGGTGGTGGAGCGCTCCGCGCGCGCGCCCGAACCGCTATGGCCCGCCGGCCTGACGTGTTTTTCCTCGCGGAGGTACGGGGAGACCATGATCTGGTTCGCCGAGCCGGCCATGAACGCCGAGGGGGCGTGAAGACATCCGCGCCGGGTATTAGACCCCCGCACGGGCCCTGACCTCATGTGGGCCACGTGGCGCTCCCCGTCCCTGGCCGACGTTCATGCCCGCTCGGCTGACATCCGCGCGCCAGCACCGCAGGGGCTCGGCAAAGTCGTTTGTTGTGGGGCTGGCCTGGGGTGATGGCGGGTTCTGGGGGTGCGGGGGTTGCGGCGTGGCCTGCCTGGGAGATGATGGATAGCGCTTAAACAGTCCTGCATTCCTCGAAGGTGAGGCCACGCCGCTATGCCATCCTGCCCCATCGAGGTCCTGTCGCGCCAGAGTCTGCTCGATGTCCTGGCCAAGGTATCCGACCCCAGAGCCCGCAGG